>CAZCLK010000015.1:0-44296 GCA_964499575.1 uncultured Oscillospiraceae bacterium | reverse complement strand
TCGAGCGGCGCGCGGTCTCGTTTTTGATTAATGATTACCGACTAAACGAAGCATTCCGGCGATTTAGTCGGTATTTCCTCGCCGTCACGCAAGTGCAGTCTCCACCCCCCATACATTCCTGTCGGATCCGGTTCTATTCACATCTCCAACCGTTGCATATTAACCATCCGCTCAGAATGGATTCAGAGCAGGTTCTTTGTGCTCTTTTTCAATCAAGTGGTGAGATTCTTGAACGTTTGCCGCGCCGTCTCGGGTTCAGGCTCATGATCAATCTGCTTAGAAAAAAAGCTGCCTCATTCGACTTTGTTACAAGTCTTTTGAGACTGCCCCTTTTAATATCATGAAGAAAGGGTAATACCGGTTGAACCGCATGACCGGACGCTTCCGAATCGGTCCGGCGCTCAGACCTCAGTCGGCGCAAGATATGAAAACGCCGGAATATTTCTGAGGATTCCGAAAATCACCAACGCTGTTACAAGAAGAATGAAGAACACGATTTCAATTTTGCGGATGGTGATCCTTTTTCCTCGTATGTAACCGATTTCATAACGAGCCAGGATAATACCCAGAAAGGGAAGCGATATAAACACCAGCGGATTATAGCGGAACGCTTGGTGGAAATCGAAATGAAGAAGAGCGATAAACATTCTTCCCGCACCGCAGCTCGGGCAGTACATACCCGTCAGAAGGTGCGTGACACACGGCCAGCCGGCTTGATTGACCGCCCATGATGCGACATAAAGGATCCCGATGAGCAGCAGGGGCATCGTGAACAACACCGCCCGGACCAAACGCCTCTTCATCGTATCGTCTGTCGTGCTCATGGGCTGACAACCTTTCTTTTCGATCTGCTGTAACCGTCATTTATTCGCGAATCATTTTAACATAAAGATTGACGAATACCACTCTTGCCCGTAAAATAGTTTAGATATGTAATTCAATCGAAAAGACAAAGAAGTGATATGAAGGAGTGAATTTTTATGCCATTGGTAACCACAAAGGACATGTTCAAAAAGGCATACGAGGGCGGCTACGCGATCGGTGCGTTCAACGTCAACAACATGGAGATCATTCAGGGAATCACGGAAGCCGGTAAGGAATTGAATTCTCCTTTGATCCTTCAAGTTTCTTCCGGGGCACGGAAGTACGCCAATCACACGTATCTGATTAAGCTGGTCGAAGCCGCTCTTCTGGAGACCGATCTTCCGATCGCTCTTCATCTTGATCACGGCGATACGTTTGAACTCTGCAAGAGTTGCATCGACGGAGGATTTTCCTCGGTCATGATCGACGGCTCGCACCATGGTTATGACGATAATATTAAGCTCACGCGTCAGGTCGTCGAGTACGCCCACGCCCACGGAGTCGTAGTGGAAGCCGAACTCGGTCGTCTGGCCGGCATCGAAGATGCAGTCAACGTCACCGCGGAAGACGCTTCGTATACCGATCCGGCTCAGGTCCAGGATTTTGTAGAGCGTACAGGCTGTGACTCGCTTGCAATCGCGATCGGAACATCTCACGGCGCTTACAAATTCAAACCCGGCCAGAATCCTCAGCTCAGATTCGATATTCTGGAGCAAATCGAAGGGCGTCTGCCGGGCTTCCCGATCGTTCTTCACGGCGCTTCTTCGGTCATTCCCGAGTATGTCAAAATGATTAACGATAACGGCGGAGCGATGCCCGACGCGATCGGCATACCCGAATCGATGCTCCGTCAGGCGGCTTCAATGGCTGTTTGCAAGATCAATATCGACTCGGACATCCGTCTTGCGATGACCGGTGTAATTCGTAAGTACTTTACAGAGAATCCGTCTCATTTTGATCCGCGTCAATATCTTGGGCCGGCCAGAAAAGCCGTTAAGGAAATGGTCGCCCACAAGATCACCGAAGTCCTGGGCAGTAACGGCAAAGCCTGATTTACCGTTAAGGAGGACGCATGGGCAGAAGGAGTGCCGATGATTTTCCGTTCGAGTATCTGGCCGACGATCGGACAATGGATCGAACGAAGCGGACGGAGAGCGGAACTCGAGTCCGGGACGACCGGCCCCGACGCAGATCGGGATCGCGAGAAATCGAAAAGCTCCTGATCATCGCCGTCGTTCTCACGATCGTATTTGCGATTTTGCTCACTGCGGCGATCATGGTCGGAGCCGAAAAGAAGAAGGACCGGAAGGCGGAAACGTCGCAAACGACCGCCCGGAAGTCCGACGAAAGCCTGGAGTCGGGTCAGATCGAGCCGGGCGGCACGACCCTTGCGACCGGACCGACGGTTCAGATCATCGATGCGACCGATCCGACGCAACTTACAATCGTACAAATCGGATAGGCGGACAGCAACAAGAAGAAAGAAGCACCGGATTAATCTTCCGGTGCTTTTTCGATTTCTGAGGAAAGCGTAAAGTATTCGTCGCAGGCGTCTTGGAGTCGTTCGGCATTTTCGGCATAGATGAGATAATTTTCGGCACTGCTGTTTTTCGAAAAGGACTGCTCCAATTCGCGCTGTTCGATTTCCAGAGACTCGATCTCCGCCTCCAGCGCGCGGAGCCGCTCTTTACGGAGGGCTTCCTCACGGCGTTCCTTCATTCGATCCCTTCCGCGCGGGCGCTTCGCGGTGCTTTCCGCAAAACCGGCGGAGACATCTTCGACGGCGGAGGCTGCTTCGACGGCGGGCGAAGAACATATATCGTCGCCTTCGGGCTTCGCATACGCAGGATTCGCAGCTTTTTTTCGATAATCGGCATAATTCGTGAAGACCGACGCGGTCTTACCGTAAAAGCCCAGGACCCGGGTCGCGCACTTCTCGATAAAATACCGGTCGTGGCTCACCGCGACGATCGCTCCGTTATAGTCCCGGAGCGCGTCCTCAAGGATCTCCCGGGAATCGATGTCCAGATGGTTCGTCGGTTCGTCCAGAAAGAGGATATCGGGCTTTTCGGTTAAGAGACAGCAGAGAAATAATCGGGAGCGTTCGCCGCCCGAAAGCACGGAGATCTTCTTATAAACGTCGACGTTCCGAAAGCCGAAGCGCGCCAGAAGGTTTCGGGCTTCTCTCTCGGAAAGGTCGGTTCGCGAGTAGAGCTCATCATAGGCGGTAAGGGTTTCATCCTCGAAAGCGACGAACTGTCCCATGAAGCCGCATTCGGCGCTTCCGGATATCAGAATATCTCCGGAAAACCCGGTGATTTTTCCGAGAAAAATGTTGAGAAGCGTCGTCTTGCCGCAACCGTTCGGTCCGACGAGGAAGAGCTTCTCGGTTGCCTTCAAATCGAATGAAACGTCCGAAAAAACCTCCGGGGCATCATCATAGGCCATCGAAACCGAGCGCGCCTTTAGCACGATCCGGTCCGGGTCGCCGGTCCGGACCTCCGGGATCAGAGAAAAACTCATTTTGCCTCTGCTGCCGGAGAAACGTCGCTTTTCTTCGGCCAGACGGCCGGAAAGCTTTTCGACGACCTTTTCGCGCGCGTGGTAAGAGGACATTTTTCGATGCGAAAGCATGGTTTGAGTTACTTTCTGCTGACGCTCGAGTTCTTTTTCGATTCCGGCTACGGCGCGTTCATGATCCGCTCTGAGGCGGGCTTTTTGCTCATGGTATGCGGAATAATTTCCCGGGTACTCCCGGATTACGCCACTCTCCAACTCGAAAACCGACGATGCCGTCTGATCGATGAAGTAACGGTCATGACTGATCAGAAGAACCGCGCCGCCATAACTTTTTATGAAGTCCGAGAGCCACTCCATCGCGGCGGTGTCCAGATGATTGGTCGGCTCGTCCAGAAGAAGCACGTCCGGCCTCTGGACGATCAGACGTGCCAAATCGACGCGCATCCGTTCGCCTCCGGAAAGGGTCGAAAAGTCCCGGGATTCATCAATGTCCGGAAGCCCGAGCCCGGCGAGCGCCTCTTTCATCCGATGCTCGTAATCGTATCCGCCCAATGCCTCATAACGCGCGGTCAAGTGTGTATATTGATCCAAAAGCTCCCTTGAATGCATGCCGGAATGAAGCGCCATACTATCGCCGATTTCGGCGATTTTCCGCTCAATATCGAGAAGTTCGGCACTTTTTAAAGAATTTTTCCCGACGGGGTGCTCCTCCGGGTTTTGTGCCAGATAACCGATGACGGTATTCCGCGATAACACAATGGTACCGGAATCCGGATTGATCAAGCCTGCGATGATCCGCATCAACGTCGTTTTCCCGGTCCCGTTGTCCCCGATCAGGGCGATCCGGTCGCCGGAATGGATCGCGAAGGAAATGCCGTTCAAGAGCAAATGCCCGTGATAGGATTTCGATATATTTTGAACGGATAGGTATTGCATGGGCAACTGTCCCTCACGACATGGAAACGATCAAAAAATTCCGGGCCGGACCTTATCAAACGAGCCGCTTGCGATTTGCTTTTCGAGGATGAAAACAACGCTACAACTATAGCATGAGCAGGTGTGCGAATCAAATGAGGGGGGGAGATTCTTGTATGTTTAGGCATCGTTTTCCTCGTTTTTTCGGAGGCGTATTGGCCCTTGCAGTCTGTTGCGTGATTTTGGTTGCCGTACCGAACGAACAGAAAATAAGTGTTGCAGCGGCGTCTGCGGCAAGGAATGCAGCAGTTGCTCATATGCAACAAATGGGGACCACAAGATGGATTATATCCCAAACTTGATAAATCGAACCAGGTACAAAGAAAGCAGATGGAACATGGAAAACGGATGATTATCGCCAAGGCAAAATTTATCGACATTGAATGTCCTTGACACAAAGTTCGAGCGACGCTAGTATAATCAAGGATCATATCGGGGAATGAAGTTCTCCCCGGCTGTTATGCCGAACCGCTTGTATAAGCTGATGACTTCTGTGAACGTTGTTCATGGATTTCACGGCTTTTTTTATGCCGTGAAGCCGCCGCGAATTTTTCATAACGGGAGGATCCTATGCTCTTAAGTATCGCGCTGATCATTATCGTCGGCTTTTCACTCGGCGGAATATTCAAGAAATTTCATATCCCGAGCCTTCTGGGGATGCTGGTGGCGGGGATCCTGCTGGGCCCGTATTTCTTGAATCGGATTTCCGATTCGATTCTCGGTATTTCGGACGAGCTCCGCGAGATCGCGCTGATCGTCATTCTGGTCCGTGCGGGATTAACGTTGGACATCCGGGACTTAAAGAAGGTCGGTCGTCCGGCGATTCTGATGTGCTTTGTTCCGGCGACCTTTGAAATCGTCGGCGCAATTTTGCTCGGCCCTTTGCTGTTGGGCGTATCGGTGGCGGAAGCCGCCGTGATCGGCGCGATGCTCGCCGCGGTTTCTCCGGCAGTTATCGTCCCGAAAATGATCACGTTGATGGAGGAGGGGTACGGGCGCAGCAAAAGTGTTCCTCAGCTTGTGATGGCCGGTGCTTCCGCGGACGATATTTACGCGATCGTCTTGTTCACGGCGTTTATCGGAGTCGCGAAAGGCGGGCGTTTTCAGGCGTCTGCGCTTATTGCGGTACCGATCTCCGTGATTCTGGGTATTGCCGCGGGCATCCTTCTGGGCGTGTTGTTGTCGTTCGTCTTTAAAAAGATTCACATGCGCGATACCGTTAAGGTTCTGCTGATTCTGGGCACCGCCATGCTGACGGTCGGCCTCGAGGCGTCGATCTCAAAATATGTGCCGTTTTCCGGCCTTCTGGCAGCCATGGCTCTCGGAGGGACGATCCTCAAAACAAGAGAAAAGGTTGCCCGGAGGATATCGGGAAAGTTTTCGAAAATCTGGGTCGCGGCGGAACTCATCCTCTTTGTCCTTCTGGGAGCGGCCGTCGACATTCGCTATGTTTTAAAGGCCGGATTGACTGCCGTCCTGCTGATCCTCGGCGCGTTTTTGATTCGCACCGCGGGAACATGGCTCAGCCTCATCCGTTCCGGTCTCAACAATAAAGAAAAACTCTTCTGCGTGATTGCGTATTTGCCGAAAGCGACCGTTCAGGCGGCTGTCGGCGCGATTCCCTTAAGCATGGGACTTGCATCCGGAAACATGATCTTAAGCATTGCCGTTTTGTCGATCCTCATCACCGCGCCTCTGGGCGCGATCGGAATTGACGCGACCTATAAGAGACTTCTGGAACGGTCGGGGCACTGCGATTCCGAACCGCAGACATAACGGGTGAATTAAACAAAAGCGGTCTTCTTTTGAAAGGCGCTGTCTCAAAAGACTTGTAACAAAATCAAAAGAGGCAGCTTTTTTGTCCAAGCAGACGGGCTGTCGGAAATGCGAATAGAATATAATTCCGCCCGACGGCATTTGGAAGAGCCATCCGGATTGCTCCATATTGGCGGTAGCCCCTTCCGCCGGCGCGAAAAGTGCTACTAAACCGGCCGGCGAAGAGCATTTAGTAGGATGTTTTTGCCGGAAGCTCCTTTCGCCGGCGCGAAAAGTCCTACTAAACCGGCCGGTGCGGAGCTTTTAGTAGGATGTTATCCCCACGAGCCCATTCCGCCGGCGGCGCGAAAATTCAGTCCGGATTCACACTTTCACATGCATTCGACTGCCGCTAAGCGTTGGCCTCAAAAAGCTCATACGTATATCGGGAATGTTCGCCTTATGACCGCCGCTTGGTTATCCTTCGTTTTGAAACAGCCCCGTTTTGTGCATTTGCACCTGAAACGCTTGACATAATAGTACGAGAAACGTACAATACGAATAACGAACAAAATAAGTCGCCAGCCTACTGTGATAAGGATTTCGGAGCGGATGAGGGAAGAGCGGGAAAGAATTCGGGAGCTGTCTTCGCTCTGGAACGGAGTAATGAGCCGCTATCGGTCGCTCTGTGACCGGGTCCCCGGAAAAGAAACGCAGATCCTTTCCGACACCGAGCTCGCCATCCTCCGGATCATCGTTCGGGGCAGAAAGACGATTGTCGGAGACATCGTAAAAACTCTTCAGTTACCCAAGAGTACTGTGACCGGTTTAATTGCCCGGTTGGAACAGAAGGGTTTGATCCAAAGAAAGATTTTTCCCGATGATCTGCGGTCATTTGTTTTGGTGCTGACCGACAGAGGGAAGCGGGTGGTTCGGGAAACCGAACGTCAGGAGGAGGAGTTTTTCGCAAAGCTGATCGAGCCACTGAGCGAAAAAGAGAGCAGGGCATTACTGGATCTTCTGAAGAGCATCATTTCACAGGGAGGGGATTAAAAATGGAGAAGAACGAAAATCGGGTCAGAACCGCATTGATTACCGGCGCAATGACCGGTTTGGGTCCTTCGTACGTTGAGTATTTCGGAAGGCTCGGCTACTCGCTGATATTGACGGGAAAGGACAAGAAGGCGCTCCGGATTTTTGCGGAGGAAGCCGAAGAGACCTATAAAGTCCCGGTTACAGCCTTGGCGGTCGATCTGTCCGACCCCAAGGGCCTGTCAACGGTTTACCGTCAGACCGACTCGGTCGGAATCGACGCCCTGGTCAATAACGCCGCCGACGAGGACGGGGAACGATACGGATTCGCGGATTCTGCGGAAGCCAAGCGACTTTTGGCACTGCAGATGAATACGGTTGTATCTTTGACGCTTTCCGTATTGAGAAGAATGATCAACAGAAACGAAGGGCTCATCGTGAACATCTCTCCGGACGGAATGGCACGGGCGGGCGCGGCAAGCAGGATCCAGGCATCCGCGAGGGTTTTTGTACGGCAGTTTACCGAGGGACTTAGCGCGCAACTGATCGACACCGGCATCCGGATTCAAGCGGTCGGGCCGGGAACCATCGCCCCGCTGATTTCCATGTTCGGGAACCGCGGAGGGCGGCAGGGACTGTTCCGGAACGCTTTGAGCGTTTCCGAGCCCCAGGATATCGTTGAGACGGCCATGAGAGAAATAATAAGCGGAAAAACGTCATATACCTATATTTCCAGAAGAGGTCTTTTCCAGAAAAACAGCGAGTACTTTGCCGGCTGATCCGCCGGGGCCATCGCCGCGGCTCAGGTTTTGTTGTTCGAAGTCAGAATCCGCAATAAATAACGACACCCCTTCAGCCCAAACCGGCAGGAGGGGTGTCGTCATACGGATGAAGGACAAAATCATTTCGGATGCATAAGTTATTCCTTATCGGAAGCCGGCTTCGTATGCGTAACTTCGGGTTGTTCCGCTTCTTCGGCGGCTTCCGTTGTCTCGGCCGCGCTCGCGTGATGAAGATCCTTGATTACGGCGTAGAGCTCGTCTTCGTTGTCTTGGAGGCGAACGCCCTTGGGCACCTGAATATCCTTAGCCGTAACGGTATCGCCAAATTGCATGCCGGTGACGTCAATATGGATCGCCTCGGGCATGGAGGCGGCCTTGCCGACCAGTTCGACATGTTCTTTAACGGTTTGAAGCATCAGGCGTCTGTTCTCAAGTTCCTCGCGCCCGCTGAACATAATCGTGGTAAGCACCTTGATCTCACGGTCCTGAGAGACGAGATGAACGGTTACGTGGATGATACTTTTATCCAAGGGATCCTTCTGGATTTCTTTAAAAATGCCGAAATGTTTCTCTTTTCCGAGATCGATCCAGACCTTGGCATTGCTGCCGTGTCTGGTGAGGATCCGGATAAATTCCGATCTCTCGAATTGAACCGGTGTGGATGTCGTATCGGACCCGTGCAGGACGCCGGGGATGAATCCGGCTTTGCGGGCTTGCTTGGGGCTTCCGGTGCGCGGTTCTGCTTTTAACACGGTTTGATTCATGGTTTACACTCCTTGGTGCCGGCGGATGAGTCATTCGTGCATGAGCTTCGCTGCACATAAACGGAGAACAGGATCCTGAACCGGCGTATCGAATGAATCCATTGTAGCACGAATGGACGGTGTTGTCGCTTTTCCGTCAAAATGCTTTGATAATCGAGGCGTGTCGCTTTTCGAAAAGAATACTGAGCGAATTGCGTTACCCGGTTTTTGAAAAGGCAAAAAACGCGAAGAAAAGGGCGTTAACGTGTCCTTGTAATGAAGGCCCGCTCGGGTTATTCTGTTCGTACCGGAGAGCATCCGGGACGACTTAAGGAGGTACGAATATGGCTATGACGATGACGCAGAAGATCCTGGCTTCCCATGCCGGTATGGAATCTGTGGTCCCCGGACAACTGATCGAGGCGAAATTGGATCTCGTTCTCGGTAACGACGTGACAACGCCTCCGGCAATCGACGTTTTCAATAAGACATGCGCCTGCGATGTTTTTGACCGTTCAAAGGTGGCATTGGTGCCGGATCATTTCACACCCAACAAGGACATTAAGTCGGCGGAACACTGCAAAAAAATACGCGAATTCGCCGGCAAATACGACCTGGAGCATTACTATGAGATCGGCGATCCGAGTATGGGCGTCGAGCACGTTATTTTACCCGAAAACGGACTGGTTGCGCCGGGGGATCTGATCATCGGCGCGGATTCGCACACCTGCACGTACGGAGCGCTCGGCGCGTTTGCGACCGGCGTCGGATCAACCGATCTGGCGTGCGCGATGGCGACCGGTCAGACATGGTTTCGCGTGCCCGAGGCGATTTCCTTCGTTCTTGAGGGCACGCTTCAGCCCGGCGTTACAGGGAAGGACTTGATCCTTCACATCATCGGCATGATCGGTGTCGACGGAGCGCTTTATCAATCGATGGAATTTTCCGGTTCTGGCGTTAACACGCTTTCCATGGCCGACCGGCTGACGATCTGCAACATGGCGATCGAGGCGGGCGGTAAGAACGGGATCTTCCCCGTGGACGACCGGACGATCGAATACATCAAAAAGTACGCGCCGAAGCGTTATGCCGAAGGGTCCTGGACCGCTTTTACCGCGGACGCGGATGCGCAGTACGCGCGGACCATCCGAATCGATCTGGCGACCGTTCCTTTGACGGTGTCGTTTCCGCATTTGCCGGATAATACGCGCGTCATGGGGACCTTTGACGAGGTCCGGATCGACCAGGTCGTGATCGGCTCGTGCACGAACGGTCGTCTGGAGGATCTGCGCTTGGCTGCGGAGGTCATCCGGGGGCACAAGGTCAAGAAAGGCGTGCGTTGCATCATTCTGCCCGGCTCGCAAAGAGTCTGGAAGGAAGCGCTGAAGGAAGGCCTTCTGGAGGTTTTTGCGGAGGCGAATTGCGTCGTGTCCGCGCCGACCTGCGGCCCCTGTTTGGGCGGACACATGGGTATTCTTGCCGAAGGAGAGCGCTGCGTATCGACGACGAACCGGAATTTCGTCGGGCGCATGGGTCATCCGAAGTCCGAAGTCTATCTGTCGGGCGTCCCGGTCGCCGTCGCTTCGGCCGTGTTGGGACATATTGCCGCACCGAGTGAACTCGGCGCTCCGGAATTGGAGGGTTGATGATATGACTGCGAAAGGTAAAGTTTTTAAATACGGCGCGAACGTCGATACGGACGTCATTATTCCCGCCCGATATCTGAACACGGCGGATCCGGTCGAGCTTGCGAAGCATTGCATGGAAGACATCGATGCGAATTTCGTCAGTCGGGTTCAGCCGGGTGACATCATCGTCGGCGGACCGAATTTCGGATGCGGATCCTCCCGGGAGCATGCGCCGATTGCGATCAAGGCCAGCGGGATCTCCTGTGTCATCGCTCCGTCCTTCGCGCGCATTTTCTACAGAAACGCGATTAACATGGGGCTGGCGATTATGGAGTCTTCAGAGGCTTCGGAGAACATCAGCGACAATGACATCGTCGAAGTGGATTTTTCCACCGGAATCATCCGTGACATCACGTCCGGCAAGGAGTTTTCCGCCAAGCCGTTTCCGGAGTTCATCCGGAAAATCATCGAGTCCGACGGTCTTGTGGGGTATATTTCCAAAAAGAAGCCGGAGTGCAAATGAGTCGTATGCTTGAATAGGGTTGCATTCTCAACAAAAATGCGAATATAATGTCAGTTAAATCGCTTTTGCGCTCGCGTGAAGCGATCGGGAGGAAAAAATGGGAACTTTCAGAATAGCGGTTATTCCGGGCGACGGAATCGGCACAGAAGTCACAGAGTCGGCATGTAAGGTGCTGGACGCCGTCGCGAAGCGTTTCGGACACACATTTGAGTATAAGACCCTTCTGGCGGGCGGATGTGCGATTGACGCGTACGGTGTCGCTTTGACGCCGGAAACCCTGGAAGAGTGCAGGAAAAGTGATTCGGTGCTTCTGGGCGCGGTCGGCGGACCGAAGTGGGATAACCTGCCCGGAAGCGAGCGTCCGGAACGCGCGCTTTTGGATCTGCGCGGAGGCCTGGAGCTTTACGCGAATTTACGGCCGGCGATTCTTTACCGACAGCTGGCTTCGGCCAGCCCGCTCAAGGAAGAGAATCTCAACGGCGGTATCGATATTATGATCGTGCGCGAGCTGACCGGCGGACTCTATTTCGGCGATCGCGGCAGAAGACCCGGCGGTTTGATGCCTGACGGATCTCCGAAGGGCGTGGAAGCTTACGATACCGAAGCCTACAGCGAGGCGGAGATCGAGCGGATTGTCCGTGTTGGCTTCAAGCTCGCGATGGGCAGAAAGAAGAAGCTGACCAGCGTCGATAAAGCGAATATACTCGAGAGCTCAAGACTCTGGAGAGAGGTGAACGAGCGCGTCGCCAAAGAATTCCCCGAAGTGGAATACGAATACTATTATGTCGACAACGCATCCATGCAACTGGTGCGGCGCCCCGGCGACTTTGATGTTTTGGTGACGACGAATATGTTCGGAGATATCTTATCGGATGAGGCGGGGATGATTACCGGATCCATCGGCATGTTGCCGTCCGCGTCGCTCGGCAAGCCCGGAATGCCCGGAATGTACGAACCCGTCCACGGCTCGGCTCCGGACATCGCGGGACAGGATAAAGCCAACCCTTGCGCGGCGATCCTTTCGGCCGCAATGATGCTCCGCTGGTCGTTCGGTCTGACAGAAGAAGCGGATTGTATCGAAAACGCGATCGGAATCGCGCTTGATAACGGATATAGGACTTCGGACATCGCTTACACGTCGGATTGTATCCGCGTGGGCACTAAAGAGATGACGTCCAGGGTGATCGAGTCCATTGTCTGACGCCCCGTAAAACGGGGCTTTGCGACGACATAAAGAAGAGTGGGCCAATCCTTACTCTTCTTTCGTTTATTATCCGAACGCTTACAGCGCAACCAGATAAGGAGAAATGATATGGACAATAGAAGAAGCTCCAGGATGACTCAGGGCGTCAGCCGGTCGCCTCATCGATCGCTGATGTACGCCCTCGGCATGACCGAGGAGGAGATGAAAAGACCGCTGATCGGAGTGGTGAATTCTTTTAATGAACTGATTCCCGGACATATTCATCTAAACGAACTGACACAGTGTGTGAAGGACGGGATCCGAATGGCCGGAGGCGTTCCGATGGAATTTCCGGCGATCGGCGTTTGTGACGGAACGGCGATGAATCATCAAGGCATGAAGTATTCGCTCGTCAGCCGGGACGTGATCGCGGATTCCTGCGAACTCGTATTGATGGCTCAGCCGATGGATGCCGTCGTTTTTATTCCGAGCTGTGACAAGATCGTTCCGGGCATGCTGATGGCTGCGGCCCGACTCGATATTCCGGCGATTTTTGTGACCGGCGGTCCGATGCTTCCGGGAAAATACGGACAGGAAAGAGTCGGGCTTTCGAATCTTTTCGAGGCGTCCGGCGCCTGTGCGTCCGGAAAAATCACGGAGTGCGAATTGTCCGAGTGGGAGAAGGCGTGTTGTCCGACCTGCGGCAGTTGCTCGGGGATGTATACGGCCAACACGATGTGCTGTCTGACCGAGGCGATGGGCATGGCGCTTCCGGGAAGCGGGACGATTCCCGCGGTTATGGCCGCGCGCCGACGGCTGGCGAAGGATACCGGTATGCAGATCATGAAATTGCTCGAAAAGGGCGTCTCCGCCCGCCAAATCATGACAAGGGAAGCGATTCTTAACGCGATGCGCGTCGATATGGCTTTGGGCGGATCGACGAACAGTGTCCTTCACATGTTGGCCATCGCAAGAGAATGCGGGTATCCGCTTTCCGTCGACGAGATCTCCTGGATTTCGGACCGTACGCCGCAACTGTGCAAACTCAATCCCGCGAGCTCGATCTTTATCACCGATCTGAACGAAGTCGGGGGCATCTCCGCGGTGATGGCCGAGCTTTCGAAGGCGGACCGGATCTGTATCGATAATCCGTCGGTTGACGGAACGATCCGCGAGCGGCTTCAAGGAGTCGGCGGAGCGGACGGGACCGTTATACGCCCCGTCACCGACCCGTACGCCAAAGACGGCGGGCTGGCGATCCTTAAAGGCAATTTGGCGGTGGAAGGTGCCGTTGTCAAGAAAGGCGCCGTTCTGCCCGAGATGATGGTGCACACGGGGCCCGCTCGTGTCTTTGATTCCGAGGAAGAGGCGACCGGGGCAATTTTTGCCGGTAAAATCAATCCCGGCGATGTGATTGTCATTCGCTTTGAAGGACCGCGCGGAGGACCGGGCATGCGTGAGATGCTGACCCCGACCTCGGCGGTTGCCGGAATGGGTCTCGATAAAAGCGTCGCGCTGATCACGGACGGGCGTTTCTCGGGCGCTACTCGGGGATCAAGCATCGGGCACGTTTGTCCCGAGGCTGCGGCGGGCGGATTGATCGCGTTTATCCATGAAAATGACAGCATTACGATCGACATCCCCGCGCGCCTTTTGATGTTGAATGTCGATCCGTCCGAACTCTCGATGCGGGAGCCCGCGAAGCTTCCGGATCGTGATTTGCGCGGGATTATCGCGCGCTATGAAAGCCTTACGGATTCGGCGGCGCACGGCGCGAGCATGAACCATGTCCCATTCTGCGGATCGTTCGAAGAAAGCGCGAAAAGTGATCAGAAGGAGGGGCGGACATGAACGGAGCTACGGCAATATTGGATTTTCTTAAATCAAAAGGTGTGAATCCGGCGTTCGGATATCCGGGCGGCTCGGTCATCGTTTTGTACGACGCCATTTACCAGATGAATTTCCCGCATGTTTTGACCCGCCACGAGCAGGGCGCGGTCCATGCCGCGGAAGGATACGCGAAAGTGACCGGAAAGCCGGGCGTCGTGTTCGCGACATCGGGACCCGGCGCAACAAACCTCGTTACGGGGATTGCGGACGCGTACCTGGATTCGGTTCCGATCCTTGCCATTACCGGCGCGGTCGCGCGAAACGCGATCGGTAAAGACGCTTTTCAGGAAGCGGACATCACCGGCATCACGCAACCGATTACCAAATACAACTATCTGGTTATGACCGCCGAAGATTTGATTCCGACATTGGAAGAGGCATGGAATCTGACGACCGAGGGCCGGCCGGGACCGGTTTTGGTCAATGTTCCGAAGGATCTCTTTCTCGCGGAAATCCCGAAAAGGAACGGGAAAGGGGAGGGTGTCATCATTCACCGCCCGCCCAGGAAAGTCGCCGCGAACCGGGTCAGCCGCGTCTATGATGCCCTTCGTCAATCGAAGAAGCCGCTACTGCTGGTCGGAGGCGGCGTGGTACTTTCCGAGGGCGGATCCGAGTCGCTGAAAGCCTTTGCCGAAAAGATCGGAATACCGATTGCGGGGACCATGATGGCCAAGGGTGTCATCGACGAGCGGCATCCGCAATATCTGGGCATGGTCGGTATGCACGGAATTCCGCAGGCCAACACGGCGATCGGAAGGTGCGACCTGCTCCTTGCGGTCGGATGCCGCTTTTCGGACCGGATTATCGGAAATCCCGAGAAATACAGCGAGGGCAGTAACCGGACCATCATCCACGTCGACATCGATCCGGCTGAGATCGGAAAAAACATACATCCCGATATCGAGATCGAGGACGACGCGTTTAACTTTTTCCGCTTCATGACCGAGCAGATGCCGGAGGATGATTTTTCGTCGCTCTGGGCGGAATGGAAGGCCGAGTTGCGCACGAAAGCCGACCGGTACGCGGGCATATGTGAAAAACTTTACGCGCTCGACGACCGGCTCCTTCCCGAAGCGGTCGTACACGCGGTATCGGAGGCATATAAGGGAGAAGATCCGATTCTGGTAACGGATGTCGGACAGCAGCAGATCTTTGCCGCGCAGCACTTCGTCGTCGAATCTCCCCGATCTTTCCTGACTTCGGGCGGACTCGGGACGATGGGTACCGGTCTGCCGTACGCGATCGGTGCCGCGATCGCCGACCCGACCCGACCGGTGGTCCTTTTTGTCGGCGACGGCGGACTTCAGATGACCATTCAGGAGTTCGGACCCCTTAAATCGCTCGGGGTGAATGTCAAGGTTGTCATCATGGACAATCAACAACTCGGAATGGTTCGTCAGTGGCAGGAACTCTTTTTCGGCAAGCGCTACAGCCAGACGATTCTGGACAGCAATCCCAACTTTATTCAGATTGCCGACGCTTACGGGATCAAGGGCGGGCGTGCGACCAATGCGACGGAACTGACCGACGAGATCACGAAAATGAGGCAATCCCCGGAGCCGTACGTTCTGCATGTCATGTTGGACGTGAAAGAACTGGTGTACCCGATGATCCCCGCCGGCAAGAACCCGGAGGACATGATGATGCCCGGCATGTGACGGGATCGCTTCCGGATCCCGCCTGTCGAAATTTCATAACAAGAAGAACTGCCTGCGAAGAAAACTTTCGCAGGCAGTTTTATTTAAATTTATGAAGCGGGCGGGAATTCATCCGGAATACTTTGCCCCTAGTCTTCTTCCGACGGATCCGGTAGGAGTCGCGGAACGCGGGTCGGCCGGTTCTCGTTGTCGAGCGCCACATAGGTGAGAAATGCCGTGTTGATTTCCTCCCGTTGCCCGTCGAGTGTCTCGACAAAAGTCGATACCCGGACCTTCATGGAGGTATTTCCGACGGACTCGACCTCGGAGATCAGAAGAAGCGTCGAATTAATATCCGCCGGAGCCCGAAAGGACAGGTGATCGATCGCAACGGTGGTCACCTGTGTTCCGGAGTGCCTGCGCGCGCAGATCGCGCCGACCACATCGATCATCTCCAGAAGCGCGCCGCCGAAAAGCCGCCCGGAGCCGTTCGTGTGCCGGTACATGACGATCTGGACATGCTCCGTATGTGAGTCGGATCGTTTCCTGGCGACGGATCCGCGGACGGGAAATCCCTGCGAATCCGAAACCGGATCCTTCCCTGTGCCCTTATCCCCGTTGCTCCTGCTCGTTGCTGCTTCCTTCATTTTCACCTCCGATACGGACCGAAAAACAGGCTGTCTTACGGATCATTTCATAAGACAGCCTGATCGTTTCCGTCTCTATGCGTCGGATCACAGGCGCATTTTGCGTATGTCTTCCTTCAGTCGTTCCAAATCCGCCAGGAAATCCTGGATGTCGTGCTCGTGCTCAAGCTCGTCATTGAGGATCGTGATTGCCATCTGATGCGTCGACATATCTTTACCGTGCGTATACTGCGCGATATCCTCATATCTCTGAATGGCGCAACGCTCACCCGCGAGATTCTGCTTCAGAATCTCCTCGATATAGGGGTCGACGGGCTCTTCGTACGGGCATTTGGCATAACTCGCCCATTGGCCCGGATTGAGAAGCGGGGTCCCGCCCAACTGAAGAATTCGGGCGACGACCAACTCCGCATGCCCGAGTTCCTGGGTCGCGTGAAGCAATAGTTCCGGCTCGACTTCGGAACGCATCGGGCCTTCCATGACCCTGGCGCCGATCCAGTATTGATAATACGCCAGCCATTCCTCGGCGAGCGCTTCATTGAGCATTTGAATCAGTTCGGATACATCAAGATTCGCGATTTCGATCGCTTTGTTGCCCATATGCGACCTCCTTCTCAGATCAATAAATCTGTACGCCTTCATTATATCTGCTTAAACGACCATAAGTAATCAACAGAATGTGAACACAAAATGATTGTTACAAAGCATCTTGACGATGTATAATTACAATGCTCGGAAGTCTCATATTTCGCTGTTTTCGAGGAGAGAAAGTATGGCCAGAAACAAGTTTTCGGCGGTGATCGATCTGGGGTCTCTGGCACTCCGGCTTAAGATTTTTGAGATCATTGAAGACAAAAATCCGCGTGAGGTCGAGTCGGCGCGATCTTTTTTATCGTTCGGCGCTCAGACGTATCGTGACGGAAACATTTCATCGGAGCAAGTCGCGGAGATCTGCGAGATCCTGATTTCCTTTCAGCTCAAACTCAAAGAGTACAAACTCTCCGACGCGATCTGTGTCGCGACCAGCGCTTTTCGCGAAGCGGGAAACAAGGACTTCATCGTGGAACAGATCCGCCTGAGGACCGGTCTTCGGATACGCGTCCTTGACAACGCGGAGGAGAGATATTATCACAATCTGGCGGTCAAAGAAAACCAACCCGATTTTTTGAATATCATCGAGACGGGCACGATGATGCTGGATATCGGTTCCGGCAGTATCCAGGCGACCGTTTACGACAAGTCGGATTTGGTTTTCAGCCAGAATATGCTGTTGGGTTCACTTCGCATCAGTGAAATGCTTTCGGATTTGGAGCGCCAGACGACACATTATGCGGACGTGCTGGAGGAGTTTATTTCACAGGATCTGGAGGATTATCACGCCGTTGAACCCAAGGGGATCGAGTATAAGAACTACATCGCGTTCGGCGGTGACATCGGCTTCATCAAGCGAATGGCCGGTCATTCGCCCCGGGAGTACTGCTTCCTGACACGCAAGAAATTTCTCGAAGTGTATGAGACGCTTTTACGGACCCGGACGCCGGATCTGATTCTGTCCTCCGATATCCCGGCGGCGAATGCGTCGCTTCTTCTGCCGACGGCAATCCTCATCAAGAAGATGCTGGACTATACGGGACTCGACGGTGTTCATCTTCCCGCCGCATCTCTCACCGACGGGGTTTTTTACCACACCGAATCCGCCGCGGGAAATTTCAAACTGATCATGGATCCGAAGCTCGACGTGATCTCGGCGGCGCGCCACATCGCGAAAAGGTATCGCTGTGACAAGAAGCACATCGATAATGTAGAGGACAGCGCGCTTCTGATCTTTGACTCCGTTAAAAAATACCACGGGATGAGCGATCGGGACCGCCTGCTTCTGCGCATTACCGCAATCCTGCACGAAGTCGGGAAATACATCCACGTGAGTAACCACAGTTCGCGTTCGTATCATATCATCAATACGATGGAGCTCATCGGCATCAATGAGACCGAACGCGAGAATGTCGCGTGCGTCGCGCGGTTTTATACCAAATCCAACCTTTTTTCCGACAGATACTATCAATACCTCTCGCCCGAACGTAAAACGGTAGTGTCCAAGCTTACCGCGATCATGCGGCTTGCGGATGCGATGGATGCTTCGCACCGGCAAAAACTCAGAAATCTGAGTATAAATGTCGCCGCGGGAACGATGGATATCGCGTGTGACAGCTCATCGGATCTGACATTCGAGCAGTGGGCGTTTAATCATAACGCGGATCTTTTCGGGCAGGTCTTCGGGATCTCGCCGATCCTCAGACTTCGGAGGCAACAGTAATGACAACCAAGAAGAATAAGGACAGAAAAGACACCAAGACCGTTATCGGTAAATTCCGTGACAATGCGGGCGTTGAGGCGGATTCGGACCGGTATTTTAACCGGGAATTGAGCTGGCTTGAATTTAACGACCGGATCCTTTTCGAGGCGCGCGATACCAAACATCCGCTTCTTGAGCGCTTGAAGTTTCTGTCCATTACCGCGTCGAATCTCGACGAGTTCTTTATCGTGCGTGTCGCATCGCTCCGGGATATGCTCAGTATCAACTATAACGAACGGGACATCTCCGGACTTACGGTCGGCGAGCAACTCCTGCGCATCGACGAGAAGACAAGAAGCAGTATGGCTTTGATGTACTCGACGTACACCCGTTCGCTTCTTCCGTCTCTTAAGGCACACAATATTTTTGTACTGGATTATGACGAGCTCGACAAGAAGAGTCGGGGGATGGCGGACGGATATTTTCAAACCACGCTCTATCCGATCCTTACGCCGATGGCCGTGGATGCCGCGCGGCCGTTTCCTCTGATTTACGGGCGACAGCTGAACCTGGCGGTCCTAATCGAGGGGAAAGTCACTCCTTCGGAGCCGCAGGAGGGCGATTCCGGGTATCGGTTCGCGACGATCCAGATCCCGACCGTCGTTCCGCGACTTTTTGAGGTCCGGCTTTCGAGCGGTACCGCTTTCGTTCCGATCGAGCAGATCATCCGCGCGAATGTATCTTCCCTGTTCTCGAAAGCCAGGGTTATATCCACCGGTTTTTATCGCGTCATGCGAAACGCCGACCTCGATATCGACGAGGACGAAGCAGAGGATCTGCTTCAGGAAATCGAGGAGCAGGTGCGCCTGAGAAGGTGGGGGGAGATCATCCGTATGGAGGTCAATGACGGCATCGACGTCCGGCTCCTCAAATATATTACCGGGTCGCTCTCGATCGAAAATAAAGATATTTTCTCTTTCGCCGGTCCGATCGATTTGACGTTTCTGATGAAGCTCTATTCACGGTTATCCGCCGATCATCCGGCACTTTGCGATCCGCCGCACTTGCCGCAGCGCGCGGCGATGTTTGACGGATACGGGGATATTTTCGATCAGATCGCCAAAAAGGACCGCCTGGTGCATCATCCTTACGAGTCTTTTGAGCCGGTCGTTGAATTCCTGAAGCAGGCCGCGGAGGATCCGAACGTACTGGCGATCAAACAGACCCTCTATCGCGTCAGCAATAACTCGCCGATCATCGACGGACTTGCGCAGGCCGCGCAGAACGGTAAACAGGTCATGGTCCTGGTGGAGCTGAAAGCCAGATTCGATGAGGAAAACAATATCAACTGGGCAAAAAAGCTCGAAAATGCGGGGTGTCACGTGATCTACGGGATGGTCGGCTTAAAGACCCACAGTAAGATCACTCTGGTCGTCCGCTCGGAGGATACCGGGATTCGTCGATACCTTCATCTGGCGACGGGCAACTACAATAATGTAACTGCAAGAATCTACACGGATATCGGTTTGTTCACCGCCGCCGAGCCTTTCGGCATCGACGCGTCCGAGTTTTTCAATATGCTGTCCGGATTCTCGGAGCCGCCGGAGTGGCGTCGGTTGATTCCCGCACCGCTTTGGATGAAGGACTTTTTTCTTACAAAGATCGACCGGGAGATCGGAAACGCGAAAGCCGGTAAGAAAGCCTATATCGTCGCCAAGATCAACTCGCTCGTCGACGCGAAGGTGATCGACAAGCTCTATGAAGCTTCGTCGGCGGGTGTCCGGATCGATCTGATCGTCCGCGGAATCTGTTGCCTGAAGCCCGGCGTGGAGGGCCTTTCCGAAAATATCACGGTCCGGTCCATCACCGGTCGGTTTCTGGAACATTCGCGGGTTTTTCTGTTTTGTAATGACGGAAAAGAAGACATCTACCTTGCGTCCGCAGACTGGATGCCCAGAAATCTGGACCGGAGAATTGAACTTTTGTTTCCCGTCGAGGACGCGGATTGCAGGGCGCGCGTGAAAGAGATTCTGACCGTCGGGTTGGAGGATACCCTCAGAAGTCACTGGCTCAAGCCGGACGGATCGTACCATAAAATTGATCTGCGCGGCAAAAGAAAACTCGACAGCCAGAAGGAATTGATCCGGCTCGCCGAGGTCGCCGCGGACGAGGGACAGAACGACCGGGTGAAAAAATTCTTCGAACCGGCAAAGACGCCGGACTGACGGGTGTCAAAAATCCCGGTTCATGGTATGATGGGTCAAGTAAATTCTGGACAGCGGAGAGTGGCGCTTATGTCAATTACAATTCAATCCTATCCGTCCCGGGAATTTCCGGGAAAATATGATGACGTTTCATTTGAGTATACGTTGGAGCACAGCTCCGGGGCGAGCTTTTCGGTCATCAACTACGGAGCCGTAATCACGAAAGTATTGGTACCGGATCGAAACGGAGCTTTCGGCGATGTCGAGCTGGGATATAAGGATCTGGACGGATACCTGATTAACGGCTCCTGGCACGGAGCGACGGTCGGAAGAAGCGCGAACCGCATTAAGGGCGCACGCTTCGAGATCGACGGTAAATCCTTCCGCCTTCCGGTAAACGACGGAGAAAACAATCTGCACGGCGGATCGCCCTGTTTTCAGAATGTTTTCTGGGATGCCCGGGTATTGAGCGAAGATGACGCGCATATTTATCTTCAGAAGACCGGCATTCACAACCCGTTTAAGATCGAGGGGGAGGCGGTGCTCATGGATCACCGTTCGCCGGACGGAGCCTGCGGGTTTCCCGGCAATCTGGACGCGCAGGTCCTTTTCGCGTGGACGCGCGACATGGCGCTGTTGATAATTTTCTCGGGCGTCTCCGACGCGCCGACGATCTTTGCGCCGACGAACCACTCCTACTTCAATCTCGCGGGAGAAGCCTCCGGATCGGTTGCCGGGCACGTGCTTTTTATCGACGCCGAAAGCGTCACGGAAAAGGCGTCCGATAATGTCCCGAACGGGAATATCATCACGGTGGACGGCACGGACATGGATTTTCGGATTCCTTCCTTGGTCGGGAAAACGTTTGACAGTCTTCACCCGCAAATTGTGTCATCGCGCGGACTGGATACGAATTACTGTTTGAATACCGCGGGGGACGCGTCGGTCATAGCTTCGAGTCTGGTCGACCCCGTATCCGGACGCAAAATGGAGATTTTCACGAATTTTCCCGGACTTCAGATCTATACGGGAAATTATTTAACCGGCCCCTCGAAGGGCGAAAAGCCGTATGAGCGATTCGGCGCGATCTGCCTTGAGGCACAACTTTACCCGGATGCCGTTCATCACCCGAATTTTCCGAACGCAATCATTCCGGCCGATACGAGAGCCTGTTATCTGACCGCATACCGTTTCTCGGCGGTCGGGTAATCCGGGCACAATCCGAAAAAAATCAGGCTGTCTCAAAAGACTTGTAACAAAGTCAAAAGAGGCAGCTTTCTTATGTCTAAACAGACGGATGTCGGAAATGCGAATAGAATTATTTCTGTCCGGCGGCATTTGGGAGATCCATCCGGATTGCTTCATGTTGGGGGAAGCTCCTTCCGCCGGCTCGAAAAGTGCTACTAAACCGGCCGGCGAAGAGCATTTAGTAGGATGTTCTCACCGCGAGCTCCTTCTGCCGGCGCGTAAAATCCTACTAAACCGGCCGGCGAAGAGCTTTTAGTAGGATGTTTTCGGCGGAAGCTCCTTCCGGCAGCGCAAAAATTCAGCCCGGATTCACACTTTCGCATGCATTCGACTGCCGCTAAGCGTTGGCCTCAAAAAGCTCATACGTATATCGGGAATGCTCGCCTTGTGACCGCCGCGTGGTTATCCTTCGTTTTGAGACAGCCCGTTTTTAGTCTTTCTGAGTGGGATCAAGACGGGCGATAACTGTCCCGAAGAGACACGGAGCGGTTAAATACCGGATGCCCTTCGGAGGAGTCCTTTCCGTCCATGCAGAAGTAACCCAATCTAAGGAATTGAAAGCGTTCTCCGGCGGAAGCCGAAAGAAGCGATTCCTCGATACGCGCCCCCTCGATGACCTCCAGCGAATCGGTCCGAATGTGCTCCAGATAGTTACAGTCCGCCAGGTCGGGCTCCTCAATATCGAAAAGCCGGTCATAGAGCCGTACGGTAGCGCCGGCGGAATGCTCGGCATCCACCCAGTGAATGGTCGATTTGATCTTTCGGCCGTCGGTTGTATTTCCTCCGCGGCTTTCCGGATCATACTCTGCGTAAACGGTCGTGACATTTCCGGCATCATCCCGGTCGAATCCGGTACACCGAATGACGTACGCGGATTTGAGGCGCACCTCGTTTCCCGGAAAGAGCCGGAAGAACTTCTTTTCCGGTTCCGCCATGAAGTCGTCGCTTTCGATAAAGAGATCCCGGGAAAATGCGACCTTGCGCGTACCGTCAGACGGATTTTCCGGGTTGTTCTCCACTTCGAAGTATTCGGTCTTATCTTCCGGATAGTTCCGGATCGTGAGCCTGACCGGGCGCAGGACCGCCATGACCCGCTTTGCCGTGAGATTCAGATCCTCCCGGAGACAGTGCTCGAGAAACGCGTAGTCGACGACGCTTTGAACCTTTGAGACACCGTTGCGCTCATGAAAAACGCGGATCGCAGACGGTGTGTATCCTCTTCTTCGAAGACCGCACAGTGTCGGCATTCTGGGGTCATCCCAACCGTCGACCAGACCGTTTTCGATCATGGCGCGAAGCTTTCTTTTCGACATGACCGTGTGCGTGATGCCCAGGCGGGCAAATTCGATCTGCCGCGGCTTCGCGGGAACCGAGCAGTTCTCGATGACCCAATCGTAGAGAGGCCGGTGCGCCTCAAACTCTAAAGAGCACAAGGAGTGCGTGATTCCTTCGATCGCGTCCTCGATCGGATGCGCAAAATCGTACATCGGATAAATACACCAGCGATCTCCCGTATTGTGATGGGACATGCGGTTGATCCGGTAAATAACCGGGTCGCGCATGTTGAAATTACCGGAAGCCAGGTCGATCCTTGCACGAAGGGTCATTTTACCGTCTTCGAATTTGCCGTCGCGCATCTGCTCGAAAAGAAGAAGGCTCTCCTCAACCGGTCGATCGCGGTACGGACTTTTGGCGGGTGTTTTCAAGTCGCCGCGGTTGAGGCGGACTTCCTCCGGAGTCAGTTCGCAGACATACGCCAGACCTTTTCGGATCAACTCGAAGGCGTACCCGACCATTTGCTCGAAGTAATCGGAGGCATAATAGAACCGGTCGCCCCAGTCGTGGCCGAGCCAACGGATGTCTTCCTTGATCGCCTCGACGTATTCCTCGTCTTCCTTGGTCGGATTGGTGTCGTCCATGCGAAGATTACATAGGCCGCCGAAGGTCTCTGCGGCCCCGAAGTCGATCTCGAGCGCCTTGGCGTGACCGATGTGCAGATAACCATTCGGCTCCGGCGGAAAGCGCGTATGGACCTTCATGCCCTCGAAGCGCCCGCCCGGTCCGATATCCTCGCGGATCATATCAAAGATAAAATTACTGGTGTCGCTCATAATTTCTCCTCCGGCTGATTGCCCTGTGACTAATGATTATAGAAAATCACTCAGAGATCCGTTGTCGAGATTTCTCCATCCGCGCAAGCGAACGGGGCTTGCCGAGAAGAAGGAGCGCTTCGACCGCGCCGCCCGGCGTCACGGCCATTCCGGTAACGGCGATGCGGACCGGCCACATAACGGTTGCGGTCTTCACCTCGAAGCGCTCTGCAATGCCGGACAGTGCCCCGACGATCGACTCGCCGGTCCACTCGGGAAGACCTTCGAGGGCATCAATGGAAAGACCGAGAAATGTCCTGGCGGAGTCGACCGTGGATTTGCTCTTCTTGTGATCGAACAGCTCCGGGTCGAAATCGCTCCACTCGTTGATGTAGGCGAGCTTTTCGGGAATCTGTGAGAATCTCGTGATGCGCGGCTGTAAAATTTCGGTGAGGAGAGGATATAAATCGGAGCAGACGCCGCTCAGCGTTTGAAAGTGGGGCATAGCTCTCCGTATAAACTCATCCGCACTCATTTTTCGAATATACTCGCCGTTAAACCACTCGAGCTTATCGTAATCGAAGGTCGCCGGCGATTTGCTGATCCCGTCAATTGAAAAGGCTTGAATCAATTCATCCAGGGAGAAGATCTCACGGAGATCCTCCTTGGGACACCATCCGAGAAGGGCGATATAATTGACGACGGCCTCCGGAAGAAAGCCCTCCGTGATCAGATCGTCAAAGCCTGTCGCACCGTGTCGTTTGGAGAGTTTGGATACCGTGCCGTCCTCATTTCGACCCTGAATGAGAGGCAAGTGAACGTAGGAGGGAATATCCCAGCCGAACGCCTCGTAGAGAAGATTGTATTTCGGCGTCGACGACAAATACTCACTGCCGCGCACGACATGCGTGATCTCCATCAGATGGTCGTCGATAATATTGGCGAAGTTGTAGGTCGGATAACCGTCCGCCTTGATGAGGATCTGGTCTTCCAGTTCCTTGTTCGGTACGGTGATTCTTCCGAAAACCAGATCGTCAAAAGTTGTCTCGCCGGTAAGGGGCATCTTCTGTCGGATCACGTAGGGGATGCCGCTTAGTAGATTCTCCCGGACCTCCTCCGCGGAAAGGTCTCTGCAATGACGGTCATAGCCGGCGGCGGATTCGTCTTCGCCGTGGAGGGATTCGAGGCGTTCTTTCGAGCAGAAACAGTAATACGCGTGACCGGCGCGGACCAACTGTTCCGCGAACGGAAGATAAAGGCTCATTCGCTCGCTTTGAATGTACGGCCCGTAAGGCCCGCCGATGTCCGGTCCTTCATCATGGTTGAGTCCGGCAGCCCGGAGCGTGCGGTAAATGACATCCACAGAGCCGTCGACCAAACGACCGCGGTCGGTATCCTCGATCCTCAGTATAAAGCGTCCTCCAGAAGATCGGGCGACCAAAAATTCATAGAGAGCTGTGCGCAGGTTACCGACATGCATGAAGCCCGTCGGACTGGGCGCGAAGCGGGTGCGGACGACCTTACCGGGGGTGCGGTCAGAATTAGTCATAACGGGCTCCTTCGAGTACAAAATCTAAGTAAATATATTACCACAAAAACGGTCCGGGAACCTATAATCCCGCTTTTCGGATAAACGTAACAGAGCCGGAATTTCGAACTATTCACACGAAAAGAAGAAAAATGATATTATAGTGGTCAATGAATCCTTCGGAGGGAATATGCAGGCCAAAAGAATACAAATCGAAAACCATACCCCGGTCGATTTCGGGCGCTCGTCCGCCGGAATGCTGGCGGCAGATTACATTGCGGGATCGGGCGACCCGAAACGGACGTTGATTATTACGGACCGCGAAGTGGCCGGATATTACCTGAAGGAATTCTCGGATGCATTTGCGCAGAAGGGGTTTGTTCCGGCCCATGTCATTGTTGACGGAAGCGCGTCATCCAAAACTCTTGATGCGCTGTATCCCGTGTATGAGCGATTTACGGACCTGGACTGCGCCCATGTGATTGCGCTCGGCGGGGGAGGAGTCATCGACATCGCGACGTTCGCGGCATCGACCTTCGGGAGCGAAGTGAAGATTGTTCTGGTTCCCACTACCTTGCTTTCCATGCTTGAGTCCGTGATGGCGTCCCATGCGACACTTCATTTTCAGAGCCTTAAGGACATCATCCGGGTACCGGTTTGCCCGTCTTATTCCGTCATCGACGTCATGTATCTCAAGACGCTTCCCCACAGGTACATTGCGAACGGTGTCGCGCAATTGATCCAATACGGTTTAATCGACGATCCGGGGTTGTTGCATGCCCTGGCATCCGCCAGAGATGCGGCGGCATTGGTGGAGCAAGGACTCCTGTCGGGAAGCAGGATCCGGAAGACACAGCCCGAACTGTTGGCGTTCGGGCGCGATATTGCCGACGCGATCGAATGTCATTTTCGCTTCCTGAAGTACACGTCCGGTGAAGCGCTGGCGCTTTCCCTTCTGGCGATGTGTCCTTCGGCTGCTCTGCGAAAATTGCTCGAACAATTGAAACTTCCGGTCGTGTTGTCCGAGGTCGGTAAGGATGCGCTTCTGAAACGGATCGCCAAATCGATCGAAAAGCAGGGCGATACCGTTCGTCTCATCCGGATCGGTCCGGAGAAAAAGCCGGTTGTTCAGACGGTTTCCGTCGATACGGCAATGCGGTTTTATGACTCGGCGCTGTCCGAAATATGTACGAAGGCGGGCGAAACATGACCGTTATTCGATTCGCGAATCATAAGGATCACCGTTCGGCAAGCATTATCCGCTCTGTTACAGCGGCTGTTTTAGCGGCCTTCATGATCCTCTGTCCGGCCTGTTCGGGCGCGGGGGATGACGAAGAGCCCAAACCGGCGGATTACGGAGACTACGGCAAAAATATCGCCGGAAAACTTGCTTCGAATTATCCCGGACGTTATCCCTACTCCGAACAGGAGTCGGAGGCGGGGCTTTTCATCAAGGACGAGTTGACAACGATGGGGTACACGGTGGAGACTCAAGAGTTTTATGACGCGTACCGGGTCAAAACATCGGCAAATTATATCGTTCGGATTCCGGGAGAAGGGTTTATGCTCCGGGAAGAGGGCGAAATGTACACTCCGATTCGAAAGACCGTCGTGATCGGCGTTCATTACGATATCGCCAAATTGCCTTTCGAGGAGGAACCCCTGCCCGAAGAAACGGAGCCTACGGAGACCGCGGACGATACGGTTGAAGGTACGCAGGGAACGGCCGCGCCGACGGAGGTTCCGCGAATTTACGACGGGATCCACGCGAACGCGTCGGGCGTCGCATGTCTTCTGACGATCGCGGACAGAATCCGGGCTGATAAACCGGCGTATGACGTGATTCTGGTCGCGTTCGGCGCGGGGACGGATGATTTTCGGGGCGCACGGATATTTGTGTCCGCACTGACGCCGGAGGAAAGAGACAATATCGATGTGATGTACTGTATCGACAGTATCTACGCGGGCGATAAACTCTACGCGAGCGCCGGATTGAGTTCGCTTCTTCCCGGCCGAAAATATGAGTTCAGAAGAAAACTCTATGAAGCATACGACGTTGTGTACAATAACACGCTTCGTTCTTTAAACGGTGTCGACCTGTACTATAACGAGTCCGGCATTTTTGTCGACGCGAACAATGACGGGACTTCGGACATTTACCGTGAAATTACCGTCAACAGATCGGACTATGTTCCGTTCGATGAAGCGCAGATCCCGATCGTCTTTTTCGAGTCGTTTGAGTATAATGCCCCGATCCTCTCGGAGATGAAAGAAACCAAGAACCTCAATCTGCAGGAAGAAGGCGGGTTTGTTCGGGGTACACCGTTGGATGCTTCCGCTTTTCTGGAGCAGGAACTTGACCCCGACCGTCTGAAAGATCGGGTCAATAACACGGCGTTCATCATCATCAAGGCGATCGACAGAGGACCGCACGACACCCTTTCGGTCTCCCGCTATAATGCGGGCGAGCGCCTGGATCAGATCGTTCGCGTAACCGAGACCATTCCCTATCAATCACGGTAGGTTGTTGGCGCGGAGCGTTGATACGTAAGCCGTGACGGATTCAAAGGAGGAAGAATATGAGCGTTTTTCGATTTGGTATCGCCGGCCCCGGCGCAATCGCCCGACGGTTCGCTGCCGGACTGACGGCACTTCAAGACGTGACCCTCGGGGCGGTCGCTTCCAACAGCAAGGAACGCGCGGATGCTTTTGTTTCGGAACACGCCGCGCTGTTCCCGGATGCCGTATCCTATGACTCGTACGACAAACTCGCTTCGGACCCGAGCATCGATGCGGTTTATATTTCAAACCTCAACACGCAGCATGCCGAGACGGCCGAGCTTTTTCTGTCCTGCAGAAAACCCGTCCTGTGTGAAAAACCGTTCGCCTTGAATGCGGCTCAAACCGATTCGATGATTCGTTGCGCCCGGGAAAATAACGTTTTTCTGATGGAAGCGATGTGGACCCGATTCCTGCCGGTCACGCGAAAAGTCATGGAATGGATCCGAAACGACCGCATCGGTATCCCGATCCGCGCATACTCGGATTTCGGAATGACGTTAATGACAAAGGAGAGCAGGCGGACGGTCGCTCTTGAGAAGGGCGGAGGAGCACTTTTGGATTTGGGCGTGTATCCGGTCTCGTTTTTTTCGATGCTTTTCGGCAGTGACCCGAAAGAAATCATGACGACGGTGACCAAAGCGGTGACGGGCGTGGATGCTTCGTTCGAGGTCGTTTTTCGATACCCGGAGCGGGAAAGACCCTTCGGGAAAGATTTGCCGACCGCGAGTGCCTCGGTTTCGATCGATAACGCATTTTCCAATTCGATGCGGATCGTCGGGACCAACGGATCTATCGAGATCAAGGACTTTTGGATGGGCAGAAGCGCGTCTCTTTTCGAAAAAGATTCGGACGGATTCATTAAAAGCCGGCCGATCGAGGTCTTCGAACCCGAATACCTTTCGACAGGATATCAATATGAGGCGGCCGAAGTGGCGGAGTGTGTGCGCTCCGGAAAAAAGGAAAGCGCAATCATGCCCTTGTCCGAAACACGCGCCATTATGGCCTTGATGGATCGGTTACGATCCTCTTGGGGGGTTGTCTTTCCTCAGGAATTACTCGTATAGATGCGGCAGGTTAATGTCGTTGATATCAAACACGAGATCCTTCAGATTATTCGAATAGAAGTATGCGAATATCGCGATCGCCGCCGCCAAAAAGAACAACCCGATCAGCCTTGAATTCCGGGTCTCCAAGGTAACACGCGTACGTGCGGCCAAATCATGAATGACCCGGGTGGATCTGCCGAAAATCGCGACAATCAAAGAGATCAACATGGTCAAAGGCCCGAGCATGACCGTAATCGTCTTAAGAAAGCAACGGACCAACACATTCCCGAACGTGTGGCCGCGGCTGTACTCGTCTTCCGCATTGACGATGATCTTGCCGGGCGTGGTGCTGAGCAGTCCGGAAAAGAAAAGCTCGTATAGAAAGTAAAAAACCGTATAGGACAGGTACCCGATCAGCATAATCTCGCGGTTGCCTTTGACAAAGGCCCGGATCGGAACCTCGAATTCCAGATATTGGACAACCAGCACAATTCCGCAGAACAGCGATATTGTAATAAATAAATCGATAATCAGCGCTATAAATCGTCTTAATATGGGAGCGTCATTCATACCGGCCTCCGTTTCAATATACGGGTCCTCATAAATGAAATGTATCATTTCACGCTAATTAAGTCAATTAATGCTGACTACAATTCAAGGTTCGGTTTGAGCAGATCGTCGACCGAACATCGATAGAGTCCGGCAATTCCGGTCAGGCGTTCGGCCCGGGGGAACTTACGGCCGCATTCCCACCTTGAGACCGTTGTTTGGTCAAGCCCGAGAATATCCGCGACCTCTTCCTGTGTCAGGCCGGTCTTTTTCCGAAAATATAAAAAGGGATTCAATGGTCACCTCGAAAACATGAAATGAATTCATATTATAAACCATAATTGACATATTTCAAACCGTATTGAGACGAAATAATGAATCGGACGCATAAAAAGAGGGCGTTTAGTAGAACACCCTCTTCCGGATTGATGAAAGGATCAGACCTTGGTAATCCACCCGAGTTTATCTTCGACAACACCTTTTTGAACGCCGGTGATCGTATCGTAGAATTTGCGTGCGACCGGACCGATCTCATTATTGTTGATCGTAATCTCCATGTCGCCGTACCGCAGAAGACCGACCGGAGAAATCACCGCCGCGGTACCGGATCCGAACGACTCGGTCAACCGGCCGCTCTTTCCCGCTTCGATGATCTCGTCGATGGAGATCTTCCTCTCTTCGACGGGCATGCCCAGAGAGCGGGCCAATTCGATACAGGATCTTCTGGTGATTCCGGGAAGGATACTGCCGTTCAGTTCGGGCGTAACCAACTTGCCGTCAATGACGAACAGGATGTTCATCGATCCGACTTCTTCAATGTATTTTTGCTCAACACCATCCAACCACAGAACCTGTACATAACCCTTCTTGTGGGCGATATCCTGAGCGATCAGGCTTGCGGCATAGTTGCCGGCGCATTTGGTGAATCCCGTACCGCCCCGGACCGCGCGAACATACCGGTCCTCAACATAAATCTTTACGGGGTCAATACCCTGGGGATAGTACGCGCCGGAAGGAGACAGAAGGATCATAAAACGGTAGGTTTTTGAAGGCCGAACACCGAGGTACGGGTCGGTCGCGAACACGAAGGGGCGGATATAAAGGGATTCACCGTCGCCCGCCGGGATCCAGTCACTGTCGAGGTGCACCAATTCCTTGGTTGCGTGAACACAGAATTCCGGGTCGATCCACGGAATGACCAATCGCTCGTCGGACAGATTCAATCGCTCGAAATTCAGAGTCGGGCGAAACAGGTTGATGCTTCCGTCCGGGCAGCGATACGCCTTTAATCCCTCGAAAACAGCCTGCCCGTAGTGAAAAACCATCGCGGTCGGCTCGATCGAAATCGGGCCGAACGGTTCAATTCTCGGATTGATCCAACCTTGTCCTTCGACATAATCCATCGAGAACATATGATCGGTGAAAAATACACCGAAAGGAAGCGGGTCGCCCGGATTCGGACGCTTTCTCGGCTGAGTGGTTCGGGTCACCTGGATTGTCGGAAACATGATCGAAGCCTCCTTGTTATACCGTTTTCATAATATTATAATACCGTTTCCGCGACTTGTACGATGGAATATTTAAAATCGGGAAAATTTTTACCATTTGACGAATTCGCGGGATCGATCCGGTTTTTTCCTGAGCAATATGCCGCGGAACGGTACGGGATAAAAAAATGAAATTGAACAATTGTTCTCCCAGTGGTATTCTTCTCTTGGAGGTGAATGTTGTGTCCGATTTATTGAGTGCCGATCAGACCCGATTACCTATGACTCCTTTTCGCATCGCAAGCGATATGAAACCGATGGGCGATCAGCCGGCGGCAATCGACAGTCTTGTCGACGGGCTGAATCGCGGATTACCGGCGCAAACGCTCCTGGGTGTTACCGGCTCGGGCAAGACCTTTACGATGGCTCAGGTTATTGAGCGAACGCAAAGGCCGGCGCTGATCATTGCGCACAACAAGACCCTCGCAGCTCAGCTGTGCGCCGAATTCAAGGCGCTTTTCCCCGATAACGCGGTCGAGTTTTTTGTGTCTTACTATGACTATTATCAGCCGGAAGCATATATCGCCGCATCGGACACGTACATTGAGAAAGACTCGGACATCAATGATGAGATCGAACGGATGCGTCACAGCGCAACGTCGTCTCTGTTGGAGCGCCGGGACGTGATTGTCGTCGCTTCGGTGTCGTGTATATACGGCTTGGGTGACCCCCGGGATTACAGGGATTTGATGGTCAACTTGCGGCCGGGTATGAAGAAATCGAGAGACCGGGTCATTACCGAGTTGATATCGATCCGGTACGTCCGCAACGATTATGAACTGACCCGCGGAACATTTCGGGTGCGGGGAGACACCATCGACATCTTTCCTCCTTGGTCGGAGGAACTCCTGACGCGCGTCAGCTTTTTCGGAGACGAGATCGAAAAGATTACGGAGGTCCATCACATCACGGGGAAAGTTCAGTTCTCCAGAAACTATACTTCGATCTTTCCGGCGTCACATTACGCAACGGGGGATGAGAAGGTAGAGCGAGCCATGGAGACGATCGAGTCGGAACTCGAAGAACGGGTGGAGGAACTTCGCGGTCTGGGCAAGGTGATCGAGGCATACCGGCTCGAGCAGCGGACGCGTTACGATCTTGAAATGCTTCGCGAAACCGGGTTTTGCAAGGGCATCGAGAACTACTCGAGACACATGTCTCAAAGAGAGGCGGGTTCTCCGCCCTATACGCTGATGGATTTTTTCCCGAAGGACTACCTTCTGATGATCGACGAATCTCATGTGACCATTCCGCAGGTCGGCGCGATGTATAACGGCGACCGTTCCCGTAAGGAGAGCCTTGTCGCGTACGGATTCCGCCTGCCGTCAGCCTTTGACAACAGGCCGCTGATGTTTGATGAATTCGAGAAGCGCATGGGTCAGACCATCTTTGTTTCCGCAACGCCGTCTGTATACGAAGCCCGGCACAGCATGAATACGGCGGAACAGATCATACGGCCGACCGGCCTGGTCGATCCGGAAATCGCGGTCCGGCCGGTCGAAGGCCAGATCGAGGATCTGCTTTCAGAGATTCGCGAAAACGTTCAAAGAGGAGAGCGCACGCTGGTCCTGACGCTGACAAAGAAGATGGCCGAGGACTTGACCGATTTTTTACGGGACGAGAATGTGCGCGTCAAGTACCTTCACTCGGATATCGAAACGGTTGAACGAATGAAAATTTTGCGCGATTTGCGTCAGGGAAGTTTTGATGTGCTGGTCGGTATCAATTTGCTCCGGGAAGGTCTTGACCTGCCGGAGGTCTCGCTGCTGGTCATACTGGATGCCGACAAGGAAGGATTCCTCCGTTCCGCCCGCTCACTCATCCAGATCATCGGGCGTGCCGCGCGCAATGTCAACGGGCGCGTGATCCTTTACGCCGACAATGTCACAGACTCCATGTTTCAGGCAATTTCCGAAACCAATCGCCGCCGCGAGATTCAAATCGCATATAATATAAAGAACGGAATCACACCGCGGAGCATCGTGAAGGAGGTCCGTAACGTCCTGGACACCATCGCATCGCTCGAAGCGGAATCCAAAATGTCGGAAGAAACCGTGACGCTCATGGCGGAAGGAAAGAAGCCGCCGATGACGAAAGCCGAACTCGATAAACTTGCGGTCCGGATCGAAAAAGAAATGAAGGAAGCGGCCAAAAAGTTGGATTTCGAGGAGGCGGCACGATTAAGAGATCTCCTGATAATTATTAAGGGAGATCAGAAGCGTTAGAAAGAGAGAACCGTTATGAGCACCGAACCCGCTTCGCTCAAGGGGTTTACCCATCTGCATCTTCATACGGAATACAGTCTTCTGGACGGCGCGATACGAATCGATGATCTTGCAGGCAAACTGAAAGAACTGGGCATGTCTTCCTGTGCCATCACCGATCATGGAGTGATGTACGGGGCGGTCAAGTTTTTCTCGGCTATGGAGAAGGCGGGGATTCATCCGATTATCGGATGCGAGTGCTATGTCGCACCGCGCAGCAGATTTTTGAAGGAGGGAGCCGAGGACCGGGAGCCGTACCATCTGGTCCTCTTGGCCGAAAATCAAACAGGCCTCATCAATCTCAACCGTTTGGTTTCGAAGGGGTTTATCGAAGGCTTTTATTATCGCCCCCGGATCGACTTCGAGCTTCTGACCGAACATCACGAAGGATTGATCGCGCTCTCGGCGTGCCTGGGCGGTGAAATACCGCAGGCACTCCTCCGGGAGGATTTTGACAAGGCAAAAGAAGTCGCTTTGAAATATGCCGAAGTTTTCGGCAAGGATCATTTTTATCTTGAGATTCAGAGCAATCAGATCCCGGCACAGGCTCGGGTGAATCAATATATGATCCGATTATCGAATGAGACCCGAATACCGCTTGTCGCAACAAATGACTGTCATTATTCGAACCGCTCGGACGCCGAAGCTCACGACGTTCTTCTTTGTATGCAGACCGGAAAACGCATCTCGGATAAAGACCGGATGAGGATGCCGACAGATGACTTTTACATCAAGTCGGAGACGGAAATGCTCGAGTATTTTGCCAACGTCCCCTCCGCGCTCGAAAATACGTCCAGGATTGCGAGCATGTGCCACGCCGGATATACCTTTGGGAACATTCATTTACCGACGTTTGAGATCCCTTCTTCTTTTGAAGATCATGCGGATTATTTGAAAACTTTGTCGGACGAAGGCTTGCGGGAGCGCATAGCCGGCATTAGCGATCCTGTCCGCATCGACGAATATCGTCAACGGCTCGATTACGAGCTTAGAATCATCGATGAAATGGGCTATACGGACTATTATTTGATCGTATGGGATTTCATCAAATATGCCCGGGATCACGGGATCGTCGTCGGTCCGGGCAGAGGATCCGGCGCAGGATCTCTTGCGGCCTACGCGTTGGGGATTACCAACATCGATCCGATCCGTTTCGGACTGATTTTTGAGCGTTTTCTGAACAGCGAACGCGTCAGTATGCCGGACTTCGATATTGATTTTTGCTACGAGCGCCGGCAGGAAGTGATTGATTACGTCACCGAAAAATACGGCAAAGACCGGGTTGCCCAAGTCATCACCTTCGGAACGCTCGCGGCCAGAGCGTGTGTGCGGGATGTCGCGCGCGCTTTGGACGTTCCGTATGCACAGTCGGACCGCATGGCCAAGATGATTCCCGGCGCGTTGGGTATGACCATACAAAAAGCGCTGGAATTCTCCCCCGAACTCAAGAGCGAATATGATGCGAACCCGATTACAAAACAGGTTCTGGATACGGCGATGAAATTCGAGGGGATGCCCCGGCACGCATCGACACATGCGGCCGGCGTTGTTATTTCAAGCGTGCCGCTGACGGATCTGGCCCCGCTCGCGAAGAACGAGGATTCGGTTGTCGTTCAATTCGCCAAAAGTAACGTCGAGGCCATCGGTCTTCTGAAATTTGATTTTCTGGGGCTGCGTACATTGACCGTGATGAGAGACACTGCCGGGATGGTCCTTGAGAATCGGGGGGTCCGCATCGATTTTGATCGGATTCCGATGGACGACCCGAACATTTTCGAAATGATCGGCAGGGGCGACACGGAGGGAATATTTCAATTGGAAAGTGCCGGAATGACGTCCTTTATGAAGGAACTGGCGCCGACGGGGATGGAAGATATCATCGCAGGGATCTCGCTCTATCGCCCCGGGCCGATGGAACAGATTCCGAAGTATGTAAAAGCCCGGCATGACTTTTCGCAGATCCGATATGAACATCCTTTGCTGGAGCCCATCCTGAACATGACTTACGGTTGTATCGTCTATCAGGAGCAGGTCATGCAGATTGTCCGGGATCTGGCCGGTTTTTCGATGGGACAATCGGATAAGATTCGAAGCGCGATGTCCAAAAAAAGGAGCGACGAGATTGAGAAACACCGAAAAACATTTATTTACGGTGGTTTTGACGATATGCAAAGAAGAGTGGACGGGGCGATCAAACGGGGCGTTCCCGAGAAGACGGCAGAGAAGCTTTTCGATGAAGTGGCACAGTTCGGCGGGTATGCCTTCAACAAGTCCCATGCGGCCGCGTATGCGGTAGTGGGCTATTATACGGCGTATTTGAAGTTCTATTACCCGACCGAATTCATGGCGGCGATGCTCAACAGTTATCGGGGCAATTTGTCACAGGCGGCATGGTACATCGGTGTATGCAAGCGAATGGGCATTAAAGTTCTGCCGCCCGATATCAATTCAAGTCTCGCGAAGTTCACTACGGAAGGTCAGGGGCGCATACGGATCGGCCTTTCTGCGATTAAGAACGTCGGAGAGGCGGCAATCAACCGTTTGATCGACGAGCGCAAACAGAACGGACCGTTTGGCTCTTTCGGAGATTTCCTCAGACGCATGGATAAGTTGGACATCAATAAAAAGATGGTCGAGAGCCTGATTTTTGCGTCCGCGCTGGATCTCTTCGGCGTTCCGCGAGCGCAGTTGATCGCGGCATCCGATCCGTTTATCGCTCAACTTCAGAATGCCCGTAAACACTTAATGGAAGGCCAATTGTCGCTTTTTTCGATGGACGGGTCCGGGATCGAAAAGGTCGAAAGTGAGCCGCAATACCCGGATATCGAAGAGTTTATTGTATCGGAGATGCTTTCGCGCGAAAAAGAGGTGCTCGGCATTTATGTGTCCGGACACCCGCTTGAAGGCTATACGCAAGCGATTGCCCGGCAGACAACCGTGGATAGTTTGATGTTCCGGAACGATTTTGACGAGGAGAATACGGTGCCCGACAAAGTGATCCGTGATCAGCAACACGCGATCATGGCCGGCATGGTCGTGTCGTGCACAACAAAGACCACCAAAAAGCAGGAATTGATGGCCTTTGTTCAGATGGAGGACATCACCGGGCCGTTCGAGGTGATTGTCTTCCCGAATACGTATCGGCAGTACTCGGCGCTGCTCAAAGAGAACCGGGCGCTCCTCGTGTCCGGAAAAATCAGCATGCGGGAGGACGAGGAACCCAAGTTGATCGCCGAGCATTTCGAGGAGCTTATGCATAACGGCGAGGAGCGCGCAGGGGATGAGCCCGCTACGTTTTCACATGACGCTTCGGCTCCGGACAGGGTCGCCCCCGACGGGACGGACGATGAAAGGCAGTCGGACGATCCGGGTAACGGAACGGTGAACAAACAGAAACTGGCGATTTGTTATCACGGCAGTGAAAAGGACAGTGAGTACGCACGTATTCTTGCTACGCTGGGATATTTCCGCGGGTCCGTACCCGTGATCATGTACTTTTCGCGCGAGAAACGAACGGTCGAACTTCCCGGCCTGTATGCCGTGGAATTGAACGACGACATAATAAAAGAAATTATCCGTGTTTGCGGGCGCGACAATGTCGTGATTTTGTAAAAGGAGCAAACAGATGTTTTTGAATTGAGAGATTCACGTTTTCGACCGGAGTATGTATAATGGGAAAGAAACTCTGCACAAATCAGTAATGGCGGCAAATAACACGAGAATGCAAGACATCCTCGAAAGGATAAATGTATGACCGAAGAATATTCTTTGACTCATTTACCGGACCTTCAATCACTCAAAGCGACGAACTATGATCAGATACCGGAGAGCGAACGACCGAAGATTAACTCAATCGGTATTCTTACGAGCGGCGGTGACGCTCCCGGCATGAACGCCAGCATTCGGGCGGTCGTTCGTGCCGCCGGATATTTCGGGATCAAGGTGTTCGGAATCACGCGCGGATTTCACGGCCTGTGGAAGGGCGAGTTTGATGAGATCGGGACCCGTCAGGTCTCGGAGACACTTCAAAGAGGCGGTACTTTTTTGATGACCGCGCGTTCCAAGACCTTTGAGACGCCCGAGGGAGTGGTTAAGGGAGCGCAGATGTGCAAAGTGTTCGGCGTCGAAGCCCTGCTGGTAATCGGCGGGGACGGATCGTACCGCGGAGCCAGAGATCTTGCGCGCATCGGGATTCCCGTCATCGGTCTTCCGGGGACCATCGATAACGACATCGCGTGCACGGAGTACACAATCGGCTACGATACGGCCATGAATACGGCGATGGAGGCGATTGACAAACTCCGGGATACCGCATCTTCTCATGAGCGATGCAGTGTCATTGAGGTCATGGGGAGAAGAGCCGGATATATTGCCCTGAACGTCGGGATTGCGACCGGAGCGGAGGTTGTACTGATCCCCGAACTGCCGTTTGATTTTGAACGGGACGTGGTCCGTACGATTCTGGCATGCCGTAATATGGGTAAACGACACTATATTGTCATTGTTGCGGAGGGCGTCGGAGACGCGACCGATATAGCGACGCGCATCGAAGAGGCGACCGGCATTGAGGCCAGACCGACGATCCTCGGGCATCTGCAACGCGGGGGCAGTCCGACGCTTCGCGACCGTCTGATGGCAAGCCTCATGGGGATCCATGCCGTGGAGTGTATCCGCCAAGGAAAACTTAACAGGCTGGTTGTATATCGTAACGGGGAGATCTCGGACGTCGATATCGAAAAGGGCCTTGCGATGAAGAAGACCATCAAGCCCGAGGAGCTGGATCGATCGAAATATCTGTTGTAAAGGATTTATCTATGGCGAGTAATCTTCGTATGGAGTGGACCCTTCCGAATATTCTTACCACGATCCGCCTTGCGGCCATACCCTTCATGGGATATTTTATCTTCCTCAGCAAGGGGGAAGGGCATACCGCATGGGTTTTCAGCATGGTCGCGTTTTCCTTTTTTGTTGCGATCTGGCTGACGGATGCCGCGGATGGATTCATCGCCCGCAGGTATAAGATGGTTTCCGACTTCGGAAAAATCTATGACCCCTTTGTCGACAAGGTGTTTCAGTTCACGACCGCTTTCATGATGCTTCTGATCGGAAAAATGCCCCTGTGGGTCGTTATCTTCATCCTGATCAAGGAGATTTTTATGATTCTGGGCGGAGCGTATTTTCTTCAGCAGAGAAAGCTTGTTGTACACGCCAAGTGGTACGGCAAGGCTTCAACGGTTCTTTTTGTCATTGCGCTCGCCGTATTGTTTTTTCTGGATAAGGATACACAATATCTCGCACATTACATCTTCATCGCACCGGTCCTGATGGCGACGTATTCGACGGTCCGTTATGCGGTCACGGCCGTCCGCAACTATGAGGATTTGGGTGACGATGAAAAGGATCGGGAAGAAGCCGGAGCCGACCCCGATGATTCAAACGCGAAGAGCGGTCAGGATACTGTATGATTCAGAGTTTTGAAGAAGCGGCGGACGGATATCTTCTCAAGGGAAGAGTCCTGGATACCCTTGAGTTCAACAAAATTAAAGCCCGATTGATCGATTTGGCACGCACACCGTACGGGAGAGAATCTTGCGATGCTTTATTTCCGAGCGGCGATTTTGATTGCGTTCGTGAGCGGATGCGAAAGACCGCGGATACGATTGATTATTTTGACCGCGAAGGCCGTACGCCGATCACGGGCATTAACGATATCCGTCCATCGCTGAATTACGCGGAATCCGGCGGTACGCTGTCGATGAAGGATTTGCTGGACATCGCCGGTTTTTTGCGTTCCGTCGAGCGGATCCGCAAGACTTTAGAAAAGTCGGATATTTCCGATAATCTTTTCTGCGAGCGCATTCGGCTCCTGATTACGGAGCCTTTGCTCGAAAAGGACATCTCGTTCTGCATCATCTCCGAGGACGAGATGAACGACCGCGCCAGTGACGCGTTATTTTTGCTCAGACGAAAGATCCGTGACGCACAATCCGGAATCCGGGAGACCCTCGAGCGGTTAATCAGAAACCATTCCGCGGATCTGCAGGAGCAACTCGTTACGCTCAGAAACGACCGTTATGTGGTTCCGGTCAGGGCGGAGAAGCGTTCCGAGGTTCCCGGAATTGTTCATGACACCTCATCATCCGGTCAAACCGTTTTTGTTGAGCCGATGGCGGTGGTCGAGGCCAATAACCGGATCCGGGAATACCTGTCCGCCGAACGCGAAGAGATCCGCCGGATTCTTTCCGATCTTTCGGTCAAGGTCGCATCGGTCTCGGATCATTTAAGAGCGGATGTCACACGGATCGGGGAAATCGATGATCTTGCTGCAAAGGCGGAGCTTGCCTCGCTCATGAAAGCAACGGTACCGATCCTGAATGAAGAAGGACGTATCGTCCTTCGAAAGGCACGACATCCTTTGATCCCCTCAGATGTTGTTGTACCGATTGATTTTGAAGTCGGCGTTTCATTCCGGACTCTTGTCGTGACCGGTCCGAATACCGGAGGTAAAACGGTTTCGCTCAAGACCTGCGGGCTCTTGACGCTCATGGCGATGGCAGGGCTCGCCGTCCCGTGTCTCGATCATTCCGAGATTGCGGTTTTTCGAAAGGTCCTGGCGGATATCGGAGACGAGCAGAGCATTGAACAAAGTCTGTCGACTTTTTCTTCGCACATGAGAAATCTCGTATCGATCCTCGCGGATGCCGATGCGTCGACCTTGGTTTTGGTCGATGAACTGGGATCCGGAACCGATCCGTCCGAGGGGGCGGCTTTGGCAACGGCCATTCTTGACGAGTTTTTCAGGCGCGGCGCGGTGACGGTCGCAACGACGCATTACAAGGAACTTAAGGGCTATGCCATTAACACAGAAGGGGTCGAGAACGCGTGCTGTGAATTCGACACCGATACGCTGTCGCCCACCTATCGACTCCTGATCGGCCTTCCCGGCGTCAGCAACGCGTTTGTCATTTCGCAGAAACTCGGGCTCCCCGAAGCGATTATAAGTACTGCCCGGACTTTTTTGACCGAGGAGGGGATTCGTTTCGAAGAACTGCTCTCCGCAGCCGAGCAGAAGAATCGGGAAAGCGAAAAGCTCAGGAAAGAGATCCGCGATATGCGCGACCTGGTCAAAAAACAGTCCGAAGATCTTGAAAAACAAAAAAAAGCATTGGAAGCGGGAAAGCAACAGGTCCTCGATTCCGCCCGCGAAGAGAAAAAGGCAATCCTTTCCGAGACAATTGACGAGTGCGATCGCATTCTCGCCGAAATGAAGGCGGGTATCAAAGAGAAAAACCAACGCGAATCGGAGGATATGCTTCGAAGGATCCGCAATAATCTGCGGGCCGGGATCTCTGATCTCGAGGCCGAATCCAGGGAACGCTCACAATCGGGTTTGCCGGGTGAAAAGCCGGGTGAACTGAAAATCGGAGATACCTATTTTTCCTCCGTTATCGGGGGAGTCGGAACTTTGGTCAAGCTTCCCGATTCCCGTGGGGCCTGTGTCCTCGAGGCGGGGGGCGTGCGCGTGACCGTGCCTTCGGAATCCCTGATGATCCCGGAGGAAGACACACCGGCGCCAAACGGTAAAACTTCACGCAAGAACCGGGCGGGAACGATCAAACCGCTTTCCTCCGCGGAAAAAATTCGCATGAATCGCGCACAGAATACCGTGTCGGAATTGATGCTTCTCGGAAAGACATCGGAAGAGGCACGGATCGAATTGGATCGATATTTGGATAACTGCGTTCTCTCGGGAATCAAGACGGTTCGGATTGTTCACGGAAAAGGCGGCGGAGTACTCCGTTCGGTGGTCACGTCAACGCTCAAGAGGGATCCCCGTGTATCGGGCTTCCGGCTCGGAGGCCCCGGTGAAGGCGGTGACGGCGTGACGATCGCGGAGTTGTAGCACGGGATTTACAAAGAAAAGCCGATCCGGTAATCGCGGATCGGATATCCATTTCAGGAGCCGATAAAATAACGAAAAAGAGCCGGTCCGGAATCGAAAAACAGTCCGGTAGCCCCGGCTTCGGCTTCGCTATAGGCCTTCGCGCCGTTTCCGGCGCTTGAGACGCTTGCATACAGCATAAAGGGAACCGGCTCGCTCGTGTGGGTGCGGAGCGATATCGGCGTCGGGTGATCCGGCAGAAAAAGGAGCCTGAAATCCTCTCCGGTCCGGGCTTTGTTTTTGAAAAGCCATTCGCTGACCGGACCGAGCACATCGGCATCGATCCGTTCGATCGCTTTAACCTTTCCGGTCGGATCGCCCTGATGACCGCACTCATCCGGAGCTTCCACATGCAGGTAGACAAAATCCTTTCCGGAATCGAAAGCCCGGATTGCGGCGCTTGCCTTGCCCTTGAAATCGGTATTCAGATTCCCGGTCGCGCCGGGAACCTCAATGAGCTCCAGACCGATCAGCCGGCCGATACCGAAAACCAGATCCACGGCGGATATCACCGCGCCGGTTTTTCCGTAAACGGATTCAAAAGACGGCAATTCCGGGCGTGTGCCCTGTCCCCAAAGCCAAATGGAGTCGGCTGTGTTTTTCCCGAGTTCCGCCCGCCGGAGATTCACCGGGTGGTTGCGGAGCAACGTTTCGGATTGCTTCATCAAACGTAGAATAAATGCCGAGCCGTCCCCCTCCGGAAGATATTTTTCAATGCGTTTCCCGCTGATATCGTGGGGCGGGGTCAGAGTGATTTCAGACGGTCCGTTTTTCCAGACCATGCAATGGCGGTAACTGCGACCGGCATAAAAATGAACGGTTTCGGAGGATAGTTCAGCGTCCAACGCCGCGATTAATTCGGCGGACTCCGCGGTGGAGATCTCCCCGGCCGAATAATCCGCCATGATGCTGTCTTTGTGTACCCCGCTTTCCGCTCGGGATAACGTGACCAGATTGCATCGGAAAACGATATCTTCAGCCTTCATATCAATCCCCAAACTAACCGCTTCGATCGGTGAGCGTCCGGTATAGTATCGTGCCGGATCATAGCCCATGACCGCCATATTGGCCGGTCCGCTTCCGGGCTCCATACCTTCGGGGATCGTTTGGACCATCCCGCAAAGGGATTGAGCCGACAACCGGTCGGCGTTCGGGGTGAATGCCGCTTGTAGTGGGGTTTGGTCTTGAAGTTCCGGTACAGGCCGATCCGCCATACCGTCACCGAGCAATACGAAATATTTCATTCTCGCTTCGTGCGCCCGCTTTGAAACACGGGTTTTTGTCCTTTATCCATCGATCCGATCGAAAACGATACCGGCATCGTCAAACGCGACGTACGCGACGTACGATGAAGCCGACTGCGGGTGAGACGGAGGGATCCTGCTCGCGGTAACGGGCGATGGCCGCGGCAATCACGGCGATCAGAGCCGTGTCCGACCCCGGATTTGATCCGGCCGCTCCGGAGTCGGATTCCGGCTTGGATTCTGAAGGGATGGCCTTGCGACGAAAAATTGAAAACATACTGACCCCCTGAAGGTTTATATCGGTTTGCTTATCGTATTTTATCAAAGCGCTGTGTGTGGTAATCTACTAGTGAAGAGCGCGCTCTATTACCCATTAAATTACAGGAATGCGATTCCGTCAACCAATCGTTTTTAGATCCGGGAGGCACGAAGCGTGAAGAAGATTGTAAAAGGCGAAGAACGGAGTACGGATGCCGGCCGTCCGAAACTTTTCATCTTCCTCGGAGCCTACGGGAGCGGAAAATCCGAGGTTTCCGTTCATTTCGCCCGAATGCTGTCCGAGGCGTATCCCCAAAGGCAAGTGACCCTGGTCGATTTGGATACCGTCAACCCGTTCTATCGGTCCGCGGATGCAAAAGCGCTCTTGCAGGGAGAAGGAATTCGGGTCGTGGCGCCGATCTTTGCCAATACGAATGTCGACGTACCCGCGATACCTGCCGAGGTCAACTCGGTTTTCGATAATCCGGACAGCATCGGGGTAATCGATGTCGGCGGCGAGGATTTGGGCGCCAAGGTGTTGGCGGGCCTTAAAAAACGCATTGAGGGTACCGATTTTCGAGTGTTTATGGTCGTCAATACATTCCGGCCTTTTACGGTGGACGCCAAGGGCATAGCGGAGACCGCAATGAAACTGTCCGCAGCGGCGGATCTTCCGATCTACGGTTTGATTGACAATTCCAACCTCCTGAACGAAACGACCGGGGAAGAACTCGAAATATCATACCCGATTTTAATGGAGGCTTCCGCGATGACCGGGATTCCTCTGCGATTCGCAAGCGGCCTCGACAAGTATCTTCCGAAGGAATGGGTCGGACAGACCGGTAATCAATTGCCGCTCATTCGAATGAAGCGCAGTATTTTCTATAACTACTGACTATTCTGATTAAATGAGAGCGCGGTTCACCAAAAGAGTCGAACCGCTTTGAAGGAGTGTGCCGATGGATCCTTTGATTATTACGATCATTGTTACTGTTATCGTTTTCGGAGGAGCTTTGACCGCCGGTTATTTTGTTCGTGCCGGCATTCGAAATGTAAAGCGCAAAATACAAAGTTCTCTGCTCGGTCAGATCTATAACGGAATTAACCGCGATCTTTCCGAAAAGAACATGTCCATAACGGACGTCGATTTCATACCGAAAGCGGGAGCCAAATCTGTCTCGGACATGTCTTCCGCACTGGTTCCCTTGATTTCCAGAGATTTTCCGGAACTCAATATCGAACAGTTAAAATCCTCATGCGAGCAACTGTTGATCATGACCCTTCGTGAAATATCCGAACGCACCGGGGGTATGGAGACCTCTGACAAACCATTACTGCATTA
>CAZCLK010000014.1:0-46813 GCA_964499575.1 uncultured Oscillospiraceae bacterium | reverse complement strand
CCTCGAAAAAATCCTACTAATCCGGTCATTTCAACGCAACTAGTAGGATCGATCCGCGCTCAACCGCGCTTCCGCCTCGAAAAAATCCTACTAAACCGGCCATTTCGGCGCATCTAGTAGGATCGATCCACGCTCACGAAATCTCATACCGTGTACAGACTGATTTTGTATTCTATGGCAACCTCCCGTCGGGTAAGTTCTCTCTCGTGAACCCGACGTCCAATGTCCAATCTTTCTTCTGCTGTGTATATCACGGAACTCCTCCTGTTCACTTTGGGATATTGACTTTTCCAACAGTGATTTCTTCTTTGTCCATACTGCTAAATCACTGTGTCCTATTTCTACCTCCCTGTGTCCTGTTTTAGCTTACCTCTGCACTTCATCACAGTATATTGATTTTGTAATGTTTCACGGAACCGGGTGAAGAGTATTTTCCGCGAACATATTGACTTTTTTGAATATGTCCCGCATAATATACATATCTAGTTTTTTGGATTTGAGGTGACATGATGAGCCCGACGATTGAAAAACAAGCGAAGATTTTTAACGCGTTGGCCGACGAGCGAAGGCTTCGGATCCTTGCCATGCTCAAGGGTTGCGAGCGGTGCGCGTGCGCGATTAAGGACGAACTGGATCTTCCCCAGTCCTCCCTTTCCTATCATATGAAGATACTTTGCGACTCGGGGCTGGTAACCGACCGGCGGGAAGGCAAGTGGACCTATTACTCGATCAACCGGTCCGGATGTCTGTTTGCCGCGGGGCTTATCGAAACGATACCGACCGTCGAGGGCGGCTGTTGTCCGGACCTTAAAGGAGGCGAACCATGAATAATAAATTGCTTGTAAAAATACTGATTCCCGTTGTGATCGTGATCGCGATCGGGGGAATCTGGCTCTATAAGAACGCCGATACGGTTACTACGAAGCAGACGGCGCCTTCTTTTTCGAGCGGCGAAAACGGCCTTGCCGAAGCCCCGAATTCGAGCGGCGAAAACGATCCTGCCGAAACCACAATCGAGGCGAATGAAGATTTCCTCCTGGAAACCGACAAAATGGACCTGGAGAAATTGACGTCCTACGGACTTCCGATTATTTTCGATTTCGGATCGGAGGGATGCGATCCGTGCCGCCGGATGAAGCCCGGCCTGATCGCCGTGAACGAGGCGATGCAGGGAAAAGCGATCGTCAAGTTTCTCGATGTCTGGGAGTATACCGATGCGGCGGCGGGGTACCCGATCACGCTGATCCCGACCCAGATGTTCATCAATGCCGACGGCACCCCGTATGTTCCCGGCGAGGACATTGATATTGAATTCACCACATATAACAATCGCGAAACGGGCGAGCATGCGCTGACCCTTCACGAGGGCATGCTGACCGAGGACGAAATGCTCCGGATCCTCGAAGATATGGGGGTAACAAAATGACCGGAATTCTGGAGTCGCTGGCGCGGTTGATGAAGGAAAACATTTGGCTGGCGCCTATTATGGCGCTTCTCGGGGGCGTCCTCACCTCCTTTACGCCGTGCTCTTTATCGAGCATTCCTTTGGTGATCGGATACGTCGGGGGCGTCGGCGAAAAGAACCCCGGCAAGGCCTTCCGCCTGTCACTGACCTTCGCGGCGGGTACCGCCCTGACCTTCACCGTCCTCGGCGCCGTCGCCGCTTTGGCCGGCCGCCTCATCGGAACCTCTGCTTCCTGGTGGTATATCTTTCTGGGCGTCCTCATGGTCCTGATGGCCCTTCAAATCTGGGGCGTCTTCAATCTCATTCCATCCAGCTATCTTCTTTCGAAAAACAAGAAGACCGGCTATATCGGTGCCCTTCTGGCCGGCATCCTGGGCGGGGTCTTCTCCTCTCCCTGTTCCACCCCGATCCTGGTCGCGCTTCTGGCGATCGTAGCGGGGAGCGGAAATCTCTTGTGGGGCATTCTGCTTCTGCTCCTGTACTCGGTCGGGCACGGGGTGCTCGCGGTGATTGCGGGGACCTCGATCGGCTTTGTCCGTAAACTCTCCGCCAGTCCGAAATACGGCGCGGCCGCAAAAGTCATCAACATCGTTATGGGGGTCGCGGTCCTCCTGATCGGCTTATATATGTTCTATCTCGGGTTCTGACCGGGGACTTGAGGCACTTATCGCCGCACTTTTGTGCGCGCTTTCTTGTGAATACTCAAGCCGCGATTGCTGCCGCGATCGCTTGTGCTATAATCAAGAGCAAAAACCGGCGCAGTTCTTTTCGGCACGAGGGGGTTGAATCATGATTCGATCGATGTTGGATATGGGAGAGCATCTCATCTGGGAGGGCAAACCGGACCGCGTTACCTACGTGGTCGGCCAGCCGTTATTCTATCTGTTCGCGCTTGTTTGGGGGGCTTTCGACTCGATTTTTATTTTCGCGTTCGCCAGCGGAGACGGCTTCGGCTCGATGGGTTTTTTTGTCATCCCCTTCTTTGCCCTTCACCTGATGCCGGTCTGGATCGCGATCATCGGACCGATCTATCGCTTTATCAATTGGAACTATATCGAATATGCGATCACCGATAAGCGCATCTACATCGCTTCCGGCATAATCGGACGGGACGTCAAACTCGTTGAGTTTTCGCAGGTCCGGGAGCCGAGCGTCCGGGTCGGCATCATCGAAAAGCTTCGCAACTGCGGCACCGTTCGGCTGACCCCCTATTCGCGGTCCGATAACTCCGGAAACAATACGATTTCGATGCAGTCCGGAGCGCTCCTCCATATCGCCGATCCGTACGAGGTGTTCAAACGCATTAAGCATATGTCCCTTGATATCCAAACCGATATCGCCTACCCGAACGCGATGCGTCCGGAGGAAAATCCGGGGTATAACACGAAATACACCCCCGATGATCAGGGATAACCCGCGAAAAGTAGCCGATGATCCGGACTTGACCCGCGAAAAATAACCCCGATGATCCGGACTTGACCCGCGAAAAATAACCCCGATGATCATGGTCGACCGCGGTCTTTACAATCCGCCCCGGCGAACGATAGAATGACAGTAATATAAATCGCGGGAGGGCAGGATATGGATATTTTCTGGACGCATCAATCCGATTTCCCCGAGGGTGTCATTGGCACCCCGAATTTCAGCCCGACTCACCTGACCTGGCTTGCCATAAGCATCACGATCATTATTATCACGGCAATTCTTTTGAAAAAAGCGCGCGAGCCGATGCGAAAGAATGTCCAGCGCGTACTGATTATTATCGCGGCCACCCTGGAAGTATCCCGCTGGATCTGGGCGGCGATCATCGGCCATTATACGATCGTCGAGATGCTTCCTCTGCACCTGTGCTCCCTGTCGATCTGGATGGAGATCGCGGCGGTTTTTTCCGGAAAGCAACTGCTCAAGGATTTCGGTTACGCCCTCTGTATGCCGGGCGCGCTGGCGGCGCTTCTGACCCCGGACTGGTACGCGTACCCGTTCATCAGTTTTCAGTACCTGCACTCCGTAACGGTGCACTCGCTATTATTCCTGATTCCCTTGATCTGGGTCATCAGCGACGGCTTCCGCCCGAACTTCAAGAATCTTCCGAAATGCTTCGGGATTCTGATGTTGTTCGCGGTGCCGGTTTTCGGGCTGAACCTTCTTCTTGGTAGCAACTATCTGTTTCTGCGGGAAGCGCCGAAGGACACCCCGCTTGAGATTTTCGAAAATCTGTGCGGAAACCCCGGCTACATCGCCCCGCTGTTTCTTCTGATCATTGTGGTGTGGATCCTTCTGTACTTTCCGTGGGCGATTGCGGACCTTCTGCGGAGCCGGAAGGCTCAGTCGGAACCGGAGGCGTAAGCGCCTGCGCTCCGGATGTCGCGGGGCGCCGCTTCTCGCTTCGAATCTCCCCGGCCTTAACCAATGCGAACTTTGTAATCAGCGGACCGGTCAACTCGTAAATCAGCGTCGCGCACAAGACCACCGCACGGATCGTCGCTCCGTATTCCGGAAGGATTCGAAGCGCGACGAGTGACAGGCCGATCGCGACACCGGCCTGCGGTACCAGTGTGAAACCGAGATAATTGCGAATGACCGGTTCAACGCGCGCGATTCGCGCGCCCAGATAACTTCCGATCACCTTTCCGAAAACCCGGGCAACGATATAAACGACCCCGATCAGGCCGATGCTTTTGAGGACTGTTACGTCAAGCTCCGCGCCCGAAAGCACGAAAAACATCAGGAATAAAGGCGGGGTCACCGCGTCGGTCACCTTGAAGAGTTTGACCGACTGACGGCTCAGATTCGCGAAAATCGCTCCGGTCATCATCCCCACCAGAAGCGCCGACAAGCCGAGAAGCGACGAGAGACCGACGCCGCCCATGACGACCGCGAAGGCCAGTCCGAGCCGGTCTCCGTCGGTTTTGAATCTCCTCATAAAAAACGCCGCGACCGCCCCGAGAACGCTTCCGAGCGCGAGCGATCCTACGATCTCGAGAAGCGGACGCAGAAACATCGACGTTAGGGACGCACCTTGATTTGAAACGATCATCTGCGCGATAGCGGCAGAAACGGAGAAAGCAATCAGTGCCGCCGCGTCATCCATCGCGACGACCGGCAGAAGCATCCGCGTAACAGGCCCGTCCGCCTTATATTGACGAACAACCATCAGCGTCGCCGCCGGCGCCGTCGCCGCGCCGATCGCACCCAGCAAAATGGCCACCGGAACCGGAACACCGATCGCGATCAGGAGAATATCCAGAACAAAGACCGCGCCGAACGCCTCGAAGATCGTGATGATCAGCGGCGCGGCTCCGACTTTTTTCAAATAATCGAGTTTAAATTCACTGCCGATCGAAAACGCGATGAACCCGAGCGCCAGATCAGCAAGAAGATTGAATTGCTCGAGCGTCTCTTTGGAAATGAGCCCGGTGATACCGAGAATCAGACCCGCGACCAAATACCCGGTCACCGCGGGAAAACGGACCCGATGCGCGAGCGCGGAGCCGATGAAACCGACAATTATAAATATTGCGAGGCATAGAAACGTATCGGTCATTATTTGGATACCTTCCCGTCAAAAAATGTGATCGGCAGTCCGAAAAGCACCCCGGTATCCGGCTTGTCCAGGCCTCCGAGAACCTCGTTTACGGTAAAGCGGACCTTTTCGATCAGAGATTCATTGACCGCCATCAGAATGGTCCGATTGGACTCCAGGTCCGGATCGATCAACATGCGGATCGAACCGAACATGCTTCGGGTATCCTCGCCGACGATCCGGGCCATCCCGGTGCTCTCAAGAACCGTCGCTCCTTTTACACCGGCTTCGATCAGAGCATCCAGTAAACCTTCCAGACACTCCTTCTTATTCAGGATCAAAACCAGTAATTGCATCGGCTTATCCATCGTTTCGTCCTCCTGTTTCGTGTTGCGGACACTTGTCCCTAACGGAAATCCGCTCACATGATAACGCCATTTCGCTTATAATGCAAAGGAATACAGATACTTATCTATCGAATAATTGTATTTCTTTGAGAATCGAAGTATAATGGCTCAACCCGATTTGTTGTGTCGGGGACGGAGGGCGCAAACTATGGATAGAACTCAGAAGAATCGCACGTTACAATTAGTTCAATTGGCTGTATTGACGGCAATCATCATACTGATGGCTTTTACACCGCTCGGCTATTTGAAGATCGGTATCGTATCGATCACGCTTCTGATGATTCCGGTCGCGATCGGCGCGATCCTTTTGGGTCCGGTTGCCGGAGCAATCCTCGGCGCAGTGTTCGGCGCGACGAGTTTTGCCCAATGTTTTGGTCTGGAGCCGTTCGGGACCGCATTGATGTCGATCAATCCTTTTTTTACTTTCGTATTATGTTTCATTCCGCGTATCCTGATGGGATTATTGGTCGGATTGATTTATAAGGGCATGATGAAATTCCCCGAAACCAAATTCTTTCCCTATATGGTCGCTTCAGCAAGCGCCGCGATTTTGAACACGGTTCTGTTTGTCGGCGCGCTGCTTCTTCTGTTCGGAAATAATGCCGAAGTTCATAAGATGTTCGGAACATCCGACTTGTGGGTTATCATTACCATCCTCATCACTTCAAATGCGCTGATTGAGATCGCCGTGAGCCTTGTTGTCGGCACAGCGGTCACCAAGGCATTGATGGCCGCAATGGGCAGACTTCAGACCTCGCCGGACAAATCGGCATAGAAGAGCGGACCCGTGCCGGCCGTTCCCCTGAGGCTTCGGTCGAAAAGGACAAACGCCGTGAGCAAACGATATCTCAATAACGATACGGGCGCTTTCCGTCAGACCCTTCGGAAGATACATCTTTACGATTTCTCCGACCTGGCTTTGGAGGCTTTTCCCGAAAAGACAACTGCTTTGCGCGCGCGTCTCGCGGAGGGAGAACCCTTGCGTTCGCTTATCCCCGAGGCCTTCGCGCTGGTTTTCGAGGCGGTCCGGCGAACACTTCACGAAACGCCGTTTGACGCCCAGCTTCTGGCGGCGCTCGCGATGAACGACCAAAGAATCATCGAACTTCCGACCGGCGAAGGTAAGACCATGGTCGCCGTTTTTGTCGCCGTTCTTCGGGCTCTTTCCGGTGAAGGCGTTCACATCATGACCTTCAATGATTATCTGGTCGGCCGCGATGCCCAGTGGATGGGTCCGGTTTATGCTCTATTGGGGCTGTCCGTCGGGATCGTCCGCGAAGGTTCGTCCGCGAGTGAACGCAAAGAAGCGTACGCCTGCGATGTGACCTATGTGACCGCGCGCGAGGCGGGTTTTGATTATCTCCGCTCGTTTCTGGCGACCGACGAGTCCGAAATTGTCCATCGGCCGTTTCATTTCGCGATCGTCGACGAGGCCGATTCGATCATGATTGATGAAGCCCGTGTCCCGATGGTCATCGCCGGCGAGCAATCAGAGAAAGTACTCATCCGTCCCGAGCTTTTCTCCGCGGTCCGGGCATTGAAGCCGGAACTGCACTATCAAACAGACGAGTACGCAGAAAACATCTATCTGACCGACGAAGGCATCCTTCAGATCGAAAAAGATCTCGGGATCGGGGATCTTTTCGGAAACGAATCAGGTGAACCGTTGGAGCAGTCGTTGGCGAATCCGATATCTCGTCCACCGGACAATCCGGTCGACGTCCTGACTCAGGTCAACGTCATCCTCCCTGCCCTTCACCTGCTCCAAAAGGATGTCGATTACATCGTCCGCGACGGACAGGTCCAGCTGGTCGATACCTTTACAGGCCGGGTTTCCAAGCTTCGCCAGTGGCCGGACGGCCTTCAGGCGGCAGTCGAGATCAAGGAAAACGTCAAACAGCGTACGAGCGGCATGATCATGAACCAAGTCACCTTTCAGCACTTTATCAACCTTTATCCGGAATTCTGCGGCATGACCGGTACCGCAGTATCTGCCGCGCCGGAGTTTGCGCAATTCTATGATCTGCCCGTCACCGTGATCCATCCGAACAAGCCCTGCGTACGAGCGGATCTGCCCGACGTGATCTTCACGCACCGGGATGTGAAACATCGATTTCTGATTGAGGAGATCATTCGCGTCCATTCGACCGGAAGACCGATCCTGGTCGGGACCGCAAGTGTCGAGGAGTCCGAGGAGATCGCCGGATACCTTCGTGAAAAAGGCATCTCCATTGAGGTGCTCAATGCGCGAAACGACGAACATGAAGCCCGTATCATCGCCAATGCCGGGCAGAAAGGCGCGATCACGATATCGACGAATATGGCCGGGCGCGGCGTGGACATCCGTTTGGGCGGCCGGGATGAAGCCGGTCATGACGAAGTTTGCGCTCTCGGAGGCCTTTATGTCATCGGAACAAACCGTCATGAGAGCGTCCGAATCGACAGACAATTGCGCGGACGCGCCGGCCGCCAGGGAGATCCCGGAGAAAGCCGGTTCTTCATCAGCCTTGAGGACCCGCTGCTCGTCAAATACCGGATCGGTGACGCGCTTCAGGAGAAATTTCGTCTGACGCGAAAAGAAACACCCCTTCAGAGCCGCGCCGTTCGCTCCGCGATCACGCATATCCAACGAGTCGTCGAAGGTCAGAACTTCGACACGAAGACGACGCTTTCAAAGTACTCCTTCATGCCCAATGAGCAGCGAAAGCTGGTCGAAAAAAAGCGTCTCAATATCCTAAGCGGACGGGACAGCCTGAGCGTCCTGGAGCAACACGATCCCGCGCTCCTCGAAAAGATTACGCGCCGCATCGACGGGCCGGAGTACCTTCGGGCGCGCCGGCAGATTGAGCTTTTCGCGTTGAACCGGTGCTGGTCGGACCACCTGGTTGCCGTTCAGAACGGTCTGGAAGGTGTCGAGATCATCAGCATGCTGAAGGGCGATCCGTTTCTTACGTATAACCAGCGCCTGATCGAGGCGTTCGGGCAGTTTGAGGAAAATCTGAACGCGACCGTGCGGGCGCTTTTCGAGAACCTGACGATCCGCGACGGTATCGCGGATCTTCCGCATGCCGGGTTCGCCGGTCCGACATCGACACGGACTTATCTGGTCCACGACGGCACGGAGGAACAGGCGTACGTCAATGATTTCGCCCTGGCGTTCATGAACGCGCCGTTCTTTTTGATGATGAAGATGCTTCATTTTCTGTTCGGGCGATCCGAAGAACCGGACAAATAACGCCGGATTCCGAACGCCGGTGCCATCCTTATGACCTGCCCGCTGAGATTTTCATCCAAACGGATAAAGGCTCATCCCCAAGAGCCCCATGGCAATAAAGTATGTCGCCAGATTTGCCGCGCCGAGGCGCTTTTTTTGCGACGGCACGTGAAAGTACATAAAAAGAAGGATCATGTCGGAAATCATGAAAAAAACGCCGCCGCACAGGATCAGCGCGAGTCGGATGGAAACGCCGTTCCTGAAGAACATCAGCGCGCCCTTGGAAACCAGAAGAGCGACGAAAAACGAGTACATCAATCCGGGAATTCGCATTCTGCCCAGCGAAAAATTCTCGCCGCGCAGGACAAAGAACATTACGCCGGTAAAAAGCACCGGAAAAACGAAATCCGCCCAAAAAAGTCCGTCGATTGCCGAAAACGCGAGATAGAAACTGATATGCGCGAGCATAAACGCCGTTGCGCCGAAAAAAAACCGCTTTCCCTTGTATCTTCGGTCCGTGTGTGCCAATCCGAGCAGATAATCCCCGATTACGGCAAACCAGAACCCGGGCAGGAGGTAAAAAAACATGGGCGGAAAACCGCTCTTATAGCCGGCCAAAAGGGCAATCGCGACGAAAGAAAGACTCGCGAGAAGCTTGAAAAACGCATACCGGCTCCGAAGTTTCTCGGAGCCGTGCATACTGCAGGCGGCGATGGCAAGGATGCCGTAAACGGCGATTATAATCGGCATTCCCGCTCCTTTGATATAACGCTCAACCCGAATCTTCCACCTTCAACGGGAGGAATCCCTATTGGCTGAAATTAAGTCCGCTGTGTCTGCAAATCCCACCTTCAACGGAAATAACCCAAAACGGAGGATTACTGATATTCCTTCATCCACTCGTCCATTTCGCGGTTCAGGATCTCGAACGTGCACGGACCGGTCTCAAGGTAGAAACGATGGAATTCGAGTTCCGAATAATCGTCGCCCAAAGTCTCCTGCGCGCGGGCCATCATCTCCTTAAGTTCAATCTTTCCGACCGTATACGAGAGGTACATACAAGGCATGATGTCGACCGATTCCAGAACGTCGACCGATACCTCAAAGAGGCCGTCCAGACCTTTCCCGGCAAAGTACTCCGCCGCCTCATCCTCGCTCCACCCATAATAGTTGATGCCGATGTCCAGAAGCGACGTCCAGGTATACATCGCTTCATAGAAAAGTTCGACATACCGGGTCTCAAGCTCCGGAAGTCCGGCCATAGCGTACGAAACCGACTCAACATAAGTCGTCCACCCTTCCTCGGTCCCCAATCCTTCGCCGTAGGCGGTGAGCAGATACCTCAGGGGGATGTTCTCGCTATCAGACGTCAGAAACCAGACCGTCTGGTACAGGTGTCCGGGAATACACTCATGAGAGACGACCTCGTACATATCCAGTCCTTCGGCATACCCTTCGTTAATATAAAAAACATTGTCCCACGGATCATCCACTTGCGGCAGGAGGTACATTCCCGCGGCAAAGCGCGCGATGCTGTCCGGCATTTTTTCGATGACATACAGCTTGCCCTTGTCCTTTGCCCCGGAAATTTCCGGAAAACGACCGCTCATCTGAAGAAGATTATTCTCAATGACGTCATCCGGATCCGAATACGCCGCAAACGAGGAGTCCAGCAAGTCATAGTCCACGTCCTCCACAATCGCGAAAAGCTCATCGTGCGATTCAATGGCGACCTTCTCGATTTTCTCGAACACTTCGTCGACGGTCATACTCGTTCCCGTCTCCATTTGAATCTGGCGCGCGTAGTATTCTTTTCCGCCCTCATATCGGGCCAGCCCGTACCCGTCCTCTCCGGTCTCCTTCAGATCCGTGACCGTATCGTAAAGCAGTTCGTATGAAGGAATAACATATTCTTCGACATTTTCGCGGTTCTTCTCCTTGTATTCTTCCTTTTCATCGTCGCTCAGGAAGTCAAAACCGTCCACACGGTCCTCAAATCCGCTGATAAAATCCGCGCAGTCCGAATCAAGGATATCGCTGATATCCTCCATCACGCGGACGGCGTAATCCTTTTTCATAAAGAGCCCGTCCTCGGAGCGCCTTTCCTCATAATCACAAATGCTCTCGACATAGGGTTTGATATCCTTGACCAACGTCATATACGTGTCCAGGTCATCCTGATCATCGATCTGATACGTGTCCAGATTGAACGCCAGAAAAAGGTGATTGCCCTGAAGCGCGTTGAGCGGATCGTAAAAATCCGGCGCGTCCTTCAACGCCAACTCGCCTTCCAGAAACTTCATCAACGTATCGTAGGTGATCTTCTGCCCACGGCTGAGATCATCATAATCATATTCTTTGAGTACCTCCAAAAGGTCCTCGATCAGCGCCCAGTCCTCGTCTTCGGACTCGTTGCTGAAGTCGCCCCAACTGCTTTCGGGTTTCTCAATATTGAAATCCTCCTCATCGAGGACCAGACTGTGCAAGGTCACCTGATCAAATGAAACAAACGCCGCAAAGACCTGATCGGCAAAATCATCAAAATCCTCGGTATAGGTCGGGTGCGTCGCACCGGTAATCTTCTTGGGTTTTTTCTTGTCGGAAAAAACATCCCGGACGAACGAGCAGCCCGTTAACAGAACCGCCAGAGCAAGCATACCGGCAATCAATTGCAGAAGCCGCGGGAAGCGTTTGTTATTCATTTGGTTTCCTCCGTGTTTGTCTTATGTTTTCCGCGCGGAAGGATTTGCTCCTTTCGCGGTGATGTGACCGAAGCATCGGCATCGTTTCCGGCGTCTTTCTCGGCGACGCTTTCGCTCGAAAAACAGGTCGTGACCTTCCGTATTATACTTCTAGTCGTAATGAGTGGCAAGCCGGCGAACCGCTTCGGACCGGTGCAAAGCCTTGTTCATTCATGCTATTGAATCAGAATGAGCAAGACGACGAAAGCGACAAGAGACACTATAACGTGTAGCGATAGCGCGTCCAAAATCTCCTCCTTTTCCTTTGGCGAGGCGCTTCCGAAGTAAACCGGAATTACAAAAGGCGGCGGAAGCAAGAACATCGTATACACGGCATAAGTGAATATCGGCTCCAAGTGCAGCAAACGTTCAATGATCAGAGTATTCACCATAAACGCGGCGAAGATCATAATCAGCAACCGGATTCCGATTATCGCAAGCGTTTTGTGCATTTTTGAAAAACCCAATCGAAGGTCATACCCGATCACAAGGCAAATCAACGGTTGAGTCATCGAACCCAATACTTTCAGGGTGTCTGCAATTGCGCCCGTAATCGCGAACCCGGACAGATACCGATATACGCCGGTTCCCCCCAAAATCACGCCGATGACAATCGCAATGATGATGGGCGAGAACGCGAAGCTCTTCAAAAGTACCGGGACGGAAGAATCCGAGCCGCTTCTTTTTCGAAGAAAAAACGCAAGGACAAAGAAGACAAACAAGACTTGGCCGATGTCGATCACGGCAAAGGCGTACGTGTTTTCCTCCGAAAAAAATGTCGCGAACAAAGCGTAACCGAGCATACCGGCCTCAAAGCCGGTAAACAATGCCGGCAGAAACCGATTATCTTTGCTGATTTTGGGACCCGCAAATATCCCGAAGCCGAGCATCACACAGCAGAACAGAAACATCACGAGAAAGATCAGCGCGTACTCCGCCCGAAACGTTGTCCCGGCAAAAGTTAGCAGCAGCATCGCGGGAAGCGTGATGCTTACGATCAACTTCTTGATCTCAGGGATCGTTTTCTCGCTAAGGATTCCCGCCCTTCTTACGATTACACCCAGGGCGATCATGATGAAGATCGGCAAGGCTCGGACAAACACATCGAAAATATGCGTCATTTTCATCTCCGGTCTCAATCGGTCGAGCGAGCAGGTCCCGGCTCCGACCGGTCTTTTTCGAAAGAAGGCGTGCCGGCTTCGACCGGATTACATCAGCATTTAGGCGATCGTAATCGCCGAATGCTGTCATTTCTCTCGAATAATTTGCGTGTAACAGTGTTACAAATCCCGTTATTTAAGCCTTTATGATCTCAAGCAGGCGCTGTAGATCATCATACGAAAAATAGTCAATCACCAGAGCGCCTTTACCGGTATCGGGATCCTTGAGGCGTATTTTGACCTTCGTACCGAAGTGTTTAGTCAGATTTCGCTCTACTTCTCTGGTACTGATTGCAATCGCTTGCGCTTCCTTCGTCATCGAAGTGTCCTTTGTCGCCTTAGCCGGTAAAGGAGACAGGAGTTTTTTCACATACTCCTCCGTCTCTCTCACACTCATTTCCTTCGTCATGACGACGTCCGCGGCCTTTCTTTGTTCCTCCCCGTCGGAAAGGGCCAAAATGGCCCTTGCGTGACCCGCAGAGAGGTCTCCGTTACGGATAAAGTCCATTAATGACGGATCGATACTGAGCAAACGGACGGTATTTGCGATCGCGGGGCGACTTTTTCCCAATTTCTTCGACAATTGCTCTTGTGTAAGCCCGTGCTCCTTCATTAAATGATCCATTGCAAAGGCTTCTTCCAAGGGATTCAGGTCCTCCCGCTGGATGTTTTCGATCAAAGCCTGCTCCATCGTCTGTTGATCGCTCAATTCGCGCACAATCGCCGGAATTACCGATAATTGCGCGATTCTTGCCGCTCTCCAACGACGCTCTCCGGCTACGATTCTATAGCCGGTACCTCTTTTTGCGACGATGATCGGCTGAATTACGCCATTTTCGGTTATTGATGATGCTAATTCACGGAGACCTTCTTCTTTAAAGTCCTTTCTCGGTTGATCGGTATTCGGATGAATGTCGTTGATTTTGAGTTCAACAACCGAATCTTTCGCCTGTTCCGGAATTCCCTCGACCGAAAGCAGCGCTCCCAAGCCTTTTCCAAGCCCTTTTCCCGCAGGACCCATAACTGAATCACCCCTTTTCCTGTTTACATATAGACCTCGGTCGATATGTAAGAGCCCATTTTCTTCTTATCGTTGCTTTGAACGCTTAATCACTTCCAGTGCAAGACTGGCATATGCCTTTCCGCCCTTTGATTTCGGATCATAGTCTGCTATGGTCTTACCATGACTGGGCGCCTCTGCCAAACGTATATTTCGCGGAATCACCGTACTGAAGACTTTTTCACCGAAATAGCGGTTAACTTCTTCGGTTACCTGTCGCGTTAACTGTGTGCGTTGATCGTACATGGTCAACACAACACCGAATATGCCGATTGAAGGGTTCAAATGGCGCTTAACCAGATTAATTGTATCAATCAGCTGCGTTAATCCCTCAAGCGCATAGTATTCGCCCTGAATCGGCACCAGGACACCGGTGGACGCGGCTAACGCGTTGACCGTAAGCAGGCCAAGTGAGGGAGGGCAATCAATAAGCACATAATCATACTTGCTCATAACGGGTTCCAGCGCACGCTTCAATATTGTTTCTCTGGACATCGCAGAGACCAATTCGACCTCCGCGCCGGCCAGATTGATGTTCGTAGGACACATTTCGACGTTTTTCTGATTGGTCGACTGAATTACCTCGGTAATTTCCGCCTCATTAACCAGAACGTCATACACCGACGCGTCCAACTCCTGCTTATTGAATCCATACCCGCTCGTTGCATTACCCTGGGGGTCCAGATCAACCAGAAGAATTTTCTTATTCTTCAAAGCCAAATATGCCGCTAAATTGATTGCTGTAGTCGTTTTACCGACTCCCCCCTTTTGATTAACAATCGAAATTACATACGCCATCGCCATCAGTCCCCTCATTTACATATTTATACGCTTATCATATCAGAAGAGTCCCCGAGGAATATGTCATTTTGTTTACCGTTTCCTACAATTGATGCACATTGCGGCAAGAAACCCCGCATTTGCTGTGTTTTTCTCGATTGTTTCACGTGAAACATTGTCTGCACCCCTGGAAATCCGCGCGTTGCGCCGGGGGAGACGCGAATCATCCGCGTTAAGTCTGCTTTATAGTTTCGGGAGATCATATGTGTCACTTTTTACGGACTGCTTTTTCTACGGCTTTCTTATCTGCGACAAATAATCGATAAATTGTTTCACGTGAAACAATCTGCCGAGTATTGATTTCGTCGGCGGGGCCCATTTTGTGATTTCTTAATCTTCGGATCGAATATTATCTCTGCAATGGTCCGATTTATTGTGCTATTTAGATCCATGGGGCGGTTTTTTCTCTGCCTTGTATTTCGCATGTGCATAAGATCAGTTTTGAAATTATCATAATACGAGTATTTGATCGATTGCATGTCGATTCTTCATTGTGTTTGTAATTTGATTGAAGTATAGACGATGCGTCATGGCACATAGCGTGTTATTTGAAGGGAAATTCGAGTCTTGCTGCACGTGTTTTCTCGCATGAAGCGGAAACGGAGTATAATGCCATAATAATGACGGGTTTTTAGCTCTCGCAAATATTATGCTCTTACAAGTAATTCCTTAAATCTTCCAACAATGATGATCATAGCGAGCAACTGTTGGTTATACGCTTTGAAACGGCGCTGAAAGACTACCCTGGCCCAATTAATTGATTTCAAATAATCATAAATATTCGATTCTACACATGTTCAAAAATATTCTGATTGAAGACGAATGTTTGTGTTGTTCCGCTACGTCGCGTAGCGGTATGGTTGTAGATTCTTTGCGATTCTTCATAATCGCCCGATATCTCGTCTTCGATTAATCATGTCTCAGCGTCATGAAAAATTTTTTCGGCTTTTCAAATGGATCTATGCATAAGAGTATGGGCCATTTCAGGTTCGGTCCGGGCGTCATTTACTAAATACAGGGAGCGGCTTTTGATTATGTGTCTATTTCTTGATATTGTCAGCGGGGGAGCAGCGCTTTTTCGCATATGCCTATATTCCGGCGTTTGTAACATTGTTATAGGGTCTTTTTACGCAAGGATTCCTTGTTGTTTCACGTGAAACAGGGCGTTTTCCGCGAATATTCAAAGATATGTCAAATTATTTACACATCCGTATCCGCTGTTATGAAGTCGACCTATATACGCTGACATCAAGGGATACACCGTACGACTTTCGTGCTCCGAATGACAAATGCAATGCAAAAGACCGGGCGGTTTTATGAAATAACCGCCCGGTCCCTCGTCGTTTTTACGTTTTGCTGCGTGCACTCTTTCGATGAATGTTCCGTTTATATGTCCGTCACCGCATATTTCGCGTTTTCCTGGATAAATTCCTTTCTCGGCTCGACTTTATCGCCCATCAAGAGAGTAAAGGCTTCATCGGCTGCCTGGGCGTCCTCGATTTGAACCCGCAGAAGCTTTCTGGTTTCCGGATTCATCGTAGTTTCCCACAGCTGTTCCGAGCTCATCTCTCCGAGTCCTTTATATCGCTGAAGTTTAGGTTCTTTCCATCCCGTTTTTTCTTTGATTTTCTCGACTTCTCGCTCATCATAGGCGTAATACCCTTCATTTCCCTGGTAAACACGAAATAGGGGCGGGCATGCGATGTATACATATCCTCCGTCAACGAGGGGTCGTAAGTAGCGGAAGAAAAAGGTCAGCAGCAGTGTTCGGATGTGCGATCCGTCGACGTCCGCATCCGCCATTACAATAACCTTGTGATATCTGAGCTTTTCCTCGTCAAAATCGTCTCCGATCCCCGCGCCGAGCGCCATAACCACCGGCTGAAGCTTCTCATTCCCGTATACTTTGTCGATACGGGCCTTTTCGACATTGAGCATCTTTCCCCAAAGCGGCAGAATGGCCTGATATTTGCGCTCTCTGCCCTGTTTTGCAGAGCCTCCTGCGGAGTCTCCCTCAACGATAAATATTTCACAGAGGGTAGGATCCTTTTCCTGGCAATCCGCAAGTTTTCCCGGAAGGGAATTCGACTCGAAAACGCTCTTTCTTCGGGTCATATCTCTTGCTTTCCGCGCGGCTTCACGTGCCCTGGATGCCGACAGGCACTTATCCATAACAACTTTCGCGATTTGCGGGTTCTCTTCCAAATATTGAGCAAGCTTTTCGTTGACGACGGACTCGACCATCGTCCGGATCTCGGCGTTTCCAAGCTTCGACTTCGTCTGCCCTTCAAACTGCGGTTCCGGGAGTTTTACGCTGATGATGGCGCCCACGCCCTCGCGCGCGTCTTCTCCCTGAAGGTTCTTGTCTGCGTCTTTAAGGTATTTGTATTTTCGGGCATAATCGTTAACAACCTTCGTCAGCGCGGATTTGAATCCGGTCAGGTGCGTTCCGCCTTCCACGGTTGCGATATTGTTGGCATAGGAATAAACGTTCTCGGCAAAGGAGTCATTGTACTGTATCGCGACCTCGATAAAGCAATCTCCGGACTTTTGCGCGATATAGATCGGAGGCTTATGAAGCGTCTCTCTGTGGCGGTTCAAGTATTCGACGAAAGAAATAATCCCTCCGTCGTAGTGAAGTGTCTTCACGACCGGTATTTCCTCACGGTCGTCGGTCAGCACGAGCGTGATTTCCTTATTGAGGAAAGCCATTTCGCGATATCGGGTGATCATCGTTGCGAAATCGAAAGTACGGTCCGGAAAGATACGTTCATCCGGTGTAAATGTCGTCTTTGTGCCCGTTACACAGGCCTTACACGGACCGATGATCTCCAGAGGCTTACTTGTGATCCCGCGTTCAAACGAAATCTCGTGGATATTTCCGTCCCTGCAAACCTGTACGGTCATGGAAGAAGAGAGGGCATTGACAACCGATGCTCCGACGCCGTGGAGGCCCCCGGAAACGCTGTACGCACCGCCTCCGAATTTACCTCCGGCATGAAGAATCGTGTGAACAACTTCTACGCTCGGAATTCCTCTTTGAGGATGGATACCGACCGGAATACCGGATCCGTTGTCCGTTACGGTAACCGATCCGTCCTTATTCAGCGTGATACTGACCGTATCACAACGGCCCGCGAGCGCTTCGTCCACCGAATTCGCCACGATCTCGTAAACGAGATGATGAAGTCCGCGAAGCGTGGTGTCTCCGATATACATTCCCGGGCGCTTACGCACCGCCTCCAGGCCTTCCAGGACTTGTATGTCCGACTCGTCGTAATTGGAGGTGTTATGTGTGTCGAACCGGTCCTGTCCGGCTTCTACGCCGGCAATTTCATCCAGAGATTCCTCCGAGTAATCGTCGGTCAGGGCTCTCGGATTCAAAGCAAGGTTATCCAGTTCGTCCGAATCCTCGATATTCTTATCGATCGGTTGATAATACGCATCGACCGGACTGTTTTTCTCTTCTTCGCGGTTGTTTGCCATCTTTGTTGTCCTTTCATGATCATGCTTTTTCCTGTTACCCGGCCTTGAGCCGGTTTTGATTACGACACGGGCCTTTTACGTCGCGTATGTTATCCGTCGTGCACGAACCGTTGTTTTTCGGGCATTTGTAACATTGTTACACGGTCCGTTTCCAGCAATTTTTACGCCTTTTTTAACGCTTCGCGTGCCGTTCGCTGGTAAAGGGCTTGAGCGGACAACGGCGATGCGTAGGTTCGTTCCATCGTTACAATCAGCGACTGCGGAATGTCGTTGCCGATATATTCCATGCGCCCGGATTCCTCCTGCGCAATCATAAAACGCTTCATGTCTGTCTGGTGCGGGTGTACTTGATCTAAATCGATGATGCAGAGAATCAGCTTGTCGGAAACCACATTTTCTCCTCCGATGTGGATGTACATTCCGATTTCTCCCTCCGGGTTTTCTCTATCTTCGACCGCTCATACAACCATTGATATTATACCACAACGCCCGTGTTTCTCCGGTGTTTCGTTATTCCGGAATAACTTTTCCGCTCTGAATAAGGTAGAACGCGAACGACGTATCGTCGCGGAAGAGTTCCGGGCAAAGGGGTGCCAATTCCCTGGAAACAAAGGCTCGATCCGTGCAGGTGATAAAGACCTGCGCGTTCTTGAGGCCGGACAGAAGCGCAGAGCGGCGGCGGGCATCCAGCTCGCTGAATACATCGTCCAGCAGCAGGACCGGCGTCTCTTTGGTTTCTTCTTTCAGGATATCAAGCTCTGCCATTTTGAGCGCCAACGCGGCGGAACGCTGCTGTCCCTGTGATGCAAAGGGTCGAAGGCCTTCTCCGTCCAAAGACAGTTCCAGATCGTCGCGATGCGGACCGACCGTTGTTGTTCCCTTGTCATAATCCTCTTGATGAAAGGCCTTCCATCGGCTAAGGAGGTGCTTTTCGATGATCGGCTGCCATTGATCGGCTTGTGTGCCCTCCAGAAGCTCCCGAAGGCCTCCGATCGGCCTGTAGCGTACAAATAGGCTTTCGCTTTCCGAGGAAATCCTCTGATGGTGTTCCGACGCGATGTTTGCGATCCGCTCGGCAAATAATAATCGTTCCTGGATGATCTCCGCAGCAATCTGTGCCATCGAAAAGTCCCAGATCTCCAACTCTGATTCCTCTTCCGGACTTAAGCCGTGAGAACCTTTCGCGGAGCGAATCATCTTCAAGGTCCGGTTTCTCTGCTGGAGCAGTTTCGAATACCGTTGCAGGGCAAAGAAGTAACTCGGTCGGACCTGTGAGATCAAAATATCCATGTATCTTCTTCGAACCGACGGCCCTTCTTTGATGAGCATCAGGTCCTCGGGTGCGAATATAACAGCGTTAAAAATCCCGATGAACCGGCTGATTTTATCAACGGGCACATCATTATGCTCCGCGATGCGCTTCGCTTTTTGAACGGGCAGGGAGGGGGCGCTCTCGTCAAAATAGCGGAGCGTTACACTCTCCTCATAGTCATCGCCGGCATCCGAACCCAATACGAGGCGTACCGCGTATTGCGTTTGGCCGTGTCGGATCAGTTCCTTGTCCTTGGACGTCCGGTGAGATCTTGCACACGCGCACAAATAGATTGCTTCCAGGATATTAGTCTTCCCTTGAGCGTTTTGACCGTACAAAATATTAACGGAAGGCCTGACCTCCAGATCAAGCCGCTCGAAATTGCGAAAATCGGTAAGTTCTATGGAACGAATGCGCATGCCTTACTGCCGGGTTTCCATTATCGACGCATGGGCAGAACAAGATAGGCGAAATCCTCTCCTTCAGTCGGTTTCAGAACGCAGGGTCCGTTACTTCCGCTGAATTGAATCGTGATCTCTTCATCCTCGATCGCCCGAAGCGCGTCAATAAAATATCTGGGATTGAAGTCGATGTCGATCTTCTCTCCCCGGATGGATACGGGTATTTCCTCGCGAAGGGTGCCCAATTCCGTGCTGGCGCTGATCACGAGTACCTCATCATTGGGCATTGTCAATTGAACCGGACTCCTTCGATCTTCAGAAAGCATGATCAGCGAAGCGCGCTCGACGGCGCTCAGCATCGCCGGTGCAGAAACCAGCATGGACGTTTCTCCCGACTTCGGAAGTATCGCCCGATAATTCATATATTCGCCCTGGATCAGGCGGGATACAATTCGAACCATGCCGGTATCAAAAAGGATATGATTCTGAGAGGAATATATGACCAGCTCCGTGTCTTTCCCGCCCATAATTCTTCCGGCTTCATGCAGAGCCTTTCCGGGAATGATAAATTTCATGACCGGAAGATCGCTTCCGACCGCTTGTTTACGCAGAGCCAGGCGAAAACCGTCGATCGCGACCATCTCGACCGAAAATCCGTCACAAACAAAGTAGCATCCGTTCAGCGTAGGACGGCTCTCGTCGGTGGAAACCGCGAAAATGGTCTGCCGGATCATGTCCTTCAGGATTCCCTGCATCAGGATCACTTTCTGTGTATCCGTGACCTCGGGAATCTTGGGATATCCTTCCGCGGACAGACCTTTGATCGAAAACACGGACGTTCCGCTGTCGATCGTAATCATCATCCTCTCGTCCGTCTCAATCGTTACATGTTCTTCGGGAAGTTTTCGGACAATTTCTCCGAATAATTTGGAATTAATCACGATTGCCCCGTCTTCCCGGATGTCCGACTCCAACTTTGCTTCTATACCGGTCTCCAAATCATAGCCGGTAAGTTTGACACCGTCCGTTCCGGATGCCTCAATCAATATTCCGTCGAGGATCGGCAGGGTAGACCGGTTCGAAACCACCTTCTGAACGATAGATATCGCTTCATTCAGTCGATCTCTGGAACACATAAATTTCATACCGGCCACCTCCGCAGTTCGAAAAATGTAACACTACCATTATACAGAAAAAATTAAGAAATTCTATGCATTTACGCCCTTTCGAAACGATAACCGAGTAAATTTCGTATAAATGCAAACAACAAATTTCAAACGAGAAACTCAGAATACAATCCGACTTGTAACATGAATGTAACATAAGATAAACACAACTGAAAGAAACGAGTTATCCACATTTCTTTGAATGCGGATAAATAAAATCCGGGTGTAACACTGTTCAATCGCGGGGGGACGAATAAAATATTAAGATAAATCTTCGCCTTCTTATTATGGTCTGTTAATCTTGTGGAAAAGGCTGAAAACACTTTTGAAATATACGTTTGGGCTGTTCAAACAATGGGAAAAAACAAGGGGATAAAAAGTGCCTTATCCGGGGTTTTCCCATATGGTTTTTTTCCCCATTGAATGCACCGATTGTTCAGGGAAAATTATCCACATGTTGACACATAATTGTGGATAACCCGCAAGGACTTTTTGACGAAAAAGAAGGAGATTAAGTCAGAAGAAAGAACAACAAACCGTCAGCCGGCCAGTCGTTTCTTGATTTCCTCGACATCCGCGATATATTCCGAGGAGGAAGAGGAGAGATCCGAAGAAACCTTGTTACACGCGTGGATGACCGTGGTGTGATCCTTTCCGCCGAACACTTCGCCGATCTTGGGGAAGGTCATATTGATGACATAGCGGCAAAGATACATCGCGATCTGTCGGGGAACGATAATATCCTTGCTTCGGCGGTTGGACAGAATCTCACTGACGGAAATATTGTAATAACGGGCAACGACCTCAAGAATCAATTGAAAAGTAATCATTTTTTCCGGACGGGGAAGAATGATATCCTTGAGCGCGGCAACCGCGACATCGAGATCCAGCGTGCCCGCCAGAAGACTGTACGCGAGGACCGTATTAAAGGCTCCGTCGAGCTCCCGGATATTCGTGGCAATGTTCGAAGCGATATAATCCATCACGTCCTCGGGGACCTGAACGGCATTTTGCTGCGCGCGTTTCTGCAGGATCGCGTATCGCGTCTCGTAGTCCGGAGGCTGAATATCCACGATGAGTCCCGACGAAAAGCGGGTCCGCAGTCTTTCTTCCAATGAGGCGAGACTTTGGGGGGGCTTATCACAGGTCATGACGATGTGTTTTCCGGATTCATGCAGCGCGTTAAAGGTATGGAAAAACTCGATTTGCATCTGTTCCTTCCCCTCGATAAATTGAATGTCGTCGATGAGAAGGAGGTCCGCGCTTCTGTATTTATCCCGAAAATCGTCGTACGAGGTCTCCTTGATGGCGGAGATAAACTCGTTGACGAATTGCTCGCACTGAACATATATGACTCTTTTGTCCTTGCGGCGAAGCGTCACGAAATTCCCGATGGCATGCATCAGGTGGGTCTTTCCGAGGCCCGATCCGCCGTACAGAAAAAGGGGATTATAATTTCTGCCGCCGAGCTTCTCCGCAACGGCGACACAGGCGGCATGCGCGAAGCGGTTGCCCGAGCCGACGACAAAAGATTCAAAGGAATACTGGGGATTGAGTTGAGAATACTGATTGCCGGAATCAAAGGACAGAACGGATCCGGAGGAGGGAAGAACCGCAGGGCCCGCCTCGGTCGTATTGCGTCTCATCGCATCCAAAAGTTCCTGAGAGCCGCTGACCCGTATCTCGACATCGATTGCGCGTGACAGGACCTGGGCAAAAGAATTGGTAATCAGCGCGCGATACTGCATCACATATTGATATGAAAAGGAGTCGGGAACCGAGAGGACAAAAACCTTATCGTCGCCGTAAACGGGCACCATCGGATCAATCCACGTTTTGAGACTGACCTCGGAGATCTCCTTGGACAGAACATTGCGAACTTTACTCCAAACGGATTGAACCTGTGCTTCCTGCATACCGCTCGCTTCCACGCATTTGAGAATACAATACAAAAGTAAATTCATGATAGCAGATAATGCCTGCAGAGAACAGTATTTGATATAATGACCAGGGAACAAATCTTCAAATACCCGTCGGGATTTGAAGGGAACAGAAGGAAGGTCAAGATGAGAAAAACACGATCGGAAGGCGGAGAAACGTCTTCAGCGGACATCCGTCCCCCGATGGCGGACCGCTCGGAAGGCCGTTTTGATTTTTCGGAGAAGCGGAAGCGCCGACCGGTGTATATGATTATTGCGGCGATTGCCGTAATCTTCATAATCTCGGGTATTGTCCTACTGATCCGCCGCCCGGTCATCGAAAAACAACGCACGGATTCCGCGCGAAACATGATCCGGAACATCAAACTCGGACAGGAGACCGTGATCGTTGACAGCGATGATTTTGCCGTGGAGGGTGAAGGTTACGAGTTTTTCGAGGAAGAGGAGATTACGGTCGAGGATCCGCTGACGCCTCTGGATCCCGATGCGGCCGTCTTTACGCTCCCGGACAAGGTGACGTTGACGGCCGTCGGTACGCTGGAGATCGAATCGGTCGGGATCGATCTTCCCCTTTGGGATGATGCGGGGATTGTTCCGCTGCGCTACGGAGCGGGGGTATACAAGGAATCGGTGATGCCCGGAGAAGAAGGAAATCTGGTCGTTTTGGGGCACCGGATGAAAACGTACGGCAGTATTTTCAACCGTCTCGGAGAAGTCGTAATCGGTGACGAGGCGGTCATCGTGACCATGGACGGGAACAGATACACGTACGTCGTGGACGAGATCATCGAAGCGCTGGATCCGAATAAACTCCCGGATTACCTGACACAGGAGAACAGCGAAGGCGCGCAGCTGACCCTGGTAACGTGCACGCCGACGGGTGTGGGCTCGCACCGGCTTTTGGTCATCGGGCATCTCGCCGGAAGTTAGCGCGGAACTTCCGGAATTTTTTATCGGATACAGACAGCGCGGCTAATCGGTGATAATATACTTTGCAAAAAGAAACGCGCGGAGAAAAAAATGAAAAACGCCTGCCTTGTTCTGGACGACGGAAGTATATTTCCCGGAATCCGCTTCGGAGCGGATCGCGAGACGGTTTGCGAGGTCGTTTTTTCGACGGGACTGACCGGATATGTCGAGCTTTTGACGGACGCGTCCTTCTGCGGACAGGCGGTGACCATGGCGCATCCGGTCGTCGGAAACTACGGCGTTTTCGAGGATGTTTCGGAGTCGGACCGGTTGTGGGTCGGAGCGTTGATCGTCCGTGATCTGACGCAAGTCGAAAACGACGAGCGCGGCGCCGAGGATCTGGATGCCTATTTGAAGCGCAACGACGTCCCCGGACTTCGCGGCATTGACACGCGGGCGCTCACGCTCAAGCTCCGGGAGGAGGGCACCCGAATCGGATGTATCACCGACGGGACGCCGGAGACCTTGAATATACCGGAGATTTTCGAAAAAATTCGCGCGTACTGCGCGAGTAACCTCGTGGAGCAGGTCAGCCCGAAAGACAAGAGCTTTTATCCGGCATGGAAGTCCGGATGGGACGGGACGGATTTGACCGAACGGAGAGACGACGGGAAGCCGTCGCGGCTTACGGTCGGGACCGGGAATGAGGGTGAACGCGAGACCGGAACCGATCGGCCGGCGTTGTTCCGGGTGGCGTTTCTTGATTTCGGCGCAAAGCATAACATTATTTGGAACCTTACCCGCCGCGGATGCGATGTGACCGCGTACCCTTGGAATACCAAGGCAGAGCAGATCCTCGCCGATCAGCCGGACGGAATCTTTCTGTCGAACGGCCCGGGAGACCCGGTCAATGTCGGTCCGGCCATTGAAGAAATCCGGAAACTTCTGGATTCGGGCATCCCCGTCATGGGCGTTTGTCTCGGGCATCAACTGGTCGCGTTGGCGCTGGGAGCCAAAACCCGCAAGCTTAAATACGGACACCGGGGGATCAACCATCCCGTCAAGGAGCTCGAGAGCGGACGGGTCTGTATGACATCCCAAAATCACGGGTATGTCGTCATCGAGGATTCCCTGCCCGAGGATTTGTGCGCGGTCAGTCATATCAACGTGAACGACGGTTCGGTCGAAGGTCTTCGGATGAAGGGCAAGCCGGTTTTTACGGTTCAGTACCATCCGGAGGGCGCTCCGGGGCCGCAGGACAATAACTATTTATTTGATCGGTTTATTGAATCCATGACAGTCGATCGGACCCCGGGGAAAACATCATGAGACCGTTTCGAACCCAAACGGCGTTGGCCGCGGCCGGCGCGATTCGTTTTATACTGAGAATATTCGGAAAGGGCGCGACGACGCTTCCGGGCAAAATTGCTCTGCGCGTCAGCCCGAATTTTCTTGAGGATATGAGCCGCGATCAAAAAGTCATCATGGTGACCGGCACGAACGGCAAGACGACGACGACGCTTATGATCGCCGGGATTCTGCGCGCGGCCGGGTATTCCGTCGGCACGAACGTATCGGGCGCGAACCTTGCGTCCGGGCTCGCGACAACGTTCGCAGAGCACGCTTCTTTTGCGCGCCGTGCGGCCGGGAAGGGAATCCCGACCGCCTATGTATTGGAGACGGACGAGGCGGCATTCGCGGTTACCGCGGGCAAAATCGAGCCGCGCGTTTGCGTCGTAACCAACCTGTTCCGCGACCAGCTCGATCGCTTCGGCGAACTCCTCTATACGAGAAGTTGTATCGAAAAAGGTCTGGACGCCACAAACGGAATGATCCTTCTAAATGCGGATGATTCGATGATCGCGGCCCTGCGTACCGGCAGGGAGGAGCGAACGGAATTCTTTGGCCTCGAAGAGGCGTATATGTCGCGTAACAATGTTACAAATGCCGGAAATCAGGGCGTTCTTTCGACTTCATCCGATGCGGAGTACTGCCTGAAATGTAAGGCAAAATTCGAATATTCGGCGCGCAGTTTCGGTCACTTCGGAGCCTATCACTGTCCTTCGTGCGGCGACAGGCGACAGACGCCGAATTATTCCGCACATCTGAAAGACGGTTCGGCGACCGTACAGGCGACGATGATTTTAACGAGCAAAGAGGAGTCTGCCGGGACGCTTCTTCAAATCCCCGGGACGCATAACCTCTATAACGCCGCGGCGGCGACCGGAGCCTCCATGATCTTCGGAAAGAAGATCGGGGACGCAAAACTGACGCTGTCGTTTTGCGCGGAGGCGCTGGCCTCGGTTCGCCCTGCGTTCGGACGGACGGAAAAGATCAATGTCGGCGACAAAAGCTTCTGTATTCTTCTTGTCAAAAATCCGGTCGGACTCGACCGGGCGCTGACGCACGTATCGGAGGCCGCGGATGCCGGGGGGATGTATCTTCTTCTGAACAGCAATATCGCGGACGGAACGGACGTATCGTGGATCTGGGACGTCGACTTTGAAAGCCGGAAATATCCGGAACAGATTTACGTTTCGGGTGAGCGGAGCGCGGAGATGCTCCTGCGGCTCCACTATTCCGGGGCGGCGCCGGAGGATATCCGGCATGAGGAAATGAAGGAGAGCGAAGCGCTTTTCGAGGAGGCGCTTTCCGCGTGTCCGGACGGGAAATGCCTTTATGTCCTTCCGAATTACACAGCGATGCTGTCGCTGCGGAAATATTTCGTCAAGCGATTTCACCTGAAAAATTACTGGAAGTAGGGAGGACCGGATGAAGACCGAACTTCGTATTTGTCACATGTATTCGGATCTTCTGAATCTGTACGGGGACCGCGGGAACATTCTTGCCTTGATGCACCGGGCGCGCCTCCGCGGGATCGATACAAGCGTCACCTCGCTTACGATCGGGGAGAAGTTTGACGGAAATCTTTATGATATCGTCTTTTTCGGCGGCGGACAGGACGCCGAGCAGAATATCATCCGAAGAGATCTGGTCGAAAACAAGGGCGGAGCGGTCATTGATGCGGTTGAAAAGGGCAACGTATTCCTCTGTGTTTGCGGCGGCTACCAGATGATGGGCAGGTTCTACGAGGAGTTCGACGGAAAGCGTATCGATTGTCTAGCGGCTCTTGACGCATATACGGTCGCGCAGAAGAAGCGGCTGATCGGGAACACCGTCTACCGGTGTGATTTTCTGGACGACCGCGCGACGCCGGGGTGTTATGAGCCCGCGAAAATCTACGGATTCGAGAATCACAGCGGCAGAACGTTTTTGGGAGAAGGCGTGAAGCCTCTTGCAAAAGTGCTGACCGGAGCGGGAAACAACGGAGAAGACGGTACCGAGGGCGCCGTGTATCGCGGCGTTTATTGCACGTACTCCCACGGAAGCCTGCTTCCCAAGAATCCCGCGATGACCGACCATTTGATCGAAAAAGCCCTGAAACAGAGGCTCGGAGAAGAATTTCGTCTTATACCGGTCTCGTGTGAACCCGAGAATATTGCAAGAAGACAAAGAGAAACTTGCAAAAAGAGGTTGACAAACCCATAATTCCCGAAGTACAATGACAACGACCGAGAAGGAGACGGGACGACCGTCTCTTTTGCTATTTTTAGGCAGGATTCATTGAAACAGTAGGAAATACGGGGAGGTTCACTATGTCAAAGTACACGAAGGAAGACATCATCAAAATCGTAAAAGAGGAGGACATCCACTTTATCCGCCTTCAATTCACGGATATTTTCGGAATCCTCAAGAATGTGGCGATTACGCCGAGCCAACTCGAGAAGGCGTTGAGCAATGACTGCATGTTCGACGGATCGTCCATTGACGGATTCGCGCGCATTCAGGAATCCGATATGTATCTCTATCCGGATCTCGACACATTCGTCATTTTCCCGTGGCGTCCGCAAATCGGCAAGGTCGCGCGCCTCATCTGCGACGTGTATACGCCGGACGGGAAGCCCTATGCCGGTGATCCGAGATACGCCCTTAAAAGAGTTCTGGAGCGCGCGGCGAAGCTTGGATACACCTTCAATGTCGGACCCGAGCTTGAGTTCTTTATTTTCCACTTTGATGAGCAGGGAAAACCGACGACTTTTGCGCATGATCAGGGCGGATACTTCGATTTGGAGCCGGTCGGTCAGGGCGAGGACATTCGAAGAGAGATCGCGTTTGCGTTGGAGTCGATGGGCTTTGAAATCGAAGCGACGCACCATGAGGTCGCTCAGGCTCAGCACGAAATCGACTTTAAGTTCGGAGACGCACTCAAGATCGCCGACGATATCATGACGTTCCGGCTTACGGTGAAGACCATCGCCAAGAAGTACGGCATGCATGCGACTTTTATGCCCAAGCCGATCTTCGGGATCAACGGGTCGGGTATGCACACGAACATGTCGCTGATGAAGGACGGAAAGAACGCCTTCTATGATCCGGACGGAGAACTGGGTCTTTCGGAAATCGCGGGACACTTTGTCGCGGGTCTTCTCAAGAACGTGAAGGACTTTACAGCCATCAGCAACCCTCTGGTCAACTCATATAAGAGACTGGTTCCCGGATATGAGGCGCCGTGTTATCTGGCCTGGTCCGCGGCCAACCGCTCCGCGTTGATCCGTGTTCCGGCGACGCGCGGCAAGGGAACGCGCCTCGAGCTTCGTTGTCCGGATCCGGCGTGCAATCCGTATCTCTCGCTGGCGATGTGTCTGGCGGCCGGCCTGGACGGAGTCGAGAACAAGCTTACACCCCCGGCGCAGATCGTCAAGTCGATTTTCGAGATGACGCCGGAAGAGCGGATCGAAAACGGAATCGACAATCTGCCCGGAAGTCTTGAGGAGGCGCTGGATCTTTTCGAAAAAAGCAAGCTCGCGCAAGAAACCCTGGGCGACCACATCTTTACGAAGTACCTCGAGGCGAAAAGGGGCGAGTGGAACGAATATCGCATGAGGATCAGCGGGTGGGAACTCGATAAGTATCTGCTTCGTTATTGATCGAAGCCAATAAGACGTTGGGAGAAGAACGATGAGAGGGATAATCCTGGCCTTTCCCGATATCGCTACGGCGGCAAGGATCCGTGACGCACTTTTGCGTCACGGGATCGCCGTACGCGGTATTGCCCGGGACGGAGCGTCCGCCCTGCGGCTGGCGCTTCTCGAGGACGGCGGCGGACTGATCGTATGCGCGCCGTCTCTTTCGGACATGACGGCTCCGATGTTGTTCTCGAATCTGACCGACGACTTTGATCTTCTGATCCTGTCATCCGGGTTTGAGCCGGGATCCGGACACGATTCGAGGGACGGAATGTACACGATCGCTTTGCCCGTAATCTCGGAGGATCTCGCGTTTTATGTACGGGCGCTTCTGGAGACCCGTCAGTTTCCGAAATTGGGCGCTCAGAGCACGATGAACCTTCCGATGCCGAAGGAGATCTTCGCGGTGAAGCCGGTCCGTTCCTCGGAGGAGAAAAAGCGGATCGAGACGGCCAAAATGCTCCTGATGAGAAAAGAGCGAATGTCGGAGGCCGAAGCGCACCGCTTTCTTCAAAAAGAAAGCATGACAAGAGGGATCAACATGGCGGTTCTGGCGGAACAGATCCTTCGGGACTCGTAAGGAAAAAAAACATGAAGCGTATACCGTTTACCAAAATGCAGGGGATCGGAAACGATTACCTCTACGTGGACTGTACAAAAACGGATCATTTTGAGGGCCGCGGAGCGGAAGAATTCGCCAAACGATTCTCCGACCGGCACTTCGGGATCGGCAGTGACGGGGTCATCGTCATCCGACCGTCCGAAAAGGCGGACTTCCGCATGGAAATGCTCAACGCGGACGGATCGCAAGGCAGGATGTGCGGGAACGGAATTCGCTGCCTGACCCGGTATGTGATCGAGCGGGGATTGACCCCCAAAAAGGAAGTCGAAGTCGAGACGCTGTCCGGCATTCGCGTCATATCGACCGGCGTCGATGAATTCGGCAAGTTTTACGCCAGTGTCAATATGGGTAAGCCCTCGTTTCGCACAAAAGACATCCCCGTGAATCGCGCAAGCGGGGTCATGATCAATGAGGCAATCAACGCGGCGGGAAGCCTTTATAATGTAACGGCGGTCTCGATGGGAAATCCGCACGCGGTGATTTTTACCAAGGATGTCGATCGATTGGACATTTCCGGAATCGGACCGGAATTTGAGAAACACCGCTTATTTCCGGAGGGCGTGAATACCGAATTCGCCGAGATTCTGGACCGCCAAAAAATCCGGATGCGCGTTTGGGAAAGAGGCTCCGGAGAAACGATGGCTTGCGGGACCGGAGCGTGCGCGACCGTCGCGGCGGCGGTTACGATCGGGCTGTCCGCCCGAAAAGTCGAAGTTGTGCTGAACGGAGGCTCCCTGAATATCTATTGGGATCCGGATACCGAAGAGATCACGATGGTCGGACCGGCGGAATTCGTATTTGACGGCGAAGTCGAGTTCGATCCCGTAGAGCTCGCAAAATAAGCAACAATGATCCTGCACCCGAAGACCGGGTACGAGAATAATCGAATACGCGGATACGCGAATACGGGACAGATGAGCGTCCGACGAAGGGGCGCGACAAAAAAGCAGATGAGCGTCCGACGAAGGGGCGCGTTCATCCGAGGGAGGAAATATGATCGGAATCAATCCGTATTTCGGCAGACTGCGCGGCGGGTATTTGTTTGCGGAAATCGCCAAAAGGACCGAGGAGTATCAAAGCCGTCACCCCGGGAAAGAATTGATACGATTGGGGATCGGAGACGTGACCCAGCCGCTGGTACCGGAGGTCATCCGGGCGATGCACGGGGCGGTCGACGAGATGAGCCGGGAGGATACTTTTCGGGGATACGGACCGTATTTCGGATATGATTTTCTGGTCCGCGCGATCATCGAAAACGACTACGCGAAAAGAGGAGTGACCGTCACGGAGGACGAGGTATTCGTAAACGACGGCTGTAAAAGTGATTCGTCCGGCATCCTCGACCTGTTTTCGGAGGATACGTCGATCGCGGTTTGCGATCCGGTCTATCCGGTTTATGTCGACGCTGCGGTGATGTCCGGAAGAGGCGGGGTATTCGATGAGAAAACCGGATCGTTTAATCACATAGATACGTATCGATGCGATGCGACGGGCGGATTCCTGCCGACGGTGCCCGACGCGGGCGCGGGCGATGCTTTTCGCGGAGTGATCTTTCTTTGTTTTCCGAACAATCCGACCGGAACAGCAATCGACCGGGATGCGCTCAAGGCCTGGGTCGATTACGCAAACCGGACGGACAGCGTCATCCTCTATGACTCCGCGTATGAGGCATATATTACGGAGGATCTTCCGCACTCGATCTATGAAATCGACGGGGCTCGGACCTGCGCGATCGAACTTCGAAGTTTCTCGAAAACCGCCGGCTTCACGGGTGTGCGCTGCGGCTATACGATCATCCCGACGGATCTTAAGCGGGACGGGACGAGACTTCGGGATCTGTGGGCGAGAAGACAGGCGACCCGGTTCAACGGGGTCTCCTACATTACGCAACGGGCGGCCGAGGCCGTCTACTCAAAAGTAGGAAGGCGCCAGACCGAGGGGGTCATACGTTACTATCTCGAGAACGCGCGTGTTCTTCGGCAGGGTCTGTCGGAGCGCGGATTCAAGGTGAGCGGCGGTGTGAACGCACCGTATCTGTGGGTCGAGACGCCGGAGAAGAAGAACTCGTGGGCGTTTTTTGACGAGCTTTTGGAAAAATGCGGCATTGTCGTTACCCCCGGCTCCGGGTTCGGCGCGGCCGGCGAAGGATATTTTCGGGTTACGGCGTTCGGAAGTTGGGAGAATGCGGGAAAGGCAATCGCACGGCTGAAGGACGGCGGCATTCAAGGAAACGCGAGGAGGGGATAAAATGAGTGACGGGGAGAGAATAAAGATCGACGAAGGCTTGTGTGACGAAACCGTTCATCCCGTTAAGTATATTTTCGTGACCGGCGGCGTCGTTTCCGGGCTCGGGAAAGGCATCACGGCGGCTTCGCTCGGCCGTCTCCTCAAGTGCAGAGGCATTCGCGTGACCATGCAAAAATTCGACCCCTACCTGAATATCGATCCGGGTACGATGAACCCGTACCAGCACGGAGAAGTCTTCGTAACGGACGACGGAGCGGAGACCGATCTGGACCTCGGGCACTACGAGCGATTCATAGATGAAAATCTATCTCAAAATGCCAACGTGACCGCCGGGCGTATCTACCATACGGTGTTGGCAAAGGAGCGCCGGGGCGATTATCGCGGCGGGACGGTCCAGGTCATCCCGCATGTGACGAATGAAATCAAGGAGCGCCTGCGCTCCGACAAGGAAGGCTATGATATCGCCATCATCGAAATCGGCGGAACGATCGGGGACATCGAGTCCCTGCCGTTTATTGAGGCGGCGCGCCAGTTTTCGAGCGATATCGGCCGCGAGAATTGCATTTTCGTGCATGTGACGCTGGTGCCGTACCTGTCGGCCTCGCAGGAGCAGAAGACCAAGCCGACCCAACATTCGGTCAAGGAAGTTTTGTCCCACGGCATTCAGCCGGACATACTGGTCTGCCGGACCGAGGTGGGGCTGACGACGGACCTCAAAGAGAAGATCGCTCTTTTTTGTAATGTGCCGGCGGATTGCGTGATCGAAAACCGCGATATGCCGCTCTTGTATGAGGTACCGCTCGCGCTCGAGGCCCAGCACTTCGCGGATATCGTCTGTAGAAAATTCGGGATCTCCCGATGCGTGCCCGACATCTCGGAGTGGACGAACCTGGTACACAGCCTCAATTGCCCCAAAAGCACGACGACGATCGCCATTGTCGGAAAATACACGGGGCTTCACGACGCGTATCTTTCGGTGGTTGAGGCGCTTACGCATGCCGGCGCGTATAATTCGACAAAAGTATCGATCCGGTGGGTGGAGTCCGATACTGTGACGGATCAGAGCGCCCCGGCGATTTTCGAGGGGGTCGGCGGGATCCTTGTTCCCGGCGGATTCGGGACGCGCGGTGTGGAGGGAAAAATTGCCGCGGCGCGGTTCGCGCGCGAGAACGGCATCCCGTATTTCGGGATCTGCCTGGGCATGCAAATCGCGATGATCGAATTTGCCCGGCATGTATTAGAATATAAAGAGGCAAACAGCGCGGAACTTTGTCCGGATACACCGTTTCCGGTCATCGATCTCATGCCGGACCAGAACGGCATCGAGAACCTGGGCGGAACGATGCGGCTCGGTAAATACCCGTGTCGCCTCTCGAAAAACTCCGCCGCTCTTCGCATATACGGCGAAGAGATGATTTTCGAGCGGCACCGGCACCGCTATGAGGTGAACAACGAGTACCGCGAAGCGTATGAGAAGGCCGGGATGATGATGTGGGGCGTATCGCCGGATGGGAGGATCGTCGAGATGATTGAACTTCCCGAACATCCGTGGTTTGTCGCCTGCCAGTTCCATCCCGAATTCAAATCCAGACCGAACCGGGCACACCCGCTTTTCGCGGATTTTGTAAGAGCCGCGATGATCCGGGAATGGCCGCAATGAGAGGATGACAAGCATATGAACGGATATCCGGAAGCCCAGGGGTTGTATCGTCCGGATTTTGAACGCGACGCGTGCGGCATTGCCGTCGTCGCCGATATCAACGGAAAAAAATCGCACGAGATCGTCCGCGACGGGTTGGAGATCCTTAAAAATCTCGAGCATCGCGGCGGCTCCGGAAGCGATCCGAAGACCGGCGACGGTGCGGGCATTCTCATTCAGTTACCGGACCGGTTTTTCCGCAAGGTATTGACGGACGTCCATTTACCGGAAGCCGGAAAATACGGGGTCGGAATGCTTTTTATGCCCCGGATCTCCGAGGCGCGGGAAGCCTGCGCGAAGCTGATTCTGGGGATCGCGGGCGAACTGGGGCTCCGGGTGCTTTGCCGTCGGGACCTTCCCGTCAATGATTCGATCCTCGGAGAGACGGCAAAGGAGTGCCGGCCTCATTTCGCGCAGTTCTTTTTCGAGCGGCCGGATTGGGTCTTAACGGAAGAAGCATTTGAAAGAATTCTCTACGTCATGCGTAAGCAGTGCGAGCAACTGGCACCGGCCTTTCAGAAAAAGAACGGGGAGGGCTTCTATTTCGCGAGCCTTTCGTCGCGAACCATCGTCTATAAGGGAATGCTGACGGTTCTTCAGATGGATGCGTTCTATATGGATCTCGCCGATCTGGATCTGATGTCCGCGCTGGCGCTCGTGCATTCGAGATACAGCACGAACACGTTCCCGAGCTGGGAGCGCGCTCACCCGTACCGGTACCTGATCCATAACGGTGAGATCAACACGATCCGCGGAAATATCAATGCGATGCACGCCCGCGAATCGCACCTGGAGACGGAATGGTTTGAGCATGAGGTCGAAAAGATCCTTCCGGTCATCAACGAAAACGGAAGCGACTCGGCGATGTTCGATAATTGCCTCGAGTTCCTGATGTTGTCCGGCCGGCCGATCGAGCACGCCGCGATGATGATGGTCCCCGAGCCCTGGTCGCACCGGGACGATTTGAGCGACGAGCGCAAGGCGTTTTTCGAGTATCACAGTATGCTGATGGAGCCCTGGGACGGACCTGCGGCGATGGCGATGACCGACGGCAAAAAAATCTGCGCGCTGCTGGACCGTAACGGACTACGGCCCTCGCGGTATATGGTCACGAAGGACGGCCGCGTAATTCTGGCGTCCGAGACCGGCGTTCTCAATATCCCGGAGGAGCGGATCGCGCATAAGAACCGCCTGAGACCGGGTAAAATGATCGTGATCGATACCGAGCGCGGGCAGATCTTCGGCGATGATGAGATCAAGGAAGAACTCGCGCGGCAATATCCGTACCGCGAGTGGCTGGAGCGATTCTCGGCGACGACGGATTCCCTGGTCGGCGCAGAAAATCCCAAATCGGGCGAAGAGGCGGAGAAAACGCCGCTCGAGACCCTTCAGAAGGCGTTCGGCTATACCCTTGAAGATCTTCGCCTGACCCTGCTGCCGATGGCAAAAGAAGGCGCCGAGCCCGTCGGATCGATGGGCGACGATACTCCGCTGGCAATTCTTTCCGAAAAGCCGCAGTTACTTTTCGAGTATTTTCAGCAACAATTCGCGCAGGTGACCAACCCGCCGATCGACGCGCTTCGGGAAAAAATCGTCGTTTCCGAGAGCGTCTGCCTCGGAGCGGAGGGCAACGTAATCCGCCCCGTTCCGGAAGATGCGCACAAGATTTGCCTTCCGCATCCCATACTTCTCAGCCCGGAAGCCGCGATTCTCCGGTCCGCCGATGCGGAAGGGTTTCGCGCCGCGACGCTGTCGCTTCTGTATCCCGCCGGCGGGGATCAGGAGGTACTCGAAGCACATTTGGAGCGACTTTTTGAGAAAGCGGAGCACGCGCTCGACGAGGGCGCGAACCTTCTGATCCTTTCGGATCGCGGTGTATGCGAAAAGAAATGTTCGATCCCCTCGCTTCTGGCTGTGTCCGGCCTGCATCAGCATATGACGCGCAAGAGAAGGAGAAAAGATTTCAGTCTGATTCTCGAATCCGGAGAACCGCGCGACCCCCACCAATTGGCTCTTTTGATCGCGTTCGGCGCATCGGCGATCCATCCCTATCTTGCGATCCGAACGATCGAGGAACAGATTCGGACCAAGGCGCTGATCCTTCCGGTCGAGAAAGCCCTCGATAACTACGTGAAGGCCTGCGTCAAAGGGATCGTCAAGATCCTTTCAAAGATGGGGATCTCAATCATGCAGAGCTACCGGGGATCCCAGAACTTTGAGGCGCTCGGTGTCGGTCCGGAGGTGATCGGGCGCTATTTTACCAATACGACAAGCCGGATCGGCGGCATCGGGCTCGCGGAGATCGCAGAGGAGACCGCGATGCGCCATGCGTCCGCATTTTCCGTCAACCGGGTCGATCCGGGACTTCCTTCCGGCGGCAATTATCAATGGCGCAGGGACGGAGAGTATCACCTCATCAATCCGGAGACGGTCGTGCTCCTTCAGCAGGCGGTTCGCGCCGGAGATTATGAGCTTTTCAGAAAGTACAGTCGGACGGTTAACGGCAGAAGCCGGAGTGCGTGCACTCTGCGCGGACTTCTGGAGTTTGTTCCGACGAAGGACTCCGTTCCGATTGAGGAGGTCGAGCCGGTCGAACGGATCGTCCGCCGATTTAAAACCGGCGCCATGTCCTACGGCTCGATCAGTAAAGAGGCGCACGAGACGCTCGCCGTCGCCATGAACCGGCTCGGCGGAAAGAGCAATTCGGGAGAGGGCGGGGAGGATCCCGAGCGTTTCCGGATTCTTCCGGACGGCGACTCGAAAAACAGCGCGATCAAACAGATTGCCTCGGGTCGCTTCGGCGTGACCGCCTCGTATCTTTTCAGTGCCAAAGAGCTTCAAATCAAGATGGCACAGGGTGCAAAGCCCGGAGAGGGCGGGCAGTTGCCCGGACCGAAGGTCTATCCGTGGATCGCGCAAACGCGTCATTCGACCCCCGGGGTCGGCTTGATCTCTCCTCCTCCGCACCATGATATTTACTCGATCGAGGATCTTGCCGAATTGATTTTCGATCTGAAAAACGCAAATAAATACGCGCGGGTCAGCGTCAAACTGGTTTCGGAAGCCGGAGTGGGCACGGTCGCGGCGGGTGTCGCAAAAGGAAGAGCGGACGTCGTCCTCATCAGCGGGTATGACGGGGGGACCGGTGCGTCCCCGAGAACGAGCATCCGGCATGCGGGGCTTCCCTGGGAACTGGGTCTCGCGGAAACACAACAGACCCTTCTTTTAAACAACCTGAGAGACCGGATCGCTGTCGAGGTTGACGGAAAACTCCTGACCGGGCGCGACGTGATCGTCGCGGCGCTTCTCGGAGCGGAGGAATTCGGATTCGCGACCGCTCCGCTGGTTTCTTTGGGGTGTGTGATGATGCGCGTCTGCAATCTCGATACCTGCCCGGTCGGCGTGGCGACGCAGAATCCCAAGCTCCGGGGGCGTTTTACCGGAAAGCCGGAGTACGTCGTCAATTTCATGCGGTTCATCGCCGCGGAGGTGCGCGAGTACATGGCGGAGCACGGTTTTCGAACGATGGACGAGATGATCGGACGCTCCGATCTTTTACGCCCGCTTCGCAATATCGCCTATCGAAAAGCCTCTAAAATCGATCTGTCGCAGCTCCTTTTCGCGCCGCCGTCGCGCGACGTCCGGAGTGCCCGGCGCACCCGTACGCAGGAGCATCATTTGGAAAATACGATGGACCATCAGATATTGATTCCATTGAGCGAGAAGGCGCTCCTCGAAAAGCGCACGGTAACGGCCTCGCTCGCGATCCGCAACGTCGATCGCGCCGTCGGCACCCAACTGGGCGCCGAGATGACCGCAAAATTCGGAAGCGATGGACTCCCGGACGATACGATCCGGTTGGAGTTCACCGGCTCGGCCGGACAAAGTTTCGGCGCGTTCATCCCGCCCGGACTGACGCTGATTTTAAACGGTGAAGCGAACGATTATCTCGGGAAAGGCTTGTCGGGCGGACGAATCGTCGTTCGCAGACATCCCGGCTCGACGCGGCCTGACAATAGCGGTGTTGCGATCGGAAATACGGCGCTTTACGGGGCGACATCGGGGGAGGCGTTTATCCGCGGGACGGCGGGCGAACGCTTCTGTGTCCGAAACAGCGGCGCGTCCGCGGTCGTTGAAGGCTGCGGGGATCACGGTTGCGAGTACATGACCGGAGGAACCGTCGTCGTTCTGGGAAAAACCGGCCGTAACTTCGCGGCGGGGATGTCCGGAGGCGTCGCGTACGTCTATGACCCCGAGGGTGATTTTCGCGAGAGATGCAATACGGAGATGGTCCGCCTGAGCGGTATTGAAGATCCGAAGGAGACGGAATCGCTTCGCAGGTTGATCGAAAAGCACGATCGCCGCACGGACAGTCCGAAGGCCAGATCAATCCTGGGAAATTTTGATGAGCAGGCGGCGCTTTTTGTCCGGGTTATCCCGACGGAGTACGAGCAGATGCTTCGGGCGATTGCCGGAGCGGAAGCGGCGGGACTGCGAGGGGCGGATGCGGCGATGGCGGCGTTTGAGGAAATATACAAAAGTACCGCGCCGGACGCGGAAAATAAGAAGGAGCATTGATCATGGCAAAACCCGACGGATTTTTGCTCTACCCGAGAGATCTTCCCGAAGACCGTTCACCCGGGGAGAGGCTTCTTGATTATGAAGAGTTTCACGGCGCCTTTTCGGACGAGAAACAGCGCCGTCAGGCGGCGCGCTGTATGGACTGCGGGATCCCGTTCTGTCACACCGGTATCCTGCTCGGCGGAGCGACGTCGGGGTGCCCTTTGAACAACCTGATTCCGGAATGGAACGAACTCCTGTTTCGGGGTCGTTTTAAGGAGGCGTACGAACGTCTTTTGAAAACGAATAACTTCCCGGAATTCACCGGGAGCGTTTGTCCCGCGCCGTGTGAGGACGCCTGCACCGTCGGGATGCACGACCCGATGGTCGCCATTAAGCAAAACGAGCGCCACATCATCGAAAAGGCTTATAAGTCCGGCTGGGTCGTACCTTTTGTTCCGGAATCGCGCTCGGATAAGCGCGTCGCCGTCGTCGGCTCGGGTCCGGCAGGCCTTGCCTGTGCCGACGAGTTGAATCATGCGGGCCATCATGTCACGGTGTACGAAAAATCCGATCGGCCCGGCGGCCTTCTGATGTACGGTATTCCGAACATGAAACTCAATAAAAACGTCGTGCTTCGCAGAATCGCTCTGATGGAGGCGTCTGGGATTCGTTTTGTCACCGGCGTGGCGGCGGGAATCGATATCCCGATCGAGGAGCTTCTTTCCGAAAACGACGCGGTCGTCTTCTGCTGCGGTGCCGGAAAGCCCCGGGATCTTGCGGTTCCCGGCCGTGAATTATCGGGCATATATTTCGCCATGGACTTTCTTTCCGCGAACACGCGCGCGCTTTTGTCCGCCGGCTCCCCGGCGTCACCCGCCCGCGCCGCCTCCGGAATCCCGGTCGCCGGGGCGCCGGCGGGCGCGATCGATGCCGGCGGGAAAAACGTGATCATCATCGGCGGCGGCGATACCGGCACCGATTGCGTCGCGACGTGCCTGCGGCACGGCGCCAAAAGCGTCCGGCAACTGGAGATCATGCCGAAGCCGCCCGAGGAACGAAGCCCCGACAATCCCTGGCCGCAATGGCGAAGGATCCTCAGAACGGACTACGGACAGGAGGAGGCGATTTTTCGCTTCGGAAAGGATCCGCGCATCTGGGGGACGACAGCCGTTTCTTTTTCGGGTAACAAAAGCGGTCGGGTGACCGGTGTCCTCACTGCCCGGGTGGAATGGGAAAAGAGCGAGGACGGACGGATGCGTCCGCGACCGATCCCCGGTACCGAAAAGGAAATGAAAACCGATATGGTCCTTCTTGCGATGGGTTTTCTGGGACCGGAGGACACAGTATTTGAGAACACCGGCCTTACTCGCGACGGATGCGGCAATATTGAAACACGGGAAGGCACCTACGCGACGGAGATCCCCGGTGTTTTCGCGGCGGGTGACGCCCGGAGAGGCCAGAGTCTTGTCGTCTGGGCGATCCATGAGGGACGTGCCGCGGCGCGGGCGTGCGACAGTTATCTGGCCGGACGGTCGTTTCTACCGGCTTGAACCGAAAAAGACCATTGCCAATAACGCAATAACGAATACAACAAATTGCATAAAGAAGAAGAGCGCCGCACAGAAGCGCCTCATCACTTTGCCAAAATGCAAGAACAATCGATGAATCTTGCATAAAGTCGTTGACACATTGATTTTCGCGGAGTAATATAATCCCATAAACAAAGACGTTGAGTCCGAGATCCCGGACCCGACGTCTTTTCTTTTATCAAAGGGAGGTGGATACATGTTATCGTCGGTAAATACAATTTGGGTCTTGGTCGCGGCGGCGCTAGTGTTTTTTATGCAGGCCGGATTCGCGATGGTGGAAACGGGTCTCACCCGGGCCAAAAATACGGGAAATATCCTCATGAAAAACATGATGGACTTCTCGATCGGAACGGTTTTGTTCTGGCTTTTCGGTTTCGGGATCATGTTCGCAGGTTCGAGTGCGCTGATCGGAGGCTTTGACTTCCTGAGCCGCGGAAGTTACGCGGATATCCTGCCGGCGGGCGTATCGAAGTATGCGTTCATGATTTTTCAAACCGTTTTCTGCGCGACGGCGGCGACGATCGTCTCCGGAGCGATGGCGGAGCGGACAAAATTCCTTTCATACTGTGTATACAGTGCGGTCATCAGCGGTCTTGTCTATCCGGTGAGCGGTCACTGGATCTGGGGAGGAGGATGGCTGGCTCAACTGGGATTTCACGATTTTGCCGGATCGACTGCCGTACATATGGTCGGCGGTATCTCGGCACTGATCGGGGCGATTATTTTGGGACCCCGTATCGGCAAATACGATAAGAACGGAAAATCCCGCGCAATACCCGGACACAGTCTGCCCCTTGCCGCACTCGGCGTTTTTATCCTTTGGTTCTGCTGGTTCGGGTTCAACGGAGGCTCGACGGTATCCGCGGAAGGCGGCGCGCTCGAATCTATGGGTAAAATCTTTGTGACGACCAATATCGCCGCGGCGGTTGCGTCACTCGCGGTCCTGATCCTCACATGGATCCTTTATAAGAAGCCCGACGTTTCAATGACCTTCAACGGCGCACTCGCGGGATTGGTCGGTATCACCGCCGGATGCGACGCGGTCACACCAAGCGGCGCGGCGGCGATCGGATTGATTTGCGGTATCCTGGTATTTGTCGGAATTGAATTTCTCGATAAGGTCGTCAAGGTCGACGATCCGGTAGGTGCGGTCGGTGTGCACGGCATCTGCGGCGCGACGGGTACGCTCTTGGTCGGACTGTTTGCCACGGACGGCGGTCTTCTTTACGGCGGAGGATTTAAGCTCCTCGGAGTACAGGCTCTTGGCGTGATTTCCGTCGCCGGTTGGGTCGTTGTAACGATGACCGTATTCTTTCTGATCATCAAAAAGACGATCGGACTTCGCGCTTCCCGGGAGGAAGAGATCATCGGACTCGATATATCCGAGCACGGACTCGAGAGCGGATACGGAGACTTTTCGATCATCGACCGAAGCGGACTGGACCTCGCAAGCGATCTAAACGGCAGAGTCGCGATCACTCCCGAAGGAGTCGCGGCGGCGATTCCGGCAACACCGGAGCCTGCTGTGACGGTTCGTCCGGCCGGTGTCTCACAGAGCGAAACCAAATCCAAAAGAGTAAAGATCACTAAGATCGAAATCATCACGAAACAAAACAAATTCGAAGCTTTGAAGCGGGCGATGGATAATATTGGTATCACAGGAATGACCGTCACACAGGTCCTGGGGTATGGGGCGCAGGGCGGACGGACTGAGTACTACCGGGGAATCAAGATGGAGACGACGCTTTTGCCGAAGATCAAAGTCGAGATCGTTGTCAGTAAGGTCCCGGTCGATCTCGTAGTCGAGGAGGCGAAAAAAGTACTCTACACCGGGAATATCGGCGACGGAAAGATTTTCGTGTATGACACCGAAAACGTCATCAAGGTTCGAACCGGTGAAGAGGGCTACGACGCACTTCAGGACGTCGAGTAGGAATTCAAATAATAAACCGGATATTCAAACGAAGAAGGAAACGCGGCCGCATCCCCCATGCGGTCGCGTTTTTACTTTTATTAAGGTCATGAATCAATACAGGTCAACAATGTGCATCAACCCGAGCCGGAAAATGGAGACTGTCTCCGGCATATGATGTGACGTTTGCCTATGATGCTTCAAACCAATGGCTATCGGCGCACCAGATAACCGTCAACGGCAAAAGATCGTCCATCACCGAGGACGACTTGATGACGAGCGGGACGCTTATGGATATTCCCTCATCGAAGTGTAAAAAAATCATTGGCGAAGTCGCGGAAACCGTTGATAAATGGGGTGAATTTGCGCAAGAGGCCGGTGTTCGTGAATCTACCGCTGAGATGATCGGAGAAGTTATAAAGACCGTTGGTCATTTGAGCTGATGGTATCGTGCGAAAGAGTATATCGGAGCCTTAATTTCGATCGAGAAGACCGCCTTTTCCGACATATTTTAAACCGTCCTTGTCAATCTTACCGCCGCTGTCGTAAGATGATCGTATTCACCGAATCCGAGGAGGTGACGCTGTGAGCGCGAACCCAATATCCGAATTCGATTTCGAAATTCTTCGCGAAGAGCTGGTCCGAATGGGCGCCTGGCGCGTTCTGCCCGCGGATCTGTCGGCGCTTCCTCCGGAACAGCGATCAAGCCTTCCGCGCGGGATCTCGATCAGCGTCGCGCTCGATCTTTCGGTCGTCAATCGCATGGCCTCAGGCGTTTCCCCGGAATATATCGCCGAGTACGACCGCTTGAACCTTCTTCTCGACCGGTTGGCGAAAACGGCGGCGGAGCGACTCCGCACCGCCGGCTACCGGGCGATTGCGCTTTCGCGCGACAACATCACGGATGGCAGCGCCGCGCATTCGACGCTTCTTCCCCATAAGACCGTGGCGACGCGAGCGGGTCTCGGATGGATCGGAAAAAACGCTCTGCTGGTCACCCGCGAACGCGGCTCCTCGATCCGCCTGACGTCGGTTCTGACGGACGCGCCCCTGCCGGAATCGGATCCGATCGACGAATCCCGGTGCGGCGATTGCGACGTCTGCCTCCGGAACTGCCCGGGCGGGGCGATCCTCGGACCGAACTGGTCGGTCGAAAAACGCCGCGAAGACTTCTTTAACGTTCATGCCTGCCGGAAGGCCTGCATTCAAAGGACGTGGAAAACCAAGCCGGGACTGAGCCTGTGCGGCCTTTGCATCTCCGTTTGCCCGTACGCGAAACAGGCGATCCGAGACGCCGGGATTGAATATGTTTTTCCGGCGGTCGAATTCGTGGGACCCGCGGAAATCGATGAGATCATTGCGCTTCAGAAACTCTGCTTTCAAAGAGAGGCCGACCGGGTCGGAAACCCGAATATCGCTCCGATGGCCGAGACCGGTGAAGCCCTCCTCGAGGAGCTTTCGAGAACGGATGAGCCTCTTTTTCTCCTGAAACTCGTCGAGGACCGGCGCATCGTCGGCTCCGTCAGAGCCCGGGAAAAGGCAGGCACCGTTTTGATCGGCCGCCTGATCGTTCACCCGGATTACCGGAACCGGGGCTACGGCGGGAAATTGATGACGGCGATCGAGGCCTGCTTCTTCCGCGCTCGATTCGAGCTTTTTACCGGCGAACACAATACCGAAAATCTGCGCTTCTATCAGAACCTCGGCTACCGCCCCTATGACGTTTTCGAATCGGACGGTGTTCGGCTCGTGCTCCTCGAGAAAGGGCCCGGATCGATATGAGCAAAACCCGTGAGCCGGCCGTCAAGACGACGCCCGAAAAAAAGAAGAACCCCCATGTTCGTTCGCCCGAAAAGAAGAACCCCCGGCTCCGCCGGTTGATCATTCTTCTGATCGCGTCCGTTCTTTTTCTGATCCTGATCCTCTGCGCGACCGATAACCGGCTGACGGTTCGCCGCTACACGCTGATCACCGATCAAATCGACGGGACGATACGCCTCGTAATGGTCAGTGATCTCCACTCCGCGACCTTCGGGGAGAATGAGGAGGATTTGATCCGGGCGATCAAAAGGGAGGAACCGGATGTCGTCGTTTTTGTCGGCGATATGTGCGATGACTGGGAGACCCGTTCACTCGCGGAGGAAGTATTTCGCGCGATCACTCCGCTGTACCCTTGTTATTACGTGACCGGGAACCACGAGTATTGGACCGGCCGGAGCGCCGAGATCGTAGCGCTTTTCGAGCGGTATGACCTGACCGTTCTTATGGGCGAGTCGGATCTTCTTACGGTAAACGGCCAAACGATCCGGTTGTGCGGAATCGCCGATGCCGCCGCGCCGGGCTATACCGAAACGGGGCGGACGACGGAGGAACAATTGGAGACATTAGCCGCGACCTTCGGCGACGACGGCATCTTCACGCTTCTTCTGGCGCACCGGCCGGAACTATTCGAAACGTATACGAAATACGATTTCGACCTCGTGTTGTCCGGGCACGCGCACGGCGGGCAGATCCGGGTCCCGGGCCTGATCAACGGAGTATTCGCGCCGAATCAGGGCTGGTTTCCGAAGTATGCCGGAGGGCGGTACGAGGAAAACGGCACCGTCATGATCGTCGGAAGAGGTCTTGCGAATAACGGCGGGGCGATCCCGAGGATACTCAATCCGCCGGAGCTCGTGCTGGTGGAGATCGAAGGGGCGGAGTCATAGACAAAACACAACATATGCAAGAAATCATTGTGCACATTGCATAAAATTTAAAATTGCAGCCTAATTGACGCAATAAACCCACACAAATCTGCAAGAATCGGTTTGACGCCTTCTTTTTCTGCTCGTATAATTGAGTCGGAGAGGCTTTTTGATAAGCAAGGAGGCGCACATGGTCAAGGCGATTGTCGGAGCAAACTGGGGCGACGAGGGCAAGGGAAAAATCACCGATATGTTCGCTGCAAACGCCGACATTGTCATCCGGTTTCAGGGCGGTGCGAACGCGGGCCATACGATCATCAACGAGTACGGCAAATTCGCACTCCATCAGCTTCCGTCCGGCGCTTTTCACCAAAAGGTCACGAACATCATCGGGAACGGAGTCGCCCTCAATGTCCCGAAACTTCGCGAGGAGATCGAAAAACTTACGGACCGCGGCGTTCCCGCACCGAACCTTCTAATTTCCGATCGTACCCAGGTCGTCATGTCGTACCATATTCTTTTGGACCAATACGAAGAGGAGCGAAGAGGCGGGAAGGCCTTCGGATCGACCAAATCAGGCATCGCTCCTTTTTATTCGGATAAATACGCGAAAACCGGTATTCAGATCAATATGCTTTTCGAGCCGGAAGCGCTTCGGGCGCATCTTGAATCGATTCTGCCGATCAAAAACGCATTGATCGTTCACCTCTACAACAAGCCGCCGCTGGATCCCGATGAAATCTACCGGGAAGCGATCGCTTACGGCGAGTGGCTCAAGCCCTATGTTGCCGACGCCTCAGCCTTTCTTTCCGACGCGATCCGCGACGGCAGGAAGATACTTCTTGAGGGCCAGCTCGGCACGATGAAGGATCCGGACCACGGCATCTACCCGATGGTCACCTCGTCGTCGACACTCGCCGGTTACGGCGCGATCGGCGCCGGTATCCCCCCGTATGAGATCCGCGATATCGTCGCGGTTGTGAAAGCCTATTCCTCCGCGGTCGGCGCGGGAGCGTTCACCAGCGAGATTTTCGGAGACGAAGCCGACGAACTGAGGAAAAGGGGCGGAGACGCCGGCGAATACGGCGCGACGACCGGACGGCCCCGCCGCATGGGCTGGTTTGACTGCGTTGCTTCGCGCTACGGCTGCCGCGTCCAGGGTGCGACCGAGGTCGCCCTGACCGCGATCGACTGCCTCAGTTATCTTTCCGAGATCCCCGTCTGCGTCGCCTACGACATCGACGGTCAAATCACGCGCGACTTCCCGAACCCCTCAAAATTGGAGAGGGCAAAGCCGGTCCTTCAAATCTTTCCCGGCTGGAAAACCGACATCCGCGGCGTGAAGTCAACCGACGAACTCCCGCGCGAGGCCAGAGACTATATCGACTTCATCGAAAAAGAGCTGGAGGTCAATATCACGATCGTCTCGACCGGCCCGAAGCGCGAGGAGTTGATCTTCCGGGCGTCCGGCGCGAACTGAGGTCACATATTTTGACCTCAGGCGCATCATAATCATCCACGCTCCCGACCCCGGTGTCGGGAATCGTTTTTCGGAGGGAAAATAATGGAGCACGAGAAGGTCCTGGTCCTCGACTTCGGCGGACAATATAATCAGCTCATCGCGCGGCGTGTCCGCGAGCAGAATGTCTACGCCGAGATCCTCCCCTATACGGTCGGACTCGACCGGATCCTTTCCGGAAACTACAAGGGAATCATCCTGACCGGCGGTCCAAACAGCGTATACGGCGAGAACGCACCGCTTTGCGGGCGGGCGCTCTTTGAGGCCGGCATTCCGATCCTCGGAATCTGCTACGGGGCGCAGGTGATCGCGCAGGTTTTGGGCGGCGCGGTTCGCCCGGCGGGCGTCCGCGAGTACGGAAGTACGGTCATCCGATACAATGTTGAGTCGCAGCTTTTCGCGCGGGTCCGGCCCGAAAATATCTGCTGGATGAGCCACACCGATTATATCGCCGAGCTGCCGGAAGGCTTTGCCGTCACCGCGACGACCGAGAGCTGTCCGTGCGCCGCGATGGAGTGCGAGGAGCTCGGTCTCTACGCGGTCCAGTTTCACCCGGAGGTCAACCACACCCAGCAGGGCACCGATATCCTGCGCGCGTTTCTCTTCGATGTATGTAATTGCGCGGGCGATTGGATTATGAGCGATTTCGTCGAGCGGTCGATCGAAAAGCTCCGCGAGCAGATCGGCGACCGGCGCGTCCTCTGCGCGATGTCCGGCGGCGTCGACTCCTCGGTCGCTGCCGTCATGATCCACAAGGCGGTCGGCAAACAACTCACCTGCGTCTTCGTCGACCACGGCCTCCTTCGCAAAAACGAGGGCGACGACGTCGAGCGCATCTTCCGCGGGGAGTTTGACATGAACCTCGTCCGTGCAAATGTCGCGGATCGCTTCTTGAGCCGCCTCGCCGGCGTCACCGATCCGGAAACCAAACGTAAGATCATCGGCGAAGAGTTCATTCGCGTTTTCGAGGAAGAGGCTCGAAAAATCGGCGATATCGACTACCTCGTCCAGGGCACCATCTACCCCGACGTCATCGAAAGCGGTACCGGCGACGCGGCGGTCATCAAAAGCCACCACAACGTCGGCGGCCTGCCGAAAGATATCTCCTTTAAAGGCATCATCGAGCCCCTCCGCGACCTTTTCAAGGACGAAGTTCGAAAAGCCGGCCTGGAACTCGGCATCCCCGAGGACCTCGTCTGGCGCCAGCCCTTCCCGGGTCCGGGCCTCGCGGTCCGCGTCATGGGCGATATCACGCCCTCAAAACTCTCCATCCTCCGCGACGCCGACGCGATCTTCCGCGAGGAGATCCGCTCCGCCGGCCTCG
>CAZCLK010000013.1:0-47086 GCA_964499575.1 uncultured Oscillospiraceae bacterium | reverse complement strand
CTAAAGGCTCGTCTTTTGTCTTGCTTTTCTATTCAATTTTCAAGGTCCGTTGCGCTGCTTTCGTGAAGCGCTTGATTATATTATCATTGGACCTGGGAACTGTCAACACATTTTTCCGTTGAAATTGCCTGATTTTTGGCGTGTTGCGACGAGCGCGCACACGAGTCGTCATGCATATGTTTTTTGCGCAATCAACTATTTAATAGGTAAGAAAGAATAATCGCGTCATCCCGAAACCCGATACGGCCGGACCGGCAACGGATCGGATCAGCAATACGATGTGACCTCCCGGACGCCGTCGCTGATCCGGGCGCGATAAAACTCCGCCGTATATCCGGTTTGCTCAAAGTATCTTCCGGAGACATTTTCGATGAACGCATCACAAGCCCCGTCCCGAAGCAGAGCGACCGCGCATCCGCCGAAGCCCGCGCCGGTCATGCGCGCGCCGAGAACGCCCTTTTGGGAACGTGCCGCATTGACCATCGCATCCAGCTCGAAGCCGGTCACCTCGAAATCATCGCGCAAAGAGTCATGCGATTCATTCATAAGCCGGCCGAACGAGACGAAATCGCCCTTTTCGAGAAGTTCACAGGCTCGGAGCGTCCGGGCGTTCTCGTATATGACATGGCGTGCTCTGATGAGCGCTACTGGATCATCAATTAACGATTGATATTCTTCAAATGACTCCGGCGTCATTTGCGCGAGATACGAAATACCGGCTTGGTCCTTCATCGCCCGAAAAGCCCGGTCGCACTCGGCGCGTCTCATGTTATAAGCGCTCTCGATCAGGGATCGGGGCTTTTTGGTATTCAAAATCATCAGGGTCAATCCCTGGGCACTGAATTCAACCGGCACATAGCGGTAACTCAAGTCATCACAGCGTAAGAATATCGCGTGGTCTTTCCGGCCCATCGCCGACGCGAATTGATCCATGATTCCGCAATTCAAGCCCACATAATCGTTCTCCGCAGACTGCGCGATCCGCGCCAGTTCCGGGATGTCGATCCGGGTTCCCGCGTTCTCGGCGCTTAGTGTCGCGATTGCGTACGCAGTCACCACCTCGATGGCGGCCGACGAAGACAGGCCGCTCCCGTGCGGTACGGTCTCGTCGAAAAGCATATCCATTCCGGTTACCCGGTATCCGCGATTCTTCATAATATGCGCGACACCGATCTGATACGCGCCCCAGGGTATGCGCGCATACCCTGAAAGATCCGAAATATCGGCCTCGACAATGCCCGGAAGATCGCTGGCGGCGAGGCGCAAGAGACCGTCCTGCCGGGGACGAACGACGCACGCCGATCGCATCTGCAGAGCACACGGCAGCACAAATCCGCCCTGATGATCCGTGTGTTCTCCGATCAAGTTGACCCGCGCGGGGGCAACGAAGGTCCGGGCGGCACCGGGTCCGAATGTGCGGACAAAAAGTTCATTCAGAGAATCCAGTTCCATGTTGTATCCCCGTCATCTTTTCGACGTATTGTATTGCTTCACGAAAAACCGGCCCTTGAATCAGATCCGGCGGATCCCCTGAAAGCCGGAACGCCGTTTCTTACGACGACTCTTACGAACTCCGGACGGAATAATGACCAGGAAAACGATCGCCAATACAAACAGAAGAGCGACTCCGCCGAGAATAGCGATCAGCATGTTGTTTTTCAAAAATCCGATGAAACCTTCTTCATCCTCCGTCGCTTCCGGTTGATCCGTTTCCTTCGCCCCGGTCGTCGTCTTCGGCGAGTCCGTTTGTTCCTGCGTCGGTTCGTTCCCGGAAGACTCCGCTGGAACCGTCGTCTCCTGCGGCAACTCCGGACCCATACCGTCCGGCGCGTTATACGCTCTGTGGTTCATGACATTTCCTTCAACGCGAACGACCGGGTCGGCATTAAAGCAAACAATGGATCCCGCTCTCAGGACCGCCGCGACATACGTCGTCTGCCGATCCGCAATGTCGTACGGAATCCCGCATACCACGGTGATCATCTCGTCTCCGTTCTGATTGACGGCCAACAATGTCATTCCGGTTCCGGCCGGTATGGTCGTTCCGGTCTTACCTCCGACGATCTCGGCCACATAACTGTCCTCCCCGACCAACCACGGGTCACTCAGGAGATAATTGGTATTGCGCGCGACCGCCCAACCGTCAAATGTATGCATATTGGTCTTCTTGTACACATGGGTCGGTGTGTTGATGACCGCTCTGAACTCGTCGTACTGTAGGGCATTCTCGAAAAGCTTCGCAAGTTCACTTGCGGTCGTATAGTGATTGTCGTCATGAAGGCCGTTGGTATTCATGAAATGCGTATTCTGAAGCCCGAGTTCCGCCGCCTTGGCGTTCATCAAGTCGACGAAATCCGCGATCAGCGAATTGCCCGAATTGGTTTGATTCTTATCGCGCACGGCCTGAGCGACCGTTTCGCCGAGGACGTTTGCGGCGTCATTTCCGGAAGGGAGCATCGCGCCGTACAGGAGTTCCCGGATCTGGATCGTCTCTCCGACCTTAAGACCCATCATCGTCGACCTCGGCGTCGTCGCATCCATGGCGGACTGACTGACCGTCACATAATCATCCGGATTCAAATGCTCCAATACGAGCGAAAGCGTCATGATCTTGGTCATACTGGCCGGGTAAATGCGCGTGTTCGGTTCCTTTTCGAGAAGGACCTCCTGCTTGGTCACATCAAAAACATAATAGGAAGCGCAAACCACTTCCTCGATCGGCGGAAGCTCGATCGGCTGTTGACCGACATCAGCGGAGACCGACAGAGCGTTCGGCACGATGACAAGAATAGCGGCAACGGCGCAGGCGATTATGCGTCGCGCCGATCTGCCCGTCGATCGAATCGTGTCGCGTTCTTTTCTTCCCGTTATAACAGATTTCATCTCTAATCCTCATCCGGCTGGCCGTTCCCCGTCTCGCCGCCAACCGCTTCCTGTTCCGCATTATTCCCGGCCTCCGAATAGTCCGACACAACCGTGTCGTTCTCACTACCCGATTCCGGTGCGTCTCCTTCCGACGCCTCCGTGCCGCCCCAATCTTCCTCTTCCTCATGATCGACGACCGCTACGTCGACGATTTTACAGTCCCGGGTACGCATCAGCGTAACGCCCTGCGTTACCCTGGACAAAACGGGGATCTCCGATACTCCCAGGCGGATCACGATTCCGTTATCATTAATTAACAGCAAATCCTTCAAATCGTCAACCAAGGATACCCGAACCAGGGGTCCGGTCTTCTCTGCGATCCGATATGTCATCAGGCCTTTCCCGCCTCGCGTCTGAATCCGGTATTCCGATAGAAGCGTGCGTTTGCCGAAGCCGCGCTCCGATATAACCAGAAGATCCATACCCTCAACAATCGGCACCATTCCGACGACCGAATCCCCGATACCCAGCCGAATTCCGCGGACGCCCATCGTATTGCGGCCTGTGTTGCGCACATCATCCTCGGAGAAGCGGATCGACATTCCTTTACGGGTGACCAGTACAATCTCCTGTTCGCCGTCCGTCAGGCGGGCGTCAATCAGTTCATCGTTATCCCGGATGTTGATCGCGATCAGTCCGCCCTTATTGATGCGTGAATAATCGGTCAACTCGGTCTTCTTGACGATTCCGTCGCGGGTCGCCATCGTCAGATATCCGCCGTCCTCAAACGAGTGTACGGGGATAACCGTCCGCACTTTCTCCTCGCCGTCCAGCTGCAGAAGATTCACGATCGCGGTTCCCTTTGCCTGGCGGCTGGCCTCGGGCACCTGGTATCCCTTCAGCCGGAAAACGCGGCCCCGGTTCGTAAAGCACAGCAAAGTGGAGTGGGTCGAGGTTGAAATGATCTGTTCGACAAAATCCTCTTCCCGCGTCGCCAAGCCCGTCACGCCGCGGCCGCCGCGGTGCTGACTGCGGTACGTGTCGACCGGAAGGCGCTTCACATATCCGAAATGTGTAAGGGTGATCACAACCTCTTCTTCGGTAATAAGCGACTCGTCGTCGATCTCCTCATCCTCGCCGGCGATGATCTCGGAGCGCCGCTTGTCCGCGAATTTACTCTTTACAGAAAGAATCTCGGTCTTGATGATCTCGTGCAGAAGTTGATCGTCCGAAAGGACCTTGCGATAATATGCAATCTTCTCCTCCAGTTCTTTGTACTCCGCTTCGAGTTTTTCACGTTCCAGACCGGTCAGGCGCCCGAGGCGCATATCGACGATGTGTTGCGCCTGCTTCTCGGTAAAATCGAAACGGTCCGACAAGCGCTTCTTTGCTTCGTCTTCGGTCCTGGAAGAACGGATCAGCGCGATAACTTCATCGATATGGTCGATCGCCTTCAACAGCCCTTCGACAATGTGTTGACGTGCCTCGGCTTTTTCCAGGTCGAAAAGCGTTCTTCTCCGTACGACATCTTCCTGATGTCGAATATAATGCGTCAATGCTTCGAGCAACGTCACCGTCCGCGGTTCAAGCCGTCCCTGCTCATCCGGGATCAACGCGAGCATGTTCGCGTTGAACGCTTCCTGGAGAGAAGAATTCTTGTACAGCTGATTCAATACGACATTGGCGTTGGCATCCTTTTTGAGTTCGATAACGATCCGAACGGCTTCGTTACGATCCGATTCGTCGCGTATATCCGATATGCCTTCGATCTTCTTATCCTTGACCAGGTCGGCGATCCGTTCGATCATCCGGGCTTTGTTGACCATATACGGAAGATCCCGGACCAGGATGCGCTGACGATTGTTCTTCATCACCTCAATGTCCGCGTGCGCTCGCACGACAATCCGGCCGCGCCCGGTCCGATACGCTTCCCGGATCCCTCTCTGCCCGAGGATCGCACCGCCGGTCGGAAAATCGGGTCCGGAAATGACAGTCATCAAATCCTCGACATCCGTATCCGGATGATCCAGAAGCATGACCACGCCGTCGATGACCTCTCCGAGGTTATGGGGCGGAATACTGGTCGCCATTCCGACGGCGATACCGACGGCCCCGTTGACCAAGAGATTCGGAAAGCGCGCCGGCAGAGCGATCGGCTCCATCTCGTGTTCATCAAAGTTCGGCCGGAAATCGACGGTATTCTTGTTGATGTCGCTCATCATCTCGAGCGCAAGTTTCTGAAGTCTCGCCTCGGTATAACGGTAAGCGGCCGGCGGATCTCCGTCCAGCGATCCGAAGTTTCCGTGCCCGTCGACCAGCGGATGTCTCATCGAAAAATCTTGCGCCAGGCGCACCAATGCATCATAAACCGACATGTCGCCGTGCGGGTGAAAGCGTCCGAGCACATCTCCGATCGTGGTCGCGCATTTTCTGAACGGCTTATCCGGGGTGAATCCCTGCGTATACATAGAATAAAGAATCCGTCGGTGGACCGGCTTCATACCGTCGCGAATGTCCGGAAGCGCACGGTCCGATATAACGCTCATCGCATAATCGATGAACGATTTCTTCATCTCCTGCTCCAGATCGATGGGGATGATCGTATTCTGCTCCGAACGGAAAACAGCGTCAACCTGAGCTTCCTGAAGTTTTCTGCGGTCCTGCTCGGCACTCTTATCGGGAATATTCATACCCGTATCATCGGACATTTATGTGTTCCTCCAGCCTGCTAAAAAATACACCTTGAACCATTATACCAGACTTTTTGTTTCACGCGCGCGCGTATATACATATTTGAACATCATGAAATAATCCCCCGGTCAGACCGGAATCAAACGATTCGCGGGTCTCGTATCCGTGACGTTTTAACCGGTTTTTCCCGAGAGCCATTGGCGCTCCGGGGAAAATGAATTAAAATGGCTCTGTACGAAAATCAGTCGTTTTTTTGCAACGGGTCGGTCCGTTGATTCGTCTATTGTGCAGAGGAGATTCGCGATGAGCCATGCGCCTTCCTCAGGAACAGGGTCCCCCGATCGGTTCGGTGTTCCGTCCGTCGAGGATATGTTCAACCTATACGGCAACGACATTCTCAGGGTATGTAACGTTTACCTCGGGAAACAGTCGCTCGCGGAGGATGCGTTTCAGGACGTTTTCGTCCGGGCGATTCGGCACCTCGGCGATTACAGGGGCGAGTCGGATTGCAAATACTGGCTCATCGCGATCGCCAGAAACGTATGCAAGGACTACCTCAAGTCCGCCTGGCATACGCGCGTCGGATTGTATGAGGATTGGAGCGAGGACGGTACGGAGATTGAGGATACCGGTCCTCAGAGGCACAAGGGGTCGCCGGGGTCGCACGAGGACCGGATCATCGGCGACATGATCGAAGACTCCGATTTGATGAAGGCAGTGAAGGCGCTTCCGGACAAGTACAAAGATGTGATCCTTTTGCGCTTTTATTTCGATTTGGACACGCATGAGATCGCCCGCCAACTCGGGATCGCCGAGAACTCGGTGAGAAGCAGACTTTTTCGGGCACGCGGGAAATTGGCTCCGTTTATGGACGCGGAGGAGATATGAAGAATTTTGGGGATCAATTTAAAAAAGACTTAAGCGGGATTCGTACCGATCGGGACCTTCTCGAACGCACGCTCGATCGGGTCCGTGCGGAATCCGGAAGTTCGTCCGCGGAATCCGCAAAGCGGGAGTCGGCTCCGACGCCCATCCCTGTCGCGCGAAAAGAATCATCCGGAAGACGCGTTGTCTTCTTAAAGACCGCCGCCGCGCTGGCAGCTGTCGCTTTTGTCACGGCGGGAGCAATCTTCTTTGTTTCCTACCTCGGAAAATCCGAAAAAGCCGAGACCATGATGGATCATTCAGCAAGTGAGAAGCAAATCGCGAATCAGGCCGATCCGTTAGCGACCGAAGCGGGTGCGATGGCCATTGCGCCCGTCGAGAACGAAGATTCAACAAGTGACTCTTCCCTGCCCGAAGATCCGGATCTCGTACGACTCAACAGTTATGCGACGCTTCTGGCGCAAATGAAGAAATACAACCTTGAGGATATCCGCAAGCCGATCATGGACGACGCCGAAATGCTTCCCGAATCGGAAGGTTTGGGAGGTCTTTCACCGGATTACTCGAAAACTAACATTCAGACATCAGGAGTTGATGAAGCCGACATCATCAAAAACGACGGACGCAACCTGTATTACGTACTCGGAAACCGACTCATGATTTTCGACATTCATGATCCGTCGAATATTCGCATGGAGTCCGAAATCATTTTATCCGACGACGCTTACAGCAGATGCGGCCTCGAGATATATTTTGATTCAACAGACAAAAAATTATGGCTGATCAGTGCCTCATACGAATACCGGGACTATATTTACGAAGAGAACGGAATGGAAAGCGATGGAATCTCATCCGGATTCTATTATGCGCCCGGAACCGTAAGCGTCGAGACCTATGATGTACACGACCCGTCCGATCCTGTTTTACTCTCCACTTTTTCTCAGGACGGTAATTATCTGTCTTCCAGAAGGGTCGACGACACGGTCTATCTTGTGACGGTGAAATACACATACGGATATCAATACGACACCCCGGAAGTATTTCCGGCCGTGAAAACCGACGACGGACCATGGACGACATTACCGGCCCGGGATGTTTTCGTCATCGGTTCGGAATACATTGATTCGTTTACCGTTGTTTCGGCGATCGGAGATCCGGAAGAGGGACAGGATACGATCACCCAGGCGGTTGCCGGTTCGGGAAGCACGGTCTACGCTTCCCGGGATATGCTTTTTATCACCGGAACGGTGTGGGAAAGCACTATGGATGATTTCGGTTTTTCATCCGCCACAACGCTCTCTACGAAGATTCTTTCCTTTTTGACCACGGACGGGAGTCTTTCGGCTCACGCCGCGGGCACAGTGCCGGGAAATATTATTAATCAGTACTCCATGGACCAAAAAGACGGTTATCTTCGGATCGCGACAACAAGCAACGATGAGGAAACCTTCCGGAGTGTCAATAACGTTTACGTGTTGGACGATCAACTCGACATTTATTCTTCCCTCGAGGGACTCGCACCGGGTGAAACCATCTACTCTGTGCGCTTTGACGGGGATCGCATCTATCTTGTGACGTTCGTTCAAGTCGATCCGCTCTTTGTCATCGACGCGTCCGACCCCGGAAACCTCAAGGTGCTCGGGGAATTGAAGATCCCGGGATTCAGCAACTATCTGCATCCGGTCGGAGACCACCTGCTTCTCGGGATCGGACAGGCGGTCAGAGATAATGGAAACGTCACCTCAGCCGGTTTGAAGCTAACACTTTTCGATGTCACCGATCCGGATGATCCGGTCGAAAGGTCCGTGCTCGTTTACGGCACCGACTGGGGGTATTCCGAAGTGTTGGATAATCCGAAAGCGCTTATGGTCTATCCCGAAGAGAACATTTTCGGATTGTCGCTGTGCTTTGATAAACCCGCCGGTAATTACGGCTCGGATCGCGTGAGCGGTTACCTGCTCGTGCGTGTCGATCCGGACGAGCAACTGGTGCACGAGCATCTTTTCGAAAATATCGGATATACTTGGAATTGTCGCGGCATATACACAAAAGATGCCGTGTTTGTCGTGAGCTTCTGGTCGATCAATTCTTTTGATATCGACACCTACGAATCCCTGGATTCCTTCGAGATCGGGAACACCTCCCCGGTCATCGACGAGTAAGATCCGCTAACCGATGACTCGGTCCAGTATGTAAACCCATCCCGGAAGCGTGAGAATAGACACAAGAGTCGTCACCAGTACACACTGGGCGGCTCTTTGCGCGTCCGCGCGCGCTTTCATCGCGATGATCGTCGAAGAGGCGGCAGCCGGAAGAGCACAATAAAGGATCGCCACCTTCGCCGCGACGGGGTCGATCGGGAGAAAACGGGCGACCGCCAGGTATAATCCCAGGATGAGCGCCGGGGCCGCCAAAAGACGCAGAACGGTGATCAGAAAGACCCTTTTTTCCGTCCAGAATCCGGTTAGCGGGATCTCCGCGAGGGTCATGCCGCATAAAGCCATGCCCATCGGAGTCGCAACATTGGCGAGTGAGTCGATCGATCCCATGATCGGGCTCGGAACAACGATCGGAAGGAAATAAAACAGAAGTCCGACGGGGACCGCCAGGACCGGCGGAGACAGCAATGCTTTCCATGTCCCCTTCGTAATTCGGCTGTGGACGGTGTCGCCGCTGTCGGCGCGGCGCAGTGAAAAAATCAGAGGCGTCACGGCGTAAAACAAGACACGCACCGGGGTTGTGTACGCCGTGATATAGATGATTCCTTCCTGTCCGTACAGGGCTTCCATAACCGGGAACGCCATGTAGGTGAAATTCGTGAACATCAGGTTCATCAGAAGGATCCGCGCCAGATCGTCGCTTTTACGGAGTAGTATATTGACGAGGACTCCGAGCCCCAACATGATTGCCATCGTAACGATGCTGATGACGATGAGAATGCTCATATCGGCGATTTTTGTAAGGTCGAAGTCCTGTACGACCGATCGAAAAACGACACACGGAAACACGATATAAAAGACAAACTCCGCCAGATGTTCGGCGAAACTCGCGCCGACCATTTTCGCTTTACGCGCGAAATAACCGACCAGGATTAAAATCGCCATTTGGATCGCCAGATACACCGCGGTCATACGATCGGCTCCTTCTCGGGCTTTCCGGCCGTGCGCGGGTATTTTCCCGGCGTCGGGCGGATTTTTCGGATGACGACGATCGCACGGTTCATGTCGGTCCCCGGCAAGGTAAAACGAGCGATTTCCTCAATCGTGCCGCCCATCGTGATGATCGCTTTTTCGGCCGCTCCCGCCTCCTCGTCGACATTTCCCTTCATGGAAAGAAATATGCCGCCGACGCGGACAAAGGGAAGGCAATATTCACACAAGACATTCAACGGCGCGACCGCGCGCGCCGTGGCGACGTCGAATTTTTCACGGTACTGCTTCGACCGCCCGGCATCCTCGGCCCTTCCGTGGATGGCCTCAATGTCTTCGAGACGAAGCTCGGCGCATACGGTCTCGAGAAATTTAACGCGTTTGGAAAGCGAGTCCAGAAGCGTCACGCGCAAAGACGGCATTCCGACCTTGAGCGGGATACCCGGAAAACCGGCTCCGGTCCCGACGTCAATCAACGCAAGCGTATCCGCGCCGACCCGATCGATCTCCCGCCTCAGGAATGGAACCAGGGTCAGCGAATCCACAAAATGTCGAAGAGCGATCCCGGAATCATCGACGATCCCGGTCAAATTCATCTTCCCGTTCCATTCCTTCAGAAGCGTCGCGTATGTCTTGAACGCCGAGATGCTTTCTCCGGAAAGAGGAATCTCCATCTCGAGCGCACCGGAAGCAATGATCGGAGCGAAATCCACGGAAACGGTCTCCGGTATTTTTTCACCGCCGGCGACCGGGCGAGTTTCCTTTTCTTCCTTCTTATCTGTTTTACTGTTGGGTCGGACGCGCTTTTCTCTGTCCTTCATTTGCCGTTCCCCCGTCGGTTTGTTGACTCCAAATACACGAGTAACACGGCAATATCCGCAGGGGAGACCCCGGAGATTCTGGATGCCTGACCGATCGAGATCGGGCGCAGGCGAGCGAGCTTTTGACGCGCTTCGATTCGCAGACCTTCAAGTTCCGCATAGGGAATACTTTGCGAAAGTGCTTTATCTTCGAGCGCCTTGAACTTGGCGATACGGTCTTTTTCGAGTTTCAGATAGCCCTCGTATTTTATAGCGACCTCGACCGAAAACACGACCGCAGGCTCAAGATTCGGGCGCGCGCCGTCCACTTCGGCCAAGTCCGTGTAACGGATCTGCGGGCGTTTAATCAGGTCCGCAAGCGATATCCCGGTCGCGGGAGGCGTACTGCCCAGGCGCAACATGACCGCGGTCAGCGCCTCCGAAGGGGAAAGATACGTCTCGCTCAGCCGCTTGATCTCCGCTTTGATCGAATCCCTCTTTGCCAGGAACATTCGATACCGTTCCTCGGATATCAAACCGATCTCATACCCGTACGAAGTGAGTCGTTCGTCGGCGTTATCCTGCCGGAGGAACAGTCGATATTCTGCCCGGCTCGCCATCATCCGGTACGGCTCGGAGGTGCCTTTTGTGACCAAATCATCGATCAGAACGCCGATATAGGCCTCGGAGCGGTCCGGGACAAAAGGCGCTTTCCCTTGAACATATCGCGCGGCGTTGATGCCCGCGATCAACCCCTGCGCCGCCGCTTCCTCGTATCCGGACGACCCGTTAATCTGGCCGGCCGTGAAAAGACCGGAAACCGCTCTGGTTTCCAGGGACGGGAAAAGGCACGTCGGATCGACGCAGTCGTATTCAATCGCGTATGCGGAGCGTTGAATATGCGCGTTCCGAAGGCCCGGTAAAGACCGGATCATCTCGATCTGAACATCCTCGGGCATGCTCGTGCTCATCCCCTGAAGGTAGAGTTCGCAGGTATCCTCGCCCATCGGCTCGACAAAGACCTGGTGGCGTTCTTTGTCTTTGAATTTGACGAATTTATCCTCGATCGAGGGGCAGTAGCGCGGGCCGGTGCCCTCGATGGTGCCGCTGAAAAGAGGCGAGCGGCCGATATTATTCTCGATGACGCTCCGGGTCTCGGGCGTCGTCCACAAATTCCAGCAGGGCATCTGAGGCCGAACCGGCCGGGTTCCGAGCATTTCATATTCGAAAGAAAACGGAGGCATATCATCCTCTCCGCCCTGCTTGTCCATTTTCGAAAAGTCGACACCGCGGGCGTTGATTCGGACCGGCGTACCGGTCTTGAAACGTTGGATCGGAAGGCCGAGCCCGGCAAGACTCTTCGACAGCCCGATCGAGGGAAATGAGGCGTCGGGGCCGCTTTCGATAATCACCTCGCCCATAATGATACGGGCCTCCATATAGGTCCCGGAGCTGACGATTACGGCTGAAGCGCCGTACACCGCACCGCTTCGCGTCAGCACCCCGCACACGACCGCGCGGCCTTCCTCCTCATCCGTCAGAATCTCCGTGATCTCACCCTGGCGAATATCAAGGTTTTCCGTGCGTTCCAGGTGCTCTTTCATTCTTTGACTGTAGCGCTTCCGGTCGATCTGGGCGCGCGGGGAAAAAACCGCAGGTCCTTTGGAGCGGTTCAGCATTCGCGTCTGGATCGCGCTCTCGTCCGCCATCTTTCCCATCCGTCCGCCGAGCGCGTCGATTTCACGCACCAATTGGCCCTTCGCCGTTCCGCCGATGCTCGGATTGCAGGGAAGATTCGCGACGGCATCCAAATGCAGATCGAAAAGTACGCACGACAAGCCCAGTCCGGCCGCGGCACAGGCCGCTTCACAGCCGGCGTGCCCGGCTCCGATGACGGTGACGTCATAGTCGCCGGCTTTGTATGCCCCTTTTCGACGAAGCGCCTCGGAGAGTGTCGTCACGATATGCCTCCTTATGGTTTCCGATCCGTTATTTCCCGATACAAAATCTCGAAAAAATCTCCGCGACCAACGTCTCGCTGACGCTCAATCCGGTGATCTCACCGAGCAAATCCATCGCAGAGCGGATGAGCGAGCAGGACACCTCGACCGGTTGACCCGCCGAAAGAATCCCCGAGGCCTCCAGGAGCTGGTCCGCGGCGCGATGAACCCGATCAAAGTGTCGGCTGTTCGTCAGAAGAAGCTCGCGGTTCGCGCCTTGCCCCAGTTCGTCGTAAAACGCCCGAATTTCGGCACCGATCCGCTCGATCCCCTCCCCGGTCTCCGAAGAAATCGCCAGACTGAAACGAATTTTCGAGGACAAATCCATTTTATTAATCGATGCCAATGTATCGGACAAAAACTCCAACGCAGAGTCTTTGGTCAGAAGATCGGATTTGCTCACAAGAACGCCGATCTTTCGATCTCCGAAGGATTTTACCGCAGCCTCAAAAAAAGACAAGTCCCCGTCATCGCCGCTCTCTTCCGGGGAAATCAGCCAGAGCAGAAGGTCCGCCCCGGATATGGCGTCGAAGGCTCTGGAAACGCCGATTTTCTCAACGGCATCCACTGCGGATCGAAGCCCTGCGGTATCGATCAGGCGCACGGGGACGCCTTCGACGGATGTGTCGACCTCAAGGGTATCCCGCGTCGTTCCCGGGATCGGGGTGACAATGGCGCGGTCGTAACCGGCAAGACGGTTCAGCAGAGATGATTTCCCGCTGTTCGGGATTCCGCAAAGGACGACGTTCATCTTTTCCTTGAGGATTCGGCCCTGCGTATACGTTTGCGCCAAATCGCGAAGCCTTGCGGAGGCTTCCGAAAGAAGAACCGCGGCGTTGCCGGTATCCTCCGGGGTTTCTTCATGTTCCGGAAATTCCAAAATCATCTCCAACTGCGCGAAAACACCGTAGAGGACTTCAGAGGTCCTGGAAATCTCCTCCCGAAGCGCGCCCAGAAGATGCGTCTCCGCGGCTCTCAATGCCAGGGTGGATTCCGCCGAGATTATATCCATGACGGCTTCGGCCTGGGAAAGGTCGATTTTGCCCGACAGAAAAGCATTTCGGGTAAACTCGCCCGCTTCCGCCGCGCGCGCTCCGTTTTGGAGCAAAACGCGAAGAATTTCCTGACGGACCGCAGAGCCCCCGTGACAGGAGATTTCAATCAGATCATCACCGGTGTAGGAATGGGGTGCGCGAAAAACACTCAGTACGCACTCGTCAATAATCACATTGTCCTTCGGGTCAATCAGTCGCCCGAACGCCATGGTGTAGCCGGGCATTTCCCGAACGGAACGAATACCTGCATCCGATGATCTCAATATCCGGAAAACCCGGTCTGCGACCTCGTCCGCATATTTTCCCGACATCCGGATAACCGCTATTCCGCCGATACCCGGAGGGGTCGCGCAAGCGCAATACGGGGATTCCGGCACCATCGGCTATACCTCGGTCTGCTCTTTTCCGGCCGGGGAGACGATGACCCTGCGCTCCGGCTCCTCGCCCTCACTGTGTGTGCTGACTCCTCCGTATGACTGAAGCGCGAAATGCACGATACGGCGCTCCGAAGGGCTCATCGCTTCCATTGTGACCGGTGAACCGGTATGGAGAACCCGTGCCGCCGCTTTCTTGGCCAGCGAAATGACAATCTCCTCGCGGCGCTTCTTGTAGCCGCCGATGTCGAGGGACACGCGAATGTGCTCCTCGCTGTTCTTATTAGCCACCAGGCTCGTCAGGTAAGATATCGCATCCAGTGTTTCCCCGTGCCGGCCGATGGCGGCCCCGCAATCCTGCCCGGTCACCGAAATATAAACCGTATCCTCTTCGCGATAAGAGTCAAGCTTTCCGTGAATGCCGATCCCCGAAAGAATTTCCGCGACAAAATTCACCGCATCCTCTTCCGCCGCGCTGACGGCGTCTCCCTCAAAGGTTTCATCATCTCCGTAATAGGCGGTGTCTTCCTCGACATCCGAATTCCCCTTTTCCGGAACGTCCGCGGTAACCCGAACGGTCGCCGACTTCTTGCCGATTCCGAGAAAGCCCTTTGACGATCCGTCCTCGACGACTTCGATCACCGCATCCTCCTCAGCCACACCGAGTTCCTCGATCGCAAGCGAAATCGCTTCTTCAACGGACTTCGCCGTCTTGGTTACAGTCTTTTCCATATCATTGCCTCCCGCAATACCGGCGGAAACGAATTCAGCCGGTTAATTTCTCTTTTTTTTCGAGGACGATTTCATCGTGCCGTATACGCCGGCATCATAACCGTCCGCGCTCTTTGCAAACGCCCTTGCCTTCAGTTCTTCCATCTCCGCCTTTTTGGCTTCCATCGGCTTTGTGAAAAGGAAGAAGATAATCACCTGTTGAAGGATACCCATGATATTACCGATAATCCAGTAAAAGGCCATGGCCGCCGGCAGGGTGAACGTAAAAACCAGCATCATGAGCGGCATCAGGTACAGCATAATCTTCATCGTGGACTGCATCGAGTTTTCCTGTGCCTGATCCTTACGGGCAGGGTTGACGCGTGCGCGCTCCTTGGCCTCCTTCGCGGCCTGTTCGGCCTTGCGGTCCGGCTTCAGGAGGTTCGTCACTTTGGTCTGGATCAGGGTCGTCCCGAGAACGAGAACCGGCAGGATCATAAGCGGCAGGTAGATCTTCCAATCCGGCCCGAAAAGCACATTGGGCTTCCATTGGGGCGTCAGGGAGAGATCCAGTCCGAGAAAGTGCATATCGACCATTTGGCTGATGCCGATGAGCCCCTTGTTGACCGCCTCGCGGAGCAATTCCGGACTCTTTTGAAGCGCCGTGACAACCGGGATACTGTTTGTCTTGACATTTTGGATATTCAAAAGTTCCCCAAGCGCCAGGATATTGTCCATGGACACCTGACTCAAATAACGAAGAGGGGCACGTACCACCTCAAAAATCGGCCAGATAAAGAAGATCTGAAGGAAAGGAAGAAGGCAGCCGCCGAGCGACGACGCCTTGTGCTCCTGAAAGAGCTTCGTGATCTCCTCGTTTTGCTTTTGCTTGTCATCGGGATACAGGCGGCGGATCTCATTCTGTTCCGCGGCAAGCGCCTGTTGTTTGACCATCGATCTTTGAGACCGCACATTCAGCGGAATCAAAAGTCCCCGAACGATCAGTGTCAGAGCGATGACCGCCAGTCCGTAACTGTTGAAAAACTCGTACGAGATCCTCATCAGCCAACCGAACAGCATGTTCAGCGGGCTGTCGGACAGCCCCAGAAAAGAGAGCATAAACAGATGTGGATCCATGCGCGGTATCTCCTTAGGTCGAACGGTCGATCATTTTATGGTTCAATCAGTATATCATAACAAAGGACGGTCATTATTCGCAACTTATTTCACGGGGTCATACCCGCCCTTACTGAACGGATTACAGCGAAGGATTCTCCACACCGCCATCCAAAATCCCTTGAACGCCCCGTATTTCTCAATGGCATCGATCGCGTACTCGGAGCAAGTCGGCAGGTACTTGCACGAAGGCGGCATGTGCGGGGATATTTTCCTTTTGTAGAAACGGATCGCACGGATCATCCATCGCTTGATCATCGGCTTTGTTCCCCGTTTTGCGTCATTCTCCCGAAAAGCCGTCTCATGTCCCCGTCGACCTCCGCGAAGGTCGGAAGCGGATCGCTATAGCGCATCATGACAATGAAATCGTAGCCGACAGGCAAATCTTTTGCAAAAAGACGATAGCTCTCGCGCAAAAGTCTTCTGGATCGATTTCTCTTCACCGCGCCCTTGATCCTCCGGTTTCCCGAAAAACCGACCCGATTGATGTTCGGAGGGATCGGTGTGGTATTATGGCAAATGCCCTTCGGCCGCTTGAAATAATGAACGACCACGTGTTTTCCGGACAGGATCCTCCCGCGTTTATATACGCGCGAAAACTCGTAATTGAAACGAAGCGGCTGAGAGCTTTTCATGGTCATGCTTCCATTTCCCGGGCACTAAAAAATAAGGACCCCGAGAAGGCGGTCCTTAAGCCGACAGACGTTTTCTTCCCTTGAGTCTTCTTCTCTTGAGAACGTCTCTTCCGCCGGCCGTGCTCATTCTCTTGAGAAAGCCGTGCTCCGCGGATCTTTGCTTTTTCTTGGGCTGATATGTCATCTTCATGTGGCTAAATCCTCCGAAAGTCGCGATCGTCGAAAACGTTCGACCCATGCCGAACAGCGTTAGAATTATACAGGCTGATCACTCGTTCTGTCAACAGTAATTGCGTTTCCGGGCAACAAATGGCGGAAAAAACAAAACCCGCTCATCCGATGGTCTCACAGGAAAAGACGGTATACCCGTTTCCCAACAAAACTGCGGCTTCCGAAGCGACACGATCCCGGATCGTCATGTCGTTAAAAATCAGGAAGACCGCGCTTCCCGACCCGCTCAACGCCGAATAGAAACATCCGCTCTTTCCGGAATAATCGAGAATTTTTCTAATTTCCGGTACCGACCGGATTGCCGCGTCCGTGAGATCATTAAACAAATACGGCGCAATCCCGAACAGCCTCGAAACCGGACCATCGGCCCGGGCAAATAATATTTCTTTCAATTCCGGCTCCTCCCGGACCCCCACCGAAAATTGTCGCGCTTCCCGGTCATACGCCGCGTAAGCTTCCGGAGTCGACACGCCCGGATCGGGCTTGATGATCACCAACGGAAGACCCGTAAAGGACTGGACCGGAGTAATCTTCTCCCCGACGCCCTCGCACAGCGCCGCTCCGCCGTTGATAAAAAACGGAACGTCGGCTCCGACGGCGGACGCGACATCGATCAGCTCGCTTTGGGACAGGACGTTACTAAACCCTTCGTTCAGGAGGCGTAAAACAGCCGCGGCATCGGAACTGCCTCCGCCCAAGCCGGCTTGGACGGGGATTCGCTTGTTCGCTTTGATCATAACCTTTACGCCGGTCTTTTCGAGTCTTTTCAGGAAGGCAGAAGCGGCCATGTGCATGGTGTTTCGCGAATCATACGGGATCCCGAAGCTGTCGGGATCGAGACAAACATCGGAAGGACGGCCGTTATTGAGTCCGGAAAAGTCAATCCGGATATCTACGGTGTCCGAAAGAGAGACCGATTGCATGACGGTAGAGAGCAAGTGATACCCGTCTTGCCGAATTCCTACGATTCGAAGAAGCAGGTTAATCTTGGCGTACGCCTCTGTCGATTTGTGGAAAAGTTCCATGCTACCCCCGAAAAAAACCGCTTCGCAGTGTATACGAAGCGGTCTGAAACTACTGTCCGTTACGGTAAACGATCCATTCTTACATCATCCTGGTCCGTTCAGCCCGCGCTGACCGCAACTCCGGAAAGCATGGCGATCTCGACCGCCTTCGTCAGGACATCGACATAACTGTAAGAAACGACCTCCGGGGTTGTCTCGCAGTTGCGACGCGAGCACCGAACCGTAAATACGTTCGGGTAACAATGGTCGAGGACCCCTTCGTGAATAATGATACGTTTCCTGCCCCCGTTCGAGGTCAGCCGGATCTTTCTTCCGATAAAATTCTGCAAGTCTCTTCTGCAGGCTTCCAAATCAGTCTTAACGATCACTTTCCACCTCCGCTGTATTCATCTTCGCCGAGCTTCATGCCCCACACGGCGGACCGCATATTTCAATCCACGAACACAAAAGATTCGTAATGTCCCAACGAGTCCTGCGTCAACTCTTGCCTGACTTCTTTACATGTCCTATACTGAAATTCAATCGGCGGTCTGTACCAATCCTACTGATATCGGATTATAACAAGAATTTGACGAATTGTCAACGCGCGACACAACTTATTGTGGTTATTTTGCACAAAAAACGCCAAATGTTGTGGTTTTCAGCCGTTCCGGGACAGATAGAAAATGTTGATCCGTTATCCTGTTTTCCCGGACAAACGCCGGAATAAAATCGGAAAGGACCCTGAAACGCTATGCTGAGTGATATCGAAATCGCAAGAAACACCCGACTTCTCCCCATCACGGAAATTGCCGGGCGCGTAGGGATCGATGCGTCCGATCTCGAGCATTACGGAAAGTATAAAGCCAAACTGCCGCTTTCTCTTTACGAGCGATATAAACACCGGCCGGACGGAAAACTGGTGCTGGTCACCGCGATGAATCCGACACCGGCCGGAGAAGGAAAGACAACCGTCAGCATCGGCCTGGCCCAAGCGCTTGCCAAATTGGATCGGAAGGTTATGCTCGCGTTGCGCGAGCCTTCCCTCGGCCCGGTTTTCGGGGTCAAGGGAGGCGCCGCCGGCGGCGGATACTCCCAGGTCCTTCCGATGGACGATATCAATCTGCACTTTACGGGTGACCTGCACGCCGTTACCTCCGCCAACAACCTCCTGGCCGCGATGGTTGACAATCACCTGTTCCAGGGCAATGCCCTGAGGCTGGACCCGGAGCGTATCCTGTGGAAACGTTGTCTGGATATGAACGACCGGGCTCTGCGGAATACGATGATCGGAGTCGGAGGCGGCAATTCGGGCGTTGAACGAAAGGAAGTCTTTCAAATCACCGCAGCCTCCGAGGTGATGGCCATCCTTTGTCTTTCAACCGATATGAGCGATCTGAAGCGACGACTCGCGGCGATTTCTGTCGCGTATGACCTGGACGGAAGGATCGTAACGGCGGGCGAGCTCCGCGCGGAGGGAGCTATAGCGGTTCTTCTGAAAGATGCGATCTGTCCGAACCTGGTACAAACCGTCGAGCACGTCCCCGCGTTGGTACACGGCGGACCGTTTGCCAATATTTCTCACGGCTGTAACAGTATCATCGCCACGCGCACGGGGCTGAAACTCTCCGACATCCTGGTGACCGAAGCGGGCTTCGGGGCGGACCTCGGCGCGGAGAAATTCATCGATATCAAGTGCCGAGCCGCCGGGATCCGGCCGGACGTCGTCGTTTTGGTCGCGACGGTCCGCTCGCTCAAATATAACGCCGGCATCCCGAAAGCCGAGTTGTCCCTGCCCAATACGGATGCCGTGCGTCAAGGCTTTTCGAACCTCGAGAAGCATATCGAAAACATGAAGCTCTTCGGCATTCCCTGCGTTGTCGCCAGCAATCGTTTTCTCACGGACACCGCCGAGGAGCTCAAATGTCTTGCCGACCTCTGCGCGGCAAACGGAGCGCTTTTCGCGCCGGCGGACGTATTCGCGAACGGCGGCAACGGCGGTCTGGAGCTTGCCCGTCAAGTCCTGTCGGCGTTGGAATCGGGCGAGGCCTCCACGGCGATCCGGTTCATGTATGATTTGGATCAAAGCGTCGAGCAGAAGATCCGGGCGCTGGCTAATAAAATTTACGGCGCCGAAGATGTCCGCATTCTCCCCGAGGCGCTCGAAAAGATCCGCGAGTTTGAAAAACTCGGCTACGGAAATCTTCCGGTCTGCGTGGCCAAGACCCAGTACTCCCTGTCCGACGACGCCAAAGCGTTGGGCCGGCCGCAAGGGTATACGCTGACCGTTCGCGATGTTTATCTTTCGTCCGGCGCAGGCTATCTGGTTGTCCTGACGGGCACCATCGTAACGATGCCGGGCCTTCCGCCGAAGCCGGCCGCGGAAAGCATCGACATTCATGAAGACGGCGTGATCGAAGGGCTCTTCTGATCCCTCGATCCCGGGAAAGCACAACAACATGAAAAATCCGAAATCCATGTATGTTTCGTCCGCAAGCCGCCTCAAAGGCAAGCGGCAGGTCCGGAACATACTCCTATTGATCCTGGCGATCCTTTTTATTCTGGCTTTGTTTATGGTCCTTTACGTAATCAGGACCAAGGAACAGATCGACGAGGTCTTTCCGTCCGGTCGCTCGACCCTGTTCGCGCCCGTCGATACAACGGCCTTGACGGTGACGCCGTCCGGAACCTCCGGCGAATCCGCCGAATCGACCCCCGTCTCCGGCACCGCTTCCTCCGCGGAGAATACCGAAGGAACGGAATCGGGCGATACGACCGCGGGTTCGACCACCGTGTCGAACAAACCGGTATATCCGCCTCCGGAAAACAATGTGTTTTTCGAGTACAGCGGACTTCTTCAAACCGTTACACACAAAGAACGGGACATCGCGCTTGCCAAACTGAAACAATCGATTCGCGAATATGCCGAGACCAACACTTCTGCGCGGATCGGGTTCTATTACTCCAACCTCAAAAACTCCGAGGAATTCGGAAGCGGGGATCTGGACCCCTTTATCGTCGGCGGGGCAATCAATCTGCCGATCAACCTGATCCTTTATGAGGAAGCGCGCACCGGCGTCCTGATGATGATGGAGGTTCTTGAATACGAGGAATCCGACAAGACCGAAGGAACCGGGGAAATTATCCTTCGGGATCCGGGCGCCCAGTACTATATCCGGACCCTTTCAAAACTTTCGCTTTCATCGTCGGATAATATCGCGACGGCGATGATTCTGCGCCGTCTGGGCGGTATCGAGAAGGTTGCCGGGCGCTTCGCGGAGATCAGCGCGATCGTTGATTACAACACCAAATACAATTACATCGACTACTCGATGAAGCAACAGTTCGGTGACCGACGCTCCGGGGCTCAGGATCTTGCCCGTTACGCCCGGGAACTGTATTACCTGTACTTGATGTATCCGGACCATTATCAGCCGATGATGAACGATCTGTCGCTCAATTCCTCGGCGTTCTCCGAAGTCTTCCCGGAGGGAACACAGATTTTCGGGAAGTCCGGCATCAACACCAAATACATGAGTTCCGCGGAAGTCTCGATCGTGATCTGCCAGGAACCGATCGTCCTGAGCGTCGCGGTCGAATCCGACTCGCAGGAGTATTCGAAGACGGTCATGGCCGATCTCGGCAAAATGGTCTCGGATTACATTTCCTACTGTTACTCCTGATCTTTATCTCAAAAGCATCGTGCTCCGGAGCTGTTTTGTGTTATAATTCAGTCACGCTTTTTCGTCCCGTCCGGTCTGCGGTCGGCTGCGGGTCTCGTGCGATGTGACCCGTGAACCCTGTCAGGTCCGGAAGGAAGCAGCAGTAAGCGGTCATTCACAGGTGCCGCGAGGGTGCCTGTTGCCGACCGCAGACCGGGCGGGACGACTTTTTATCCTTTCCCGGAGGTTTCCTATGGAGCATCTGGCGCTGTACCGGCAATTTCGTCCGATGACTTTTGACGAGGTCGTCGAGCAAAAACATATCGTCACGGCACTTCGTCAATCGGTCGCTACCGGACAAATCGCTCATGCGTACCTGTTCAGCGGGACGCGCGGCACAGGTAAGACATCGGTTGCCAAGATTCTCTCACGGGCGATCAACTGTCTTAATCCGGATAACGGGAATCCCTGCAACCGGTGCGAAATCTGTACGGGTATACTGGACGGTTCTCTCATAGATGTCATCGAGATGGATGCCGCTTCCAACAACAGCGTCGATAATATCCGCCGGGTCTGCGACGAAGTGCTTTTCATGCCGTCAAGGGCCAAATACAAAGTGTACATCGTCGACGAGGTGCACATGCTTTCGACCGGGGCATTCAACGCCCTGCTCAAGACGCTCGAGGAGCCCCCCGCGCATGCGGTTTTCATTCTTGCCACAACCGAGCCGCATCGAATCCCCGCGACGATTATCTCGAGATGCCAGCGGTATGATTTTCGAAGAATACCCTTGGAAGCGATCGTAGAACGCCTTCGCGACATCTCTGACAAGAACGGCATTCCGGTCCGGGACGAGGCGCTCGAGACCATCGCCAAGCTTTCCGACGGCGCTCTGCGCGACGCGATCTCGCTCCTCGATCAGGTAAGCGGAGATTTTTCCTCCGTTATTCAAAGAGACGACGTCATCCGGATGACCGGTGTCGTTGACGACCGGTTTCTCCTTTCGATGGCGGAATCAATCCTAAGCGGAAAATCCGTCGACATCATCGAGCTGTGCGATCGTCTGATCATGGACGGGCGCGACATCCTTCGCTTCACCCTCGATCTTGCACGGTATTTCAGGGATTTATTGGTCGTCGGCATCTCCCGCCGCCCCGAAAATCTTGTGCGTGCCACGGCGGAATCTTTCGTCGAAATGCGCCGTTTATCCGATTGCGTATCCAAAGACGCCATTCTTCGCGTGATTACCCGCCTGTCGGATCTTGCCTCCGAATTGAAGTGGTCGCCGGACATGCGCACATCCTTTGAAATCGCCCTTCTGGCTCTCGGGTCCGAGAATATGGGCAAGCAGGTCGTATCCGCACGCGCAAAGGAACCCGACACCGTCGGGTCCATTGCGCAAAACGAACCGGCCGGTACCCCTTCCGCTGTCGAACCCGCGCCGCATCCGGCTCCTCCGCCCGTTGATTTTGTACATGAAGAAGCCCTTCCCGCCGGCGGACCGGTACCGGATCTGATCCCTCCGCCGGATGCCGATCCGGAAGATGTGCCGCTCCGGGATGAGATTTTAAGAGCGATGACCTCCGAAGGACAAGCGCCGTCATCCTCCGCTTCCGACTTATCGAGGATTGCGCCGGTCACACCGAATTTGACCCGCGCGGCGGAGCCCGTACCCCCGGTCCAGCGACCGGTCACCAATCTTTCCGTCGTTACTTCGGGGCCGTCGGTCCGTAACCCGAATATTCCTCTGCCTCCGGTCATCCCGGATACCGATTACGCTTCGGATCATTTTACCGGAGACCGGCCGGCCGAATCCGCCGGAGAACCGGTCACCGATTCTCAGAAGCATCCGTTATCGCAAGCCGAAGAAGAGACGATCCAACTATCTCCGGATGGAGGGACGGATGCACCGGATAGGGTGATTGCGCCGGATACCGCGCCGGATGAAAAGACTGCGCCGGAGACCGCACCGGGTTCCTCCGAAACACGGTCCATAAAGGATTTATGGGATATTTTGATGAAGCGTTGGGAAGAAACGATGTTTCTGGAAGCCCTGCAGATGAGACACGCGCGCGTCGAGATTCGGGAAGATGAGCTTCGGGTCGTTTTTCCGGACATCATGCGCCCGTACATCGATCAATTGACACCGCGAAACGAATATAAGAAAATCAAAGAGGATGTCCTGACCCTCATCACCGGCATTCGGGACCTTCGTCTGACGACGGACAGCGACACGGACTCCGGATCGTTGACAGCGGACAAATCCGTTACGGATCGGCCGGTACCGGATTGGGTCGGAAAAATCAAGGCCTTCGCCGAGCAAAACGGGGTTGAGCTTCAAACGACAGACGATTTAAAGGCCGGGGATTAAGGTCGCAATTCAGCAAGGAGGAACGATCAAATGGGTAAAGGTGGTTTTCGGGGCTTGCCCGGCGGCGGCGGCTCGAACATGAATCAGTTGTTACAGCAGGCTCAGAAGATGCAGCAGGCCGCCCAACAGGCTCAGGACGAAATTAAAAACGCTCTTTTCGATGCGACATCGGGCGGCGGAGTCGTCAAGGTGGTAATCGGCGGAGATCATGAGATGAAGGAATTGACCATCGACCCTTCGGCCGTAGATCCGAATGATGTCGAAATGCTTCAGGATATGATCGTAGCGGCGTATAACGAAGCCCAAAGAAAGCTCGAAGATTTTTCCGAGTCAAAAATGGGCAAGGTCACCGGCGGCATGAAGATGCCCTTCTGAGAGGTAAACGATGCGATATGCTCCGACGATTGCCCGGCTGATCGCTGAGCTCGGAAAACTGCCCGGAATCGGGGGCAAGTCCGCTCAGCGACTTGCTTTTCATATTCTTTCCATGCCCTCCGGCGACGCACAGGCGCTGGCGGATTCGATTGTGTCGGCACGCGAATCAGTGTGTTTGTGTTCTGTTTGCCAAAACTACACGGACCGCGATCCCTGCCTGGTCTGTTCGGACCCGAATCGCGATCAAACGACGGTATGCGTGGTCGAAAACCCCCGCGATGTATCGACGATGGAAAGAATGCGCGATTACCGGGGCTTATACCACGTTCTTCACGGCGTATACTCCCCGCTTCAGAATGTGGGTTTGGAAGCACTCAAATTGAAAGAACTGATCACCCGTTTACAGAAAAACAATACGATTCGCGAGGTGATTATCGCCACGAATCAGACGGCCGAAGGCGAAGCGACCGCTCTTTATATTGCCAGATTGATTAAGCCGTCCGGCATTCGCGTAACCCGGATCGCCTCCGGTCTGCCGATGGGATCCGACTTGGAATTTGCCGACGACGTGACGCTCTCCAAGGCGATGCGGGCCAGACATGAATTTTAATTTTCCCGCAAAAAAGCCGCGCCTCACGACGCGGCGTCAGTGACACAACCGCAAGCTTATTGCCCTTCGGTTTTATAGACGGTCTCGCCCGGCTTGACAAGCCCGAGTTGATCCCTCGCGACCTGCTCGATATAATCGTCAGACCCGACCATATTCTTAAGACCGTTGGCGTACTCGTTCTCGGCGATCGCCTCGCGCTCCAACCGGACCAGTTCGTCGGCACGTGCCGCCACTCGTTCATAGGTATCGTTCTGCCGAAGGAGCATCGAACCGACTATAGCGATCAGAATAAGAAACAGTACGGTGACGATCACGCGCGCGACCGGATACCGACTCCGGCCGAAATTGGCGGGATAACCGTGCGTCTTTGTTCCGGAAGCCATGTACAGCCGTCCTCTCTTCGTTTGTCCCTATTCTACCCGTATTGTATTGATTCTCAGGGATCAGTTCAATGTCGTTTATGCAAAAACCAGGCGCCTTTTCTCAAAAAACCGAACATGTCACATCTTTGTAACGCCAAGGTAATTGAAGCCGCTGATTCGACACATGATCAGCATTACGGTTCAGCGTCCTGCGGCAGGATCTCGTACATGTCCGCCGCGTCGTTCTTTCGCACTGTTTCCTGAGTCGACAACACCCGGATTGACGTCACGCCGTTACCGAAAACGATATCGATCCGGTCTCCTTGCATAACCTCCGCCGACGGCTTTGCGGATCTGCCGTTTATGCGGACTCTGCCCGCCGCGCACACCTCGTTGGCAACGGTCCGCCGCTTGATAATCCGCGAGACTTTAAGAAACTTATCAACCCTCATTTTCATGTTCTCTTTCTTTAGCGTATTCCCATAATTCGTCCAGTTTCTCAAGGCTTTGCCCGCCGAGTGCCGTGCCGCGCCGCGTCGCCTCTTCTTCCATGAGCGAAAAGCGCTTCGTAAACCGTCCGTTGGCTCCGTTCAGAGCGACCTCCGGATCCACGCCCAGCAGGCGGGCATAATTGACCACGGCAAATAAAAGATCGCCGATTTCCGACTCCAATCGCGCATACCGCCCGGGCTCCTGGTTCGGATCCACCTTCTTATAGGACAACGCACCGTCCGAGATCAGCTCCCGTTCGGTCTCGTCCAGCTCCTCGTCGATTTTCTCCCGCGCTCCGGCGGCGTCCGGCCAGTCAAATCCGGACTTGGCGGCTCTCTTCTGAAGTTTCTCGCTTTTCATCAGCGCCGGCAATCCGGCAGGCACATCGCGTAAAGTCTGGGAAAACGTGCTGTGTTTCTTTTCGAGCATCTTGTTCTTCTCCCAGACCGACAGCACAGCTTCCGGCGAATCCGCGCGATCATTCCCGAAAATGTGTGTGTGCCGCGAGATCAGTTTCCTGCAAATATTGTCCGCTACGTCGTCCACCGAAAACGCGCCGTCCCGCTCCGCCATCGCCGCGTGAAAATATACCTGAAGCAAAACGTCCCCCAACTCGTCCTTGATGCGGTCCGGATCCCCGGTATCGATCGCGTCAACCGTCTCATAGGCTTCCTCGATCAGATTCTTCCGAATGCTCTCATGCGTTTGGGCGCGATCCCACGGACAACCGCCCGGTCCGAGCAGTCGCTCCATGATTGCCCTTAAGTCCGCGGAGTCAAATGTTCCACTTTCGGACAAACCCCATGTGTTCTTCATAAAAATACCCTTTCCCGTTCGCAGTCGCGGATTAATCGATCCAGCGGATCTGGAACCGATCGAAAGCGACCGGTTCCGTATACTGTTCCGCAAAAAAGATCGTCTGGTGAAACGCGGCGAATTCGCGTGTATTTTTCGACAGCCAGAGCGGGATCGGAATCTCCAGGGCTTTGCACAGGCGGATCAATGCCTGTTCCAACTCCTTGACAAAGGTCTCTTTGCTCCCGTCGACGATCACGATTTGATCGGCGATCATGAGGTTGGCCTTGAAGAGTTTTCCTTCGAGTTTAATCACGTTCTTCTCCTTGCCGCAATTCTGCCTACCATCCTTAACACTCTATTCACCCGGATTGAATGCTGCGGAAACAATTGGTTGTTATGATGAAGTCGTATCGAGCAAAGACTCCTTACTTCATAACACCCTCCTTACAGATACCGACGCCCCCCGTCGGTATCTCTTATTTCCCAGACCTATTATATCTCAATTCGGGTGTATCGGTTCCCTCTGTGATATGCTAAAATCAAATTGTAAAAATCGAAAGGCCCGGTTAACTGATGGCGCGAGAATCCAATTCGGTCGAATCCGCTCCCATGGCGCCCCTGCAGACGCTGGAACAACGTTTCCCGATTCGCTACCGGGATCTTCAACGCGCGCCCGTACAAATGCACATCACCGGAAACAAACTTCGGATCCGCTATTTCGTTCGTTACAAAAAACAGATGCTCCGATACTTTCCCGGTACGAATATTACGTATGCCGACATTTTCGAGGCGGGAATCCGCACGAATTGGGCAGGCAAGTACACTTTTAAATGGATAGCGGACGACGGGTACGAGCGGGCGAAGGCCAAGGCAAGTTTTCGGGTGCTGACGAATGAGAACAATCCCCATGAGGAAGAATTGATCCCCGAGGCTCCTTCGGCGCGCGTAATTGTTGAGTTTATTCGTTACGGAAGTCCGGAAGCGATCAACGAATACCCGAAACAACGTTTTTTCATGGTCACATTCACCTTGTTCCACTCTTTCCCCGCGCATGTTCTGAGCCCGCCGTGGCGATGGTACTGGGGTTTTTTTAAATATTATCAACTGGAATCGACGCACCTGAACTGGTCCAGGAATCATCCGGGCAAGGTCGTTCTTCAGAAGAAGTTGAACCGCCACTCCTTTCAACAGACCGGAGCCCATGAAATCGGTCATCTGATGGGGATCGGCGATGCGTACGGAGCCAATTACCGTTTCTATTACGAGGCACCCGACACCGGAAATTTCATGATGTGTCATAACCGTCAGGTCCAGCCCGAGGAACTCGAAATGGTGCTGACCGCTCATCTGAAAAACCGGATGCAGTATTTTCCCAGGAAATTCATCGCTTCCGTATTTTTTTCGGGTGTCCGAAGGTCCCTGAAGTTGATCTTTACGCCTCTTTTCAACAAGGTCCGGAAGAGCCGGGCATAAATATCGCGTTGCGGATGAACGCGCGCCGATTCCCGCAGAAATGATTCGGGGACCCAAACGATGGATCCGCCCTGTTTTTCGGCCGCTCAATCATGTCCAAGTTGTAAATTGATTCAAATTTTCGCCATATTCGGCTTTCTGACAACATCCTTTGATATTGTATGGAGCAATTTTTCGATGTAGAATAATCCTATAGAATTATGCGGACCCGCCGGAAGTATCGAATCGACTCCGAAGGTACTCTGCATTACGAGGAGGTTCACATGAAAAAGTGTCCGGATTGTGGAATGGTCATCGCCAATCAGGCGATTCGTTGCCCCAAATGCAAATATGACTTCACAGATGGTCAGGGAGCTGCGGCAGCAAGCACAGCGGCCCCGGGCGCACCGAAGGCAGGCGCCGCCATCATGCCGATGATCGTCGTCAACAAAGATAACGTTGACGAGTTGTATGCGGATCTCAAGACCCGTATTATCAAGCGCAAGACGGAATTCGACCACTTCGCCGACTTCCTCGAGAACAGAACCTCCTGGATGACGTCGCCGGCTTCCCTGGAAGGCTCGATGGCGCATGAGAAGGGTCTGCTGATTCATTCCGTCGGAGTCGCCAAGCAACTCCTTCGTATCAAAGATGCGCTGATGCCTCAGCTCGACGACGAATCGGCGATCATCATCGCGCTTTTCCATGATGTCGGCAAAGTCGGTGTCGAGGGCAAGCCCCTCTTCCTGCTTGAGGAGAAGATTACAACATCCGCTTTGGGCTTGGGTCTCGGAAGAAGTTCTGCACCCGCTACGTACATCATCAATCCCAAGTTGGTCCAGATGAGCGTCGGCGTGAGGAGTTTGTTCCTTGTATCCCAGTACATGCTTCTCTCCGATGATGAAGCCCAGGCGATTTGCTATCAAGGTGACCGTACTCAGATCAGCGGCAAAGAGAATCCTTTGACGATGGTCCTCGAAACCGCAAACAGATGGCAGACCAAGATCTACGAGAACGACGAAGTGATGAGACAATACAACTTTACGGTGACCCCGACGAAGTAATTTCTGTTCCGGATGATGAAAGACCCGGAGAAGTCCGGGTCTTTTTTTGTGGAATTATTCAAAATATTATCGGTTTTTGAAGACGTATAACCACGGACCGCAAAACGGCCGGATCAGGAGATTACTTGGATCAAAAGAATCCGGACATGAGGAATCACACCATGAAAAATACGGACATAGACAACGGTAACCCCTTCGACTTCGGCAAGACCTCCGCGGATTACGCACTGTATCGAGACATCTATCCCGAATCCCTCTACGCGAAAATGCTCGACTCGGGCATCGGCCGAAGCGGAAGTACGGTCCTCGACCTCGGAACGGGGACCGGCGTCTTTCCGCGCAATATGTGCCGTTTCGGCGGGCAATTCCATGGAGTCGACATCTCTTCCGCGCAGATTCGCGAAGCCCGGAGGCTCTGTAAAGAGCAGGGCTTGCCGGTGACTTTTTCGGTGGGACCGGCGGAGGAGATAGCCTTCCCGGACAAGTACTTTGACGCGGTGACCGCCGTACAGTGTTTTTTGTACTTTGACAAAGAAAAAGTACTTCCTGTCATCCGGCGGATCTTAAAAGATGACGGACTTTTCGCGACGGTATGGATGGCCTGGCTCCCCGGCGAAAGCGAGATCGCTCAAAAGACCGAGGAATTGATCCTGAAGCATAATCCGGTATGGCAGGGGTGCGGGTACACGCGTCAGTCGTCCGGTGTTCCCGATTGGTCGCTCCCCTATTTTCAAATTCGACGGATTGAAAATTATGTCGAAGACATCCCGTTTGACAAAAACTCCTGGATGGGACGCATCCGGGCTTGCCGCGGCGTGGCCGCATCCATGGACCCCGGGACGATTCAGAGGTTTCAGGCGGAGCACGAGGCGATGCTGTCCGATATGGAGGCCGATTCCTTCAAAATCCCCCATCAGATCCTGATCCACGTATACAGCAAGAATCCCGGGATGTAAAAAGACCTTCCCGCGGACCCGGCGGGAAGGCCTGAAATACTTCAACCAGAGCATTTTTTCCTACAGAAGGTCGGCTTTCTCATAATTGATCCGCCCCTTACTGTCCGTAAGTTCTTCGTCGGCATGAACGTATTCGATTCTCCCGACGAACATTTCGTGTGAACCGGTCCGGATCGAGTCGACCACAACGCACTCGATATTGATCGGGCAATCGGTAAGGATCGGAGCGTTGATCCGGCTCGCGCGGGTACTCTTAATTCCGAATTCCTTGAACTTGTCGGCGTTCTTCCCGGAAACGCTTCCCGTATAATCGAAAAGCGCCTTCCCGTCTTTACCCGGCAGATTCACGACAAATGAGCCCGCTTCCTTGATCATCTGATACGAATACCTCGCCGGCACGATCCCGATCATCACCATCGGCGGATCATAACTGCAGTTACAGCAATACCCGACCGCCAGCGCATTATCACGCCCGCTTTTGTCCGTCACCGATACGATCGCCTTCGGATACGGTTGGATTGCCGATACCTTCTGTGCTTCGACTTTATTTGACACAGGATCACCTCCGGTCCTTTTGGTAACTACACTAAAATACAATTCCTTCTGTTTTTCCGATACCCTATTCCGGCTTCTGCGCACCTTCGGAATCGGATTTGATCATCCGGATCAGGCGATCGGTCGCGTCATCCAGCCATTCGTAATCGCATTCCTCAATTTTCCCTGCATCGCACGCGGAAGCGATCTTCGGATCGATCGGGATCCTCCCGAGAACCGGAAGGCTATAAGCGGCCGCGATCGACTCCAGGCGGCTCTGCCCGAAAATCTTGTGCTCCGAACCGCAATCCGGGCACTTGAAGTACGCCATATTTTCGACCAGTCCGAGCACGGGGATATTCATCATATTTGCCATACGGACGGCTTTTTTCACGATCATCGAAACCAACTCCTGCGGGGAAGTAACGACGATGATACCGTCGACCGGGATCGACTGGAAAACCGTAAGCGCGACATCGCCGGTGCCCGGAGGCATATCGATGAACATGAAGTCGACATCCCCCCAAATCACGTCCGACCAGAACTGCTTGACCGTTCCCGCGATCATCGGACCGCGCCAGATGACCGGGTCCGACTCGTTTTCGAGAAGGAGATTGATCGACATCACGCCGATATTATTCTTTGTATAGACCGGCATCAGGCCTTCCTCGGAGCCCATCGCGCGTTCTTTGAGCCCGAAAGCCTTCGGGATCGACGGACCCGTCAGATCCGCGTCAAGGATCGCCGTTGAAAAACCTCTGCGCATCATCCGGACAGCCAGAAGCGACGTAACGAGGGACTTCCCGACTCCGCCCTTACCGCTTACGATACCGATGACCTTCTTGACTTGGCTGAAATCGTTCGCCGGCGCGGAGAAATCAAGTTTTTCATTTCGCTCAGAACAAGTCTCCTGACATCCGTCGCAATTGTGATTACAACTTTCACTCATCGATTCATTCCTCTTTTCTTTAATTTACCTGTACCTTAAAAACATACGGGAGCCTGTCACGCAATCTATTCGGGGGATTCGACCGGATCGTGACCGCCTTTGAAGAATACATAATCGCCGACCCGCACATTGAGCCTTTTAGCAATCATCGCGCACTTGGCTTTGAGGAGAAAAAAGACATCGCGTCCGCAGTCCGAAAGCGCCTCGAAGTTTCCCTGTCCCTTGCTGATCACGACATCCGCCCGCTCGAAAAGCTCCAAAAACCCGGGATCACAACGGGATCGGATCGCCGCCGGTGCGTCGCTTCCGCATGAGATCAGTCGGGCGCACCGGTCGATACCGGCCGCCCTGGCATCCGCGATCGTCAGGTCATTGATGATCGGGACGTCGCGTACCGCGTAGACCAGATCCTCATGATTCAGGTGCTCGATCAGCACCCGGTCGAAAACCGCTTCGCCGGCGTTGTCCGCGATGATCAGAATCGACTTCGCGCAGGATAGTTTTTCGAGGAAGAGCGGTAGATCACAAAGCACGAACGGTCGCCTGAGTTCTTCATCCAACGAGCTTACCAGGTCGACATCCTTCATGATCGCCGAATCGAGGATGTTTCCGGTCACCGCGATTTTCAGCGCGCGATACATTTTCGCGCACCCGGGATCTCCTGCGGAAAAGATCGATCCGGAAAGGTCAATCGAGTCGTCCTCCAGAAATGTCCTCAGTGCCGGGTACGCCTCCGACGCGGCCTTGATGTCGCGCGCCTTGACCTCCGCATACGGATCATCCACTCCGGTGATTCTCTTCACGATCTTATGCATATCCGCGACAAGGTCCGGCGATGAGTGATACTCCCCGTACCGGGCAAGGAGCGCGAATCCCTCTCTCAGGATCTGTGCGTGGACCCGTTCATCCGCGGAAGACATCCGCGACGCATCCAGTATTTGGTTCAGAACACAGGGGAGGCAATCCAGAAACATTTTCATACGGGGATATTACCTTTCGCTGTACCCACCCGAATCCGTCCGGTCGGGAGACAAAGTCATTTGTTCCGATGATCAGAATATCATAAAGCTGACTAAAAAAGCATCCGCCCCCAAGAACAAATGAGATCCACCATCGACCGGGCATGTTTATGCAATCTTTCTTTCCGGTAACTTCATTTGTGAATTTCCGAAAAACATCTCCGTTTTTCAGGCGTTTATAATTGAATATAATGAGTCTTTGTGTTAACTTAAATCTTAATCGGCGTTTCGCCGCAAATCAATTAAACGCAGGCATTCCCCCCGCTACCGGCCATACCATGCAACGAGCTGGCGGAATCACTGACCGGAAGGAGAGAAATATGGAAATCAAACACAAGAAACTGCAAGCATGGGTCGAGGAAATTGCAAAAATGACTCAACCCGACGCCATCCGTTGGATCGACGGCTCTGAGGAAGAGAACCAGATGCTTTTGGATCTGTGCGTATCGTCCGGAGCCGCTGAGAAACTCGACCCGGAGAAGCGCCCCGGTTGTTATCTTTTCAGAAGCGATCCGACCGACGTCGCACGCGTAGAGAAAAGAACCTACATTTGCTCCGTCAAGGAAGAGGATGCGGGTCCGACAAATAACTGGACCGATCCGGTCGAGATGAAGAAAACGTTGACCGAACTGTCCACCGGATGCATGAAGGGGCGTACGATGTACGTGATCCCTTTTTCGATGGGACCTGTGGGATCTCCGATGTCCAAGATCGGCATTGAGATTACCGACAGCGCGTACGTTGTCGTGAACATGCGCATCATGACCCGCGTCGGTACGCGTGTTCTGGATGTACTCGGTACGGACGGTGAATTTGTACCCTGCATTCACACCGTCGGCGCTCCGCTTGAAGAAGGTCAGAAGGATGTCCCGTGGCCGTGCGCTCCGATGGATAAGAAATATATCACTCACTTCCCCGAGGATCGTCTGATCTGGTCCTACGGATCCGGTTACGGCGGAAATGCACTTCTGGGCAAGAAGTGCCTCGCGCTTCGTATCGCTTCCGCGATCGCTAAGGATGAAGGCTGGCTCGCCGAGCACATGCTGATCCTGCGCCTCACAAATCCCCAAGGCGAATCCAAATACATCTGCGGGGCTTTCCCGAGCGCGTGCGGCAAGACCAATCTCGCTATGCTCGTTCCGACGATTCCCGGCTGGAAGGTCGAGACGATCGGCGACGATATTGCCTGGATGAAGTTCGGAAAAGACGGTCGTCTCTATGCGATTAATCCGGAATCCGGCTTCTTCGGTGTCGCTCCCGGAACGTCCTTTGAGTCGAATCCCAACGCGATGCACAGCAGCGAGAAAAATACGATCTTCACCAACTGCGGTCTGACGGATGACGGAGACGTGTGGTGGGAAGGCATCGGCACTCCCGCGCCGGATCATCTGATCGACTGGACCGGCAAAGATTGGGCGCCCGGTTCCGAGACCCCCGCCGCTCACCCGAACGCGCGGTTTACGGCCCCCGCCTCACAGTGCCCGGCGATCGCGCCCGAATGGGAAGACCCGGCCGGCGTTCCGATTTCCGCTATTCTGGTCGGAGGACGTCGCAAGACGACCATTCCTCTGGTCCACGAGAGTTTTGATTGGGAACACGGAATCTTCATGGGCTCGATCATGGGCTCCGAGATCACCGCGGCGGTTATTTCCGACAAGATCGGCCAGGTTCGCCGCGACCCGTTCGCGATGCTTCCTTTTATCGGCTACCATGTCGGCGATTATCTCCAGCACTGGCTCGATATCGGCGAAAAGACCGACGCGGACAAGCTTCCGAAGATCTTTTACGTCAACTGGTTCCGCAAGGATGATAGCGGCAAGTGGCTCTGGCCGGGATTCGGCGAAAACAGCCGCGTCCTAAAGTGGATCGTCGAACGCGTCAGCGGCACCGGCAAGGCGATGAAGACCCCGATCGGCATGATGCCGACCGAGGATGCCATCGACGTCGAAGGCCTTGATGTCAGCAAGGAAGACATGCACGAACTCCTCAAGGTCAAGAACGAAGAGTGGCTCAACGAAGTCGAGTCGATCCGCGAACACTACAAATCTTACGGCGAGAAGCTTCCGAAAGAGCTTCTGCATCAACTCGATGCGCTTGAGGCGCGTCTGAAGGCTTAAATCGCGCCAAGGTCGAGGTTAAGGAAATTTCACCTGTCAAACAAACAAACGGCCGTACACGCTGTGTACGGCCGTTTTATTCGTTTCTCGGATCAAGCAACCGTTGACCGGGTGCCCCGGTCAAATAACCCGTTTCTATTTGTGACCCGGGTCAAACCAACCGGTCACAACAAGGACACACGATTTCACGATCGTCAGATCCAGTTCTTCGCACAAGTCGTCCGTACTCTCGTCGTGCGTTCCCGGTTGAAACCAGACATATCGGATGCCCGATTCAGATGCCGCGCGAAGGTAGTCTTCCGCGCGTTTCGGAGAAACAACCATATTGATCACCTCGGGAACCCCGGGTAAAGCGCTGAGCGACGCGTAACACGGATCTCCCTCCGTTTCCTCGTATTTCGGATTCACGGCGTATACGTTAAAACCCATCTGCCGCAGACGACGATAGATCCTGTTCGCGTATTTGTCGGGATCTTGCGTTACGCCGACTACCGCCCAGGTCTTCTTGGAAAGCATTTCCTTTTCGAGCATAAGGCCTCCTCATGAAATGTCCGGCTTCTTTCGGATCCGCTTCTACCCGGGCTCGGTTTCTTCGGGGATCTCTTCCGCCCCGCCGATTTCGTAATAGTCGAAAACGGCCTGCAGGACGGGATCCGCCCGGCGTTCTTCACTGTTACGGTTCAGAAGAATGATCACCAGCAGGTCCGCGGACGGCACATAGGCCATCGTGCTTGAGAACCCGCCCGCATCGCTTTTTTCCAAAACAGAGCCATCCGGCATAACGGAAAAACCCATCCCGGTACCAACCTCACCCAGGGTCAGCATCTGCTCCCAACTCCCCGCACTGAGCAGTTGTCGATCCTTTATCACCAGGAGCCATTTCATCAGATCCTTGGCGCTCATCCGAAGTCCTCCGTCCGCGAGCAACGGAGTAACCGGCGCACGATACTGCAGTGTCTCTTGAGCGACATAACCGACCGCCGTGTCGGAGGAAGCCGAAAAGGAAGCGGTGTCCAACCCGGCCGGCGTGAGGACATATTTCTGCATGTAGTGGATATACGGAATCCCGGATACCCGCTCAATGATCTCCGCGAGAAAAACGTAGCCGGTATCCGAGATCTCAAACGCCGTTCCGGGCTCAAACGCAAGCGGCAGAGCCTGTACTTTTTCGAAAACGGCGGGAAACGTCGTATCCATTGTGCCAAACGCGTCGATTGCACCGAGTGTATTTTCGCGCGTCAGTCCGCTTGCCAGAAGGCCCTCGGTATACGTTCTGTCCGCGAGCGTACCGTCCAAATAATTCGGAATGCCTGAGCTCATCGTCAGAAGCATCCGGATCGTCATTTGCCCGGCGTACGCATATTCCGGAAGATAATTCGAAAGCGGAGCGTCCGGGTCCAGAAGCCCCTGTTCGACGAGTGTCATAATCCCGACCGCGGTAAACTGTCGGGTGATCGACCCGACTTCGAACACGGTCTCACCGGCGCAGAGGACCTCATTCCCGACGTCCGAAAAGCCGGAGTAATCCTCGTATTGAATCACTCCGTCCTTCAGAATCAACACCGTTCCCTGAACATTTGACGCGCGAAAATCTGCCAGAGCGTCCGTCAATCCGGCGTCCGCATAAATCCCGATCGGTTCAACTGTCTCCTCGGGAAAATTCCTGTCGATTACACGTTCGGAAGGCAGGGTAAAAATCGGTGACGGGCTTGTTGTTTCGGCCGGAACCGTCCGGTAATCGCATGCCGCAGCAAAGAAGACCAAGGAGGCTGTAAAGCACGCGAATGCGCGCAACAGGAGGTTGCGTGCCGGGGTATCTTTTCCGGATTCGATTCTGCGATGCGTTTTCAACATACCAGTATTATAACAAAGAAAGCCGCGATGCGGCTTTCTTTCTCACAGGGACGATGATGTTCACGAAATGGGCGATCCTCTTCTTAGTATCGGATTATGGCGGATCGGATGAGGCGCCATGGAAGAGACGCCGGTTCCATTCCGATCCGCCGGATCGGTACGGTCTTTCTAATCGCCCTTCCTGGCGGTTTGTTGAGCGGTACTTCCCGACGGCTCCTGGTTGGTTTCACGGTTTGTCTCACGAACAGTCGATCCGGAGGCCAGTGCGGAGCCCTGAGTTTCCTGGTTCTGTTCCTGATTGGTTTCTTTTGCGGTAGGTTCACCGTTTTGCATCTCTCCGTTTTTTTCCTGATTCGTCACTATAGCGCCTTCTCCGGTCGGATCTCCGCTTTGCTTCGGCGCATCCTCGCCGCGATTGGTAATTTTAGTCTGGTTTTGATCCCCTTCACCCAGCAGGGCTTGCGTCAGTTCCCCGAGTTTTGCTCCGCCGATATTGCCCTCGTTCCACTCCTTGCTCTGTTCTTTGGATTGGTTCAAAAGCATCTGACGGCCGACGGATAATTCGTTTTTCTGCGCCTGCTTCATCACCTCTGTGTCGTTTGAATAAATGACGCGAACCGTAAGTCCGTTCATCTGTCCTGCTTCCGGATTATTCTCAAAAAGCAGTAACTGCTCCTGAAGTTTTACCGCTTCCTCCGGGAAAACACCCGAGATTAAGACTTCCTGCACCATGATCCGGTCGCTTTCACGGAGTATTCCCACCCACTTTTCAACCGCTTCCTGCCAGGCTAATCCGGTGAATTTCTGATTCTCCAAGTACGCCTTCGCGTCCTCGTTCATCGCCTTGACTGCGACAACCTCAAGGTCTTTGTTCAGAGAAAACTCCACGCTGGGGTTCACGTCGACGGAAATTTGAGCGTAGACTCTGCGATTGTCAATAACGTTCCAAATAAGGACTCCGCCCAAAACCGCCAGGGCAAGCGCTGCCGCGACTGCGGCGATCCAGGTTTTCCGGGCAGACGGTGCCCGTGCCGTTTCAGTATTGCTTTTCATATTGATCTCCTTCCCGACCGTCATGCCGGACCGTAGTGTCAAATTGACCAGCCGGCAATCCTCGGTCATCACTGTTGCCGTCGTATCTTCAATGGAAATAATCGTTCCCTTGCTCATTTATCTGCCCTCCTCAAAGACTTTGGCGTAATACCGGATGCTTTCCGGTCCGCAGGACAAAAGCGCTTCATAAAGGATGATCGCGGCGCGATTCTTTTCGATCGTCTTGACCGGAATACCGCTTCGTTGCGAAAGAGCTTTCACCGGAAGTTTTCGCGTAATGCTCATTTGTTCCTGCAGGTCCGGCGCACCGAGAACCCTGGCCGCCCGGATGCATAACCTTCGGGTGTCGACGTGTTTGGGGATTCGATCCGCCATCCCTCTCAGAGTCATCCCGAAAAGCTGTAGTTTGCTCTCGGTCTCCGCCATCGCTTCTTCAAACTCAAGGTTCCTCTGTTCCTCACGTCCGTCCGAGCCCCGGATGGTTCGGGTAACGTCTTCTCCGTCTTCGTTTTGGGTATCGGCAAGGCTCCTCTCGGGCTGTGTCCTGGCCTCTGTCCGGATTTGATTGAGAACGCTGTTGCGGATGAGGATCCGGGCAAAAGGCTCAAACGGGATAAGTTTTTCGGCTTTGAACCGGTCGATTGAGCGGTTGAATGCGGAAAGTGCAACACTGAACGCGTCGCTCTTCTCGGCGTAAAAATCCCGGGTGACCTTAAATACCGCGTGTCTCACAAACGGAAAACTCTCGCGAATGAACTCGTTTCGGAGCTCTTCATCTCCCGCTTGGATCCGGACGATTGTTGATTCAGGGTCCTTAAGCCATATTCTCATGTCTAACACCCACGATCATGAAGTACTTCTACCCCTATATACACAATCAAATTATGGTTTGGGAGGGTCGGATAATCAATCCATCGGCAATGCTTCAGGATCCGGATCAGCAAATTCTACTCAACCTGCATCGTCTGCAGGCGATAGTATGCACCCTGAAGCCTCATCAGCTCCTCGTGTGTGCCCTTTTCTTCAATACCTTTCTCGTTCAGATAGACGATCTGATCTGCTTTTCGAATAGTGGACAATCGGTGAGCGATGATTACGGATGTCCTGCCGTGCGATAAACGTTCGATTGACTCCTTGATTTTGTTCTCGGTCAGCGTATCCAGCGAGGACGTCGCCTCATCCAGGATGAGGATCGGCGGGTTTTTGAGGAAGACCCGGGCGATTGAAATTCTTTGTTTTTGGCCGCCCGAAAGCGTGACACCCCGCTCGCCGATCACCGTCTGATAGCCCTCCGGCAGGGACATGATATACTCGTGCATCTCGGCCTGAGTGGCCGCTCTCATGACGGCCTCATCGTCCGCGTCCGGATCTCCGAAACGAATGTTTTCCATAATGGTCTCGGCAAAAAGGAAAACATCCTGCTGAACAATGCCGATATTCTTGCGCAAGGATGCGATATCCATGTCCCGGATATCGATTCCGTCGATCTTGACACGCCCCGAACGCGTCTCATAAAAGCGCGGGATCAGATGACACAGTGTCGTTTTTCCGCTTCCCGAGGGTCCGACCACAGCTGTCGTTTTCCCCGCGGGAATGATCAGGTCGATATCGGAAAGGACCATGTCCGCCGATTCATCCTGACTGTATGAAAAAGAAACGTTCTCGAAGGTAATCTCCCCTTTGATCCGATCGACGACGATCGCATTTTCGCGGTTGACGATATCCGGTTTGACTTTCATGATCTCAATAAACCTCAGAAATCCGGCCATGCCGGACTGGTAGATCTCCGTAAAGAAGGCCAGACTGCGAATCGGACCCGCAAAGACCGAAACATAAAGAGTGAACGTGACTAAATCCACCAGGTTGAGCTCGTCTCTCATGATCCAATATCCGCCGGCCGCGATCGCGACAAGCGTCAGAACGCTCACCACGCTCTCCATGGAAGTATGGAACACCGCCATCGTTTTGTAATATCTCGCCCGGGCCATCCGGTACAGCCAGCTCTTATTCTGGAACTTCTCGGTTTGACGTTCTTCGTTTCCGAACGCCATGGATAAGCGCACTCCCGAAATACACGACTCAAGTTCCGCGTTGATCTCCGCCGTACTTTCCTTCAGGTGTTTCGACGCGCCGGAAAGCTTCTTGCGAAGAAGGATCGCGATCAAGATGAGTATCGGGGTGCTCAGCGCCAGGATCAGACCGAGTCGTACATTGATCAGGAACAGCGCGATTGTCGCTCCGATCAGGGAAACCGTTGATATCACAAGTTCTTCGGGACCGTGGTGCGCCAACTCCGTAATATCGAAAAGCTCCGGAAGGATCCGGCTCATCAGCGTTCCCGTCCGGGTCTTGTCGAAAAAAGGATACGATAGTTTCTGAATATGCGAAAACAGATCGTACCGCATTCGCATCTCGATATTGGCGCCCATCAGGTGCCCCCAATACGTAACGACGAATTGCATTACGCCACGCAGGACAAAGCCCGCCGCCATCGCGCCGATGATCAGAAAAAAGGCAGTGTATTTCTTTTCGGGCAAATAATTCGTCAGGGAAAAGCGCGTGACCATCGGGAATAGAAGGTCCACGGCCGCGATGAATATCGCGCATATCATGTCCAGAACGAATAATCTCACATCGTAACGATAGTAGCGAATAAAGAGGTTCAACGGTCTTTTTTGGTCGAAAAGCGCTTCGCTGACGGTGTTTTTCATGGATCCGTACCTCTCTTTGTATTGGTCATTATATCGTAAAAACAGAAGTCATACCGAACGATTTGTATTTTCGATGAATAAAAAAGCTTGATCCGCCCGATCTTCGACATTCCGCCTCTGTCATTTCACGTACCGAACCAAAAATCTCCCGCCTCCCGGTCATCAACCGTTCGGCGGGAGATCGTGTTCGATGGATCCTGAAGATCACTCGATCAAAGATTACTCCAGTTCGACCAGTCCGAAGACCGCGGTATCCTTCCATCCGGTATCGGTCATGTCCCAGAAATTCAGCAGCATGCGCGTGCCGCCGGAGGTGATATTGTTATAGCGAATGTCCAGCCCCATGATCTGCCCGCTCACGGCCGTTTCGGTCAACGGAATGGCCATTTCGGCGATAAACCCGGTATCGGTGATGATAGTGCGGGTTACAGGTACCGCCGTGCCGTGATCGGCAGAAAGGACGTTTTTGAAATTGAGGCGGTACTGTCCGTCGTCTTCTTCGTAGACGCCCTTCCGATGGTTGCCCTCATCCAGGAAAACCTCGACAGAGTCCTGCTCATAGGACGTTGCGGATGTGTCGTCCAAATGCGGGTCGGTCACATTCATCAAGACATACAACATGTCCTCCTGCCACATCAACTTGAACTCGACCTTCACGGCTCCGTTCTCGGTTGCTGTTGAACTCGTTGACTTATCCGCTAAAAACGCCGGAACGCTGTCCCACGCGGGATCGATCGAACTGCCGCTCATATTCGGCTTTCCGTATACCGCCGTAGCGCAGTCCGCCATGGACTTAAACGCCAGTTTGCCCATATTCCGGGTCGCCTCGGCGTTGACTTTATCGTTCCATGCCGCCGGCTTTCCGTTATCCATAATTAAAATGTCGAACGGATTATTCGTTGTCTGCTTGCCCGCCTTCGATAAGGTCGCGAGCACGGTGTACCCTTCGTCGGTCTCTGTTCCTTCACTGCGCTTAACAACAACCGTATCCTCCGCGAAAAACACGGTAACGCTGTCCGCGTCATCCTTCGTTTGATCCGCGACATGGATTTGGACATACACGGACTCTTCATCATGCAACGCGCTGAAACGATGGTTTGCAAACTCATATTCGGTAGCGCGCCCGAACTCCTGATCACTGGGTGCCCGGAAACCGAACGCATTGGCGATCAGTACCTCGGGAGGAAGTTGGGAAGGATCCGTCAATGCCCAGAATGCGTACTTCGGTTGGAAATCCGCGGTAAACAGCAGAGGATACTTATCCGCTTTCCAGCTGGTACCATCCGAGATGCCCCAAATGACGACCGCATCGATATGGTCTGCCAACTGCTGGAAACCGGCCATCAGACTGCTGTAGCGCTTCGCTTGCTTCAGCATCTCTTCTTCGCTGTTATTGGCGGCCTCGATGTCGAGCTCCGTGACACGGATACTCAGACCCATATCGATGAATTTCTGCATGGCGCTCGTAACCTGCTGAACAGCGGGATTCTCCATCTGATAGTGAGCCTGGAAACCGACGGCATCAATAAGGCCCTTTTCATTCAGCCCCTTAACCAATTCAACGATTCCGCTGAGTTTCGGCTCATACGGAACACTGTAGTCGTTGTAAACGAGTTTAACACCCTCCGGAGCATATTTTCTGGCGTACTCGAATGCCTTAACGACATAATCATCTCCGACAACTTCCGCCCACAGATTATCCTCGGTCGGGTCATCGGTTTTCGCCGGCCGGAGCTTGCCGTCACTGTCGGAAATGGCTTCGTTGACGACATCCCATGATGTCACAACACCGGAGTAGTCCGGATACACCGCTTCGAAAACCGCGGCAATATAGTTCTCCAAACGTTGAAGCATAACGGCCTTGGTGACCAGTTCTCCGTCCGGCTGATACCCCACACGGAAAAAATCCTTCGGTGTTTGCTTAAACCATACCAAAACATGCCCGTTCACGGTGTACCCGTTCTCCTTGGCATAGTCCAGTAAAGCCTTAGCCTTTTCAATACTGATGGCGGGGTGCGTCTCATCCCCTTCGGCAGCACGGGTTCTGCATTCCTCAAGATCCAGCACGTTCTCCGGTTTCAGTTCATTTTCATGAGTAAACGTGCTGTATTGATTGCCCACAAATTCCATGAACGTATCATCACTGAACATCGAAAGCGGGACCGCGCAACCAATCGGGAAATCATCCTCATAGACTTCCTTGAGGCTGGGTAAATCAACCATCATTTCAGCAGACTCCGAGTCTGTGATGCGGATATCATCGATATAGAAGGGTAATGTTTCAGCGCCCAGAGTCTCCAGATAGATCACCGTTTTTTCCGCATTGGCTCCGGCTCTGAATATTCCGGTCAATTTTGTCCATGTATCACTATTACATTCGGTACGATTGATATTCTGATACCCGGCAACTCCGTCAACAGTGACCTCGGCCGACAGAACCATCGTCTGGGTAGCGCCCGAATTCTGATAAACCCAAACGTCGATATCATAGGTGGTGTCGCCGATAAATGGATACGCACATCCGGGACCGTTCCAATCCTGTGTCCTGCCCTCGGAATAAAGGCTTGAATAGCCTGTACGGGCAAAATCCTGGGACCGCGAAACTGCGACGGACTGCCCCTCTCCGCGTCCGATCCAACCGGCGAGATCGGCATCTTCTTCGAAACTGTTCTCTCCGAGTTTTCCGTCCTGTGCCACGGGGTCGGAAGCATTCGCAACAGTAGTCTGAGTCGCGCCGGTCGGGGGTGTCCATGACGGTTCGACCGTCTCTTTACATGCGGCTGACCCGATCAATATGGAAAGGATCAGAATCGCTGAGAAAATAGATTTGAGATGATGTTTCATTTTCCGCTCCTTCAATTTAAAAATCTCCTGAATTTCTTACCGCTAAACGATTAATTTTCCTTTACATTAAGAAGGAGAAGCTTTGATGCTTCTCCTCCGGTTGAGTATTGCTTGTCGCGCTTGCGCTCCTGCTATTCTTTTAGAGCGCCCAATGTCAAGCCGCCTACGATCTGTTTGGACAACACCACAAAGATAACGATAACCGGCAGAACCGACATTACGATACCGACATAGACAGCGCCGACGTTCGTTCTGAAACGGTCTCCCTTCAGTAGTTTAACAACCAGCGGAACCGTATACTTCTCCGTAGTGCTGAGAATCATCGAGGGAAGGAAGAAGTTGTTCCATCCGGCGACGATCGAGAAAATCATGAGGGTGAATATTCCGGGCTTTGCCATCGGCAACATGATCCGGTGAAAGATACCGAACTCTCCGCATCCGTCGATACGAGCGGACAATATCAAATCTTTTACGAGTGCCGTCTTCAAATACTGCTCCGCGAAAAACACGGAACCCGGTGCGGCGATAGCAGGAACGATCAACGGCCAAAAGGTATTGGTCATGTTGAGCTTATCCATGAACTGGACAAATCCGATAATAGAAACCGACGTAGGAATCAAAACCAGGATGTAGATAAACCTGCGGAAGAATTCCTTGAATCGGAAATTATATACTTCGATGGCATAAGCGGTTAACATCGAAAAATAGACGGTAAGAAGCGTTGACGAAACAGTAACAATTGCGCTGTTCTTGTATCCGGTCCACATCTGAACGTCACGGGTCATGATGAAGTCCCAGTTGTCTTTTAACGATGTGCTGGGTAGAAACGACATGCCCGCATATATCTCTTCAGTAGAACGTGTCGCATTCATAAAGACCAGCCATACAGGGATGATTGCCACGATCGCGAGGAAGATCAGAACGACGTAGATGAAGAAACGAGCAACACCTAAACGAAAATGACCGCTCTGGGATAGTTTGGTATTTGTGGACATTATGCTCTACCCCCTTTAGCTTTAAGCGCACGTTCTCTGCGTGCGGCTATCATGGCTTTTCTTTCTGTAATCGCATCTTTGTCACGCAACAGGAAGAAAATGATCATGGAGCAAACCGTTGTCATGAGAAGAATAATGATTCCGATCGCGGCTGCCGATCCGGCAGCGTTCCCGATCTGAAACTGTCTTTGCATAAGGCAGAACATCGTCGTGATCGAGTTGCTGGGATTTCCTTCCGCGGAAATCAGATAAGGAATGTCGAACATCTGCATTCCGCCTACCAACGAAGTGACCAGAGTGTATACAAGTATCGGCCTGAGAGAAGGTAGTGTGATATACCAGAACATCTTTGTGCCCCCGGCCCCGTCGATCATTGCGGACTCATAAAGAGCCACAGAGATAGACGACATTCCGGCGACCAGAACAACGATCGTGTTTCCGTACCACATCCACCACTGGATAAAGGAAATCAACATCTGAGCAAAGTTCTTATCCAACATAAACTCAAATGGTTTTTCCCAAATGCCGGTCATTCCGACCATGAACTGATTGGCGGGAGCCAATTTATCCTGGAATATTTTGAAGAAAATAACACCGACTGTGGCGGGCATCAGAAGATTCGGCATATAAAGAATCGAGCGCCAGAAACCAATCAGTTTGATCTTCAAAAAAGAACTGCTGAACCATACGCTTAATAACATTGCAATGGAAAGTTGCGGAATATAGTTGACCAGCCAGATTTTCCATGTGTTCACAATGGATTTCTTCTGAACGGAGAAAGTGTCGTATTGAAATGATTCCTTGATCGCGTCCCAAGACAGTTCCTTGGGCAAGAAATTCTTGAAAAACTTCTCAAAGTTATCCAAGCCTACAAATTTAGCCTGTGACGGCTTTAAAGTATTCAGATTCGTAAATGCTATATAGAGAGTATATGCAATCGTATAGAGAGAGAAGATACAAAACACAATGATAAAGGGCGCAATCATAACGTAGGCAACATGCCCCTTCTCGAGACTGAGATGCATGCGTTCCCTATTCCCCGACCCAGCTTTGACCGCAACGCCTGTCGATTTTGTCGATTTGCCGGTAAGCATAGCTGTTCCTCCATTACCGATGATTAATCGGTGACAAGCGCCTGCGCCTACAAGAGGCGCAGGCCTTGCCACCATAAACTTGTTCGTTCATTGTGAGTTCCGAATCAGAGAACGGGGCAGATCTAACTTACACGCTCTTGTCCGGGAAGGCAGCCGCAACGGCATCCTTGAATTCTTGAATCGCTGCTTCCTTGGTCAGATCGCCAGTAGCATACTTATCAAGCGGGTTAGCAAGGGCGTTCTGAACAGCCTCGTCAGATCCTTGGAACAGGTCAGCTCTGCACTTCGGAGCTGCCTCGGCAAATCCGCCGTAGGAGTTCTGTCCGCCAAGGAATGCACTCATCTCGGAATTGTCAAATGTGGGGATCAACTCTTCTACAAGCTTCTGGCTGCAGATAAAGTCTCCGGCAGCTTGTGAAATTGCTCCGTCACCGGCGGGACCCGCCAAATCAGGATCAATATTAGCAAGGTAGTCGTGGGTGTAAACACCGGTTGCCCAGTTCTTCAGGTGCGTCTCGTCGAGCGTGCAGAACTGAACGAAGGCCTTGCCAACTTCGGGGTTCTTGGCATTCTTCATAACACCAATCCATGTTCCGCCCCATTGATAAGCCTGAGGACCGGATACGCAACCCCAGTCGCCCTTTGTGGCGTCACCGGCGTTCGGAGCCAGAACATAAGGCAGACCCCATGTCGGCAGGAAGTAGCAGAAGATCTTAATCGCATTGCCTTCGGCGTCAGAGAGAGCGTCCTTCATTCCGTTGAACCAACCCTCAGACCACTGGCCGGCACCGGCCTCGTAACCGTTCTCTTTGAACGTTTTGGCGATGTCGAACAACTCGTCGATCTTCGGGTCAATGACGAGGGTGTCGTCAACAAACCAAGGATCTGTACGGTTTGAGAAATAGGTGTTACGGAACTCCTGAACGGAAGAGACCATGAAGGTCTTGCCGCCGGACTTTTCCTTAACGACAGCAGCCATATCGGTAAACTTGTCCATGTCAGCCATCAGAGCCTGGATCTCGGCAGGATCATCCGTGCCGAAGTATTCCTTGGCAAGGCTGCGACGATAGAAAACGGCACCGGGGGTATTCTGGTAAGAATACGCACGGATTTCGCCGGTCTCAATGTTCGTTCCGACCTCGATGGTGTTTGCGTAAACCTGGAGGGCATCCGCATAAGGCTTGAGATCGGAAAGGTCATACAGCATGTCGCTGTCGACGAATTCCTTAACGAAAGCAGACTCCAAGCCGATAACATCGGGGCACTCCGCTGTGTTGGCGGCCGCGATGGCTTTCTGCCTGAACTCACCGCCGTCGGAAGGGATCTCGACGTAGGTTACGTTAACGTCCGGGTTTGCCGCCTTGAAGGCGATGGTCATGGTCTTAATCTCGTTGGTAAAAGACCATACCGTCAAATCACCCTGAAGTCCCGTCACTGTCGTGTCGGTTACAACGGCCTCTGTCGGTCCATCAGAAGCCTTCGTGGCTGCTGGTGTTGTTGTGGCTTCGCCCTTGTCGTCATTGCAAGCTGCAACAACGCCCAGAACGAGAACCAGCGAAAGTACTAGTGCGACTAGTTTTTTCATTCACTTTTCCTCCTAAAAATTGTGTGATGATGTGATTTATCGAAATTTCTTCCGACCGTTTGATTATAGCATCAGTTTTTTTTCTATGCAACACCCTCAACAGAAGCCGAAAAATGACCGTTACAGGTGAACATAATGCCTAAAACCTTTGTCTTAAAGGGGTTTCGGGGAATCCGCGTGCAAATCGAAGCTGAATATATTGTTCACTGATATATAGAATTATTATTTATATTTTGATTGATTTGATTCACTTTATATTCAAAAACACAACACATGACTCATTTCGATCGAAAAGTTTCGGGACATGTTATACCATGGACGCGCCGGTACGGTCTGTGCCGTCGCATCCCCGCGTCTCTCCGGCTCGCTTTGGGTGCTCATGTACATCGAACATTCCGCGACTTCTCTCCCCGGGTTCCTTGGCTTGCTCGTCACAGTCCTTACCGCATTAAGGCAGAGCGCGTCCGCCGCCGCTCAATTCCGGTCCGTTTTGAATAGAAGCGGCTGTCTCAAAAGACTTGTAACAAAGTCGAATGAGGCAGCTTTTTTGTATAAGCAGATGGTTAATATGCAACGGTTGGAGATGTGAATAGAACCGGATTCGACAGGAATG
>CAZCLK010000012.1:0-48118 GCA_964499575.1 uncultured Oscillospiraceae bacterium | reverse complement strand
GCGACAAATTCGGGCTGCAGAAGCGGCTCTCCGCCGGAAACGGTCACGCCGCCGGACAGGTAATTTCTGTATCTCATGATGTCATCGAACTGCTCGCCGACGGTGATTTCGTATCCGGAGTTCACGTCCCAAGTATCCGGGTTATGGCAAAAACCGCATCGAAACGGACAGCCCTGCATGAATAACACATAACGAAGCCCCGGTCCGTCCAAAGCGCCCAGCGTCTCCACGGAATGAATCCGCCCCGCAATCTTATCCGGGCCTGTCCCGGCGTCGCTGTGCGGCGTTTGCCCGATCGCCGACTGCGTTACGGAAGAATTGTCAGAATTTCGCATGGACCGTTCGCCTCACGACTTCCATCTGCTGTTCGTGAGTCAGCCGCACAAAATGCACGGCATATCCGGAGACCCGGATCGTCAACTGCGGGTATTTCTCCGGATGCTCCATCGCGTCCAGCAGGATTTTACGCTGGATTACGTTGACGTTGATGTGTTGACCTCCGTCCGAAAAGTATCCGTCCAACAGCGAAAACAGGTTGGCCTCCTGTTCGTCGGAGGTCTTTCCGAGTGTATTCGGCAGAATCGAAAAGGTATACGATATCCCGTCCTCGCTGTAATCGTAGGGCAACCCGGCGACCGAGCGCATCGAGGCGACGGCTCCCTTGGCGTCTCTGCCGTGCATCGGGTTCGCACCCGGCGCGAACGCCTCGCCTTCTTTTCGACCGTCCGGAGTCGAACCGGTCTTTTTGCCGTAAACGACGTTGGATGTGATCGTCAGGATGGACAGCGTCGGCTTCGCGTTTCTGTACGTCTTATGCTTGGACAGTTCGTTCATGAATTTTTTCAGCACTTCGGTGGCGATCCGGTCCACCCGGGGGTCGTCATTACCGAACGCCGGATAACTGCCGTGCACGTCAAAGTCGACCGCCAGGCCGTCCGCGTTTCGGATCGGCCGGACTTCGGCGTATTTGATCGCGCTCAGACTGTCCGCGACCACCGAAAGACCCGCTATGCCGCATGCCATCGTCCGCACGATTTCCTCGTCATGCAAAGCCATCTCCAGCTTCTCGTAACAATACTTATCGTGCATATAATGGATGACGTTCAGTGTGTTGATATAGAGCTTGCACATCCACTTCATCATCTCATCGAAGCGGCTCATCACTTCATCGTAATCCAGGACCTTCGCCTTCAGCGGCTCGCGGACCGGACCGACCTGCTCGCCGGTATTTTCGTCGCGACCGCCGTTGATCGCGTACAGGAGAAGTTTCGCGAGATTCGCCCGCGCGCCGAAAAACTGCATCTGCTTGCCGACCCGCATTGCCGAAACACAGCAGGCAATCGCGTAATCGTCACCGAATTTTTCGCGCATCAAATCATCGTTCTCGTATTGGATGGAAGATGTCCCGATCGAGACCTCCGCGCAATAGCGCTTAAATTTCTCCGGAAGCTTCGGGCTCCACAATACAGTCATGTTCGGCTCGGGTGCCGGTCCCAAATTGGTCAGCGTATGCAAAAAGCGGTAGGACATCTTCGTGACCATGTGCCGCCCGTCCAGGCCGATCCCTGCAATCGATTCGGTCACCCATGTCGGATCGCCCGAAAAGAGCTCGTCATAGGCCGGTGTGCGCAGGAAACGGACCATCCGCAGTTTCATGATGAACTGATCGACGATTTCCTGAACCTCGGGCTCGGTCAACCGGCCTTCATCAAGATCCTTCTGTGCGAAAATATCCAGGAAAGTTGAAACCCGCCCCAATGACATCGCCGCGCCGTTCTGCTCCTTGACCGCACCCAGATACGCGAAATACAGCCATTGAACCGCCTCGGTGAAGTTTCGCGCCGCCCTGGAAATATCAAAACCGTAGCCTTGCGCCATCTTGGTCAGTTCATAAAGTCCGCGGACCTGATCGGCCATCTCTTCGCGTTGCTGGATTGTATCGGTATCCATGACATCCGGGATGACCGAGTCCTTCGCCTTTCTCTTCTGCGCGATTAAAAAAGCGGTTCCGTAAAGCGGCACGCGACGGTAATCGCCGATGATCCGTCCTCTGCCGTACGCATCCGGCAGACCGGTCACCAATCCCGCATGGCGCGCGCGTTGCATATCGGGCGTATATGCGTCGAAAACGCCGTCGTTATGTGTTTTCCGATACTTGAAAATGTTCTCGATCACCGGATCCATCTCGTACCCGTAAGCGGTCAAAGACGTCTTCACCAACCGGATCCCGCCGAACGGCATGATCGCCCTCTTGAGCGGCTGATCGGTCTGGAGTCCGACGATCTTTTCCAGTTCTTTGTCGATATATCCGGGCGCGTGAGACGTAATGGTCGATACCGTATTCGGATCGACGTCCAAAACTCCGCCGGCAAGGCGCTCCCGTTCCTGAAGTTCCATAACCCGTTCCCAGAGTTTACGGGTGGATTCGGAAACCGGCGCGAGAAATGAAGCGTCCCCGTCGTACGGCGTATAGTTCCGGTTGATAAAATCCCGGACATGTATATCTTCACACCACTTTCCGGAGTTGAACATGCGCTTCGTCCTTTCGCTTCATTCGAGTCCTATTTGTATTGTATACAACTTTGGCTGTTATACAAATAGCATAACCGATATTGCCTCCGGATTCACTATTTTTTTGAAAACATAGCGACAATTTTTCCCGGTCTTTGAATCTGCGGTTCGGTCATTATATATAATCATCCGGTGACCTTGGCCCGTCAATGCAAAATGTCGTACGCCCCGCTGATTACCACTGTATAACAGTATAGAGCATATCGTTTCTATTTGCCCGCGTTCTGTGATATAATTACTCTGGTTTGATGCTATGAGCGTACTGGGCGGGTCCCATTTGAATATCGAAATATATAATTCTAAACCATCAATAAGGATCGTTATCTGCGGTTTTTCGCAAGAGACAAGAAGAATATGAGATTTATCGGAATACCTAAGGACTACCGGAAGCCGGGAGAGAGTATACGCACCGTGATCGGAGTTGCTCTTATCCTTTCTCTTGCGTTCGTATCCATCCTCGGCGCCGACGCGATGTTTTCAAATCCTCGTCCCGGTACGGATGGTTCGGAAACGACGTCTGCCGGATCGGAAAGCGCCTTGACGGATCCTTCCGATCCCGCCGCGATCTCCGCGACAGTCGGGATGACCGGCGTTTCTCCTTCCGACCCGTCGGAAGGAACGCAGGGAACGGATACTTCTGTCCCTTCGGAGCCTTCGGGGGCCACAGAAACTTCCGACTGGACCGAAAACAGCGCCCCCGGAGAAACAACAGTTGCTCCGTCGGCGAATCCGACTGTTTCGCCGACGCCGAAGCCCACACCGACGACCGCTCCGGTTATAGAAACCGCCGAAGAGGCGACGTATTATGCAACCGCGCAGGTGAATGTCCGCTCGGGTCCGGGAACCGGTTATGATATCGTTGACACCCTGGAACGGGGGGCAACGGTCCGGGTCGTCGCGTCCACGTCGAACGGATGGAAGAAAATCGGCGAAAGTCGTTATCTCACGTCGAGTTATGTGTCCAAAACTCCCCCGAGCACACCGTTATCCGGGACCTACTACGCGATCGGAAACGTTAACGTGCGTTCCGGCCCCGGAACCGAGTATTCCGTCACCCGCGAGCTTACTGCGGGAAGCGCGATTGATGTGGTCGCCATTACGGCCAACGGATGGTATCAAACGGTTAAAAACACCTATGTCCTGGCTTCTCTTTGTTCCGAAGACAAGCCGGTCGCCACGCCTACCCCTTCGCCCAAGCCCACCGCCACCCCGACCCCCACGCCCAAGCCGATTCCGGAGGGAGTAGCCGAAAAGGCCGCCGCCGTTGGCTTGTCGGTCGACGATTTTGAATTAATGGCCGGTATCGTCGAGTCAGAGCGTCCGACCGGACCCGGAAATTATGACGGTCAGGTCTGGGCCGCTCAAGTAATCTGGAATCGCGTCAACAGCAGTAAGTGGCCGAATACCGTGTACGGCGTCATCACGCAGTCCGGACAATTTTCGACCTGGAAAGGCGGTTATGAAACCTCCAGAAAGCCGACGGATTCGTCGCGCGAAGCCGTTGTTCAGGCATATCAGAATCCGCCTATACCCACAAATGTGTTATATTTTAACAGTTGGCCGTTAAAAGATCCCCTGCCCGACAATTATTACGGTACTTGCGGAGGAAATCATTTCTATACATAGGCTTTGAAAAAGCACCTTTTCTTACGATCGGTTCTGACCCTTCCGGGCGCCCGGAACGGGTGTATATTTCTCCAAGTCCCATTTTTTCACTGAAAGGATAAATTCATGACAGAAAATCACAAATCCTCCGTTCGCTCCCCCAAAAATGCCAACGAGGCAAATAAGGAGCCGAATAATCGCGTCAAATTACACCTTGAATCCCCCCCTCAAAAGCAAAGAAAAAAAGAAACCCAAAACCGTCCCGGAGGTGCGTCCCTTCGCGTGATCCCGCTCGGCGGACTCGGAGAGATCGGCAAGAACATGACGGTTTTCGAGTACGCAAACGACATCATCGTCGTCGACTGCGGTGTGGCGTTTCCCGAGGAATACATGCCCGGGATTGATGCCGTAATCCAGGATTTTTCGTATCTTATCGCGCGAAAAGATAAAGTGCGCGGGATCTTTTTGACCCACGGCCACGAGGACCACATCGGCGCGTTACCGTACCTTCTGACCGATATCAAATGCCCGATCTACGGCGGCAAACTGACGATCGAGCTGGTACGAAGAAAGCTTGCTGAATACCAAAACCTCAAGAAGATCGACTTGAGGGAGTCTTCGGCCGGGGATACGGTTCGCGCGTGCGCCTCTTTTTCCGTCGAATTCATCCGCGTCAATCACAGCATCGCGGACGCTTTTGCCGTCGCGATCCAAACGCCGCTGGGCAACATCATCCACACGGGCGATTTCAAGATCGACTATACGCCCATAAACGGGGATCCGATCGATCTCCAGCGCCTCGCGGAGTACGGCCATCGCGGGGTGCTCCTTCTCATGGCGGACAGCACGAACGTTGAGAAGCCGGGCGTGTCGCCCTCCGAGATGCATGTCGGCGAATCGTTCCAGAAGATATTCCAGAACGCGCCCGGGCGAATCATCATCGCGACTTTTTCGAGTCACGTGCACCGGATGCAGCAGATTTTTACGGCGGCGGAAGCGAGAAACCGCAAGGTCGCCCTGGTCGGAAGAAGCATGTTGAATGTTTTTTCGGCGGCCAATTCTCTCGGATACATTCAAATGAAACCGGAGACGCTGATTGATATCGCCGATATCAACCGTTACCGGAACGAGGAACTCGTGATCCTGACAACCGGAAGTCAGGCCGAACCGATGTCCGCCTTGACGCGTATGGCCTATGCTTCGCATAAAACCGTCGAAATCCACCCGGGCGACACCGTCATTCTATCGGCGAATACGATCCCGGGCAACGAAAAACCGATCTACCGGCTGGTGAACGAACTGTTCCGTCTGGGTGCGCATGTCATCTATGAGTCGCTCGCGGAGGTCCACGTTTCCGGGCATGCATACCGCAACGAATTGATGCTGATCCATCAACTCATCAAGCCGAAGTACTTCATTCCCGCGCACGGCGAGTACCGGATGCAGTTCAGGCACGCCGAACTGGCCAAATCGCTCGGTCAGCCGTGGGAGAATATTTTTATCATGAACAACGGCGACGTCCTGGAAATCGGTGACGCGTCGGCTCGAATTAAGGAAACCGTCAGCGCGTCTCCGGTCCTGATTGACGGATCCGGCGTCGGCGATCTTGACAACCGCGTGTTGCGTGACCGCATGGTCCTCGCGGACGACGGAGTCATCACGGTCTTTCTCGTCGCCGACCGGGCATCCCGAACGCTCCGGGCCCAACCGATCGTCCAGGCGATGGGCTTTCTCTACGAGAGCGAGGCGGACGAGATTCTGAGCGAATGCGCGAAAAAAATCGTTTCCTACATCGAAAAAAACGCCGCGCAAAGTAATGACCTGTCCGGGGTCGTCTATTCGAGGCAAATGCGCGAATTCTTGAGAAACTTCCTCTATGAGCGCACCAAGCGCCGCCCCATGATTATGATCTCTTTGGCAAAAATCTAGATGCGGATATGAAGCAATACAGAAGGACCGGGCGGATGGTAAAAAACATTCGCCCGGTCCTTTTCGATTTGACTTTTTCGATGCTTGCGGCTGCAAGCGAAACCCTCCGCAATAACTAGTGTCCTCTTCGCACTTCGATCACGTCGCTGATTGCCTTGAGCCGGCCGACAACACGATCGTACTGACTCTGACTGCGGACTTCGACAGTCATTCGTATATTCGCCGTAACATCTTTCATCGCCTTGAGCGACGCGGACAGGATAGAGACCTTCTCTTCGGAAATTGCGTTGGATACGTCGGCGAGCAAGTGGTTGCGGTCATGCGCCAAAATTGATACCTCGATCTGGTACCCGCCGGTCTCTCCCCGTTGATCCCAGTATACATCGATCAGTCTGGATGCCTTTTCGGCATCTTTGCCGCTCTCTCCGGATTTGTTCAGGATGTTCTTGATGTTTGTGCAATCGGTTCTGTGCACTCCGACTCCGTTGCCGCGCGTAACAAAGCCGATGATCGGATCTCCCGGCATCGGACTGCAGCAACGCGACAAATGTACGAGGCAGTTGTCGATCCCTTTTACGCGTACCCCCGTGTCGTCCTGTTTGCGCCGGAGTCCCTTGGTGGAGGCCTTGGATTGGGATATCTGTCCGTCCTCGGCAATGTTGGCCTGAAGCGGCGAATAGACGACCTGTCCGGCCGGAGTCACGCGATAGCCCAAACTAAATCGCTCCTCCTCGGGCAACGCCTTAATGTATTCGTCCTTGATTTTTCCGATGACCTTAGACGCCGGCATTCCGCCGTATCCGACCGCGGCGTAGAGGTCTTCGAGCGTTCCGAACGAAAACTTTTTCAACGCCACATCGATGAATGCGGGCTTCAGGAGCTGATCGGCGGAAAATCCGGTCTTCTTGATATCCCGCTCAATGATCTCCTTACCGTGCGCGATGTTCTCGTCGCGCATCTCCTTTTTGAACCACTGGTTGATCTTGGAGCGCGCGGAAGCGCTCTTGACCATCTTGATCCAGTCCCGGGACGGTCCGTGCACCTTTTCGGAAGCGAGAATCTCAACAATATCGCCGTTCTGAAGTTCATAAGAAAGCGGGACAATCCGCCCGTTGACCTTGGCGCCGTACATCCGGTTTCCGACGCCGCTGTGGATATTATAGGCAAAATCGATCGGCGTGGACTGCTTCGGAAGAGAGATGACGTCGCCCTTGGGTGTAAAGACAAACACCTCGTCGGCGACCAGCCCGATTTTCAAAGAATCGAGATACTCCGCCGCGTCCTTGGACTCTCCCTGCCAATCCAGCAGTTGTCTAAGCCACGAAAGTTTGGAATCCAGCGCGCTCTGGCCGGGGGCATTGGTAAGGCCTTGTTTGTAGCGCCAGTGCGCCGCAATTCCGTACTCGGCGGTCCGATGCATCGCCAGCGTCCGGATCTGCACCTCGAAGGGTATGCCCTTTTTGCCGATCACGGTCGTGTGCAGAGATTGGTACATATTGGGCTTCGGCATGGCGATATAATCCTTGAATCGCCCGGGCATCGGATAGTACATCTCATGGACCAGGCCGAGGACTGCGTAGCAATCCGCTACCGTTCCGACGATGACACGACACGCAAACAAGTCATATATTTGATCCAGATTCTTTCCCTGGACCTTCATCTTGTTGTAGATGCTGTAGAAGTGTTTCGGACGGCCTTCGATCTCTGCCCGGATACCCATCTCGGCGACCTTGGTCTGAAGTTCCGCGACCACTTCCTGGAGGAACTGCTCGCGCTCCGTCCGCCTCTGGGAAATCGCGCCGACCAGCTCGTAATAGGCGTCCCGGTCGATATACCTGAGGCTCAGGTCCTCAAGTTCCCATTTGATCTTGTAAATACCGAGCCGATGGGCAAGAGGCGCATAAATGTCGCGGGTCTCGAGGGCCTTTTCGAGTTGTTTCTCGGGAGAAAGGTGCTTCATGGTGCGCATGTTGTGCAAACGATCCGCAAGTTTGATCAGGACCACGCGAATGTCCTTGGCCATCGCCAGAAACATTTTTCGCATGTTCTCGGCTTGGACTTCTTCCTTGGACGAATAGGAGATCTTGCTCAACTTGGTGACCCCGTCGACCAACTGAACGACCTCATCTCCGAACAATTCCTCGACAAGCCCCAAGTCAACGTCGGTATCCTCGACCGTGTCGTGCAGTAGGGCTGCGACCAATGTATCGGTGTCCACTTCAAGCTCGGTCAGGATCTCCGTGGTCGCCAGAGGATGTATGATATACGGTTCGCCGGTGCGCCGGAGTTGAGCGCCGTGTGCCTTATACGCGAAAACAAAGGCCTTGCGAAGCTTTTCCGACTCGTCCGTATCGGTATAACTCTTATAGCGGGCAACAATTTCCTCGAAAGCATCCAGTACTGCGGGATCAATCGATTCGGGCATGGTTAAATCGCGGAGACTTTCCTTCAAAATCTCGGCATCCCGCGCGGCGTTCGCCGCGCCGCTGTCCGCAGTATCTCTCTTGTCCTTGTCGGGACTCATGGTCACTTGTTCTCCCGGTCAAATACCTTACGAAAAGTTTCTGTGCTTTCAAGTTTAACTTTCCCGTCGACAAATAACAAGTGAAAACACACCCGATCGGCCTTTCGATACACTACGGAAAGAAGGCCCGCTTCTTCAAAAATATCGATGATCCGCATAAGCGAAAAAGCATTCAGGGAGCTCCCGTATGCCGCATTAACGAAAGCGGCCAGAAGATGCGCGTCAAACTCGCACACGTCCTCGCGGCAATGGTTTTTGAGATGCATATATACGTTGCGGATATCTTCTTTGGTCGGCAGTAAATCCTCCTCGGCATGCTTGGTGATCATCGCGATCTGACGGAGAGGCAGATGGTTGATATATAGTTTCTCGGCCACATCCGGGGCATCATGAAGAAGATCCCCCGTCCTCGAAAAACGAATGTCCGCCACATTGAGGGATAACGTCTCCTTGTCCGCCCAAGTGTTGACACGCAAAGAAAAAACGACGTCCACAAGGCGTCCCGGAGCAAGAATCGCCGCGCGGTCTCCGAATCCGAAAGCGATCGCCTCAAATACCCGCTCCGTGCCCGCTATGTTTGATGCGTTCGCCTTCGAGTCCGAATCGGACTGAAGGATCAATTTCAGGTGCTTGTCCTGACCGCAAAGCGTCGACTTCAATATCCGAAGTCTGCGAAGAATAAACAGGGGCTCCTTATTCTCTTCCCCGTACGGCTGAAGTTTTTGAAGCAAACGATAGGATTCCGTCGTCAATTCGGACTCGGACAGTTCCGCATCGATTTGGATCGAGTTTTCTCCGCTCTCGGAGCAAATCGTATCCGCATACGCGCGGATCGCCGCGCAGAATGCATCGTATTGATCCGCGCGTACGACAATTCCGGCGGCTTTTCGATGACCTCCGAACTGATCGACATGGTCCGCGGCGTACTCAATGGCCTCCAATATGTTGTAGCCGTTCGAAGCCCGTGCAGAGGCTTTCAGGACGCCCTCCTGACCGGATTGCTCCGTGAAAACGATCGCGGAACGGCGATGGCGTTGAACCAATCGGGACGCGAGAATTCCGACAATTCCCGGATGCCAGTCGACGCCCCGGACAATCAGGGGACTGTTGAAGGTCCAAACGGAGCCCTTCATCATATCTTCGACTTGCCGGAGCGCATCCTCGAGCATCGTTGCTTCGACTTCCTGCCTTCTGGTATTCTCTGTAACGAGTTCAAGCGCGATCCGCCCGGCCTCCGCGGGGTCCTCACTGAGCATCAATTCGACCGCCCGGGAAGCGTCGCCCATCCGCCCTGCCGCGTTGATTTTCGGGACCAATTGAAAACTGATCGAAACAGAGGAGAGCGCTTCTTCGTTTCGGGAAACCAATTGCGTAAGCGCACGAATTCCCGGCCGCAGTTGTTGCTCCAGTAAAGACAACCCGTTTTTGACGATACTTCGGTTCTCGCCGAGAAGAGGGACGACGTCGGCGATTGTCGCGATTGCCGCCAAATCCAGGTAATTCTTCCAGAGATCCGGCTGATCCTCCGCGCATAAAGCCTGAACGAGTTTAAGCGCCACGCCCGCACCGCACAGATGCGGGAAGGGATATTCGTTGTCGGTCCTTTTCGCGCTGACGACAGCCAAAGCGCCGGGCAAAACGCCCTTAACCTCGTGGTGATCCGTGACGATTACGTCGATGCCCTTTGCGGTCAGCCGGTCGATCTCGTCGATATTGGCGATGCCGCAGTCAACGGTGACCATCAAATCCGGCGACCGGCCGAAAATTTCGTCGAAAAGCGTGTCTGAAATCCCGTAGCCCTCGGCAACGCGGTCGGGAATCATGTATTCGACCCGGGCTCCGATCTTTTTCAAATACAAATACAAGATGGATATCGCGGTGATACCGTCGGCATCATAGTCGCCGTAAATAAGGATCTTCCGTCCCGCACGAACGGCGCCCCGGATCGCGGCACATGCCGGCTCCATGTCCGGCAACAGTAAAGGATCGTGGAAGTCGGACTCGTTTTCCGAAAGAAACGCCTGTCGCTCTTCCGCGTTCGAAAACCCGCGCGCCATCAGAACACGCTCCGCTAAAGAATTTTTACCGGCCGAGTCGCCCAAATCCGGCGGACCGATCCATTGATTCTCGATCAGACGCAATACTATTTCCTCACAATCTGTCGGTTTTTAAAAAAGAGACCCGACACAAACGCATCGGGTCCCCCTTGAAAAACAAATCACTCTTCTCAGCGTTTGCGCTTCCTCGCGGCTTCGGACTTCTTCTTCCGCTTGACCGACGGCTTCTCATAATGCTCTCTCTTGCGTACTTCTGCAAGTACTCCGGATCGCGCGCATGAACGCTTAAAACGACGCAACGCACTGTCAAGGGATTCGTTCTCCTTGATTCTGATTTCTGACACTCTCATCCCTCCCCTCGTGCGATTAATGCGTTTCCGTCCGCGAACCCTGTTCGTTTTCGGAAACAGTCGTATTATACCTTTATCCATCGACCGCGTCAACTCGAAAACGATGCGATCGACGATTTGGGTGACGATTTCAGGGGAGATCGGGGCACCGGCCTTCGGATTCGGATATAATGGCAAGTGAACATCATTGTTACTCGAAAAAACGCGCGTTCCGCGGGAGGATTTTATGAAAGCAGTCATTCAGCGTGTCAGAAGAGCATCCGTCCGCGTCGACAAAAAGACGGTCGGGGCAATTGATCGGGGTTATCTCGTGCTTCTCGGCGTCGCGGCCGGCGACACACACGCGTTTGCCGACAAGTTGGTTCAAAAACTCGCGGGCCTCCGGATTTTCGAGGATGAAGGCGGTAGAATCAACCGCTCGATCACGGATGTCGGCGGATCCCTTCTCATCGTATCTCAATTCACGCTATGCGCGGACACCTCGCGCGGCAATCGCCCGAGCTTTTCGGACGCGGCGGACCCGGAGACCGCGAAAAGGCTCTACGAATATTTTTCGGAAAAATGTCGCGAGGCCGGTCTTCCGGTCGAAACCGGCGTCTTCGGCGCGCACATGGATGTGGAGCTATGTAACGACGGGCCGTTTACGATCCTGTTGGAACAGAATTGACCCCGCGTGTCATGTAAACCGGGTCTTTTTCGAGATGGCGGCATATCCCGCATATTTCAGCCGATCGAAAATCGTTATCGTCAATCCGATTGCCTTTGACGCGGCGGAATCCGTTCAGCCCTGCTTAAACGGATTCGGTCCGTTCGGATCGAACTTAGGAATATCCTCGAGCGGATCCGTCTCCGGGACATCCGCCACGGGTTCATCGTTTACCGGCAGATCAGCAGGCTGAGATTCGGGAGCGACCACTCGGGTATTTCCGGATTTGCCGTCATCCGGATTCGCTCCCTGTCCGGTGAACGCATAATCCAATCCTCCGCCGTTTGCCGCCCTTTTTTGCGCGATAATTTCCTGCGTTTTCCAGTAAACAACATCATCCGGCTCGATATCGGACGGCTGCGAACAAAAATCATTATAGAGGGAGTCGTTCAGGTATGAGCGCCAGTTCACTGCCGTGATTCCTTTATGCTCGAGAAACGCCCTGCGAACCAGATAGATCACGAGCAGGGGACCGGCGACATAGGCGATCAGTATACCGAATAATGTTTTCAATATAGGTAAGAGCTTTGCCCGATGGATCAGGATCAGAAGTTCCGGAGCGTTAGCGAATATATACATCATAAACAAGAGAATCGCGATGGCAATTTGGAAATACAAGAATTTGTACTTTAGATAATTGTGTTTTCTTCCGGCTCTTCTCATATCAGAAGTCCTCCCAGAAAATAGAACGCGGGCAGAATAACCGCCGATAAGCCCAAAGCGAACAACGCGACACGCAAAGGCGACACCGGAATCTCTCCCGCAACCGCACCGGTCTGCCCGTTCAATAAAAACACATATTTCCTTTTGCCTTGGGTATAGGTCAAAAACCATACCGGAAGTAACGCGAACTCAGCATCCGGCAGCGGGTACAAGCTGTAATCCTCTGCTTTCACGGGGATGTTCTCGTCGTCAAAAGATTCCATTACGGCATCCTTTGCATAACCCTTGATACGATCCCTGATCGCTCCGATCCGCTCTTTTGCGGAAAAGGCTGATCTTTGTGCGAAAAATCCGGCCATGTATTTCATGTCAAACGCTTTGGCGTGCGAAAAATTAAACGGCTCGATCATCTCGATCGCCATGTCGTCCATATCCTTTGAAGCGACGATCGGAACTTTCTCCCAAACTAACGGCCCCCGCTTCCGGCATTCGACGACCCCTATTTCCTGAGCGTCGGGTTGAGATCCCATAGCAGGACGATCGCGAACAGTAAATTTACTGATCACCATATTAATGTCGACCGGATGATCAAAAAGCCAAAACGGAACATACATCGGTGTAAGCTTCTCGATGGATGCGCGCGACCTGAATTTCCCGGGAAGAAAGACTTTTTTGGAACACCACTTCTTGAATTCCTTTTCCGCCTCCTCCCGCCCGTAATTGAACGGAATGATCATCGACGGTTTGGTACCGCCGGTATAGTGGGAGGCGATGATCGCCGGCGATCCGCAAAATGCGCAAAAAGCCGCCGACAGGTCTTTACCGACAATGACCTCAGCGCCGCAACTTCCGCAGGTATAGATCTCTGTATCGTCGAGCCAAACTTCGGCGGGCTGCTCCGTCAACCCGTTTATCGGCGCAACGATATCTTCGGGAAGTATTTCGGATCCGCAAAACTTGCAGGTCATCCTTTTCGCATCCGGATCGAAAATCAGATTTGCTGCACAGTTCGGGCATTTATAAGATATCGACATTTCCCGGTCCCCCCTCAGACGGTTCTATCGTTGAATAGCATCCCGCCCGCCGGGCGGAGCGCGTTCCCCTTAAATGATCTTTTCGCTGAAAACCGTTCCCCCGAGAAGGTGAAAATGCACGTGCATTACGGACTGGCCGCCCTTTTCACGGCAGTTATTGACGATCCGGAAGCCATCCTGAGTGCCGGTCCGCTCCGCGACCTTCGAAACCGCGCAAAAAACGGCGTGAAGCACCTTTCCGGCGTCTTCGGAAGACGTCAGTTCCATTACGTCATCGTAGTGTTTCCTGGGCACAATAAGGACATGGACCGGCGCGGCCGGATGGATGTCATTGAAACAGATCACGTCCTCATCCTCATACACAATGTTCGAGGGGATTTCTTTATCGATGATTTTACAAAAGATACACATGTCCGGCTCCTTTCACAGACTGGTCTATGTCTGTAATTGACTCGCTACCGCTTCCTTTGCCGCCTTCAATGCTTCCGGCAATAGTTCTACGTTCCGTCCGCCGGCCTGCGCCATATCCGGGCGTCCGCCCCCACCGCCGCCGGCAGCCCGGGCGGTCGCGCGGATAATTTCACCGGCATGAACACCCTTTTTGACGGCGCTTTCGGAGGCCATGGCGGAAAAGAACAACTTATCGCCGTTTCTGGCTGCCAGAACGACAACCCCGCAAGGGAGCCGGTCGCGAATGCGGTCGGAGGCTTCCCTCAATTCATCGGGGTTTCCGGCAGACACCTCCGCGATGACAACCGAGACTCCGTTGATGAGCTCGGCTTTCTCCGCCAGTTCCCCGGCCGCGTCGCATACGCTCTGCGCCCGGATCTGCTCCATTTGCTTTTCGAGCGACTTGACTTCGTCAATCGTGCTTCTTATTTTGCGAACGATCTGGTCCTTACCGACTTTATAGGTGTCACAGCACTCGCGAAGGACGCGTGCGTCATCGATTGCGAGAAGGTAAGCCGCTCTTCCGGTGACCGCCTCGATTCGCCGAACGCCCGATGCAATACCCGTCTCGGAAAGAATGCGGAGCTGAGACGCCTGCGCGGTATTTGTCAGGTGTGTGCCTCCGCAAAGCTCCATGGAGTACGCCGCCTTCTCATCCCCGACGGTGATGACGCGGACCGTGTCCGTGTATTTCTCACCGAAAAGCGCCATCGCACCCATTTCCCGGGCCTGTTTCTGGCTCATCACGCGCGTGGTGACGGGCATCGCCTCCATAATCGCGTCGTTGATCATCTTTTCGACCGCGAAGATCTCTTCTTCGGTCATCGGTTTAAAATGCGTGAAGTCAAAGCGCAGGCGATCGACGGACACCATCGAGCCGGACTGCTCGACATGATCTCCCAACACAGTACGCAAGGCCTTCTGAAGAAGGTGCGTCGACGTATGATTTCTCGCGGTCGAGAGCCTTCGCTCCCGATCAACCCGGAGCTCAAGTTTCTGTCCGACGGAAACGGTTCCGGATACAACTTGAGCGGTATGCATGAATTTTCCGAGATCATCTTTATCGACCGACAGGATCTCCATCCTGCCGCTTTCCGACTGCGCGTCTCCGGTATCGGTCGTCTGACCGCCGGACGTTGCGTAAAAAGGCGTTGAATCAAAAACAGCCAACACCCGGTCGCCCTCAAACGCCTCCGGTACAATTCGAAGCGCGCCCTCTTCGTCTTCCTTCATCAGGTAGCGGAGAACTCCGCCGGATATCATGTGTTCGTAGCCCGTAAATTCGGTTGCCTGTGTGTCCTTGATGTATTCCTCCGGAAGGATCTTACCCCCCCACGCCGTATCGGTCTTTGCCTTCGTCGCCGCCCGCGCGGTCTCTTTTTGCCGCTTCATGCACTCCTGAAAGCCCTTCTCGTCGACGGTCAGCCCCGCATCGGTCGCGATCTCCCGCGTCAAATCCAACGGAAACCCGTAGGTATCATGCAGGCGGAAGACCTGCTCCCCGCTCAACGCGGACGCCCCCGCAGACTTGGCCTCGTCAATCATATCCTTAAGAATCGTCGAGCCCTGTTCGATTGTTCTGCTGAACGCCTCCTCTTCATTGCGGATCACCGCAAGAATATAGGTCCGCTTCTCGAGAAGCGCCGGGTAGGCGTCCTTATTCTGCGCGATCACCGCCTCGGCGATATCGCAAAGGAAAAGATCCTTAATCCCGAGCATACGCCCGAACCGGGAGGCTCTGCGCATCAGGCGGCGCAGGACATAGCCCCGGCCTTCGTTGGAGGGCAGAACGCCGTCCGAGATCATCATTGTCGACGAACGCGCATGGTCGGTGATCACGCGGATGGCGACATCGGACTTATAATCGGTACCGTACCGCAGATTGGCTTTCGCGCACACGGTATCGAGGATGCTTCGAACGGTATCGACTTCGAAAAGGTTGTCGACCCCTTGCATGACGCAAGCCCAACGTTCAAGGCCCCCTCCGGTATCAATATTCTTCTTGGCCAGCGGCGTGTACGTTCCGTCTTCCTCTCTGTTGAACTGAGTAAATACGAGGTTCCATATCTCGACGAAGCGGTCGCAGGAACATCCCGGTTTACAATCCGGAGCTCCGCAGCCCTTTTCCTCACCGCGATCAAAATAGATCTCCGAACAGGGACCGCACGGACCTGTGCCGTGTTCCCAGAAATTGTCTTCCTTGCCGAGGCGGATGATCCGCGATTCGGGGATCCCGACGTCGTCGCGCCAGATTGCGAACGCCTCGTCGTCCTCCTCGAAGACCGACGGATAGAGCTTCTCCGGGGGCATTTCCATCACCCCGGTCATGAGCTCCCATGCCCACGGAATCGCTTCCTTCTTGAAATAGTCGCCGAACGAAAAGTTCCCGAGCATCTCAAAATACGTCCCGTGCCGCGAGGTCTTCCCGACATTTTCGATATCCGGAGTACGAATGCATTTCTGACAGGTCGTGACGCGAAGGGCAGGAGGAGTCAGTGCGCCCGTGAAATAGGGCTTCATCGGAGTCATGCCCGCATTGATCAGAAGAACCGACGGATCGTTCTGAGGAACCAACGGAAACGATGGCAGGCGCAAGTGCCCCTTCCCCTCGAAAAATGACAAATACTTCTCGCGAATTTCATTCAGACCCAACGGTTTCATATCCTGCTCCGATCCTGCGTACGACTCGCAAAAAGCACACGGAACGCACCATGACAACGCTTTTCGCTAATAGTTGATTGTACATGAATCAGGGCCGACCCGCAACAACGGAAGGGCGAAACGATTAATCCGTGACTTTATTCATTCCGTCAAGGGTAGATTTCAGAAACGCGACATAGTCCCCGGCAATTCGCGCGGGCTGAACGATTTGCGCCCGATCTCCGAACTGAAAAATCCACGAAAAGAAAACCGGGCTGACCGACGCCTCGATGTGCGCGATAAAATGCTCATCATCGTCTTTAATGATCGGCGTTTTCATGCCGAACCGGTCCAGGACCGGATTGATCAGGTCATTTGAGAAACGAAGATCCAAACCTACACGCTCTCCGCCGTACATTCCGAATTTTGTCTCGATAAAGTCAGCCAGACTGAAATCCGTCGGTTGCGGCGCAATAGAAATATCCGTCATCTCAACCGTCTTCATCCGGTCCACGCGAAAAACATTGATCTGTCCGCGCCGCTCATAGTACCCGACCAGGTAATAATTGTCGTCGTTCCACACGAGTGCATACGGGCTGACCTCATATACCGAACCTCCGCGTCGCGGACAGTTTCCCTTGCTCAGGTCGTAGTCGATATACTTGAAATGAACCCGGCGTCCTTCATGGATTGCCTCCTGAATGGTCGCAGTCGTATAGCGCACGTGCTCATTTTGCGTCTTCACCCGGCCCGCAAAATGCACCTGTCTTTTCAGAATCCCCGCACTGCGGGAACTGGTCAGCGTCTCGATTTTTCGAAGTAAATTCCCGGTCATCGCCTCGGATATGAAATTGGCGGATTGCACGGCGTCCGCAAGAAGTCTCAGCTCGGCAATATCAAATGCCCGATTCATTAAACAATATTCGACGGGTTTTCTGCTGTTTTTCTCGATCTCGATCCCGCACTCCTTCAGCATCGCGATATCCCGATAGATCGACTTGCGCTCCGCCGGGACTCCGTTCGCCTCCAGATATGCTAAAATCTCCGCCATAGTCACTCCGCGTTCATCGTCGGATCGTTGATACAAAAGCCTAAGGATGTGGAGTATTTTTGCCCTTGAATACTCGTTCCCCGCCATAGCGACCTCCTTCGGAATAACGATCTTCACACTCAATTTTTATCATAACACAACAATTGTACATTGGATGGTACATTCGGTTCATTTCGGAACGACAGACGCCGGAAAAAGACGGTTCCGGTATCCGTTGTCAAAAAATGTATTTTCTTCTGCGATTCATCTGCTCATCGCCGTTATCCTCCGGCTGATATCCGGGCGTCTTGACGGACCGTTTCGGTGCGTCCATAATCCAAAGGATGAATTGTTGACCGGCGCTTTTTCCCCGTGTCGAAAAAGGAACAGACATAATGGTTTCATATTTACTTTTGATAATCATCTACCTCGCGTACGTCAGTCTGGGACTCCCGGACGGCTTGATGGGGATTGCCTGGCCGGAAATCCGGACGCAGTTTGACCTGCCGATGACGGCCGCCAGCATTATGAGCATTATCGGAACCGTCGGATCGACGATCTCATCGTTTTCGAGCGGACATATCCTCAAGCGGATCGGGACCGGAAAAATGATTCTTTTCAGCGGTCTGCTGACCGGGATCGCAATTTTCGGATTTTCGCTTTCAACGGTTTTCCCGGTCATGGTGCTCTTCAGTATCCCGCACGGAATCGGCGCCGGCGGAGTCGACTCCTCGCTCAATCATTTTGTATCCAAGAATCTGACATCCCGACACATGAACTGGCTGCATGCCTTCTGGGGAATCGGAGCCTCGATCGGGCCGGTCATTATGACGTACGCAATCCTTTGGACCCATCGATGGAACAACGGATTTCTGATCGTATCGATGATTCAATTGAGCCTCGCCGCGCTGTTTTTTTTCACCCTTCCCGAATGGAGGAAGATTGAAGGAAAGAATGCGCGACCTTCCGGGTTAACGGGCGAAAAAAAGGAGTCTCTCGTGAAAGTCGATAGTCTTCCCGTTTCTGCCGAAAAAATCGATTCAACATCCTCCGTTCCGGGAACGCCGCAAGCCGGACAATCCTTTCTCAGACGCTTCCGGGACGGCTTTTTGCTGATTTTCAAACAACACGGTCTGTTTGCGGCGATGCTCACTTTTTTCTTTTATGTCGGTGCCGAGGCGACAATCGGGTTCTGGAGTGCGACATATTTACGCTTTTCCAGAGACGTTTCGCTCGAGTCGGCCGGTCTGTGGGTCGCGATCTATTACGGATGTATCACCGGCGGCCGGATCCTGTTCGGCTTCTTTGTCGAAAAAATCGGGACGAGCATGGCCGTGAAGTCGGGCATCGGCATCAGCCTTGTGGGTTTTGTGCTTCTGATTCTGCCGCTTCAGTCGACCGTTCTGTGTCCGATCGGCCTGGGTTTGATCGGTTTGGGTTTCGCACCGATTTTCCCTTGCGTTATGCAGGATACACCCATTCGGTTCGGCACCTTGTCGGCGACGGCCATCGGCTACCAGCTCGGGATGGCCAACATCGGTTATACCTTGCTGCCGCTTCTCGTCGCGGCGATTTCGGAGCGTGTTTCGTTGAAACTGATCCCTTTTGGCGCGCTTCTCTTCCTCATCTGCTTCACTTTATGTTTCCTTGCGATCGATCGGGTACGCGCTACATCCGGGAAGTGACCGGATCCGTTTTTTTAATGTTCGGGCGGTTATCATATTATCCCCGAAAATCACTCCGGCAGGTAAAAAAACACCCCAAGAGACGTGGAGAAGACCTGCGTTCTGTGATACAATAACCGATACATTCTATTGAATTTATGAGGTTTTTCATGGTTTTTCGTTTTGATCCCCTCCTTCCGATTGCGGCACCGGAGATTCTTCTCCCCGCACCCGGACTTGATTTATATCGCTGGTCTGTCATCGCCTGCGACCAGTTCACCTCCGAGCCGGAATACTGGACGGAGACTGAGGAGATTGTCGGCAACGCGCCCTCGACGCTTCGAATGGTCCTGCCGGAGGTTTTTCTGGAGACCCTGTCCGACCGTGAGGTCGACGCGAAAATCTCCGCGGTCAACGCCTCAATCGACAACTACCTGGACCAAAGATTATTCCGGGCGCTTCCGCCGGGCTTCATCCTCGTCGATCGAAGGACCGCGCATGTCTCCTCTCGAAAAGGGTTGATGCTCGCTCTCGATCTGGAGCGATACGATCACACACCCGGCACGTACGAACCGATCCGACCGACCGAAGGCACGGTGTTGTCACGAATACCTCCGCGTGTCCGCATTCGCGAGCATGCGTCGGTTGAGCTTCCCCATATCATGGTGCTGATCGACGACCCCGACCGCACGGTGATCGAACCGGCTTACGCCCTCTTGTCCGGAGCGCCCCCGGTTTACGATACCGAACTGATGCAGGACGGCGGCCATCTGAAGGGTTTTTATTGTGACGCCGCTTCTGTTGTCGCGGAAAATATCACCAACGCTCTGAAAGCGCTTCTTGAGCGCTCAGCGGACGGTCTTCTGTTCGCGGTCGGCGACGGAAACCATTCCCTCGCAACGGCAAAGGCACATTGGGATAATATTCGCGGAGGACTTTCAGCGAAGCAAAGAGATACTCACCCGGCGCGTTACGCGCTCGCGGAGGTTGTAAATATACACGATGACGGGCTCGATTTCGAGCCGATCTGCCGTGTTCTTTTTGGCATGACACTGAGCACTTTTCGCGAACAAGCGACCGCTTACTATAAGGAGAACGGATTCTCGCTGACTCCTTGGGCTGATGCCGACGGCAACGGCATTGAAGACGGGACCCGGACCATTCTTGTGACAAACGGATCCGAGCATTTTCGGATGACCCTTCGCACACCGCCGCATCCTCTTCCGGTCGGCGCTCTTCAAATGTTTCTGGACGAAGCGATCGCGGCGGACGATTCGCTGCGCGTCGATTACATCCACGGGGAAGAATCCGTCCGTAAACTCGCCGGACCGGATTCGATCGGGTTTATCCTGCCGGACGTCTCCAAGCAATCCTTCTTTTCGATGCTCGCCGAAATAGGGGTATTCCCGCGCAAAACCTTTTCGATGGGCCACGCAAGGGAAAAACGGTATTATTTCGAGGCAAAAATGATTACCGATCCCCGAAAGGAGGCGAACTGATGCCCAATCGCCCTTCCGTTTGCATTATCGGCGCCGGCCTGACCGGCTTGGTTTGCGCCAGGCATCTTGCGCATCGCGGTTTTCGTGTTCAGGTCGTCGAACAGCATTCGACGCCCGGAGGAATGCTTGCGTCCGTGCGCATCGGGCATGAGTATATCGAATTGATTCCGCATCATCTTCGAAAAAGTGACCGCAACACCCTTTCTCTGCTCAAGGAACTCGGGCTTCATGAGGATATCTCCTGGTATGATTCGTTCTGGTACGGTCGCGCCGGCAGGAAGAAACTCGGCTACCCCGAAAAGGGCTTCCACTCCCTTGTCAGCGCTCTGTCTCAGGAGATTACCGACCATGACGGGATTATCTATTACGGGTATACCGTCATGGACATCGACGCGACCTTTGAGGGAAAGCGGCAATACCACGTTTCCTGTGTACTGGCCGACTGCACGACCATCATCCTGGATTCCGATATTGTTTTATTCACCGGATCCTGCCGAAATTTGGCGCACATCACCCACAATTTGGATCTGCCCACGGACTTTCGCGACCCGCTGATGGACATCACATACAAAGCGAACATGAGTCTTCTTTTGGTGATGAAAAGTCAATTCACCGGGTGTTTTTCGCGTCCGTTCGGGGAGGACTTTCCGTTTCAACGACTGATCCAGCACACGAATCTGGTCGGCGAGCGGCGTTACGGGGGACACATTCTCTACCTCAGCGGGTCCTTTCAAACCACGCACCCGATGTGGACCCAGTCCGACGCGGATGTCTTCAAAGCATTCTTCAAGCATCTTCAAAAACTGAATCCGACTTTAGTCCGAAGCGATATAAAGACCTGGCGGCTGACGCGAACGCGTTACGCCCTGCCGACCTCCGCTCCGAAGATGCCTCTGGCAACACCTCTGCCTGGTCTTTATCTCTGCAGTCTGGCGATGATCAGCGACTGCAAAGAGCCGGCCGAATACCGCATGGATCCGACCATCGCCCAAGCCAACGAGGCGGCGCGTATGATCGAAGATTCGGTTTTTGCGCCTCCTCTTGCGGATACGGGGACCGTCATCGAGAGGATCTACTGATTCAACCGGTTTAATCATCGCATGGTATTGTTGCGAAGGGGGAAGACATGACCGATTTGAAAAAAAAAGCGCACAGAACGGTTAAGCCCTTACCGATTACCCTGGCTCTGCTTCTGCCGGTCTGCGTGTTTCTCTTTTCGTATATTTTGCTATCCCGTAACGGCATCGGTGACGCGATCGCCTTTTTTGTATGGTGGCTGACGCTTTTTTTCTTCGGATTGGCCGCGCTGCCGCTGACGTCATTTATTTTTTCGGGATTTCGGACCAAGGGTTACGGCTTTTCCAAAACGATCGGGATCCTCTTCTCGTCGCTGTTTGTCTGGACTTTTTCGTATGCCGGAATTCTGCCCTTTTCGCGCCTGATGGTATCTGTAAGCCTCTTCCTTCTCGCCGTCGTGTGCTGGGGCTTGCCGAGTCTTCGAAAGGAAGCTTTGGATAGTCTTTCGCGCCCCGAGAATGTCATCGAGATGGTCGGGAGCGAGGCCCTTTTCGCGGCGGTCCTCCTGATCCTTTGCTTCATCAAAGGCATTTTCCCGGAGATCAACGGCGAAGAAAAATTCATGGATTTTGCCTTTCTGAATTCTTTGTTGCGGACGGAGTCCTTGCCCGCTCCGGACCCCTGGCTTGCGGGAGAGAGCATCAATTACTACTATTACGGCCAATATATCTACGCGTTCATCGCCAAACTCAACGGAATCAAGCCGGGCATTGCCTATGTTCTTGCCATGTGCAGCAGCATCGCGATCGCATTCTCAATGGCGTGTTCTTTGGGAAAAATGTTTTTCGAGGGGGCTGTGAAGAAGGGGCTCCGGGCTGCGTCGGGTATTCGATTCGGCGTTGGTATCCTCTCAGGACTCGCCGTTTGCTTCTTCGGCAACTCTCACTCATTTTTTTACGACGAGAATAGTTTTGGCAATCAGTTTCTCTCTTTTTTCAAAAAGCTGGGCGCGAAAGTCGGCCAAACAGATGCTTTCTTTTATCCGAACTCCACGCGCTATATCGGCCACAACCCGGATGTAAAGTTATTTGACGAAGCCGGCAAACTAATCCGGCCGGGCGACTACACCATCCACGAATTCCCCTTCTACTCGTACCTGATCGGAGACCTCCACGCGCATGTCGTTTCGATGATGATCGTCTTAACGATCATCGCGGTTCTGTTTGTGTTTGTATTCCGCGATATCCGCGCGGATAAAAGTGTCGCGCAAGTCGATCTTAAGGATACGGCCGCACCTCAGAGAAATTTTTTCGAGAAAGTCGCCAATGAACTGAAAAGTCTTCTCAAACCGGAGATCATTGTCACCGCGGTTCTTCTGAGCCTCTGCACGATGTGTAACTACTGGGACTTTCTGATTTATTTCGTTTTCTCTTCAATGGCACTTCTCCTGTTCAACACTCTTTACTCGAAACGGTTTGCCTCCTGGGGCGGATCCCTGGTATTCGGTCTCCAGATCGCGATGATTCTCGGAGCATATTTAAAGCTTTCCCAGTCTCCGATCATTCATGTCGGAGTCCAGATCTTAATCTTTTTCGTTTGCGTCGTTCTGACTTCGCTTATACCGACCGCTCTGACACGAACCGGACTGGGCATGTCCTTTCTCTTTTCTTCCGCGCTCATTCTGTCGCTTCCGTTCCAATCCCGGTTTGAGATGATCTCCAACACAATTGCCCTTGTCAAATTCCGGACAGCACCTTTTCAACTCTTTATCCTTTGGTTTGTTCACATTCTTTTCGCGTTAATTCTCATTGTTCTGGTAATACTTGACGGAGCGCCTTCCGCTCCCAGAAAAGTAAAAAGGAAGCCGGATTATGTCGAGGAACGTGACCCTCATAACTTCGGTAATCCGGTATCACGTTTTCTCGGCACAAGAAATCGCGCGGACATCTTCATGTGCGGTGCGGCAATCGTCGGTTTTCTGATGCTCGCGGCACCTGAGTTTATCTATGTGCGCGACATATACCAGGGAGATTTCGACCGGACCAATACAATGTTCAAATTTGCCTTCGCAGCATTTATCATTCTGTCGCTGGTTCTCGGGTACACTCTTTTCCGCGTTTTCTCGCATCAGAAAAGAAATGGCGACCGGTCGGCATTATGTGTGTTTCTTTCGCTGATCCTTGCTCTCCTCGTGTTCGTTCCGGGTCACTATACCCTTCTTTCTCTTGAACAACGTTCCGGAAAAATCGAAATGGACGCATATAAGGGTCTGGACGGAACCGACGCGCTTCGTACCCGAAACAGCCCGAAAATTGTCGGAGATATTGATGGAGAACTTCTTTCATACGCGGAGGCCATTGACTATTTAAACCGGAATGTCCGCGGAAATCCGGTCATTTGCGAGGCGTACGGCAGCGCGCTAAACAGTTATACCGACTACTGCGTTGTATCCGCATATACAGGCCTTCCGACGATTTTCGGCTGGCAGACTCATGAATGGTTGTGGCGCTTTCAGGGTATCGTTGATGAACAGGGTATGCTCATCCAGAATCCCGAAAAGCCGGACCTGTGGGAGGATATTATCAACCCGCGTCATTTGGCGGTCGATACGATCTACACATCAACGGACGTTTCGCTCGTACGGACTTATCTGGATCAGTATAAGGTCGAGTACATCATCGTCGGCGATCTTGAGCGCGTAAGCTACGACAATATCAGCGACACGACCATTCGCTCGATGGGAGAGGTTGTTTTTTCGACCGACGGACTCTACATCGTCAAGGTCCTCCGCTGATTACTTTTTCGGCGAACGCGTGAAATATTGAGCGGATCGCCGCCTCCGAGTTGTGGTGCAGTACTTGGAAGTTAATCAAAAAGCCGGTGCTTTCGCGCCGGCTTTTTCGGTATGCAACTATGTTTACATTCAAGAGAAATCCAGTTGTGTGAAACGAAGGACGCAGGGAATCTTCCTGAAGGCTTCGATCTTATCCTCCGGCACCGCCTGGTCGATCGCGATAAACGACTGTGCCTTGCCCGAACCCGGCTTTCTGCCCCAGTGCATACTGGCGATGTTGATGTTCAGATCACCGAGCATGCTCGCGACCTTCCCGATCACGCCGGGAACATCCTCGTTCTGCATCGCGACGACGATCGGCGCGAGCTCGAAGTTCATCTGATAACCGAAGAAGGAAACCAGAACCTCGGTCCCCATACCGAAGACTGTGCCGCTCAATGTCAACATGCGGTCGTCCTCGGTGCAAAAGGTCACGCTGACCAGGTCGTTATACCGGTCGATGTGCGTCGTTTTGCTCTCCACGACCTCAATGCCGCGCTCCTCAACCGCTTTTCGAACGTTGACGAAACTGATGCGATCCGGAGTCACCGAAGAAAGGAATCCTTTGAGGACCGAAAGCGTCAGAACGCCGGTCTCCTGGTCGGCAAGTTCGCCGCAGTAGCAGATCTCGATCTTCCTGACCGGGGTCTTCTCCGCCTGAAAATAAGTCCGCCCAAGCTTCTCGCAAAGTGACGCGTAGGGCTTCAGAACCGCCATATTTCCCGAACAGCTCGGCATATTGATCGCGGCGACCAATTCGCCCTCAAGGGCTTTCGCGACCAATTCCGTAACGGCGGTACCGACGTTATGGTTCGCCTCGTGAGACGACGCGCCGAGATGCGGGGTATATACGAAGTTTGGCAGTTCAAGAAGGGGATGCTTGTAATTCTGCTCCCCGGGCAGTTTATCGTACGAAGGCTCCTTGTCGAAAACGTCGATGCCCGCAGACGCGACCTGACCGGACTTCAGCGCTTCCGCGAGCGCCTCCTCGTTCACGAGACCGCCCCTGGCGGCGTTTACGATGCGAACGCCCTTCTTGCACTTCTTAAGACCTTCCGCGTCCAGCATGTTATAGGTTTCCTTGGTTTTCGGCGTGTGAAAAGTGATCAGATCCGATACGGCTAGCAGATCGTCGAGCGTGCAGCACTTCTTCGCTCCGACGCGCTCAAACTTTTCGGTCGGGATGTACGGGTCATACGCGACAACGTCCATTCCGATGCCCTTGAGTTTTCTCGCGACGATCGAACCGATCCGGCCCAATCCGATGATCCCGACGGTCTTTCCCTCGAGTTCGTTGCCGATCATCTGCGCGCGGCGGAAATCGTCCCTTCTGGACGCTTCATTGGCATAGCATATGTTCCTGAACACGGCAAACGCCAGTCCGACCGCAAGCTCTCCGGCTGCCATGATATTGGCCTCCGGCGTATTGACGGCAATGATACCCTTCTCGGTGCACGCGCTGACATCGATATTGTCGGTGCCGTTTCCGGCGCGACCGACAACCTTGAGATTCCCGGCTCGTGCCACAAGATCCTTATTGACTTTGGTTACGCTTCGTACGATCAGCCCGTCGTAGGGCTCGACGATATCTTCGATCTCGGTCTGAGACAGCCCCAATCGCTCATCGACCTCAAACCCTCTGTCCTTCAGGTACTGGACCGAGTCGGCCGCAATCTTTTCCGTGATTAATATTTTCATAAGAGTTCCTCCTGATTCGATTAATCGCTAGACGTTATCCGATTTGAGTTCGGCAATCACTTCTTCGAGATTCCGGAGCATGTCGTCCATCTCTTCGACGGTCATGTCCGCCATGTGGGCGATGCGGAAGGTAATGTCTTTCAGCGCTCCGTATCCGTTCGACAACTGAAAACCCCTCTTCCCCATGGCCGCGTTCATTTTCGAAAATTCGATTCCGAACGTGTTCTTAAGGCAGGTCACGGTGACGGACAGATATTGCGGATTTGAATAAAGTTCGCAATGCTTCCGTCCCCACTCCCACACCCGGGATGATAAGGCGAGATGTCTTTGGTATCTCGCCTCGAGGCCCTCCTTCAAAATACGATCCAATTGGTAATCCAGGGCGAACATATGCGCGAGCGAAGGAGTCGACGGATATTGGTACGGCTTCTCCTTCACGAACTTATAAAGCTCGACATAGTCAAAATATAGTCCTCTGTTCGGGATTCCCTCGGCCTTGGCGATTGCCCGGTCCGAAACCGACGCAATGGACATCCCCGGAGGAAGACCGAGACATTTCTGGGTCGATGTGATGCAAACATCAATCCCGAGCTCATCGACGGGAATATCGTCTCCGCCCATCGAACTTACCGTATCCACGCACAGAATCACTTCCGGGAAATCTTTAAGGACCTCCGAGATCTCCTTCATCGGGTTTCTGATTCCGGTGGAGGTCTCATTCTGCGTGATCGTGATCAGATCATATTTTCCGGTACGAAGCGCCTCCCGGACCATCTCAGGGGTCGTCGGCTGACCGAGGTCCGAGCGAATGAGGTCCGCGGGCACACCGTTCGCCGTGCACATCTTATACCACCGGTCTCCGAACGCGCCGATCGAAAACACCGCCGCGCGATTCTTTGTAAAACAACGGACCGCACCCTCCATCAAGCCGCTTCCCGAAGAAGTGGATAAAATGATGGTGTTGCCCGTGCGCATCACCTTCTGAAGTTTGCCGGATATGCTTTCCTGCAGAGCGGACGCATCCTTGGACCGGTGTCCGATCATCGGAGATGACATCTTCTCGAGAACCTCCGGCAAAACGTCGACCGGTCCGGGAATGAAGAGTTTCTTGTGCATATTCTTAACCTCCAGAAATCGACCGGGATTATCCATACGATTGTATACGGAAACCGTGCAATTTTCCAGTATGAAAGTTTCATTTTGAGAAATTTGGTAAAAAAAAGGGGGCTCCCGTCTTGTGCCCGGTCAGCGCCGGCACCGCGGAAACCCCCTCATAATCGAATAAACTTACGGCGCTGCCGTCGTCTCCGTCGTCGTTGTAATCATGGCGGTCGGCGGTAACAGAATCTGATCGTTCGGCTTCGGCTCGTAATCGGCAGGTTTTCCATTGTACGTCAGGATTGTTGCGATTCTCGCGTCGGTTGACGAATCCAATTTGATTCCATAAACCTTATAGAACAGATCCCACCATGTCCGGTATCCGATTGCATCGGAGAATTCAAAGATTCCGATCGCGTCGGTTCCGGTTCCGCCGGAAGGATCGGTCACTTCCCCGGGTTCCGTCGTTCCGGTCGTCACCTGTGCTTCGGTGGTCGGAGGCGTGGTGGTTGCCTGGGTCTTCTTCGTCTCTTCTGCCTTGTCCTTCGTTGCGCAACTGTATACTCCGACGGCGATCAAAATAATCAGAAGGAGCAGACAAACCCCCGCCAATCCGTAGATCAACTTGCTGTTGCGCTTATATCTCTGATTCCCGTCACCGTAATCAAATCCTCTCTCCTGATCAAACGGATCTCCGGACCGGGGCTTGTGGCCCCCCGCACCCTGAGGTCCTCTGGGTCCTCCTGCGGGTCTCGGCGGCGGACTGCGGCGCGGCGGTTGCGATCCGGTCGGGGCGGCGGGAGGAATCCCGAATGAGAAATCGGAGCTCGAAGCGGATGCCGGTCTCGGCGGATAGTCCCTGCGAATATCCCCGTCATCATCACCGATGTCAAAGGATCCTCTGGAATACGCTTCCGCCTGGTCGTATGCGGATCCGGCCCTGTCATCTTCGAAATACGTCGAAGGCTGATAACTCGGGGCGCCGTACAGAGGCATCTCGGGAATATCCTGATTCGCGGCACCCATGGAAGTCGGAGGTTGGGTCGAGTCAAACGGGATGTAGTAGCCGTCGTTCTGTCCGGACGCTTCCGGTACACCGTAGAAACCGTCGTCCCCTACAGGGATCTGATCCTCCGAGAAGTCAGTATAACTGCCTTCCTCGAAATAATCCTGTTCTTCCGCGGCTTCTTCGCTTACTTCGTCGCCGAAAAGCAAAGGCGTATTCTCAGAATCCTCATCATCCGGTATGTATCGGGGAGTATCCTTACCTTCGAAATCATAATCGTCCATTTCGATCTCCGTTTCTCCATCCGTCGTATCGGATGCTTTGTTCTCCGAACCTGATGATGCATCCGTCGGCACGGCCGGGACCTCCGTCCAGTCGTCCTCCTGCGCGAAGGCCTTCATCACCTCGAAGTCTTCCTCCGGTTCTTCCTTCCTGGCGGCATCGGTGATCGATGCCTGATCGATCTGTGTTTCAGCGGAAACAATCTGTTCCGCCGACTTAACCTCGAGTATAGAAGAAGTCGAAGTTGTCGCCCCGTCGATGATATTTTCCGTAATCGACGGTTTCGGCAACTCTTCCGGTCGCGAGCCTTCGGCATCCTCAACGGATTCGTCTCCGGTCTTGATGAATCCGCCCTCATCGGTTTCCGGCTCTGTCTTACTGCCCGGCTCACCGAAAGGCTTCATGCTCTCGTCGTTAAATTGGATCGGATCCTCCGGTCCGGGCGGCGGTACCGGCTTCTCCGCCAGAGGTTCCGCCAAAGGATTGGTCGGGTCGTTTCCGAAAAACAGAGGAATAACGGGTTCCGGTGAAATATCGACGGCTGCCGGTGTCGGCAACGGGGCCGGTTCCTGCGGGACGGGAGCTTCCTCGACCGGCTCGAACGTGTCCGCCTCCCGATCCTTCTGGTTCTTCTTGCGTCCGAATCCGAAGAGTCCGCCCTTCTCGGGTGCGGAGACGTTCTCGACGAAAGAGATCATGAACTGAAGCGGTACATTCGGCAGTTTGGCCGCGGCTTCCGTAATCACGTTACCGGCCGCCTCGCATTGATCCTCGGCATCATAAAGAATACGCAACAGTTCATACTGTCCGAGCGCGTCGTAGACCTCACGATTACAGATTATGATACAGTCGTCCAACCTCAGTTGGGCAATATTGGAGCACAGCGCCGTCGCTGTCTTGGTCGCACAGTAGTTATAGAACCGATCGACCTTCTGCCGTTGCGTGTTGACCGGATCGATCTTGATATCCGTCGCCGTCATCGGAAAAAGGGTGTCATCGCGGTAAAGAAAAGCGAGTCCCTTGCCTAAGGTAATCGCGAACGCCTCCGAATCCTTTACGATAAAGCCGGCAAAAAAAGGGGATCGCGCATTCTCTGCCTGAATCTTCATTCGGCCGGTTACCGAAACCGCCGTGTTGACCATGTCACCGATCTGGTCATCCAGCGGCCGCCGCCCGCTCTTGACGTCGTTTAGCAACTTGCGAAGAGCCGGTTCGTAAGGCGGTGTGTTCGGATCCTGTCCGGCAACGGTCGCGTGGGAAAAGACCGAAAAGAAAAATCCCCGGTCTTCCTTGTCCGTGGTGATATCTGCGGACCGTGACTCACGCTTGCCGGTCATGCGTCCGTCCATATAGAAAGCATCCGTTAAATCGGTCGAAGGAAAATATCTTGCGGTTACTGTCGTGGCCAGACGAGTCATTTTTGCCATGATACAAGCCTCCAGAAATTTATCGATCGTCTCAGAATATATGAAAACGAAGGTCAATTCAAATCTTCAAAATCGACTATATTATATCATAATGCCATTTGAGCAAACCGTCCACATGCAAAAATCCCGATGAATTGTAAACAATCTTTACTTTTTATCTTCTTCCTGTAATCATTCCCGCGTCGCTGTAATCATTCCGTTACTTAGAGGCCTTTTCCGGTCGCGTGTTTTTGACGGACAATGCTGATATAATTACATTACAGCAGGAAAACAGAAGGAGAAACAATGAGAGCTACGTTATTGTTGCTCCGGTGGGAGCTCCGCAGGGTCTTCTCCAACTGGCGGCAAACCGTGTCTGTTTTTCTCGTACCGGCACTGGTCCTTTTAATTGCTCTGTATGCTTTCCCGGCTCTTCTCAATTTCATATCCTCCGGGTCTGTCGGTCGTCCGGCGGTCGTTTTGGTCGATCCGGATCCATCGTTCATCGCGTTTACCGAGGAGAACACGGCGGCCGGACGGGCGGAATACCAAATCATCGACGGACGTGAATTTTCGACGATTCTCAGAAACGGACAGGCGGAAAAGCAGTTGAATCAGGGCCGGATTTTCGTTACTTTCTCTGCCTTTCCGTTTGAGGGCAGTTCCGCTGATCCGCTATTTTCCGAAGCCGTTCGCGGCTACTACTCCGATCTGCTTTCGGGCAACAACAATGCCGGCAGTACTGCATTTATCAGCATCCTTTATGACCGGACCAACCCGGGTTCAAACGCAAATTATAATCAATTCGAGACCGATGTTTTTGAACCGTACCGGAAATACCTCGTTAAGTTTCTGGGCGGAGATTACTACGCGGCCGGGGGCGGTGACATTTTCGAAATGAACCGGGTCAATCCGTACACGACCTTGATGGGTCAACGAAGCGTCGCAAATCCCGCGGCCTCCCGGGTTATACCGGGGATCCTTATCCTTTTGGCCTATTACTGCGTCTATTCCCTCGCATCGGATACATTGGCGGCGGACCGTCAACGCGGTTTTCTCTCAAAGATCGCGCTGACGCCGATCGGGACCGCTTCCCTCCTGGCCGGGAAGGCGATTTCGGTCATGGTGGTCTCATCGGTTTCATCGGTCATCACCCTATTGGTTCTCAATCTGTCTTCCTGGGTTAATTTCCAGAACTCGCCGAATTCTCTTCTGCCGTTCGGCATGTTCATTTTTCCCGCGGATTTTCTGGCGATTATCATCACACTGCTCACCGTGACGTTAATGATGACCGCCTTCTGTTTCGCCGTTATTTTATCTCTCCGCGAGATCCGGGATGTCACGCTCAATTTGCAGATACCCCTGATTTTTTTCCTGGTCGAGTTTTTTATCCATTTGTTCCGGCCTCCCGGCGTGGTCCTTTTCGAGTACCTTATCCCGGCTCATAACAGTTTGATGATCCTGAGGGACACGGTCAGCGGCGAACTGAACCCTCTTGCTTTTACTGTCGTTACATTGATCGACGGGACCCTGGCCGTCTTCATGTTCATATATGCACACAACCGCTTCAGTCCGACGTCCGCAGGTATTACGGAAACAAGGAGGTCCAGATGATCGAGGTACGTCATGTCAGCAAGCAATACCTCCATAACATCAATGTAGTCAACGATGTTTCGTTTTCGGTCGAAAAAAACCAAATATACGGTCTGCTCGGACCGAACGGCGCGGGGAAAACGACCCTGATGCAAATGATTGCGACGCTCTTAAAGCCGACGGGCGGCACCATCACGGTGTGCGGTATGAACACGATCGATCAGGCAAGAGAAATTCACCGTCAGATCGGATTTCTGACCTCCGAGGTGCGTTTGGACCCGTATTCGACCCCGAACAAGCTTTTCGATTTTTTCGGCAGGCTGTATGGCCTCAGTTTGGCTCAAATACGGGACAAGAAGGCGGAAAGTTTCGAACGATTCGGGATCGGGCCGTTTAAGGATAAAAAGATCGTTGAGCTGTCGACCGGCATGAAACAAAAGATTTCCATCGCGATCAGTCTGATCCATGATCCTCCGGTCGTCATTTTCGACGAGCCGACGAACGGGCTGGACATTCTCACCGCCTATCAGGTCACCGAGTATTTGCGCGAGCTCGGTCAGAGCGGACATGCCGTTTTGCTGTCCACGCATATTTTCTCGGTCGCCGAGTCCCTGTGCGATAAACTGGCCGTCATCATCGACGGCCGGATTGTTGTGGAGGGCGGAATTGCGGAAATCAACGGACAAGCCGCAGCGGAATCGTTTGAAAAAGCGTTTTTGGAACTTTACAGAACCCACCATAAGGAGTAATGATGTTCGCAAACGTTTGGCTGATCGCGAAAAAGAATCTCTCGAAAAGCTCGCACCTGAAATCGACGGTTACGAGAATGACTCTCGCGGCCAGTTTATTATTTGTCATCACGATTCTGTCCATGTTGTACGCGTTCACGAATCCCGGCGCCTTGTATTTTTCCGAATACGAATGGAACCGGACGGAAAACGGTTCCGTCTTATTCGTGAACGCGCCCGACTCGTTTGTGCGTTATCTGGATGAGCGCGATGAGTCGGTTAACGGGATAAAAACCTGGTTCTATATGAATTATGCGTTCACAGAAAAAAGCGATTACTATGACTTTGTCGGCATGAATCGGCTCCTTAACGAGGGGCCGGCCTTTATGGCGATCGTGTTCCCGACCGATTTTGATGCGCGCGTTTTCTCAAAAGATCCGGCAGATACGCCTCAGATTATCACATATTTCGAAACCGGGTTGAACGCATATAAAACGACCCACGACGACGCGATGGATTATCTTTCCGAGAATTTCAGCCGCTATCTGAGGACCGAAAAGAGCATTCCTTTTTCCGAGCGCCCGCCGTTTCACGTTGTAACTCAAGGGGAACGTTTCGGAATTCCGGACCGTGCAAGTATGATCCGCGACAATATCGGCCGCATGCTCATCCCTCTGCTTGTTTTTATCGCAGCCCTTTTTACGGCAATGGAGGCGGGAGTGGATGCGATCGCCGGAGAAAAGGAGAGCGGTACTTTTTCCGCCTTGCTGCTGACACCGGCATCAAAGCTCGAGATCGTTTTGGGAAACACGCTCGGAGTCTTTCTGCGTACGGTCCTCCCGTGCCTCATATTAATCACTCTTGCGGCCCTCGGGCTTGGACGAGCGAATTTTTCCGACTTGTTCGCCCTTTTTCTTCTCGTGATCTCCCTGGTCCTGATCCTCTCGGCATTGATCATCGTGATATCGGTCATGAACCGGACGGTTCTTTCGGCGCAAACCGCCTTTCTGCCGATCTTTCTCCTGCTCCTCGTCGTATGCGTGATGGCCATGAACGAGGGTGCGGATACCGCGCCGTCCAATTACATGGTTCCTTTTCTCGGACATTATCTCGGTCTGGCATCGACCCTGACCGGATCGTACACCGGGGTCCGGCTCGCAGTCATTTTACTTCTCAGTTTCGGGATCGGCTCCGTTTTGATCGGTGTCGCCGTTAAGCTTCTGGGGATGGAGCGTTTCAGCACCACGAACGACGCGACGGCCGATTACCGGGAGCGGCGCGAACGCGAGCGACTCCGGGATCCCCGGATTAACTATCCGGCGTTCCCCAAGGCTGTTCTTTTCGGCTACCGGGCGACCCGCTATAAAAGCACGTATCGCCTGCTCATGTATCATTTCACTTTGCCGCTTCTGCTCTTATCGATCTTCCAGCCGCTTGCGCTGATCGGTCCGATCCTTGTGTTTCTTCGGACACAAAACGCGACCGCCATCATCGATTCTTTAGCGGCGACGGCCGCAAAGATGCAGATCGGATCCGCGATCGTAAAATCGTTCGAGCTGGTCGGCCTTCTGATGAGAGAACGATCTTTCATTGTCGGGATGGCGCTGAGTTATATCATAATCATTATCATCTACATCTTCATCGTTAAAAAAATCGAAAAAAATCCGTTGTCCACCATCGGGCTGACCGTTCATGCGGGAGGTGTTCGAAAAGCTTTGCGATCTTACGCCGGCGGTCTGCTTCTCGGCCTGTCCATGATTTCCGCTGTGTACCTGATTCTTCTTCTGTCGGGACAAATCCGCGCAGGCGGAGCGGCCATGACCCCTTCTGCCGTGCCCCTTTTCGTCGCCTACATTTTGATGTGGATCCCTCAGGGGGCTTCGGAAGAGATCATGATGCGCGGATATATGATGCCGAGGATCGCGGTCAAATTCGGAAAGGCCGGAGCCGTCGGCTTCACCTCTCTTTTGTTCGGAATCCTGCACGCAGGCAATATCGGCTTTACTCCCCTCGCACTCATCAACCTGATTCTGATCGCCGTTTTCTTTGCACTGCTGAGTTGGCATACCGGCGAGATTATTACCGTTTGCGCCGCGCACAGTGCCTGGAACTTTGCGCAAGGCAATCTCTACGGTCTTCATGTAAGCGGCAGTCCCGCGCCCGCGGCACTTCTGTCCACCGATTATACGCAAAGCGCAAACGCATGGATCACCGGCGGCGATTTCGGACCCGAAGGCGGTCTGGCCGTTACAATCGTGACGGTCGCGGCGATCGGGCTTCTTGCCGTCCGCTCCCGAAAAGCGAAGCGCTCCGAAGAAGCGCGCGCGATCGTCTCCGACGACGCGGACGGGGTAAAGACCGATTCTTTATGAAGGCAGAATGACGGCTCTTTTTTCAAGCTCCTGTTTTTCCAGAAGAACATAATCGATCTTGCCGACCAACGTCTTGGGAAGGCTGTCCATGAATTCGATTTCGACCGGCCGCGCGTACGCAATCAGTTTATCTGCGCACACGTCCGTAATACGATCCCGCATCACGTCCGCACCGGCGGACAGGCCGCCCGCGTCAAGAACCACGATCGCCTTGACGGCGTGGATCCGGTAGGAATCGGGAATCTCGATCGCGCAGGCCGTGTCCACGCCCGGGACCGCGCTTATGACCGCCTCGATTTGGGACGGAAAAACCGGCACGCCGGAAACCTTGATGATCCGCTTCAACCGCTGAGTAAAATAGAAATAGCCGTCCTTGTCCATGTACCCGAAATCGCCGGTATGTACCCAGGATCGGCCGTCTTCATGGACGTGGATCGCCTCACGGGTCGCATCCGGATCATTCAAATACCCGAGCATGACCGTCGGTCCGCTGACGCAAATCTCCCCCTGGCCTCCGGGCGACAGTTCCTGCTCGGTACCCACTTGAACGATTTTCATCAGCATATCGGGTAAAGGCAAGCCGACCGACCCCTCTTTGCTCTTGAACTCCGGGTTGACGCAGGAAACGGTGACCGTTTCGGTCAGGCCGTACCCCTCCCGGAGAGAAATCGGCGCACCGCGCTCGCGCACGAATTTCTCAAATCTGGATTTCAGATCGGGAGAAAGTGAGTCACCGCCGCAGAAACAGGCTTTAAGGAAAGGCAATTTCTTCCCGGCGAGTTTGCTGCTCTTGAGCATCCCCTCGAAAAGCGTCGGGACTGCGGCGATGAATGAAGGCTTTTCGCGCAGTATGACCTTCGCGAGAGAGTCCGGAGTGAATACCGGTACCAGAATCGCTGCGATTCCGTTGCACAGCATGGTATGCATACACATACAAAGTCCGAATCCGTGGAACAGAGGAAGGATCGCCGCCATCGAGATACCGGGAGGAAGCTTCCCGTTCGCATACGGATCCTCGATGTTGACGATTTGAGGACCGATCGTCGCCAGTACATTCATGTTATGGGACGACAGAATAATCGTTTTGGGACTGCCCGTAGTCCCTCCGCTGTGGAGATATACTGCCGGGTCGTCCGGCCCCGTCTGCGGTTCGTACACAACAGCACGCTGTTTGGGGCGCGGATCACGCGGGGCACCGGAGACCATATCTTTCCATGTGATAAACCGGTTCCCTTCGGGTACCGGCGGAATTTTTCGCCCTTTGGTGACGTAAAACGCCGCCTTCTTAACTGCCGGCAGATAGTCGCCGATTCGCGAAACAATTACCTTCTTAACACCGATTTTTTCGAATACGGGAACGGACTTGGACATAAACGCATCGAGAATAATCAGATAACGGCTGTTCGTCGATGTCATGAATTCGGAAAGTTCATCCGGAGGCGTTTTGGGATGGACCATATTCGCGATCACGCCGAGTTTGTTTGCGGCATAAAAGACGATGACCGCCTGAGGGATGTTCGGAAGACAGATCGTCAGAACGTCGTCCTTCTTGAGCCCCAGTCCCGAAAGTCGCTCCGAAACCCGGTCTACCAGACCGATAAGCGTGTCATAACGGATGCGTGTGCCCTCGAAACTCACCGCCGTCTTCCGGGGAAAAACGGATACGGTGCGGAGCAACATTCCGTACAAATTCTTCCGGGGATAATCGATCGATTCTTTCATGAGGGGGTCATAATAAGCGAGCCACGGTTTCTGCATTTCACTACCTTCCTTCCAACCCAGCCGTTTCGATCATTGTCCTTCATTTTATGCTAAACCGTAAAAAAAGAAAACGCCGGCAACGGGTTTCCGAAGTAATGTCGTAAATGCGCTCTTCACATTGCGGTTCCAATGATATACTGAATATTATCCCGGAGCATCCATACTTCTCCGGGTCTTCGGAGGTTACTTTGTCGAAAGGAAAAACGCTGTTCGTCTGCAACTCCTGCGGTTACGAGACACAGGGATGGATGGGCAGATGCCCCTCCTGCAAAGAGTGGAATACCCTGATCGAGGAACAGGCAGAAGCCCCGGTAAGCCAAGGCGGAAAGCCCTCGATGCGCTCGAACTGGGTCGGGGACTCCGGTGTCCGTTCCCTCTCGGACCTCTCGACAAACGATCACGCCCGCTTCAGCTCCGGGATGAAGGAATTCGACCGGATATTGGGAGGCGGTTTTGTGGAAGGTGCTCTGGTCCTCGTCGGAGGCGATCCGGGCATCGGGAAATCAACCCTTCTCCTTCAAATCTGCGGTCGCATGAAGGGGGCGGGTAAAGTTCTTTATATATCCGGAGAGGAGTCGCAATCGCAGATCCGCATGCGCGCCGTACGACTCGATATCGATAATCCGTCGATCCTGCTTTGCTCCTACACCTCCTTCGAGGATATCTCCCGGATCATCGAAGAGTACAAGCCTTCTTTATGCGTCATCGACTCCATTCAGACGCTTTATTCGGAGGCACTGACCTCGGCACCGGGGAGCGTCAGCCAAGCCCGGGAGGTCACGGCAGGCCTTCTGCGCATCGCTAAGAATCGGATGATCCCGATCGTACTGGTCGGACATGTAACGAAGGACGGCACGCTTGCCGGTCCCCGGGTGCTCGAGCACATGGTGGACACGGTGATTTATTTTGAGGGCGAGGGCTCGGGGCCGTTCCGGATGATCCGGGCGGTTAAGAACCGCTACGGAGCGACCGGTGAGCTGGCGTTTTTTGAGATGACCGACAAGGGACTCAAGGAGATCGAGAATGCTTCCTCCCTGCTCCTGTCGGGGCGCCCGATGAACGCTCCGGGCTCGGTGATCACCTCTACGATTGAAGGAAGCCGCTCCGTTTTTCTGGAGATCCAGGCGCTGGTGTCGCCGACCTCCTTTTCCGTCCCGCAGAGAATGGCTCAGGGATTGGACCGGATGCGTCTCGGAATGCTCCTTGCGATACTGGAAAAGAAATTCGAACTGGGTATCAACAATTTGGACGCGTATGTCAATGTGATCGGCGGACTCAAAATCAGCGAGCGTTCCGCCGATTTGGCAGTATTGGCCGCCGTTTTCTCGGCATTCCGAGATATACCGGTACGGTCGGATACCCTCGTGTTCGGCGAAGTCGGTCTGACCGGCGAGATCCGCCCCGTGAACTTCATCGAACGGCGACTCGGTGAAGCGATTGCTCTGGGCTTTCGCTTTTGTGTCCTGCCCGGCGCAAATAAACAAGCAGTCGATAAATTATCAAAAAAAATCACATCCGGTACTCGTGTTAATACAGCAGAGCATGCTATAATATCTCTGCCGGAATTTATATTCGTGGATTCGCTGTCCGAAGCAATCGACGTTTTATTCGCTTCGGATCGATGATCACGACAAGGAGAGGTATACTATGAGGATCTCAGCATTCAGGTCCGGAAAAGACGACATCAATCGACTGTTTGTCATCATTCCCGCCGCAGGGAACGGAAGCCGGGTAAGCGAAACCGAGAACAAGTTGTTCATGAATTTGGCCGGGATTCCGGTCATCGAGCGGACCTTGACGGCGTTTGATCAATTTCTGAACCGTATGTCCCGTAAATCAGTATTCACCATGCAAACGGTCGTTGTCACGGCCGAAGAGAATATTTTCAAGATTAAGCGCATTTGTGAAAAGAAGAATTTTGCCTTCGTCAAAGACATCGTTCCGGGCGGCGAGACCCGACAGGAATCGGTGTGGAACGGTATTCTCGCGCTTTCCTCTCTTCCCTTTGCGCCCGGAGAAGAGGATGTTGTTTTCATCCATGACGGCGCCCGGTGTCTGATCGACCAGGGGACACTGGACCGTGCCCTGAAGGCAGCTTCCATGTATGACGTGTGCGCGCCTTCCGTACCGGTCAAGAGCACAATCAAGCAGACCGACAAGGACGACGCCGGTGCCGTCCTGTCGACACCGGACCGTGAGACCCTTCAGGAGATCCAAACGCCTCAGGTGTTCCGTTATAATATTCTGGTCGAAGCATATTCTTCGGCCAATCGCAGGGGACGGGTCGCGACGGATGACACTTCGCTCGCCGAGGCGATCGGTGCGAAAGTCCGCTTGTTCGAGGGCGATTATTCCAACATCAAGATCACGACTCAGGATGATTTTGCGATCGCGGAGTCTTTGCTCAACGCTGCTCCGGCAAACCCGGAAGAACCGGCGGTGACGAAGACCAAGGGTTCTAAATCTCCCTTTGAGCCTGTCGAACCGTAATTCCGCAGGTCACCATGATCCCTTCTCCGCGACCGAAGGCGGTGAGTCCCTCCCCGGAGGTCGCGGTCATACAGACCGAATCAACAGGAACAGACAGAAGCTTTGAAACACCGAGTCGAATGTCGCCGATATGCGCGGCAAGTCTCGGTGTTTTGCATTCGACGGAAATAGATACATGGATGATTTTCCGGTCTCCCATGAAGCGAAGCGCTTCCTTCAAGTATGCCGCACTGTCGGTAATGCCTTGATCGAAGCACATTTCATCTGCTTTCTGCCCTAAGACATTCACGCCCGTAATTCCTGAGACCGCATTCGTCAGCGCGTGCAGGATTACATCGCCGTCGCTGTTGGCTTGAAGAGTCAAAGCGTCGGCGATCCATACCCCGCCGAGCCGCTGACCGGTCCGATTCGTAACACCGGCTTGCTGATCGACGTTTTCCGATCCTGTAAATCGATGGCTGTCCTGTCCGATCGAAAATATATACTCGTATTCCATCTCCGCTCCCTCCTTACCTGTACATTCCCTTCGAAAAAACGTGTGCGATGACACCCGACCGATCCGGTCGTACGGTCCCCGCGAAAGCCCGATTCACGCTTACCCGAGCCCATCGGCAACCCATTGGCGCAGTTCGTCCTGTGACCAGGAGCCCCGGGACGTTCCGTCAAAACGCCGATCGACCTTTCCGTCCTTCAGAATAATAAACTCGGGTACGGTTTGCACCCCGTAGTGCCCGGCGACCGTGCTCTCGCGAAAAACATTGACCGTGATCACGAGCAGGCTTGTGTTGTAATCTTCGGCGATTTGCTCGACCTCGGCGGTCGTTCCCGCGTAATCTTCATGAAGAGAAGTATAGAAGTAAATCAAAACCGGTAGGGGCGCGTTCGTGACATATCCGCTGAAGTCCGTAATTTTTCGGTACAAGATTCCGAAGCCCTCACCGTCAAAGTCTTCATAGACCATGGCGGTCAGGGAGGCGTCATATGAATAATCTCCGAGGTAAGAGCGATAATCGGACGGATCCGGCGACTTGCCCGTGCACGAAAACAGGAAAAATGTCGCGATCGCGATGATCGCGAGCACACGTACGTTTCGCAGCCGTCTTCTTTTCTTACCGCTCCTGCTCATCCTTATTGCTCCTGCTCATCCTTCACCGCTCCCGTCCGCACGGCGCCGAGGATCCAATATCCGCCTTCTTTTTTCAGAACGGAACAGTTCCCGAAAAGCTCCGTCAGTTTCGTGACGGCGGACGGAGCGCCCTGCTTCTTTTGAAGAACGGTATAGAACAGTCCGCCCGCGTTGAGGTGCTCGTAGGATCCTTCAAAAAACGAGAACACGGCCTTTTTACCGGCCCGTACGGGGGGATTCGTCAAAATGATATCAAACGCGCCGTCCACGGCGGAAAAGCCATCCGACTGAAGGATGGATACATGACTGCTGTGATTCAGTTCGGCATTTTCCCTGGAAAGCCCGATCGCCCGTTCATTGATATCGATCATTACGATATCCATCGCCGGAAATACCCGTTTCATCGTGATACCGACCGGCCCGTAACCGCAGCCGAGATCCAGAAGGCGGCCGCGCCCGATCCCGCGCGCGCCGATATCGGCAATGGCCGATTCCAGCATCTGCCGGGTACCGAAATCGATATGTTTTTTCGAAAATACTTGCGCGTCCGTTACAAAGTTCAGATCAATTCCGCGGATTCGCGTCTCAACCCGGGCGCGATCGGATGGCGTTTCCGGTTTGTCCGAAAAGTAATGCTTCACTGTTTCTTAACCCCTTCCCAAATACGCCCGACCCCTGACTTGCGCAGAACGATCAAAAGCGGGTATCCGATCAGATATACCACTACCGATTCACTCAAGGCAATATACGCGATATTGGTCATGATCAAGGCAGGCAAAACCGGCCCGTCGGTAATCAGAAAGGTCAAATATATCCCGACAATCAGTGCGTTGAAGACGACCGGCGGCAGAAGAGCAATCAAATCTTTGATATACCCCTTCGCACGCTCCAGCGCATGATAAAGCCACCGCGTGCAGATCGCCGACAGAAGGGTCGCAATAGAGCCGAAAATGATATCGACCGGGCCGAGGTTCATCGGATTCAGAAGATTGGACAGAAAGCACCCGAGCGTCAATCCCGGTATCGCCGCCGGCGTGAGGATCGGCAAAACCGCCATACTCTCCGCCAGTCGAAATTGTAAAGGCCCGTATGCAATTTGCGCAAAAGGCAGAGTGAAAAGCACATATACAGCCGCAATGGCGGCCGACGTGACCACAAACAGAGTATTCCGGTATCGGGGCCCCCGGTTCGTTGACATATCCGTTCCTTTCCGGCATGAGGTAACCGATCCCGGACCTCATCCGCACGAAAATGACCCTTCGCGCACCGAAAGCGTCCATCCTATTTTATACCAGTTGCGGCTGAATATGAACCGTTGGTTTTCGAAATTCTCATGACTGCATCCTGCGCCCTTTCAATACGGCACTTGTAAAAATACATGAAAATCAGATGGAGTCCGGAAACAGGCGATACGAAAAATCGCTTTGATGGTATAATCGGAAAGGCGGGCGATAACCCGCTTTTCTGAAAATAACGCTGCCGTCGACTCGACTTTTCGATCGCGGCGAAAGGCGGTCATCATGTCCGAAACGAGAAACAACTCCCGCTCACGGCGCAAGTGGATCAAGCGCGCGATCGTTACCGTAATCATACTGCTGATCGCGGGCGCGCTTATTTTCGCGTGGACGTCCTACCGAAGAAATGCCGAACACAACACGCTTCTTAAGGACACCGCCCGGGTCACGATGGGGAATATTTCCGTGATTACCCAAGCCGGCGGAACGATTAACTATGCCGATACGGTCACGCTGGAATCTCCGTCCGACGGCACGGTCGGCGATTTTGATCTGCGCGTCGGAGATGCCGTACAGGAAGGCGATGTTCTTCTAACCATCAACAACGAGCTCTATGAAGAAGAAATTGCCGCACTCGAAAAGGAGCTCGAGACACTCGATATGAGTCTTCTGACGGAGTCCTCGATGAAAACCTCCGCGGTTCGCTCGCCGGTCGCCGGCCGGGTGAAGGGTATTTTCGTACAAAAAGGCGACGATCTGTCCGCCGTCTGCCAAACCCTTGAAGGCGTCGTTCTGATTTCGCCCGATGATCTGATGTCCGTAATGCTCCCTGCACATGCAGCCGCAGCTCTCAACGATCCGGTGAACGTTTCGATCGGCGATCTGACCGTTAACGGAACGGTTACCTCCGTCGATACGGAAAATGTTGGAATTACCTTCGTCGATCAATCTTTTGAGGTCGGGAAGACCGCGAAAGTCGTCGACTCCGAAGGGCTCGAGATCGGAACCGGAGCGATTTTCGTGAAGACCCCTTATTATGTCATCGCGACGGACGGCATCGTATCCTCAATACCGGTGTCACTCAACAAAACCGTCTCGTTCGGCGCCACCTTGATCAACCTGGAAAAAGCTGTCCATTCGACGGCCTATCTGCGACTTTTGGAATCGCGCCAGGAGGCACTCGAAAAACTTTCCGGGAAGCGTCTCGACTCGGCGACGGCCGAACTGACCGCGCCCGCCGACGGAATCATTACCGAGATCCTCACTCAGCCGGACGCAAAAATCCTCAAGGACGCCCCGGCAATCGTTATGTCCGATTCGAATCAATTCGAGTTGACCGTGAACGTCGATGAGATGGAAATCGCGGGCATAACGGTCGGAAAAACCTGCGAAGTCCATATTTATGCATTGGAGGGGCGCACGTTCACCGGCACTGTTACTTGGGTCTCCCGGTTCTCAAGCAATTTTGAAGGAGTCTCCCGTTATCCGGTTACGGTCGAGTTAAACGACCAGACGGAAATTCTCTCCGGAATGAGCGCACGCGCGGACATTCTGGTTACCGAAAATACCGGTGTCCTCCTGGTGCCCGCCCAAGCCGTTCAGGTCATTGACGGTAAAAAGTTTGTTTCGGTCGTCGACTCTGTCGACGCGAACGACCAAACGGATGAGGAAGGCCGTTCCGTTGAGGTCCAAACCGGCATATCGAGCGGTTCGATGACCGAGATTATTTCCGGATTGAACGAGGGGGATATCGTCATCCTCCCGACCGAGGCTTCATCCGGCTTTGATCGATTTATGTTCTGACCGTTTTATTAACCGGGAAAGAAGAGGATAATTATGATCCGGCTCGAAAATATCAGCAAGATCTACCGTTTGGGTGGAGAAACCGTTCGTGCTGTCGACAATCTTTCTCTGGGCATCGACGAACACGATTATATCTCCGTGATCGGCGCGTCCGGAAGCGGCAAATCGACGCTGATGAATATCATCGGCTGTCTGGATACCCCGGACGAAGGGTCCTACTACCTTCGGGGCAAGGAAATATCCGATTATACCGAGCATCAGATGGCCGTATTGCGCAATCGCGAAATCGGTTTTGTTTTTCAGCAGTTCAATTTAATTCAGAAGCTGACCGCATACGAGAACGTCGAATTGCCCCTGATCTACCAAGGCATCGGCCATGCCAGGCGCCACAGCATGGCGTTGGAGGCACTCGAACGGGTCGGCCTGACGGACCGTATGCATCACCGGCCGAATCAGCTTTCCGGCGGACAACAACAGCGCGTCGCCATCGCGCGAGCGCTATCGGCAAAGCCCTCCCTTTTACTGGCGGATGAGCCGACCGGCAATCTGGATTCCAAAACCAGCGAGGAAATCATGCGTCTTTTCGACGAGCTTCACGAAGCGGGAAACACGATCCTTCTGATCACGCACGACAGCAAGATCGCTTCCAAGACCCGCCGCAGTGTCCGTCTGATCGACGGCAAGGTCGTTTCCGATACGCGCAATGATTCTTCGAATGCACGTTTGGCATCCGATCCGGAGGGTGGCGTATGAAGATCACACAAGCGATCAAGATGGCCTTCTCCGCCATCGCGGGGAACAAATTGCGCTCCTTTTTGACGATGCTCGGCATCATCATCGGCGTGCTGTCCGTTACGCTTCTTATCAGCATCATCCAAGGCGCGACCGGGGCTCTGACCAAAGAAATTGAGGGGATCGGCGGGAAAAAAATCATTGTCGACGTCTACCGGTCGAGCAGTTTTCTTACACAAGAGGACCTCCGTATTCTGGAGGAGGAAGAGAGCATCGCGCTGGTTGCGCCCGAGACCGAGGATTACTTTGTACCCGTCACCGCGCAGAATAACAACTTCGAGACCACCGTTCGGGCCGTGACCGGGAGCAGTTATGTAGTCAGCAATTTGGAACTTCAAACCGGTCGTTTCATCTCCGAAAGCGACGATGACTCACGACTCTATGTGGCCGTGGTAGGCAGTAAGGTCGCGGACGAGCTGTTCGGACATCGCGACGTCGTCGGCTACTCGATTAATCTGTACAACCGCTCCTTCGAAATCATCGGCGTTATGGTCGAAAAGGGCGAGTTTTCGATGGACTCGAACGACGATACGGTCTATATTCCTCTTTCGATCGGCCTGCGCCTCCAGCACATGAACACGATCCGCCAGTTCAACGTAATGTCCGATTCGATGCACAGCGCCGACGAGGCGATCGACGCAATCGAACGCTTTCTGAGCGCGCGGATCAAAACGTACACCTTTCCGGACGATATATCGGACACGGGTTATTATATATTCAACATGGGGGACATTCTATCCGCTTTCAAGGAAATCGAGTCGATTATGTCGATGGTTTTGGGCGGCATAGCGGGCATTTCCCTTCTGGTCGGCGGCATCGGCATTATGAATATCATGCTCGTCTCCGTCACCGAGCGTACAAGGGAAATCGGCATAAGAAAAGCAATCGGCGCTCAACATGCCGATATCATGATCCAATTCCTCGTCGAGGCGATGAGCATCTCGTTGACGGGCGGGCTGATCGGTATGCTGTTGGCTTCTCTGCTGTTGGGCATGATCGGTGACATTATTGACATCGAACTGAGCCTCTCGCTTTCGGTGGCCGCGCTCGCAATCATTTTTTCGATCAGCATCGGTATGATATTCGGCCTTTATCCGGCCAATAAGGCCGCAAAACTCAAGCCGATCGACGCTTTACGATACGAATAGAAATGTTCCCCGAAACCACGGGTCTTCTTTGATCATCCGCTCTTTTCCGGTGTCCCCCCGTCGAGCCGGATACTCCCGCTGACCGCTTCTGCGATCGGACGGTCTGCCGGCAGCAGCATCAAGGATTCCAAGTCGGAGACACCGGCCCAAAGCGCCTCCTCATGAACCGTTAAGCGGATCTCTCCCGCCGTGATCGTAGTCTCATACGCCATAAGACGAATCGACCCCGTATCGTATTCATAGATACTTTCGGCAAGTTTCGCGCCGATGATCGTATCGACCCCCAGCTCCTCACGGAGTTCCCGTCGAAGACACTCTTCCGGCGACTCGCCCTCCTCGACCTTTCCGCCCGGAAATTCCCACCAACCGGCATGCGCCTGACCCTCTGCACGCCGTGTGATCAGAACCCTCCCGTCCCGAATGATGACCGCCGCCGTGACGTCCTTCATGTGCCCTCCTTAACCGTAACGAATCGGAAAGAACGATCCTTTGGGGCGAACCGTCTCATTTTGCCCGAAAAACAACGCTGCGATCCGGACAACCAATTCGTTCGCGCTTTGCGTGTAGATTGCTTCACGTGCCATTACCGGGTCGGTCGCGATGATGTTGTCCGCTCCGTATTCGACCATTCTCCGGATTGTTTCCTCGTCCTTTGCGCCCCAAACATGGATCTCATAGCCCAAGCGATGGATCATATCCGCCTGCCTCGCCGATAGAAACATCGCGCTCAGGCTGTAAAAATCGACATGTTTCAATTTGGTATAACTTCCGAGCGGCATCGTGATAATGAGGCCGGTCTTAATGTCCGGATTGACTGCCTTTACATCGGCCAGCACGTCGTATTTGAAACTCGTCACGACACACCGGTCAACAAAATCCTTTTCGACGATCAGTTCGGCGACTTTTCCCGCCAGCTCCGGAGTATGCGAAGAGAATTTGATTTCTATATTCAGACGAATCCTTCCGGATGCCGCGTCCATGACCTCCTCGAGAGAAGGGATCCTTTCCCCGCTAAACTCGTTCGAAAAGACTGAACCCGGATCCAGTTCCCGCAAAGACTCCCATCGCGCATTCCAGACCATCTCGTTCACCCCGGCCGTCCGTTCAAGGCTTGCGTCATGCATGAGTACCGCGGTTCCGTCCGCAGTCAGACGCACATCGATTTCAGCGTAATCCGCGCCGTCCTCGATCGCCTTCTCAATCGCAATCAATGTATTCTCCGGAGCGTTGCTCGAACTGCCCCGATGCGCCGTGATTTCGGGCGTTCGCGCAAAAATCAGCCGGCGAATGACACCGTTTGAGATCGAACGGGACAGAATGCCGGCATTCGCGCCGATGATGATCAAAAGCATCAGTCCGAGGATCACCCGATGATTTTTGAACGGCCGGACGGTCACCTTGGGTTGATGTTCCTGATATTTTTCGGTCTTAAGAATCGTAATTTTTTGAAAATACGAGCTGACAACAACGAAAAATACGGGAGTAAAAAAACTATACAGCAGAAACGACATTACGTTACCCGTTACGCGCGAAAAAGAAAGAAAGGCGACCAGTTCGTCCCCGGTCGGCAAAACAAGTTTGATCATCGCTGCCCCCGCCAGGAGCACAAGGGCATAAAAGATCAATAGAACAGTAAATACGATCAAATACCAGACCAGAAATCGAACATTCATGCCGACCGTATGTCCGCGGATCATTTTCCGGGTGGAAGCCATCGCAGCCATGAAGCTCTTTTCGCGAAGGACAATATAGTGAATCGCAAAAATATACGACCACAAAAACCACAGCACCAAAGCGCTGATAAAGACCAATATAAAATAAACGATGCGGTGATCCCGAAGAGTATGGTGAAGATAATCCGGAATCCCGGTGATCGACACCAGGGAGGACGCAAACGGAAAATCCAGAAAGGTAACGGCCGCCAGAATAACAAAGAAGAAAAGAAACCCGACCGGATGAAAGAAGCGCCTCATCCGGGTCAGCCCGGCAAAAGCGATTTCGATTGCGTTGACCTTTTCACCGACGCGGCTTTTTTCGAAACAAATCGCAAGTACGGAGAGTTCATAAAGAGCAAAGACAACAATCAGAACGATGAGAAAAATACCGATCAACAGCGCGACCGGGTCAGAGAGGAAGGTCTTCAGGTTCCTGTCCGTCAAAAAACTCAGTCCGGACCTGTTAATCGCGTAATCCAGGAGAAACAAAATCAGCGGATACAGAACGAGCGCCGCAAGCATTTTATATAGCAGCTCAAACCATATCAACGCCGGAAAGTTCGTGCGAATCAGTCTGAAATTATGTCTGTATAGCCCCTTCATATCCACCGCTTAAGGAATTCAGTGTTTGCTTATATCATATTCCTTCGCAAGGTGATTTTCCATAACAGCATAACAGCAAATCGCAAACGCGACCGCAGTGCCGCAGGCTCGTAGGTACGAGTGTTAATAAACAAACAGCAGAAAAGGCGCTCCCTCAAAAGACTTGTAACAAAGTCAAAAGAGGCAGCTTTTTTATTTCCAAACAGAAGGGCTGCCGGAAATGCGGATCGAATATATTTCTGTCCGGCGGCATTTGGGAGATCCATCCGGATTGCTCCATATTGGCGGTGCGCTCCTTCCGCCGGCGCGTTAAAATCCTACTAAACCGGCCGGCGCGGAACTTTTAGTAGGATGTTTTCGCCGCGAGCTCCTTCCGGCGGTGCGAAAAGTGCTACTAAACCGGCCGGCGAAGAGCATTTAGTAGGATGTTTTCCCCGGAAGCCCCTGCCGCCGGCGCAAAAAGTGCTACTAAACCGGCCGGCGAAGAGCTTTTAGTAGGATGTTTTCGCCGGAAGCTCCTTCCGCCGGCGCGAAAAGTGCTACTAAACCGGCCGGCGAAGAGCATTTAGTAGGATGTTTTCGCCGCGAGCTCCTTCCGCCGGCGCGAAAAGTGCTACTAAATCGACCGGCGAAGAGCATTTAGTAGGATGTTTTCGCCGGAAGCTCCTTCCGCCGGCGCGAAAAGTGCTA
>CAZCLK010000011.1:0-50325 GCA_964499575.1 uncultured Oscillospiraceae bacterium | reverse complement strand
GGTATGAGATTTCGTGAGCGTGGATCGATCCTACTAGATGCGCCGAAATGGCCGGATTAGTAGGATTTTTTCGAGGCGTAGGCGCGGTTGAGCGGGAATCGATCCTACTAGATGCGCCGAAATGACCGGATTAGTAGGATCTTTACGAGGCGTAGGCGCGTCCTGGCTGCGCATTCAATGAAAGCAACGCAGCTATTATGTAGGATTTTTTCGAGGGAGGCGTGGTTGAGAGTAATGTACATATAATGCTACAAATTCAAAAAAGATATGAGCCGCTTCGAGACTGCCCCAAAACATACATCGTGCCGAGTGCCCGTCGATACGGCGGAAATGAAAATGCATGGGGCTTGGGCCGCTCCACCGGACGATTTGCACATTCATTTTTCGCGGAAACAGGCGAAGAAATGCGCTAAACGTTTCATTGACAATCGGCTTCTTCGTATGCGACGATAGGACACGGTCGAAAACATAGCGAGTCACTTATGAATCATGCCCATCCCTGTTCTGTCTTTCGCGAAAGGAACGATATGAAAAAGAAAAAAGCAATCTGCGTCATCCTTTCTATCGTTGCATTCAGCGTCTTATCGGCCGGAGGCTATCTTCTGATCCACAGCGGCTATAACGGAATCTATACGGCGGACGGATACGGATTGTGTCTTGTCATAAAGAACGGGTCGGTTAAAGTGTTTGAAGTCACGGACGATTATTAGTCCGCCGAACCCGACTATGATGGAATTCTGATGATCGACACACTTTATTCCGGGCTCGCGAAAATGAAGCTTGTTCAGACGGATGAAGGACTTCAAATGGTCGATGTCGGCGCACAGGTGACGTACCGTCTTCTTCGAAAAGACACGACATTTCTTAAGGATCGGATCGAGGTCAAAGAGGGAATGCCGGTTGAGGCTTTCGCGATGTTTTATCAGATGTATAACGAGAACTACGCGTTCGAATCGCTTTACGGGGCAGACCTGACAGCGACGTACGAGGCGCTGAAGGGTAAAGTCACTGCGGATACGACTGACGTGCAGCTTTTCGAGAGGATGAAGGAACTCGTAGCAGACCTTCGGGACGGGCACGTCGAACTTACCTTTAACGAAGAGGCTTTTTGCGCGGCGGACATAAAACCGGAATGGATCACCGATAAAGAGCAGTTGTCTGTTCTTGCGGATGTGATCATCAACAAATACGCGAAAAACTACACCAAGTTCGACGATTGCCTGATTCGTTACGGAACGTTGTCCGACGATGCCGGACTGATTATTATTCACGGCATGGGAGCGGAAGCCCTCGATAAGGTCAAGTCCACCCGGGCGGCGATGGATCAAATCATCAAGGAATTCAACGATGCGGGGATCTCCTCCGTCGTCATTGAGCTTCGCTTTAACGGAGGCGGCTTCGACGAGGCGTCGCTATTACTCGTGGGGTATTTCACCAAAATCCCCTATCTGGCGTACCGAAAACAGGTCTACTATAAAGGCGTTTTATCAGAGCCGCAGGACGTCCGCGTCAAACCCGGCAAACTTTTTTACGGCGGGGACGTGTATATTTTGACGAGCGGGTATACCATAAGCGCAGCGGAGACTTTTCTTCGTGCAATGCTGGCGAATCCCGACCATAAGGTCACGGTCGTCGGCGAGAAGACAGCGGGTTTCTATTCGGACGCGCTCGACTATGTTGTTAAAAATGCCGGTTAAGCGGAATCATAACGAAAAAGACAGATGAAGTCCCCTGTCCGGGGGTACAAAGTTATCCTCAAAACAGTTATAATATAAGTGCGGTGCAGATCTTCCCGCAAAAGAGGGCGATTACGACGCCAAGGAACGGGTCATCAAGAAGGTCGTAAGAGGTCTCTTTTATGAAAACGTTATTGAACGGTTTATTAACCGGGTTATTCCTGCAACTGGCAATCGGGCCGATTTTCTTCTTTATCCTGAGCATCGCCGTTGAATCCGACCTCGTCGTCGCGTGGGCCGGAGTTTTTGGCGTCGTGTTGGCGGATTATATTTATGTCGCGCTGTCCATTCTGGGTATCGCCAAACTGATTGATCATCCGAAGGTAAAGCGTGCTTTCGGGCTCGTCAGCGCTTTGGTGATCGCTTTGTTCGGAGCATACCTCTTGTGGGGCGCGATCCGGGGCGCTCAGGGTGCGGCCGTTTCGGGAGACCGGACGATTGCGAGCGCGTTTTTGAGCAGTTTTCTCCTGACGATCTCAAGTCCGCTGACTCTTTTTTTCTGGAGCAGTATTTTTGCCGTTAAGGCGATCGAAAAGGATTACGACAAGCGGGAGATCACGATTTTCGGAATCGGCGCAGGTCTGTCGACGCTTCTGTTTCTGGGGGCAACGGTGACGATGATCTCAATGCTTAACACCTCGCTTCCGCAGGATCTGGTCGCGATTCTGAATATCGTCGTCGCGGCGGTGATGATCGGTTACGGGCTCATCCGTCTGCTTCGGATTATTTTCAAAGAACCCGCGCGCGTCGCCGAGGGCTCATAGTTTCACTTCGAAAATGATGTTTTGAGAAACTGCCGATTACAAAAAGGCGCCATAAAGGAGTTTTTTTGATAAACTGATAGGGAAAGGCAGGTGGCGGCTATGACATTTGGAGAAACTATCAAAGCTCGAAGATTATCGCTGAATATGTATCAGCAGCAGATCGCAAGCCGGATGGGGATCACGAGTTCGGCGGTAAATAACTGGGAGAAGGGCTTCTCGGTTCCGACGCCGGCTCATCTTCAGGAAGTGGCGACAATGCTCGGACTCGATCCGATCGAACTGGCACCGCTTGCCGAGCAGGCAAAAAAATTAAGCTTCGAACGCGCGGCACAGCGGGCTTCCGCGTCCGGTAATTCCGGTCGCGCTTCGCAAAGTTCGTATTCGAGCGGCAGTTACAATTCGACAAGTTACGGATCCGAACCGCAGCAAGTCGGAGTATGGGGCTGGATCAAGTTCGTCATCAGAAGACTTCTGGGGCGGTAAGGCGTAGGTTTTGAGTCTTTGACCGAAGGACATATTTTGTCCGGGGAGGACTTCCTATGGAAATGATGACGATCAAACAAGCGATTTTGGCACGCCACGCGGTCAGACGTTATACCGAACGGGAGATCGCGCCGGAGATCCGCGAGGAACTCGCGGCGGAAGTTCTTGCGTGTAACCGGGACGGAGGCCTTCACATACAGATCCTCTATGAGGAACCGGAGGCGTTTGGCTCCATACTCACACATTACGGGATGTTCTCGGGGGTCCGGAATTATATCGCCATGATCGGCGAAAAGCGCTCTGATTTGGACGAGCGGGTCGGATATTACGGCGAACGGCTCGTATTGAAGGCACAAATGCTCGGTCTCAACACCTGTTGGGTCGCAAAAACTTTCGGCAGGCGCAAGTGTAAAGCGTTTGTCGGCGAAGGAGAAGTTTTGGTATGCGGAATCGCTCTGGGGTACGGACAGACACAAGGCGCTCCGAGAAAATCCAAACCCATGGAATCGCTCTGTGAAGCGGATCCGGATATGCCGGATTGGTTCAAGGCGGGCATGAACGCCGCGATGCTGGCGCCGACAGCGATGAATCAACAGCGATTTTTTATGCAGCGGCGCGGTAACGAGGTCATCGCCCGGCCGACCGGAGAGAATTATGCCAAAATTGATCTGGGTATCGTAAAGTATCATTTCGAGATCGGTGCCGGAAAAGATAATTTTATCTGGGCATAACATAAAAAGCCAAAGGATAAACAGGAGGAATTTTGTCCGATATGGCGGATCTTTTGATCAGTGCGTTGATCCAACTCGGCCTCTTCTGCCTGATCCCGTTCGTTGTTTGGCTTGTGATGCGGCGCCTCACAAGGACGGAAGAGGGATTTTTCTTCTGGGTCGGGCTTCGGCGTATGAAGACCGGCGGAGCGGCTCGATTCTGGCTCACTTTTTTTTCTATATTTGCGGCGGTATGCCTGGTTTCGATCCTCGCGATCCCCTTGATCCTCGGTGACTCGGAATCTGCCTCGTCCCAATTTGAGGGGCAGGGAAGTCCCGCTGTGCCGGGGATCCTGATCTTCGCGATCATTCAGACCGGACTTTCGGAAGAAGTGCTGTTCCGGGGCTTTATCGGGAAAAGATGTATCGCGCGCTTCGGTTTTGCCGCCGGTAATCTGATTCAGGCGGCCTTATTCGGTCTGATGCACGGAGCCTTGTTTCTGATGTTGATCGATACTCCGCGTGCGATTGCTCTGGCATTCATTACCGGATCGATCGGATGGATCGAGGGGTGGCTCAACGAAAAGAAAGCCGGCGGGTCGATTATCCCGAGCTGGATCTTTCACGCGCTGACCAACATCGCCTCCGGGCTGGGTGCCGCGCTGGGCTGAGACCGGATCCGGGGGGGAGATTTTTTATGGAAGCGATTCGCTACGAGCGGGAGTTGTACGAGCCGGTGCGGGATTTTTTGATCCGGCAGGGCTTTACCGTGCGCGGCGAAGTACGAAGTTGTGACGTGGCGGCAATGCTTGATGACCGATTGATTATCGTGGAACTCAAGAGGCACTTGTCTTTTGATCTTCTGGCACAGGCGGTCGAGCGTCAGGCGTATTGCGATCAAGTATATCTTGCCGTTCCCAAACCCGCCGATTTTCGGGAGGATAAGGAATGGAGGGCGAAACTGCGCGTATTGAAGCGACTCGGTCTGGGTCTTCTTTTAGTCAGTAAAAACAAGGGGAACTTCCTGATTGAGGAGGCGCTGACGCCGGATACTCCAAGCGGCCTTCGGCGCGCGCCCGGGAAGAGAACATCGATCGCAAAGGAACTCGGCAACCGAAGAACCGACGGCAATGTCGGCGGCACGCGGGGAGTGCCCCTGCTCACTGCATACCGTGAGGCGGCGCTCAAGATGGCGGTGCTGATTGATATCTACGGACCGATGAAACCCAAGGAACTTCGGGAAAAGGGCGCACATGAGAAGAAGACCACGCCGATTCTGAACGCGAATTTTTACCGCTGGTTTGAGCGGACGGAGGACGGACGGTACACGATCACCGAGAACGGAAAGGAAGCGCTCATCACCTATGAGCGGACTGCCGCGGTTTTTCGGGAAGACGAGGAGAAGCCGGAAGAAGAAGATGCGGCGAAGTTCGACGACACAAAAATCAACGGTGACGTCGATACGGCCCGAAAAGGCGAGAGTCCGTCTATTTGAAGAGGTAGAAAAATTTCGAGTCGTCGTTGATCATATGGTCGATGATCACCTTTTCCATTAAAAACGAATAAAAGGCCGTCGGGTGGACGCGTTGTTGATTCCGTAGGTCTTTCCAGAAACGCATTTGCTTGCGGAGGGACTCGTGAATGGCGGAGTGTTCCTTCAGCCGTTCGTAACCGTGTTGTTTGAGGACGAATTCTTCCGAGCGAAAATGCTGATCCAGGTCGATCATCAGCTCGTTAATCGCCTTTTGCTCATCGATGCGCTTTGATTTTTCATAGGTCTCGAGCACGCGGTTTCCGATATCGAGAAGCGCGCGATGCTGTTCGTCGATCTTTGCGTTACCGCTTGCCCATTCGTTTTTCCATTCGTACCGGACGGCTTTGATGTCCCGGTTTCTGGATTCGGTGCTTCCGACGATCTGGTTACGGCCCATGTTTTTCGCCAGATACAGGGCGGTGTCGGCGCGCATAAACCACTCTTCGAAGGCCTCGTCGCGCTCGAGGGCGGCGACGCCGATGCTGACGGTGATTTTGCCCGCGACCTTGTGCGGATTGAGTTCAAGCTTGCGCCGAATCTTTTCCGCCGCGAAAAGCGCACCGTTCTCCGGCGTATCCAGAAGGATGACGGCAAATTTCTCTCCTTCATAGCGGGCCGGAAAGTCGGTCTGCCGCAGATTGTCCTTAAGGATGTCGGCGACGTGCTTGAGCGCCTGGTCGCCGACCGGATGTCCCCACTTGTCATTGACTTTCTTGAACAGGTCGACGTCCACGATCATCAGGGAGACCGGGAAGAACCGTCGCTTAAACTTCCGGATGACGTCCGCTCCCTGAACATCAAAGGCTACACGGCTGAACAGGCTGGTAAGAGCGTCGCGGGATGCGCTGTCCTGAAGCCTTTCTGTGAGCGCCGTGGTCTCGGTGATATCGCGTGCGGCGGCGAAAATCAAATCGTGATGGAGCTCCGCGCGCCATTGGAGCTTCCTGTAAACGCCGTCTTTTCCGCGAAATCGGTTCGAAAAGAACGGTATATCGACCTTCTCGTTCAACTGATCGATCATACTGTGCGTCGAATTGATGTCGCCGGCGTGAAGGAAGGAGAAAAGGAGTTTGGATTCGAGCTCACTTTTCTTGTAGCCCAACATCCGTTCAAATTCATTGTTGACTTTGACAAAATGCGCATCCGGAGTAAGCACGCACAAAAGGTCGATATTGACACCCAAAAACGCGTCGATGTCGAGACCGAGCTTCTTTTCCCTGGAAATTTCGTCGTACAGGATCCCGATGTCGGTGTCGTCGATCCGGAATAGTTTCGCGCGATAATATGTGCCGGAGCACTCAAAGTCGTATTCGGAATACGTCGTTTTTCCGTCCGTGTGGATTCGCTCCATTTCGGCGCGCAGTGCGCCTGCCGCCACATCCCCGCAGAGCGGGTGATCCAGTACGTCTTTTCCGTTGCGAAAAGGGGGCTCGACCGTGCCTTCGCCGATGAAAGTCTTCTTGAACGCGTCGTTGTACGAGACGGTCTTGACGGTAATCTGTTCCGATTTTTCCGGCCTCTCGACGTGATGGATCGAGAGCGGTATGGGACAAGCCATGAACGTATCAAAATGAAGAGATTCACTCATCCTTTTTTCCCCCGAATCAAAAGGAGATTATAACGCAACAATATCATTATACCCTGATGTTTGACAAAAATAACGGGCAATCTTGATTTCTTCAAAATTTTCCGGTGATATAATGAAGGCATCGGGAAGAGAGGAGATGAACCATGAATATTCTCTATCAGGGGCATGCCAGTCTTCGCCTGACAACAAAAAGCGGGACCGTCGTCTATATCGACCCGTGCGCGGGTGAGGGCTATGAAGTGCCGGCTGACCTGATCCTGGTGACTCACTTTCACGGCGACCATTCGATGATCGATAAGCCCGCCCGAAAGCCGGACTGTGTCGTACGAAGCAGTCGGGATATGCTGGTCAACGACGAATACAGAACCATTGCGGTCAAGGATGTCCGTATTGAGGCCGTGCCGGCCTATAACCGCAATCACCGGAAAAACGAGAGCGTCGGATACCTCGTGTTTGCGGACGGGATCGGGTGCTACTTTTCGGGAGACACGAGTAAGATCCCCGAAATGGCGGAGCTTCATGAGCGCAATCTGGATTACGCGTTTTTCGCGACGGACGGATTCTACAATATGGATGCCGCCGAAGCATCGGAATGCGCCGCGATTGTCGGCGCGAAACACTCGTCGCCGATCCATACGGTCCCGTACCACGGTTCGATGGAGGAGCTTTTCGGCGAGGAAACGGCCGCACGGTTTAAGCCGGAAGGCCGATTGATCCTGCGCCCGGGTGAGACGATTACGGCGTAACCGATGCGATGCGCCCGACGATCCGTTCCCAGACCCGCTCGCCCGTTTCCGGATTAAAGCATTTTGAATCGTAGATCATGTTCATATAAAGTCGTCCGTCAAAGGTCAGGGTGCCGATGACACGCTCTCCCCGGGTGGCGCTGAAAGTCGGTCCGAAGAAATCCTCCACGACGAGATCTCCGTATCGGGACGTCATTTCGACGCGACCGAGGTTTGAAAAAGAGAAGTCGTATTCCTCGGCCGGCTTTGATTTACGGTTGGCGTAGTATTCTTCGGGGTCGCGGACTCCCTCCAGAACATAACTCATAAAATTGTAGTAGCCGGAAAGCGGTATTCTGCTCTCAATTTGCTCGTGGAGCTTTTGACCGATCTCCACAGCGATCTCCTCCACCGGACGCCCGGGCGAACAGTCGGCTTTGGCGGTGATCAGGCCGTTATAGAGCCCGAATTGACGCTCGGAACCGGCTCTCAGTTGCGGGCGGAAATTGATCGGACTCTGGATCGTTCTTGTATATCCTTCGGCCGGGCCGAGCTCCTCGGCGAAGCTTTTTAATATCATCGCTCCGACGTATGCATGGACCGTCGTCGAGGAGGCCTTTGCCGCGGCGACGATCGCGTCGGTATTGCTTTTTGAAAAGGCGTGCGCGTGCACATGAAAAGGAGGGATCGGAAAGGGTTCCGGAGTGACGTCCTTTGGCGTGTATTTCGTGTAGTCCTTATTGTCTTTGTATTCGGGCGGACCGAAGGCTTCGATAATCTTCATATTCTCCGGCGAAATAATCTTATTGAGCATCGGCGCCCAGGATTCTTCGTCGGGTGCGACCGGAACGAGCGACGGGTCGCCCAAGTGTTCCATCAGCCGCTCAAGAAAAATAACCGCGCCGACCCCGTCGACAACGGCGTGTTGAAAGACGGAAAGAAGGTGATTATCGGTCCCGCTCCGCAGGAGCGCGAAGCGCACCATCGGTCCCGTCTCATTATCAAAATGGGCGCGCAGAAGGGAAATCATCTCTTCTGTCACGCTTCCGGTGAAGTTTTCCTTAACGAGCAGGGGATAATCCGGGACATCCTCAGTCGTAATGAACTGCCGGTGATCGGGGAGTTTCTCGACGCGTACGGCGCTCAGCGGAAACTCGATCCGGTTTTTTCGAAGCGCTTCGGTCAAACGCTCACCGGTCACCGATCCGGTGATCCTTAATCGAAAAGCGAAATACATCGGTCCGAGGTTACTGTAATAGAACATTACGCGCTCATACGCACTGGTTTGTCTTCTCATTGGGCCTCCTCCTTCGTCACGGAATGGGCGACCAGATTGTGCATCCATTTACCGGACCGATAGCGTCGATAACCGATCATTGCCTTTGTGAGTTCCTCCGCGGTCAGACAGGCGGCGATTAAGTAGACGGGAAGGTGAAACACAAAACCGGCGATCAAGGCGATCGGCACACCGATCAGCCAGACGCCGCCGACGTCGACGAGCATACTGAAGACGGTGTCTCCGCCGGCCTTGAATATTCCCACATGAAACATGATATTAAGGGATTTGGCCCACATCGCGCATGCCATCACCAGAAGGATCGCCGCCACATAGAACCGCTCCATGGGATCCAGTTCGTCATAGATCGAAGAGATCGGGCCGCGCAAAAAAATCAGAGCGGTCGAAACGACGACAGCGACCATGAAACTGATCGTCAAAAAGTTACGGGCATATCCGCGCGCGTGGTCTTCCTCACCGGCGCCGATCCGGTTGCCGACCATGATGGAGCAGGCGCTCCCTAATCCGTTAAAAAAGATCAGACATAGTCGCTCGACCGAGCCTGCGACCTTGAAGGCGGCGAGAAACATCGTATCCAAGTGACCGTAGATTACGGAAAACATACTGTATCCGGCGGACCAGCCGACTGTCTGACCCACAACGGGGAGCACACGCTTCAGGTACTTTACAAGCATATCCCGGTCGTAGGAAAACAATTCGGAAGGACGGATCGCCGCAGGGAGTTTTCTGGAATATGTAATGAACAAAATTATCGAGATCTCGACAGCCCTGGCGATAACGGTCGCGTAAGCGGCACCTGCGATTCCCATCGCCGGAACCCCGAGTTTTCCGAAGATAAAGATATAGTTTAAAACGGAATTGGTGATCACGGCGGCAAACCCCGAGATCATCGGATAGATCACATTCTCGGTGCTTCGCAAAACCATGGAAAAATTGATACCGAGAGCCGTCATCAGGAAGGTCACGGCGATGATCCGCAGATACTCGATTCCCGCTCCGATGACCAGAGGGTCGTTAGAGAAAATACGTATGATCACGCCCGGAAACAGAAACGCCGATAGCGCAAAAAGTAAAGCGATACCCAATGTCAGGCTCAGGCCGATTCCCATGACAGAACGAATGCTCTTGATATCCCTCTTGCCCCAATATTGCGCCGTAAAGATCGCGGATCCGCTCGCGAGCCCGAAGATCAACATATTATAGACAAAGAAAAAATCGTTCGCGCTTCCGACGCCGGCAAGCTGCTTGCCGCCGAGTTTACCGACCATGAAGACATCGATAAAGCCCAGTGACGCCGAAAGGATGTTCTGGAGCAAAATCGGAGAAGCGACTGCGAAAAGCCGCGGAAAGAAATCTTTGTCCTTATTGTAAAACAGCATGATTTATACCTCGTTGAATATATGAGGGGTATTATACGCCGACTGAGGGTGCATGACAATACATTTTCCGGAGAATAACAAACAATTGTTCGGCGTTCAAATCGAAAAAATTATACTCGAAAAGATGGATATATCCCTTGAACCGACGAATTGACGAGTGCTATAATCGTAAAGAGCCATCGAAGGCCGACGGGCGTCTCGTTCATATCATGAGACGACCGTTTTTTTATGAAGCACGGAGGAACGGGCATAAATGTGTCAAATCGGCTTTGATAATGATAAGTATTTGCGCCTTCAGTCACAGAATATCCGGGACCGGATCGACTGTTTCGGCGGGAAACTTTACCTGGAGTTCGGCGGGAAGCTTTTCGATGATTATCATGCCGCGCGTGTGCTTCCGGGCTTCGAGCCGGACAGTAAGGTCAAGATGCTCCTGGAACTCAAAGACGAAGCCGAGATCGTGCTTGTCATCAGTGCGGACGCGATCGAGAAGAACAAGCGACGCGGGGATCTGGGCATCACGTACGACCAGGATATCCTTCGATTGATTGACGCATTTACCGGTATCGGGCTCTACGTCGGAAGCGTCGTAATTACCCACTATACGGCCCAGCCATCGGCCCAGCAATTTGAGAAACGGCTGGAAAGTCTGGGCGTCCAGGTTTTCCGCCACTACCCGATCCCCGGTTATCCGTCGAATACTCCGACCATCGTGAGCGAGGACGGGTACGGGAAGAACGATTACATCCGGACGACACGGTCGCTCGTCGTTGTCACGGCGCCGGGTCCCGGATCCGGAAAGATGGCGACATGCCTTTCGCAACTCTATCATGAGCATCGGCGGGGGATCAATGCCGGATACGCGAAGTTTGAGACCTTCCCGATCTGGAACCTTCCGCTTCAGCACCCGGTCAACATTGCGTATGAGGCGGCAACCGCGGATCTGAACGACATCAACATGATCGATCCGTATCACCTCGAAGCGTACGGCAAAACGACCGTCAACTACAACCGGGACGTGGAAATCTATCCCGTCGTTCACGCGATTTTCGAGCGGATATTCGGAGAATCGCCGTATAAGAGTCCGACGGATATGGGTGTCAATATGGCCGGAATGTGCATCACCGATGACGAGGTTTGCTGTAAAGCAGCGCGCAGGGAGATCATCCGGCGTTTCTTCCAGACGCGGTGCTCGGTTCGCCAGGGTCTCGCGGAAATCGCGGAAGTCTCGAAAATCGAGCTTTTGATGAATAAAATCGGTATCGACATGAGTGAGCGGCCGGCGATCCGTACCGCTCTGGAGCGGGCGGAAAACACCGGCGGGCCGACCGTCGCGATTGAATTATCGGACGGGCGTGTAATCACCGGGAAAACCACTCCGCTTCTCGGAGCTTCCGCGGCGGCTCTTCTGAACACACTCAAAGAACTTGCGGGGATTCAGCACGATATCCCGCTGATCTCGCCGATCGTCATCGAGCCGATTCAGGATTTGAAGGTCAACCATATGGGCAACCACAATCCCCGGCTTCATACCGATGAGATCCTGATCGCGCTGGCGATCTGCGCCGCGACAAATCCGATGGCGGAACGTGCGATGCAGCAGCTGGAGAAGCTAAGAGGCTGCGACGCGCATGCGACCACCATTCTGTCCCACGTTGACGAGAATGTTTTCATGAAGCTCGGGGTTACGATCACCAGCGAGCCGGAATACCAGACAAAGAAGCTCTACCACCCGTAACGATTTCGAAAACGTCGTTTCGCCGATACACTGTACACACGGGCATATGTTACCGCCTGAATCGACAACGAATATCTTAACAGAACTGTTTATATTATTTTGAACGGTCGACTTACTGTTTTCCCTTGAAAAATTTATCCGGGTTGATTCCAAGCCAGGTACAGAGCATGAGAATTGCCCACGCTGTCTCAAAGGGCATGTCCGGAACCGGCGTGATCCCGGCTTCACGGAGCGCCCGGGAGGTCGAATAGAGCGGCTTTCCGGGATCGCAAGGACCGAGAAAAATACGCTTTCCTTTGCTGTCGCATGCCCTTTTCAAGAAAAGAAGCGAGTACGGATTGTCCTCGGAAAGGGCATTCGCGGTCCCGGAGTGGTACGGTTGAACCAGGACATATCGAAATGAAGGCATCCCGACCTGATAGATCTCATAGCCGGTACAGCAGGAGGCGGGGATACAAAGGACGGTCCGCTCCGTCGGGAAGCAGGAGAGCTTACTGATTTTCGATAGGGCGGAGGATGCGGCCGGGAAGACCGGAGGCTCGATAAAATCAGGATTCGGAACGAACGCGCCGCGGACGATTTTTCCCGCGTACCGCCCCCCGAAGCTCGAAAAGTCGTCCGTCCGGACGTCGGCGCTCTGAACCCATCCCGCGTGATGGACATAAACCTTCCGATCCGTTGCCTGACCGACAACACAGACGCCTTTTCGGGCGGCGGAAACAACGGCGAGCGCGGCCTTGAAATTGGTCTGCGCATCGCTATCCGGGTCGTCCGGCGAGAGTTTGCTCCCGAAGAAAACGACGGGAACGGTGTATTTGGAGAACAGAAGGTTCGCCAGCTGAGCGGTGAAGGCCATGGTGTCGGTGCCGTGCGCGATCATGATTCCGCAGTGTTTTTCAGGCGAAAAGGCCTTACTGATCGCACTGAACAGCACGCTGTACATCTCCGGGGTGATATTCTCGGAAAGAACGCTGATCGGCTCGATGATGTCAAACGAAAAGGGTGTATTCCTGGCGTTTTCCAAAAGCGTATAGGGCGCGGTACCGAGTTCCAGGGCTTTCTTGTGCAACCGGGACGAGATGGTTCCGCCCGTAAATACCATGAGAATCTTCCTTTTCTTGTCCATGGTTTTCTCCTCCTATACAGCTTATGATGACCTAAGAACCTTCTATCCCTTCGACCGCTCCTCCGCGGCGAGAAACGAGTCGGCGGACAGTGCCGCGACGAGCCCCTCTCCGAGGGCTTTAGCGATCTGAAGCGGCTTTCCGGTACAGTCGCCCGCGGCGAAAACGCCGGGTATGGAGGTCTCTTGAGACCGGTTCACGACGATGCGGCCGTCTTGCGTTTCAATGCCGGGCAAAAGCGCGTCGGGGGCAATCGAACTTCTCAGAATGAACACGCCGTCGACCGGATAGCGTGTGCCGTCGGCCAGCAGTGCCGATACAACATCGTCTCCTTCGATCTCAAAGGATGCGGCGGTCGAAATACTTTCGAAGACATCCCCGGGCAGCCGATCCGCCCATTTTTTCAGATCCGGAGCAGACGCGAAGAAAAGCACGCGGCATCCGATCTTAACCAGGTGTTCGGCCTCCTCGATCGAATCCGGAGCTTTGGCGATAACCGCCGTCGTCTTTCCGCGGAACAGCATCCCGTCGCAGGTCGCGCAGTAACTGACGCCGCGTCCCAGAAGCCGCGCCTCGCCCGGGTAGGGCTTGAAATTCGACGCCCCGACGCTCAGAATGACGCCCCGCGCCATGATCAAATTGCTTCCGTAAGCGATCTGAAAAAGGCTCGTTCCGTCGTCGGTCGGAAAGGGCATGATCAGTTGGACCTGACCGGGAATCTCGACGGCGCCCATCGCGAGCGCGTGGGAACGGAAGGCTTCGAGCAGTTCGGCGCCGCTTTTCCCGGGCATGCCGGGCATATTTTCGACAACCGGCGCCTTATAGAGATAACTGTCGCGATAGTCTCCGGAAATGATCACGGTACTTCTGCCGCGATTGATCGCGTTGATCGCGGCGGAGTAACCGGCCGGTCCGGAACCGATGATCGCGATGTCGACCGGCTCCGTTGTATAACGCTCCGCCGCCTCTTCCGGCGAAAGGACGGGTACGGGATTCGTTGAGTCTGGTTTCATAAGGGGTACCTCGCTTTTATAAACGATTGTTCGACCTCCTCGGCCGAAAAGGTTCTCTGATATAATGTAAACAAAAAAGCGGACGTTTGTCGATGCTTGCGTGAGGTGCTTATGCGATTGATCAGTTGGAATGTGAACGGAATCCGAGCCGTTGCGCAGAAGGGTTTTCTGGAAAGCTTCTTTTCCTTCGACGCGGATATCGTCTGCCTTCAGGAAACCAAGGCGACTGCGGACCAATATCCGCCGGAGGCCGCCGAGATCCCCGGTTATCACGGATTCTTCCATGCCGCCGAGCGCAAGGGCTATTCCGGTACGGCGCTCTACACCAGGAAAATTCCGCTTTCCGTCTCTTTCGGTCTCGGCGAGGACCGTTTTGATCACGAAGGGCGGACGATTCGCGCGGACTTCGGCGATTTTATCCTCTACAATATTTACTTTCCGAACGGCGGACAAGGACCCGAGCGCCTCGAGTTCAAACTCGCGTTTTACGATTGTTTTCTCGAAAAGGTCGGCGCGGAGATTGACTCCGGACGTCAGATCATCGTCTGCGGGGATGTGAACACCGCGCACCGCGAGATCGACCTGTCCAATCCCGCCGCCAACTCCAAAATCTCCGGATTTCTGCCGGAGGAGCGGGCGTACATTGATAAATTCATTGAAACAGGCTTGGTGGACACGTTTCGGATGCTCTATCCGGACGCCCGCGAAAAATATTCCTGGTGGTCCTATAAGACGTTTGCCCGGGATCGAAACGTCGGTTGGCGGATTGATTATTTTTTCACCGATGAAATCCTGGCGGAGCGCGTCGCGGACACGGGGATGCTCGCGGATGTGACGGGCTCGGATCATTGCCCTATTTTTCTTAACATATAAATCTTCATTATGAGGCGGAGCGGGCGACAACCATTTGCCGCTGATTTGCCGAGGATGAGCGCCTGCCGAATACAAAGAATATGCTATAATGCCAATATCCGACCCGTCTGATCAAAACTATCCAGAGGAGAAACATGGACAAAATGCCTAAAAAAATTCTTTCCCTTACGTTGATTGCCGCAATCGTCGCTATATTTCCGGCTGTACTTTCCGGATGCGATAAAAAAGAAACAGCGGTTACGACCCCGATTTCGTCGGTGACCGCGACATCGTCAGAAACCGTCGGAGTGACAACACCGGTGTTTGTCACCGAGCCGAAGACGCTCGAGGAGATGTATGCTCCGGAGTTTGTCGCGCTTCTGAATCGGACCTTTTCGATCGGCGAGAAGACCATAAGTGCCGGCGAATACAATTATAACTGTGTATCGGCTTTTCAAGAACTTTCGACGTATGCTCAATACGGATACTATCCCGCAGATGAGAGCGGAATGCTCGACCTTTCCGCCACCTGTGACCTGACCGAGAACGGTTCCGGAACATGGGGGGATTATCTGGTCGGATATGTCGAGGAGAACATCCGGAGCAACTACATCCTCTGCGCGTTGGCCGAAGACGTCGGGATGGCGCTTTCGGAGGATTCAAAGGCGCAAATCGACGAGCAAATGAAAACGATCGACGAAACAGCCAAGGCGATGGGCATGACCGGAGACGGATATCTCGAACAGTATTGCGGCGACGATATGACGATCGAACGGTTCAAGGCGATCGTTGAAGCCATGTACCTTGCGGATATGTATGTTTCCGATTATATGGCAAATTACACGTATACCGCGGAAGAACTTGCGCTTCCCATGGTCCGCCACATCCTGTATGCCGCTCCGAGAAACGGGTTGCGCGAGCAGGACGCAACGGAGGAGGAAATCGCCAAGGCGCTCGAGGATGCCGAAAACACACTTCTTCAAATCAACGCATATGATGATATGGTTTTGATCGGGGACAAGCATACCCGCGACGGGACGGCGCTCGAATCCGCCGAATACACTGTTTCCAAAGGGGAGATGGTCAAGGAGTTCGAGCAGTGGTGCTTTGACCCGGCAAGAGCGGTCGGCGACAAGGAGATTGTCCGCACGGATTTCGGATTTCATGTGATGTATTTCGTGGGAACGGCCGAGGCCGGTGAGGAGCAGAAAAAGACGATTGCTCAGAACGCGCTTTTCGGCATGATCGAGGAGTGGGCAAAGGATGATCGATTTATGTTGAAGGAGGCGTAGTGTATGGATAATTTTCAATTTCACAGCCCCACCCGGTTTATTTTCGGAAAAGAAACGGAGAACCGGGTCGGTTCTTTGGCGAAAGAGATCGGCGCACAGAAACTTTTAGTCCATTACGGCGGCGGTTCCGTTATACGCTCCGGACTTCTGGATCGCGTCCGGAAATCTCTGCGCGACGCCGGTCTTGTGTTTGTCGAGTTGAGCGGCGTCAAGCCGAACCCGGAGGATACTTTGGTTTACGAGGGGATTGAGTTGTGCCGTAAAGAGGATGTCGACCTCATTCTTGCGGTCGGCGGCGGCTCCGTGATCGACTCGGCGAAGGCGATCGGATTAGGGTCCTGTTATGAAGGGGACTTCTGGGATTTTTACGGCGGGCGGGCGAGCGCGGAAAAGACACTTCCGGTCGCAACCATACTGACCATTGCCGCCGCGGGTTCGGAGGGCTCCGAAAGTTCCGTGATCACCAAGACGGACGGCATGTATAAACGCGGATATTCGGACGATTTGATCCGTCCGGTGTTTTCGATCCTCAATCCGGCGCTGACACAGACGTTGCCGGCGTACCAGACGGCGGCGGGCGCCGCGGATATCATGGCGCACATTTTCGAGCGGTATTTTACGAATACCCGTAATGTCGAGACAACGGACCGCCTGTGTGAGGGACTCCTGCTGTCCATGCTCCGTGAGGTGCCGAAGGTCCTGTCCGATCCGAATGATTACGACGCACGGGCGAACATCATGTGGACCGGGACGGTTGCGCACAACAACATCGTCGGCGTCGGCCGCCAACAGGACTGGTGCAGTCATGCGCTGGAACACGAATTGTCAGCGCTTTACGGCGTCACGCACGGCGCAGGCCTGGCGGTCGTTTTCCCGGCGTGGATGAAATATACGATGAGCCACGATGTCATGCGCTTCGCTCAGCTCGCGGTCCGCGTTTTCGGATGCGAGATGGATTTTTTCAATCCGGAGCGGACTGCGCTCAAGGGTATCACCCGTCTTGAGCAATTCTGGCGTTCGTGCGGACTTCCGGTTCGCATGGAAGAGATCGGCGGAAAGAAAGAAGATATTCCGTACCTGGTCGAACACCTGGAGTTGGACGGTGGAACGCGCGGCAGTTTTGTACCGGTCGGAGCGACGGAGGCCGCTGAGATCTACGGAATGATGTTCGAAAAGTAAACGCCGCACCGGTGTGCGTTTTCTGAAAATCAATCCGCACATGACCCGTCCGCAGGGGAGCCGCTCCCGGCCTTCTGCGGACGGGCTTTTTCTTGCGTTCGGGGAGTGCCCGTGATAAAATTTTTAAGTTATACGTATCAATGAGCCGTGATCGCAGGACGAAACGAAAGGATCATTGAGCCGTGATCGGAGGATGAAGTGAAAATATCGCAGGATTTGATTTCTAATCTGGAAGATCAAAGCAAATTCAAGCTTTCCGGTGCCGCGCGCGACGAGGCGGTCTCCGGGATGGAGGCTTTTCTTTCGCGGGTTGACGTCATGAAGGAACTCGATACCGACGGCGTTGAACCGCTCTATCACATTTTCCCGGTAACGAATGTTTTCCGCGAGGATGAGGTGACGAATATGAATCGGAGAGACATCCTTCTCGAAAACGCGCCGGAACAAAAGAACGGACATTATAAAGTTCCGAAAACCCTGGAGTAATGAGGTTCCCGGGATAGGAAGGGATGAAAGAATGAGCAACTGCGACCTGACCCGAAAGACGGCACTGGAACTGGGACGGATGATCCGCGAGGGAGCGGTCACGAGCCCGGAATGTGTCTCTGCGCTTTTTGATTCGATCCGAAAAAAGGAGCCGGACCTTCACTGCTACATCAGCCTTTTCGAGGAAGAGGCGATGAAGGCGGCGCGGGATGTTCAAACAAGGATCGATAACAAAGAAGAGTTATCCCCGCTGGCCGGGGTGCCGGTTGCCCTGGACGATAATATTTGCACAGAAGGCCGCCGGACAACGGGCGGCTCGAAAATGCTCGAAAACTACATTCCGACCTATTCCGCGACCGTGGTCCGAAAACTGGAGGACGCCGGAATGATCGTCATCGGAAAACTCAATATCGACGAGTTTTCAATGGGTACGGCGACGGAAACATCGTTTTTCGGGCCGACAAAGCACCCGTCCGACGGTCGCCGTGTCGTCGGCGCTTCGGGAGCGGCCGTCATGGCCGGTGAAGCGGTTTGCGCGTTCGGTTCGGACACCGGGGGCGCGTTGCGTCAGGCAAGCGCGCAGGCCGGAGTTTGCGGTTTGCGCCCGACATACGGGGCCGTTTCCCGTCTCGGGCTCTGCGCGTACGTGTCCTCCCTGGATCAGATCGGGCCGGTCGGGAAGGACATGGCGGATCTCGCCGCGCTTCTGAATATTGTTTCCGGATTGGATCCGGCGGATCAGACATCGGCCGCGACGGAACCGATTAACCTTTCTGCGGTCGGAAAATTTTCCTTGTCGGGACTTCGTATCGGAGTTCCGGCGGAGTTTCTCGAGGCCACGACGGAACCGGATGTGAATGCCGCTTTGCTTTCCGCCCTGGAGGTTTTCCGGACAGCGGGCGCCGCGGTGGAAACGTTCGCCTTCCCGGAGATCCGATACGCGGTCCCCGCGTACGCCGCAATCGCTTGCGCGGAGGCTTCGACCAATCTCAGCCGCCTCGACGGGATCAAGTACGGGTACCGGTCACCCGGGGCAGAGACGCTGGCGGACGTGTACGAAATATCGAGAACCGAGGGCTTCGGTGCGGATGCGCAGAGGCGGATTATGCTCGGAAATCTGTTTTTGTCCTCCGGTCATTATGAGGAGTATTATCTCAAGGCCTTGAGAATCAAGGCGATGATTGCCGCGGGATTCAAGGCCGCCTTCGGACGATTCGATATCGTCGTCGGGCCGGTATCCCCCTCGGGCGCTCATTTAGCCGGCGGGTACGGGCCGGTATCCATGTTTGAGTCGGACTTTTTCACCGTGCCGGCGAGCCTTGCCGGCCTGCCGTCCGCTTCGGTTCCTTGCGCAGAGGATGCACAAAGCCCGGGCATCGGACTTCAAATCATCGGACCGCATTTTTCGGAAGCGGTGATCGTCGGAGCGGGTGAGGCTTTTATGCGCGCGAAGGCAGAGAAAACGGCAGGAAAGGTCGAAGGAACATGTTGAGAATGATCCCCCCTCGACGGAAGGAGTGACAGATGACGAACTATGAGACCGTGATGGGCATTGAAGTCCACGTCGAACTTTCTACGAATTCGAAAATATTCTGCGGCTGTTCCGCGCGGTACGGAGACGAGGCAAACGCGCACGTGTGCGAAGGTTGTGCCGGAATGCCCGGAACGCTGCCCGCTTTGAACCGGCGCGTCGTCGAATACGCGGTTCGCGCGGGACTTGCGTTGAACTGCGAGATCTCCGAATTCAGCCGGTTTGACCGGAAGAACTATTTCTATCCGGATCTTCCGGCCGCGTATCAGGTCACCCAGATGTATCACCCGATATGCAAAAGGGGACACCTGGATATTTTCGCGAACGGGAAAGCGAAGACCGTCGGCATCAACCGGATCCACATCGAAGAGGATGCCGGCAAGCTGGTTCACGATTCCTGGGACGACTGCGCGCTGGTCGATTACAATCGCTGCAGCGTGCCGCTCATCGAGATCGTTTCGGAGCCGGATTTTCGAACGGCGGAGGAAGTCATCGCCTATCTCGAAAAACTCAAATCGACACTTCAGTACCTCGGAGTCTCCGACTGCAAGATGCAGGAAGGGTCCATGCGCGCGGACATCAATATTTCGGTCCGGCCCGTCGGAACCGTGAAATTCGGCGTGCGCACCGAGATGAAAAACATGGCGTCCCTTAAATCCATCGCGCGCGCGATCGTCGGAGAGGCCGAGCGTCATATCGACGTGATCGAATCCGGCGGAACACTTTATCAGGAGACCCGAAGGTGGGACGACAACAAAAACATGTCGTTCGCGATGAGAAACAAGGAAAACGCGCAGGACTACAAGTATTTTCCCGACCCGAATCTGATGCCCGTCATCATCGGCGAGGATTATGTCCGGCGCATCCGCGAAACGCTCCCCGAACTTCAGGAAGAAAAGAGAGCGCGGTATATCCGCGATTTCGAGCTTCCGGAATACGACGCGGATATTTTGACGGGATCGAAGGCGCTGGTGGACATTTTCGAGCGGACGACGGAGATATGCGGCAACCCCAAGGAGGCATCGAACTGGGTCATGACCGAGCTCCTGAAACTCCTGAACGATGCGCAGATGCAGCCGGAGGATATGAAGTTCAATAAGGATTCCCTGGGTGAGATCCTGAAAATGATCGCCGGGGGAAAAATCAACCGCGCGGTCGGAAAGAAAACATTTGCCGCGGTCTTTGAATCCGACGCGGACCCGAAGGAATACATCGAGAAGAACGGTCTCTCGCAGGTATCCGACAGCGAAGCGCTCGTGCCGGCCATCCGCGCGGTGATCGATGCGAACGAAAAGGCGGTTTCCGAGTATTTGGCCGGAAACGAGAAGAATATCCAGTTCCTGATCGGACAGTCAATGAAGGCTCTGCGCGGCAAGGCGGACCCGCAGGCAGTCCGGGAAATCCTGATTACACTCCTGAACGGGCGAAGGGAAGGATGAACATGAAGCACACCGGGACATCGGATGGGAGAGAATCGACCGGGATCGGACCGGAGCAGATCGAATATCTCGAGGGACTCGCGCGGATCCGTTTGACGGAGGACGAGAAACAGCGGACCCAACGCGACCTTTCGAATATACTCGTATACATCGACAAACTGGACGAACTGGACACAATGGGCGTTGAGCCCATGTCGCACACGGTTCCGATGGAGCCGGTTTTTCGCGAAGATCAGGCGGTCAACGGCGACTGCCGGACGGCGATCCTCAGGAACGCTCCCGAGCAGAAGAACGGGTACTTCAAGGTGCCGATGGCGGTCGAGTAATATCGAGCCTTCCGTCCGGCCAACGCATGAACAAGAGGTAACAGACCGTATGAGATCCGATGAAATCATGAAAATGACCGCCCTTCAGGTCGGAAAAGCGATCCGCGAAGGCGAATTGACCAGCGTTGACGCGACGCGCGCGACGCTCGATACGATCGAAAAGAAAGATCCCCTGCTCAACGCTTTTATCCGCGTTTTTAAAGACCTTGCGCTCGAAAAGGCGGAAGCAATCCAAAAAATGATCCGCGCCGGCGATTTGAGCTCACCGCTGGCCGGTGTTCCTTTTGCGCTGAAAGACAACATTTGTACCGAAGGCCTTCAAACGACCTGCGGCTCGAAGATGCTCGCCGATTTCGTTCCGCCCTATTCGGCGACGGTCGTTCATCGTCTGGAGGCCGCCGGCGCCGTGCCGGTCGGTAAAACAAATCTCGACGAGTTTTGTATGGGATCGACCTCGGAGACGTCGTTTTTCGGGCCGGTGAAAAATCCGTGGGACACGGCTCGTGTCCCGGGCGGCTCCTCGGGCGGCTCGGCGGCATCGGTTGCATCCGGAATGACTTTTTACGCGTACGGCTCGGATACGGGCGGCTCGATCCGCCAGCCCTGCTCGTTTTGCGGGATCAGCGGGATCAAACCGACGTACGGAACCGTCTCGCGATACGGGCTGATCGCCTACGCTTCTTCGCTCGATCAGATCGGACCGCTCGGGCGGGATATTCTCGACTGCGCGGCGGCCCTGAATCAAATCGCCGGAAAGGATCCGATGGACCAAACAACCGGCAAGACGGCGCCGATCGACCTTGATCAAACGCGGGCATACAGCGGAAAGGGCTTGAGGATCGGAGTACCGGAGGATTACTTCGGGGAAGGACTCGATCCCGACGTGGAGGCGCGTGTCCGGGAGGCGTTGACGACCTATCGGGAACTCGGCGCGACCATCCTTCCGATTCGACTTCCGATCGTCGAGTACGCGATCCCGACCTACTACATTATCGCCTGTGCGGAGGCCTGCTCCAACCTCTCCCGGTATGACGGCATCAAGTACGGCTACCGCGCGAAGGATGCGGAAAGTCTTTCCGAAATCTACATTCAGAGTCGAAGCGAGGGATTCGGGCTGGAGGTCAAGCGTCGGATCATGCTCGGAAACTATGTTCTTTCGAGCGGCTATTACGATGCTTATTACATCAAGGCGCTCAAGGCGAAGGCGTTGATCAAAAAGGCTTTTGATGACGCCTTTTCTTCCTGCGATCTGATTCTCGGGCCGACGGCTCCCTCAACGGCTCCCCGGATCGGCGAGAGCCTGTCGGATCCGCTCAAGATGTACCTCGGGGATATCTATACGGTCCTTCCCAATATCGCCGGTCTTCCGTCGGCGTCGATCCCGTGCGGCTTTGACGCGAAAGGACTGCCGGTCGGGCTTCAGCTGATCGGCCCAAGCGGCGGTGAACAGCAAATGGTCGATGCGGCCTGGCTTTTTCAGCGCTCGACGGAGCATCACCTTCGGTTGCCCGGAGATCCGTCATTGCCGGGAGGAGGGGAGCGCACATGAACGAATACGAAATCATCATCGGACTTGAAGTCCATGTCGAGCTCTCGACCGAATCCAAGATTTTCTGCGGATGTTCGACCGCCTTCGGCGGCGACCCGAATACGCACGTCTGTCCGATCTGTTCCGGCATGCCCGGAACGCTTCCTTCACTGAACCGCGAAGTCCTGCGTTATGCCGTTCGCGCGGGACTGGCGACACACTGCGCGATCACCGGGAACGGCAAATTCGACCGGAAAAACTATTTCTACCCGGATCTTCCGAAGGCGTACCAGATTTCCCAACTGTATCTGCCGATCTGCCGGAACGGCTTTGTTGAGATCGGCAACGGAGATACCCGTAAGAAGATCCGGATCCATGAGATGCATATGGAGGAGGATGCCGGCAAACTCATCCATGACACCGAGGAGAAATGTACGCTGGTCGACTACAACCGATGCGGCATCCCGCTGATCGAGATTGTCAGCGAACCCGATTTTCGAAGCGCGGAGGAGGTCATCGATTACCTCGAGCGTTTGAAAACGACACTTCAGTACATCGGCGTCTCCGACTGTAAAATGCAGGAGGGCTCGATGCGCGCGGATATTAACCTCTCGGTCCGGCCGGCCGGAGAGGAAAAGCTGGGCACGCGCACCGAAATGAAAAACATGGCGTCCCTCAAGGCGATCGCGCGCGCGATCGAAGCGGAGTCCAAGCGGCAGATCGAACGCCTCCGGGCGGGAAAGACCGTTAAACAGCAGACCCGGCGCTGGGATGATGAAAAGGGTGTATCCTTTTCCATGCGCACGAAGGAAAACGCACACGATTATAAATACTTCCCGGAGCCCGATCTTCTGCCCCTTACGGTGAATCAAGCCATGATCGATGAGATCGCCCGGGAGATTCCCGAGCTTAAGGAGGCGCGAAAAGAACGCTATATCCAACAACTCGGCCTCCCCGAGTACGACGCGGATATCCTGACGGGCTCATTCCCGCTCGTGCGGATTTTCGAGCGCACCGCGGAACTCTGCGGGAACCCGAAAGAAGCGTCCAACTGGATTATGACCGACCTTCTGAAACTCATGAAGGATGCGCAGTGTCCGCCCGAGGAGCTGAAGATCCCGGAGGACGCGCTCGGCAAGATCATCTCGATGGTTTCGGCGGGAAAGATCAATCGCACGGTCGGTCGGGATGTTCTCGGGAGGGTTTTCACCGAAAATGTCGACCCGCTCGAGTACATCGAGAAAAACGGTCTTGCGATGGTCTCGGACCGGTCGGTCATCGAGGAGGCGGTTGAACGGGTTCTTGAAGAAAATCCCAAGGCGGCCGCGGATTACCGGTCCGGAAGTGAAAAGAGCGTCCAATTCCTGATCGGGCAGGCAATGCGACTCTTACGCGGAAAGGCTGATCCGCAGATCGTTCAGACGGTCCTTTTCGAGTTTCTCGAAAAGGATCGATAGACGAGCGTTCTTGTGAAAGACCCCGAAATCTGATATATTCCCTTCTGTAGGGAGCGTGCGCGGTGGTTTTGCGGCGCGACCGAACGGTTGCAAGCGGCGTAAAAAGACGCCGTGAACGGGACTTCCACCCAAGAAAGGACAGGAGATACTGTGCCCGACAGCGATATAGGCCGAGTTATCATCGACCTGATCATAGTCTTTATTTTTGTCATGATTAACGCTTTCTTCTCGGCCACGGAAATGGCCGTCATCACGCTGAACGACAACAAAATCAAGAAAATGGCCGAGGACGGGAATCGGGGCGCAAAGCGCGTCTTGCGGTTTATCGAAAACCCGGGATCTTTTCTTGCGACCATTCAGGTCGGCGTAACGCTGGCCGGTTTCCTGTCCTCCGCGTTCGCTGCGGATAAGTTCACGGATCTTCTTTACGGGGCGATCGATTCGGGAGGAAAATACGAGTCGATTTTGCGACCGGTCAGCATGGTGATCATCACCGTCATCCTGTCCTATTTTTCGCTGGTACTGGGTGAACTCGTCCCCAAGCGCATCGCGCAGAGATATCCCGACCGGGTATCCTTTGTCTCGGCTTCCGTCGTCAATGTCTTCGGCCTGCTCATGCGACCGTTCGTCAAACTGTTGACGCTTTCGACAAACGCGGTGCTGCGCCTTTTCGGGATCGACCCGAATGCCAACGATAAGAACGTGACGGAGGAAGAGATCCGGATGATGGTCGACGTCGGCAGTGAATCCGGCTCGATCGAAGACGAAGAAAAACAAATGATCCAGAACGTTTTCGAGTTCAACGACAAGGAAGCGTCCGAGATCATGACGCACAGAAAAAAGCTGGTATCCCTTCCCATCGACGCGGATTTTGATGAGGTGATGCAGGTCGCGACACAGGAGCAGTTCACGCGCATTCCGGTCTATCGCGACACAATCGACGAGATCGTCGGTGTCCTTCATATCAAAGATCTCTTGAGTTACGCCGCGGATCCGGAAAAACGCGGCGGGTTTTCGCTCGAAAAACTGGTCCGCCGTCCGCTGGTTGTGCATGAAAACAAGAAACTTTCCTCGCTCTTTCACGAGATGAAAAAGGGAGGGATGCAAATGGCCGTCATCGTCGACGAATACGGCGGAACGATGGGCATCGCGACCATCGAGGATATGATCGAAGAAATTGTCGGCAACATCACCGACGAGTTCGACAAGGGCGAGCCCCAACTCACGCTCCTTCCCGACGGAGATTACATGGTGCTCGGCGACATGACCCTCAATGACCTGGAGATTGCCATCGGAATCGACCTGCCGGACGAGGATTACGATACGGTCGCCGGCCTGGTCATCAACCTTCTCGACCGCATCCCGGATGACGGCGAGAAGCCCGAGGTACGGTATAAGAACATGGAGATTAAGGTGGAGCAGGTTCAGGACAAGTGGATATCCAAACTGCGCCTGCGGTTGCTCCCGGAAGAAGAACCCAAAGTTGAGGACAAGAATGAGGAATGAGGACAATACCGCGCCAACACAACGACAACTCAAGTATGACGCGATTTTCTATGATTTTGACGGTACGCTCGTTGATACGATCCCGCTGATCGTAAAATGCTTTCACATCGCTTTCGAGGAGGTCCTCGGGATACGAAGAGACGAGAAGACGATTCTGTCGACGATCGGACTTCCGCTTTGGACCGCTTTTCGCGATTACGACGAAGAAACGCAAAAAAACCTTTATGCCGCGTACCAGCGCGCCAATGAACGATACCTGCCGACGGACGTGCGCATCTTTCCGGGCATCCGCGAAGGACTGGAGGAGGTTTCGCGGCTCGGAGTTTTGCAGGGTGTTGTCACCTCCAAGCGGCGCGATCCGGCGATATTCACGATGAAACAGTTCGACCTCGAGAAATTTTTCTCCGTTCTCGTCTCGCGGGACGATACAACCGAACACAAACCCGCGCCCGCGCCGATCTATTATGCCGCCGAGCAATTGGGCCTTTCGGATATGACGCGGATCCTTTACGTCGGCGACAGCGTTCACGACCTGATTTGCGCGGAGAATGCGGGCGTCGATTCCGCGGCCGTCGATTGGACGTACATGCCCAAGGAGGATCTCCGTTCCCTGTCCCCGAAATACTGGCTCGAGAATCTTTCGGAGCTTCCTTGCATTCTTTTCGGACGGGAATTATAATAGGCGTGCTGTGTTTTCGAAAACACCCCAGAAAAGGACGATTATAATATGGAAAATAAGAACAAAGTCGCCGGAAAAACCAAGAAAATCAGGAAGCCGATCATGAACTCTTCCGTGAAGCGCAAGCTGATCATCGCGGCCATCATCCTGGTGTTTGTTATCTCTGTCGGCGGCTTTTTTGCATACCATGCCGGACTTCCCGCAATGGTTTTGACCGGCGCCGAATTTATAAGGACTCCCGAGGGCGGAAAGCCCGAGGTGATCGCGAAAATCAAGGTCAACGAGTTGAACTATAATTATGCCCAGGCCATGAACGAGCTCCAGCAGTACGGGATGATCACGTACGGAATGGATATGGACTCCGTTTTCAATCAAGAGACCGGGCAGACCTACCGTGAATATGCGTATGAGACGGCATGCAATGCGATGAAGCGTTCCGTTCAAATCGGAATCGAAGCGAAAAAGGACAAGTCCTTCAAGCCCGAAGCGGTGAAGAGTACGATAGAACTGGCGATCAATAATTTGCGCGAATCCGTTTCATACAGCGGTAACGGCATGACTGTCGACACCTATCTGTCTCAAATGTACGGCCCGGGAACGACGGTATCGAGTTTCGCGTCTTTTCTGGAGAGACAGTTAATCGCCGACGAATACATCCAGCACCTTGAGCAAAACGTCTATAAGCCGGTCGCCGATGAGAAGATGAATAATATTTCCGAGGCCGACAAACTCAAAAGCGAGTTGTCGACGTTTAAGCAGTATTTCTTCAAGGCCGTATTTGAAGAGGGCGCAACCGACGAACAGAAGGCCGCGGCCATGGACGAGGCAAGAGCCAAGGCGGAAGAGGTCATTTCCCGCGCAATCGACGAGCAGAGCTTCCGTGACGCTTGCGCGGAGCTTGCGGGCGAGGATGCGGCCGCCAATTTTGCCGACGGGAAGGACCCGACGCTCGCCGAAGATATTTCATACAGCAGTATCAAAGATGTCAGCGAGGAGATGGCGACCTTCGTTTTCTCGACGGATCGCGCCGAGGGGGATACGGCGGTTTTCGAAAAAGAAACCGGTGTTATTGCCGTTTACTTCATTTCCCGTCGTGTCGATGAGTCTCCGACGATCGCGTACCGCTTTCTCCGGATGGATTATGAAGGCGAGTTTGATATCGACGGAAACGTCCTCCAAGCGGATAAAGACAAGACGGATCTGCTCGCTGAGGAGCTGATGCTTAAGGTCACGGATGAGCAGAGTTTTATCTCTCTGGTTAAGAAAAATACCGATGATTTTCCGAGCAAGGCGAGCGGCGGACTGGTAACGGGAGTCACTCCCGCTTCTCTGTTTACCGAAGATATGGCGGATGAAGCTCAACGCGAACTCACCAACTGGCTGATTTCTCCGGACCGCAAGGGCGGCGATCTGACGATTGTCAAGAGCGGCAATTATGTTGACGTTGTGTACTTCGTGGAGAACATTCCCGCATGGAAGTACACCCTTCGCAGTATGATGATCGACGAGCAGTTTGAACAGTGGTCACAAGCCATTGATGATAAGGGAGTCGTTTCATACGAGATCAACTACAAAAATATTGCGCTGGCCACCCCCGACTGATCGAAATATCGCCTCGCATTCATCATAATTTCATTGACATGCGTCTCTTACGGTGCTATCATTCTATAGCGCGTTATAAATTGGAGGCGTGTCGCCTTTCGTGTTTTTTACTGGGAATAGGGTTCGTTTTCGGCTTGAACGACCTTTATAATTCCGTAAATACTGCTGACGCGACATCGATGGCCTAACAGCCGGAACATTCGTGAGGTGATGTGTAATGGTGCGTCCCGTCAAGCAGGGAAGAGTGGATCGCTTATCCTACTCTCGTATCGACGAAGTCATTGAAGTGCCGAATCTGATCGAGGTCCAGAAGAATTCCTACCAATGGTTTTTAGATGAAGGTCTGATGGAGGTTTTACGTGAGGTATCACCGATTACAGACTATTCGGGAGATATAGAATTATCTTTTGTCAGCAAGGAATTTGACATTGACAACTCTCAGAACAACATCGAACAATGCAAAGAGAAAGATTCCAATTTTGCCGCTCCTCTAAAGGTCACGGTTCGCCTGAACAACAAGCGCGATTCCAGGATCACGGAGCAGTCGGTTTTTATCGGAGACTTTCCGATCATGACGGATAACGGCACGTTTGTCATCAACGGAGCCGAAAGAGTCATTATCAGCCAATTGGTGCGTTCCCCGGGAGCCTATTATTCTTCGGAGCGCGATAAGAGCGACGTGGAATTGTATGCTTCTCAAGTGATCCCGAACCGCGGCGCCTGGCTTGAATACGAGATGGATGCCAACGGGGTTATCTACGTGCGCGTCGATCGCGCCCGCAAGTTCCCTCTTACCGTGTTTCTCCGTTCGCTCGGAATCGGGACGGATGACGAACTGCGAACGCTTTTCGGCGATGAGCGATGCCTGAACGCCACGATTGAGAAGGACGTCTCACACTCTCGTGAGGAGGGACTTACCGAACTCTTCCGTAAACTTCGTCCGGGTGAGCCTGCGTCTGTCGAGGGCGCGGAAACACTCCTGAACTCCATGTTTTTCGATCCGAAGAGATACGATCTTGCCCGCGTCGGTATATATAAGATCAATCAGAAATTGTCGTTGTCCACTCGCGTCAAGGGGCATAAAGCGTCGCGCGACGTAATTTCGGACGACGGGGAGATTCTCCTTGCGGCCGGCTCGGTTATTTCCCCCGAGAAGGCTCTGGAGATCGAAAATGCCGGTATCAATGAAGTCTTCATCTATCCGATTACCACGATCGGCGATACGGTTCGTATATCCGAGAACGAGTTCAAGATAATCGGCAACGGCCGTGTGGACGCGGATGTGTTCATCCGCTCCAGCTTCTCGGCGAAGGAACTGAAAGGCTTTGATATTTCCGCGACCACGATCAATGAGAAGGTCCGGACGGGTGTCCTGCGTTCGATCATTTCAGAAGCGCGCTCCTCCGAGAAAGGCCGCATTGCTGAGGCATTGACCGAAGCGCTGAACAATCACCAGTACGATTTGATGCCCAAACATCTTACGGTCGAAGATATTATCGCCACCGTCAGTTATCTTTTGGGCCTGGAATACGGGATCGGTCATCTCGATAATATCGACCACCTCGGCAACCGCAGAGTCCGTTCGGTCGGTGAGCTTTTGCAGAACCAGATCCGCATCGGATTTTCTCGGATGGAGAGAAATATCCGTGAGCGCATGGGCGCTGTTCCCGACATGTCTTCGGTTACCCCGCTGCAACTCGTTAATACACGGCCGGTCAGCGCGGCGGTCAAAGAGTTTTTCGGTTCTTCCCAACTTTCGCAGTTTATGGACCAACCGAATCCGCTTGCGGAGTTGACCCATAAGAGAAGACTGTCCGCCCTCGGACCCGGAGGTCTTTCCCGCGACCGGGCGAACTTTGAGGTTCGTGACGTTCACTCCTCCCACTACGGAAGAATGTGCCCGATCGAGACGCCGGAAGGTCCGAACATCGGACTGATCAACTCTCTTGCGACATACGCACGAGTAAACAAATACGGTTTTATCGAGACCCCTTACCGGCACTACGATAAGAAGAAGGGTGTCGTCACACGGGAAGTGGTTTATATGACCGCTGACCAGGAGGATTATTACAACATTGCCCAGGCGAACGAGCCGATCGACGGGGACGGACGTTTTCTCGATAAGAAGGTGGTTTGCCGCTACCTGGATAAGTTTATTGAGGTCAATCCGGAAGATGTCGACTACATGGACGTTTCGCCGAAGCAGTTGGTTTCCGTCGCGACCGCTTTGATCCCGTTCCTCGGAAACGACGACGCGAACCGCGCCCTGATGGGTTCGAACATGCAGCGTCAGGCTGTTCCTTTGATTCGGACGGAAGCTCCGATCATCGGTACCGGTATGGAGTACAGAGCAGCAAAAGACTCCGGCGTTTGCAGCGTTGCGAAGAACGACGGCGTTGTTTCCTTTGTTTCCGCTGACCGGATCGAAATTTCGACAAACTTGGGAAAGAAGGATGTCTATCCTCTGATCAAGTATCAGCGATCCAACCAGAGTACGTGTATCAACCAGAAGCCGATTGTTCGTCAAGGCGACGCGATCAAGGCCGGTGACGTCATCGCGGACGGTCCGTCCACCTGCGACGGAGAGCTGTCTCTCGGCAGAAATGTCCTGATCGGGTTCATGACCTGGGAAGGATATAACTATGAGGACGCCGTCCTGATCAATGAGAGAATGGTCAAAGATGATGTGTACACCTCGATTCATATCGAGGAATACGAGTGCGAAGCCAGAGATACGAAGCTCGGCGCGGAGGAGATTACGCGCGAGATTCCCAACGTCAGCGATGACGCGCTCAAGGATCTGGATGAAGAAGGCGTTGTTCGGGTCGGTGCCGAGGTTCAGGCGGGAGATATTCTTGTCGGAAAGGTCACCCCGAAGGGAGAAACGGAGCTGACGGCTGAGGAGCGCCTGTACAGAGCGATTTTCGGCGAAAAGATTCGCGAGGTCCGCGACACTTCCGTGCGCGTGCCGCACGGTGAGTCCGGCATCGTCGTCGATGTCAAGGTCTTCACGAAGGAGAACGACAGCGTCCTCAAGGGCACCGTCAATAAACTTGTTCGTGTATATATCGCTCAGAAGAGAAAGTTGTCTGTCGGAGACAAAATGGCCGGTCGTCACGGGAATAAGGGTGTCGTTTCGATGATCCTGCCCGAAGAGGATATGCCGTTCCTTCCGGACGGAACCCCGCTGGATATCGTACTGAATCCGCTCGGCGTTCCTTCCCGTATGAACATCGGACAACTGTTGGAAGTCCATCTCGGATATGCAGCCCGCGCCCTGAAATGGAAGGTTGCGACTCCTGTTTTCGACGGAGCGAACGAGTCGGATATCGTAGCGGCATTCAAAGAGGCGGGAATCGATCCGGACGGCAAAACCATCCTTTTCGACGGACGTACCGGAGAGCCGTTTGAGAACCGGATTACGGTCGGAGTTATGTACTATATGAAACTTCACCACCTGGTCGACGACAAGATCCACGCCCGTTCGATCGGACCGTATTCTCTGGTAACGCAACAGCCTTTGGGCGGAAAAGCGCAGTTCGGCGGACAACGTTTCGGAGAGATGGAAGTCTGGGCGCTTGAGGCCTACGGCGCAGCGCACACCCTGCAGGAAATCCTGACGGTCAAGTCTGACGATATTACCGGGCGTACAAAGACCTACGAGTCGATCGTCAAGGGACAGAGCGTGCCGGAAGCCGGCATTCCGGAATCGTTCAAGGTGCTTGTTCGCGAACTCCAGTCTTTGGCGCTTGATGTTCACATTTACACCGGGGAGAACGAGGAGTGTGAAATTCCCGACGCAACCGAGGAGGACGGGGATTTGCCGACTCCTGATCCGGAGTTGATTTCCAAGTATATCCTCCAGCCGGATGAGAGCGAATTGGAAGGCAAGGGATTCTCCGAAGTCGGACCGGACGGCGAACTGGTCGACGATTCCGATGACGAAGACAGTCTGGATGACCTGGAATTTCCGGACTTATCTCTCGAAATCGAGGATGAGGAGACGGTCGGGATCGAGATTGATCCGACCGAGGATGAATAATAATCACTTGATCACGCCGGTTTTCGGGCGGGATTTGTCGCATGGGAAGGAGACTTCACACATATGTTTGAACTGAATCATTTCGAGTCCATCGGAATCAGACTGGCGTCACCGGAGACCATCAAGGGTTGGTCGCACGGCGAAGTGAAAAAGCCGGAGACGATCAACTACAGAACACTCAAGCCCGAACGTGACGGATTGTTCTGCGAGCGTATTTTCGGGCCGCAGAAAGACTGGGAGTGCCATTGCGGAAAGTATAAAAAGATTCGTTATAAGGGTATCATTTGCGACCGTTGCGGGGTTGAGGTAACCAAATCCAAGGTTCGGCGTGAGCGTCTGGGGCATATCGAATTGGCCGCGCCCGTTTCTCACATATGGTATTTCAGAGGGATCCCCAGTCGTATGGGCTTGATTCTGGATATAACACCACGGAACCTGGAAAGGGTCCTTTATTTCGGGGCGTACATCGTCATTGATCCGGGGACGACCGAACTTCAGAAAAACTCGATTATTGAAGAGAAGGAATACAGAGACGCGATCGACCAGTACGGCCGTAATTCGTTTGTTGCCAAGATGGGTGCGGAGGCGATCAAGATTCTCCTTCAGCAGATCAATGTCAACAAACTCGCGGAAAGCCTTCGTGAGGATTTCCGCAATTCCTCGGGGCAGAAAAAAGCCAGAATAGTCAAGCGCCTGGAAGTGGTCGAAGCATTCAAAAAGTCCGGCAACAAACCGGAATGGATGATATTGGACGTGCTGCCTGTTTTGCCGCCCGAACTTCGCCCGATGGTTCAACTGGACGGCGGACGTTTCGCAACCTCCGACTTAAACGATCTTTATCGGCGCGTGATCAACCGCAATAACCGCCTCAGTAAACTTCTGCAACTCGGCGCTCCGGAGATTATCGTTCGCAATGAAAAGCGCATGCTTCAGGAAGCGGTCGACGCATTGATCGATAACGGCAGAAGGGGACGTCCGGTAACGGGTGCTTCCAGCCGCGCGTTGAAGTCTCTTTCGGACATGCTCAAGGGCAAACAGGGTCGGTTCCGTCAGAACCTTCTCGGAAAACGTGTCGACTATTCCGGCCGTTCTGTTATCGTTGTCGGACCGGAACTTAAAATGCATCAGTGCGGCCTGCCTAAGGAAATGGCGCTCGAGCTCTTCAAGCCTTTTGTGATGAAGCGTCTGGTCAAAGACGAGCACGCGCAGAATATCAAAACCGCAAAGAGACTGGTGGAGCGTGCTTCCGATGTTGTGTGGGATATCCTCGAGAATGTCATCAAGGATCACCCGGTCATGCTGAACCGTGCGCCGACGCTCCACAGACTCGGTATTCAGGCTTTTGAGCCGATACTGGTCGAAGGACGCGCGATCAAGCTTCATCCGCTGGTTTGTACAGCGTTTAACGCAGACTTCGACGGAGACCAGATGGCAGTCCATGTGCCGCTGTCGGCCGAGGCCCAGGCAGAAGCCCGATTCCTGATGCTCTCATCCAATAACCTTCTGAAACCTCAGGACGGTAAGCCGGTCACGGTCCCGACGCAGGATATGATCCTGGGTTGTTATTATCTGACCATCGATAAGCCCGGCGAAAAAGGTGAGGGCATGGTCTTCTCCGGTCTGGAAGAGGCAATCATGGCGTATGACGCTCATCATTTGGAGTTGCACGCGCCGATCACCGTCCGTGTTTCGCGGGATATCGACGGAAAGACGCGTACCGGTTTGGTAAAATCGACATTGGGCAGATTTTTATTCAACGAGATCATTCCTCAGGATCTGGGCTATGTTGATCGCTCCGTCCCGGGCAACGAATTGTTGTTGGAATGCGATTTCCTGGTCGGAAAGAAGCGGCTGGAAGATGTTATCAGCCGGGCGATTCGCACGCACGGCATCGCGCAAACGGCCGTGCTTCTGGACAACATCAAAGCCTTGGGCTTCAAATTTTCGACGCGCGGCGGTATCTCCATCGGTATCGAGGACATGATCGTCCCGGATGTCAAAGAAAAAATGATTCACGAGGCTGAGGATAAGGTCGAGCACGTCAACGCCATGTACCGTCGCGGAATGCTCAACGAAGACGGCCGCTACAGAGCGGTTATCGGTATCTGGAACAACACGACGGACGCGATTACCGAGGAACTCAAGAAGAACCTCGGACCGTATAATCCGATCAAGATGATGTCGGATTCCGGCGCGCGCGGTCAGATCAACCAGATCAAGCAATTGGCCGGTATGCGCGGTAATATGTCGGACACTTCGGGTAAAACGATCGAAATCCCGATTAAGTCGAATCTGCGTGAAGGCATGAACGTTCTGGAGTTCTTCATTTCATCGCACGGTGCGAGAAAATCGCTGTCGGATACCGCGCTCAAGACGGCGGACTCCGGTTATCTGACGCGCCGTCTGGTAGACGTAGCTCAAGATGTCATCATCACGGAGGAAGATTGCGGAACGGATGACTTTACATATGTCCGCGAACTTGCTACGGTCGCAAACGATAAGAAGGATATCATCAAGTCGTTGAGTGAGCGACTCGCGGGACGTTTTTCGGCGGTCGAGATCGTTCATCCTCAGACCGGCGAGGTCCTGATCGGAGCCAACGAGTTGATCACACAGGATATCGCCAACAAGATCGAGGCGTCGGGGCTTACCCGGGTGAAGATTCGCTCGGTGTTCGACTGCCGTGCGCGTAAGGGTGTTTGCGCGCATTGTTACGGCGTGAACCTGGCGACCGGTGAGAAAGCAATCGGCGGAGAAGCGGTCGGTATCATGGCGGCTCAGTCCATCGGCGAGCCCGGCACACAGCTGACAATGCGTACGTTCCACACCGGCGGTATTGCTTCCGGCGACGACATCACACAGGGTCTGCCTCGTGTCGAGGAACTTTTCGAGGCCAGAAAGCCGAAAGGTCAGGCGATTATTTCCGAGATCGACGGTATCGTCCGGATTGAGGAGGGAATCAAGCGGAAGCGTGAAATTATCGTAACGGCTGCCGAGACTGAGGACAGTGAGCTCGGAACCGAAGAGAAGAGATATCCCGTGTCTTACTCCGCGACGATCAAGGTACGCGAAGGCGATTTTGTTGAGGCCGGAGACCTTTTGACGGACGGAACGGTCAGCCCTCAGGAGATCATGAAGATCAAAGGGGTACGCGGCGTTCAGAAGTACATCATCAGCGAGGTCATCAAAGTTTATAAGAGCGGCGGTGTTACCATAAATGATAAGCACATTGAGGTCATAACGCGACAGATGATGCGTAAGATACGCATCGATGATCCGGGAGATTCCGAGTTAATGACCGGCAGTCTGGTTGACATATTTGATTTCGAGGAAGAGAACAAGCGCGCCGAAGCGCGCGGGACTGAGCCGGCCAAGGGGAAAAGGACGCTTTTGGGAATCACCAAAGCCTCACTGGCTACGGATTCGTTCCTGTCCGCGGCTTCCTTCCAGGAGACCACGCGCGTTTTGACGGATGCGGCGGTTAAGGGAAAGGTGGATCCGCTCTTCGGACTCAAGGAAAACGTTATCATCGGTAAACTGATCCCGGCAGGAACGGGCATGAGCCGATACCGGAAAATCTCTGCCGTTCCCGTCATCGCTGATAATTTCGGGCTTCTCGGTATGCTGCCGGACGACGCAGTAAGCAAGGACAGCACTGCCGATTCCGATTCGGACAATCAATAATTCAACTGTAATCAGTCAACCGAAGGTCGCCTCTGCCTTATGGCAGGGGCGATTTTTTATTGCCCGGCGGATCGACGGGACCTTAAAAATGTCCGGCCGTTGCTTGACAGGAGAGGAGAGGACGCTATAATATAAGTAAGTCAAAGATAGTCAAAGTCAAAAATATAACGACAAGACTCGGGAAAGGATGAGTAAATTGGCAAGATTGGTCGATGTGATTGAAACCATGATCAAGCAGATTCTGGACGAGAATCAGGGCGTTGCGGTGATCAGCAGGAGTTCTTTGGCCGAGAAGGTCAATTGCGTTCCGTCCCAGATTACGTATGTGCTGTCCACCCGGTTTACGAACGGACAGGGATTTATTGTGGAGAGCAGGCGGGGAGGCGGTGGTCAGATCCGGATCTCCAGAGTTCAGAATTATGCGACTACCGATTACCTGATGCACACCATCAACGCGCTCGGAGAAGATCTTTCCCAGCAACAAGCCGAGATCTATCTTCAGAATTTTCTCGACTATCAGATCATTACGATGGGTCAGGCCAAACTGATGATGGCGGCGGTTTCGGACAACGCACTTTCCGGTATCGATTCGGATCGAAAAGGAGTAGTGCGTATGGATATATTCAAAAACATGCTGATCAGTCTCATTACCGGAAACATCCAATCGTATTGAATTTGGCTTTCGCCGGATAAAACAGACACGAACGGGGAGAAAAACTATGAAATGTCAACGATGTAAGGAACGCGAGGCAAACGTTCAAATTGTCCAGCAGGAATTGGGTAAGAAGCCTCAAACGTTCATTTTATGCGATGTATGCGCCCGGGAAATGGGCCTGTCAATTCCGACGTTTAACGTGCCCGTTAAGCTCAACAATCCCTTTGCGGTAATGGGCAATGCGTTTCAGACGACGCTCGGAATAGGCGCGGACGATCTTCAGAAGAGACGCGTAACACGATGCAGTCGATGCAATCTTACATTTGACGAGTTCAGAAAGACAGGGTTTCTCGGATGTCCGGACTGTTATGAGGCTTTCGGAAGTCAACTCGATCCGGTTTTCTGTCGTACACAAATGGGCAAGACACATCTGGGCAGACATTTGGCGGAGAAAATGAAACATCGCTCCCATAAAAAACTCGACGAGGAGGATGACGGCTCCGCACAAACGCGATTCGAAGAGAAGGTTGTTGTTCCGGATGAAGCGCAGCGGGAGGCGCTATCGACCGAAGCGACAGAAGCCCTTGATCGGGAATCCCGCGATATTACAGAAATGGATCGCAAACAGCGGACCAAATTAATCGCTCAAAAGAACGATGAGTTGGACGCAGCGATCGCTCGGGAAGATTATTTATCAGCGGCCAGGTTGCGCGACGAGATCACCGGACTGAAGGCAAAAGGAGAGTGAGTTCATGAGTTGGTATATCAGCTGCGGAAAAGACGCGGACGTAGTTCTCTCCAGCAGAGTGCGCCTGGCGCGTGACCTCGACGGCTATTCCTTTCCTCACCGGATGACCCCCGAAAAGATGATCGAGGTCCGGGATCGGGTCGTGGCCGCGGTCATGGCTCTTCCTGTCGCCGGAACGGAGAAATTTGTATCCCTGAATATGGACCTCCTGCCCGAGCCCGATCGCGACGCTTTGGTTGAGAAACATTTGATCAGTGACGACCTCGCCAAAGGAGGCGCCGGTCGTTGCGTGTGCATTTCCAAGGACGAATCGGTCAGCATCCTCGTAAACGAAGAGGATCATATTCGCATTCAGGTGATGGATTGCGGGTTCTCACTTGAAAAGGCATACCGAAAGGCCGAAGAGATCGCGGTTTTCCTCGAAAAGAACCTGCCGGTCGCGTATTCGACCCGGTACGGTTTTCTGACCGCCTGCCCGACCAATACGGGGACCGGCATGCGGGCGTCGGTAATGGTTCATTTGCCGGCGTTGACGCTTCTGAACCGGATTCAACCCCTGATCGACGGATTGACGCATGCCGGATTTGCGGTTCGGGGGCATTTGGGAGAACACAGTCAGGCGACCGGAAACGTATATCAACTGTCCAATCAGATCACGCTCGGAATTGCGGAGGCCGATGTGCTCTCCGGGTTCAAACAGATGGCGGAAGAGGTTGTTCAACTCGAGCGAAAGCTCCGAAAAGAGCTTTTCGACAGTAATCCGGACAAAATCCGCGACCGGGTTTACCGATCATACGGGGAATTGCTCTATGCGCGGATGATGACGGACTCGGAGGCGATGAAACGCATCAGCGACCTGAGACTCGGGAGTGCTCTCGGATTTTTTACGGAGGTGGATGCGGAGACGCTTTCCCGAATGGTAGCGTTTATCGGTCCGGCCGGTGTCCAGAAGGACAAGGGAGAGATCTTAAACCCTGCGCAACAGGAAGTCCACCGGGCGCAGATGATTCGCCGGATGATGACGGCGGGTCAAAAGCAAAGTTGAAATAGCGAAAATGAATCATACACCGTGACATCACAGTGATCACGGGGGAAGGAAGAATAATATGAATATTTCGGAAAGGTCAATTCGTATACTGTATCGTTCGTTCGTCTGTTCGGATGCTTTCTCGCTCGATTATATCGGGACGGAGCAGATCGTTTACGCGATTGCGGAGAGCGACTCGCCCGCGGGAAAAGTCTTGGATGAACTCGGGATCCGGAAGGAAGACATCTTGCGGGGAATCATTCTCGTGACGGGTCGGGAGCCGAAGGAGTTTTCCGAAAAGCCGATGAATCCGAACGAGATCTTCGCGATGTGCACCAATCGAACCAAACGGATTCTATATCTGGCGGAATTTCTGGCCAAGCGGATGTCGCAGAATATCGTCGAGCCGGAACATATCCTTTTGGCGATCCTGCGCGACGGCCAAAGTACCGGGTATCGACTGCTCATGGAGCTCGGGATCACAAGTAAGGAGGCCATCGAAGCGCTGACGGGTTCGCTGGAAGGGACCGGGGAGCCGTCCGCGGAAGAAGGCGAGGCGGAAGGATTCGACGGCGCTTCCTTCGAAGCCCCGGAAAACTCCGCAAGATCCGGTATGCCGCTCAAAAAGGGCTCCAAAACCGGCGTGCTCGACCAATACGCCCGCGACCTCACGGCGATTGCCGCGGAGGGTAAGGTCGATCCGGTCATCGGCCGCGAGGAGGAAATCAATCGCGTGATGCAGATCCTTGCCCGAAGAACCAAGAACAACCCGGTCCTGATCGGAGAGCCCGGTGTCGGAAAGACCGCGATCGCAGAAGGGCTGGCGCAGAAAATTATTAAAGACGACGTGCCGGATATGCTTCGCGGAAAGCGCCTGTTGTCACTCGATCTGGCGGCGATGATCGCCGGAACCAAATACCGAGGAGAATTCGAGGAACGTCTGAAAAAAGGGCTTGAGGAGGCGCGGACGGCCGGAAACGTTATCCTTTTCATTGACGAGCTCCATACGATTATCGGGACCGGAAACGCCGAAGGTGCGATGGACGCCGCCAACATATTGAAACCGTTGATGACCCGGGGAGAATTGCAAATCATCGGCGCAACGACCCTCGATGAATACAGAAAGCACATCGAAAAGGATTCTGCGCTCGAGCGTCGTTTTCAACAGGTCATGGTCAAGGAGCCGTCGACAACGGATACGATCCTGATTCTTAAGGGGATCCGCGAAAAGTATGAGCAGCATCACGGGATTAAGATCCCGGACGACGCAATCGACGCCGCCGTGATCCTTTCCAGTCGTTACATTACCGACCGCTTTCTCCCGGACAAGGCAATCGACTTGATTGACGAGGCGTCATCGTGCCTTCGGATCCGTTGTACCAAGGAGACCGACGAGGGCCGTGAAATCGGCGGGCGGATCCATGAGATCGTGCGCCTGAAGAGCGAGGCGATCGAAAAGCAGGATTTTGAAACCGCACAGAAGCTTCGGGACGAGGAGACGGAACTGGAAAAAAAGCTGGGCGAGATCCGTCGCAAGGTCAATGACGAGCACATTAAAAACAAGAAGGAATTGACTCCGGACGATATCGCGCATATTGTCGCCAGCTGGACCGGCATACCCGTCTCAAAAATCAACGAGAGTGATGCCGAGAAACTGAAACACCTTGAGGAGGAGATCAGGAAACGGGTCATCGGACAGAATGAAGCGGTGACCGCTGTGGCAAAAGCGATCCGCAGGAGTCGTTTGGGGCTCAAGGACCCAAAGCGCCCGTCCGGATCGTTCATCTTCCTCGGAACCACCGGAGTCGGCAAGACCGAACTGGCAAGAGCGTTGGCGGACGTGATGTTCGGCAACGAAAACGCCCTGATCCGCGTCGATATGTCCGAGTATATGGAGAAACACGATGTTTCCAAACTGATCGGTTCTCCGCCCGGCTATGTCGGGTATGAGGAGGGCGGGCAACTGACCGAGAAGGTCCGGAGACGTCCGTATTCCGTAGTGCTTTTCGATGAGATCGAAAAGGCGCATCCGGAGATATTCAACGCGATGCTCCAGATCCTGGACGACGGGCGGCTGACGGACGGACAGGGCAGAGTTGTCGATTTCAAGAACACGATCATTATTATGACGAGCAATATCGGTGCCCGAATGCTCACGACATCCGCCGGAAGAAGGATCGGTTTCTCGGCACCGACCACTCAGGTCGACGAGGAGACCGGTAAGAGTTTTGTTACGATCGACGAAGCCTCGAACGAGAGACTTTATGGCGGCAAGACCTACGACGAGGCCAAAGAACTTGTTCTGGAGGAGATGAAAAAGGCGTTCAATCCGGAATTTCTGAACCGGGTCGACGAGATTATTTTCTTCCGGATGCTCAACAAGGAATCCATCATGAAGATCGTCGACTTGCTGATTCATAATCTTTCATCCAGGATCGATGAGATGGGCATCCGCATTGAGATCACGACCAAGGCAAAAGAACTTCTTGCGAAGAAGGGTTACGATCCGCAGTACGGTGCAAGACCGCTGAAGCGGGTCATTCAATCTATGGTTGAAGATAAGTTCTCTCAGGCGATCCTCGACCGGAAGGTCGAAGTCGGAGACATTGCGCTGATCGATGAGAAGGACGGCGACGTCAACATCGAAAGAAAGCCCAAGCAGGCGAGAAGGACAAAGAAAGCCGAAGGTTCGGAGGAAGCAGACCCCGGAATTTAGGGGTTGCCGGAATCCGGAAGCAACATCTTCGACCCGTAAGGGAAATGACAGAGACGTGCGGTGCGCGTGAACATTGATCAGGAATGAGCCCGGGGGGGATCCGATCCGCCCGGGCTCATTTTCAAGCAGGAAAGAAAACAGTGACCAGGCCAAATATCATCAGTTTAGCGATAAGATACGTCGCCGTGTAAATCCCGAGGATCATCATAAAGATGTGATCCTCGGAGAGCCCGAGGGCGTTGCGGAAAGCGAGAAGTTGAGCCACTCCCAGAAGAATCAGGCCGATAAAGAGGAAGGAAATCGAGCTTCTGCCGCCGAGCAGGACTGTAATCAGCAGGATAATCTCGGTGATCTGTACGTACACCAGAGAGATGGAGACCAGGTCAAGTGTTTTGCGAAATGTGGGCTTACGACTGCCGATTCGGGATGTTAGGTAGAACCCCAGTGTCAGGATCAGAATAAACAGAAGGGTCAAAATCATCAACGCGAAAAAAGAGGGTGCGGGGTGATTTCTGCAAAATTCAAGGGCTTCACTGCCAAAGATCGAGTCCATCATTCCGGTAAACAGATGAGAACCGGAATAGACGAGCAGAACGCCGAGCAGGGCGGTCATCACAGAAAAAACGGCGATGGTAACGAGTGAAAACGGTCGCTTGGCCCGGAGAGATTCCTGCCGGATCTTCGTCGCCGGACGTAACAAATATCCGGCGAAGGACATTGCCCCGCTCGAAAAGGTCGGGAAAAGCGTGCGCAGTTGGTCAGTAAATGTCCGGAGTCTGAACCCGGGCCGGGAGGATCGCTCCTTACCGCTTCTTTTAATCTTCGGACCGAAGGAGGCATCGTTTTTTCCGGCCTTGGCCGACTCCCGGTTTTTTTGAGCGCCCGTGCCGCCGCTTTGGCCTCGCTCTTCCTTCGGCGGCACAGTGCCGTTCGGGCGACGGCATTTGCATTTTTCGCCGGGGGCGAGCTCCTGACCGCAGTAAAAACAGTATTTTGCCATTCGGGTAAAGACCTCCGGAAATAGGAATACGGGGAATATGCAAGCGGCGTGTGCCAAAAATGCGACTCTACTGTATAATACGAAACAGATGTTATCAAATTATGTCGCAAAAAGCGACGTTCCTTGAAGAATAATCGCACATGATCGCATCAATCAGATCGGAGAACTGGGATGTCCGACAAAAAAGAAATCGGTCTCGGAGGCGTTCCGAATACTTTTCTTTATAGTTTCATCGGCTTGGGGATCGCGGTAACGCTCTCCCGCCTGCTGTTCGCGTTCAAGATCCGCAGAAATAAAGAAGTGGTCCGGATGAAAGGTCCCCTGGTGTGTATCGGGAACCATCCCTCTTATCTTGACCCGATTATCATGGCCGCAGTTTTGTACGGACGCAAAATCAATTTTGTCGCGGGTACGTTCATTTTCAGAAACCGCATCGTCGGCCCGCTTTTTACCGGAGGCGGCGCGATCCCGAAGACTCAATTCCGCTCGGATTCCAGAGCGGTCAAAGGAATGCTGACCGCTCTGAAGCGCGGCGGAACACTCGGAATATTTCCGGAGGCGACACGGCTGGTGGACGGGACGTCGATTCATTTTGACGACGCGCTCGCCCGGATGATCAAGAAGACTAATAGCGCGATTGCCGTTATGGAATCCCACGGCGCGTATATGACCTGGCCGCGATGGAGCAAGAGTGGTTTTCGAAGAGGCCGGATTACCGCCGGGATCAAATCGGTTCTTCCCGCCGAACGTGTCAGGGAAATGAGCGTGGAGGACATCCAGGCGTATCTTCTGGAGCAATTGACATACAGCGAATACGAGTGGTTTGCCGGTCATCCGTTCGCATTCAAAAACAAAGCGATCGCTTCCGGCGCGCAGAATGTCGCGCACGCCTGCCCGCGATGCGAAAAGGATAACGTCATGACCGCGGAGAAGGAAATGCTGATTTGCTCTTCCTGCGGCAACCGCGTCCGGATGGAGCCGACGGGTTTTTTCCGACCCGATGGCGAAGGGGACAAGGCTTTCCCCGATATGCATCAGTGGGTCGTATGGGAGAGGTCCCGGATGCGCGAGAGAGTCGCGCGGGAAGACTTCTCCATAAGCGAGAAAGTCCGCCTGTTTTTGCCGCTCGACGAACATGTATTCCGTGAGGTCGGAAGCGGGGAATTGATCATCCGGGACGGTCGGGCGGTCTATACAGGCACGCAGTGTCCGGTCGAAAAAGGAATCGCGTACAAAAAGGGCAAGGCGCTGAAGGACGGTCTGACCGATACGCAGAGAGGTTACGAACCAGTGGTCAAAGAATTCCCGGTCGAGCGTCTCAGAGGACTCAAAGTCAGTTATGGAAAGTCCATTGAGCTCATCGAAGCAGGAGGTCAGATCAACCGGTTCATGCCCGGAAATCCCCAGCGTATTTTTGAGATGCAGACCGCTATCGAGGCGATGCAGGAACTCGTCGGGAAGGCTTAACAGCGGGAAGTCAGCAATAAAGCGGGCGGCGGAATAATCCGTCGCCCGTTTTTCGTTATTACCGGACGGCCAATCCGGTTATCGCGCCACCGGCACGATCACCGGAGCGCTTCATTACACTAATTTCTTCGCCCACTTGTAGGTCCGGACGCGCGCGATGCTGATGCCGACCTTGAGGACCTCTTCGGAGGCGATGACGATCATCAGCGCCCAGAACGGAAGACCGAACCACAGCGTGACCACCAGAGCGAGCGGTACTCCGAATAACCACAAGCCTCCGATATCGATCGCAGCCGCTCCGAGGATATCTCCGCCCGACCGGAGGATACCGTTCATGTTCGTGAAATTGATGCCTCTGGCCCAGATGACCAGGGAAATGATGATCAGTGCCTGCCTCGCGTAACCGATAGCCTCCGGGGTCAAATTCGGGAACGGAAGCAGGAAAAGCTTGGTCAGTAGCATGAAGACCGGACAGAGGATCAGTCCGGAGATCAGGATGAGTCGAAGGAGACGCCAGGCGTATTCTTTAGCCTTATCGATATCCCCCATACCGAGAACGTGTCCGATCATGATGCCGCCCGAACTCCCGATCGAGTAGAAGGCGATATTCATAAACTCCCCGATATTCGAGTAGGCGTTGTACGCGGCAGTCTGGGCGACGCCAAGTCGCGAAAAGCATATGCTGTATACGGTAACTCCGAGTGCCCAAAACTGATCCTTGGCCATCATCGGGACTGCGGCCTTTGTAAACTTTTTAAGCAGTTCCTTATCCGGCCGGATAAAATCCTTTCGCGTCAGTGTGATCGGCGCCTTTGCTTTTCGGGCGAGAATGACAAGAAGGATCAATTCCACCAGGGAGCCGACGACGGTCGACAGCGCCGCGCCTTTGATTTCCAGTCGCGGAAGCCCGAAAACGCCGTACACGAGAAGACTGTCCATGATCACGTTGATTCCGATGGATACGGCCGAGGCGATCATGGGGATTCGCGTGATCCCGACCGAACGCAGAACACTGCAGAACATCGACGTGATGAACCAGAACAGATACGCGAAACTGACGATCGAAAGGTATTCGGAGCCGAGCTCGCGCGTTCGGGGATCCTGTGCCAGTATAAACATCAGATTGTCCCGGAAGAAGAACGCAATGATGAAGAAGGGAATCGCGATGATCGCGCCGAAAATGATCGTCGTCGTAAAGGACTTTCTGACTCCGTTGATGTCCTTATCCTTGCCCCAGTACTGGGCGGCATAGATCGAACCCGCACCGGAGATCGCGAAAAGGCCGCTCCACATCAGAAACGTAAAGTGCCCGGCCTGTCCGGATGCGCCCAGATACTCGTCGCCCAGGCCGCTGACGATGATCGTGTCGAAAAGAAACACACAGCACATCATCAGCTCCTGAAGCGCCATGGGGATGGTCAGCTTCATGAGCTTTTGATTGAATTCCCGGTCTTTTCCCGGGCGGAGAAATTTCTTAAATCTTTGAATCGGACTCATTATCTTCACTTGCCGCAACCGCGGCTCTCCTTGTTATGTATCGCTTTTTGAATATTTAAAGCGGCTCGTTCCGTTGTTCTGCGGCGGGACACGGAATAAAAAAAGTCCCGTCGGGCGGTGCCCTCCGGGACAATGATCTCTATCGGTATAATCCGATCAGATAAACATCGGCGGAGCGGCAACCATATTGTTATATACGGCAAAAATGCCGGAATTAATCAAGAGCTCAGAACCTTTAGCCGTATTAAAACGCAGAATTCCCGATGCTGTTTGCTTTCGCATATGCCGCTCACCTCCCTCTTCTGATCGATTTATGCCTGCTTGTGTCGCTTGGCACCTTAGGATAGTATCGCCGTTTTTATTGTTTGTCAACAAGAAAAATTCAAAGCCCCCATATCGACTCCGGCCTTTTCCGTTACCCCAAAGAAACATCCAATGCCATCATCACCAGAAATCCAAACAACACTCCGGCCGTGCCCGGGTGGGAATGTTCGCCCAGATGAGCTTCCGGGATCAGTTCCTCGACGACGACGTAGATCATCGCTCCGGCCGCAAACGAGAGAAGCCAGGGCATCACGGAGGAGACGGCACCCGCGATCAGGACGGTCAGCACGCCTCCGACCGGCTCGACGATTCCGCTGAGACTGCCGTACGCAAAAGCTTTTCGACGCGAAAAACCCTCGCGCCGCAGGGGAAGCGAGATCGCCGCACCCTCGGGAAAGTTCTGGATTCCCATACCGAGAGCCAATGCCATAGCGGCGGCCAGCGGTGTCGCGGACGACGCATCCGGATTGGCGACCAATGCGAAGGCCAGACCGACGGCCATTCCCTCGGGAATGTTATGGAGCGTGACCGCGAAGAACAGAAGGGATGTTCTCTTCATGTGACTGCTCAGGCCTTCGGGGTCGTTGCTTCCCGGATGCAGGTGGGGAAGCAGATTATCCAGCCCGAAAAGGAACAGAGCGCCCAGGATAAATCCGCCGGCAGCCGGCAGAAGCCCGTTCTGTCCAAGCTTTTCGGCGTGTTCGATCGCCGGAATCAAAAGACTCCAGACCGAGGCGGCGATCATGACTCCGGCGGCAAAACCGAGAAAGATCCGCTGAACCCGATCCGCCATGTCTTTTTTGAACAGGAATACCATCGCGGCTCCGAGCGACGTCATAAAAAAAGTGAAGCCCGTTCCGATGAGGGCCAAAACGATCGGATGATAATCAGCCATTTTTTCTCCTGTTCGGGCTTCGCCAAAACGGGTATGCGCCCTTTATTTCGTGAAACTGCTCAACACAAGAGTATCAATTTACGGCGTTTTCTTCAAGTTTTCATCCCCTATATATCATTGAAACACAAGGAGTTTCTCTGTATAATGATATGGCTTGATTTTCCGGACTTCCGGTATATCGGGTTTTTTCCGTTTGAATACCTCCCTTTGACGGGAGTGAATGATTAAGGAGAGTGAACATTATGGCAATGGTTCCCAAGAAGAATGTCGAAGATTTGAAAGTGGCCGGAAAGAAAGTCATCGTACGCGTTGATTTTAACGTACCGCAGGACAAGAAGACCGGCGAGATTACGGACGACAAGCGCATCAAGGGCGCGATCCCGACCATCAAGTATCTGGTGGATAACAAGGCAAAGGTCATTCTGGTATCCCACCTCGGTCGTCCGAAGGGCGGACCGGAGCCGATCTTTTCGATGAAGCCCGCGTCACAGCGCCTCTCGGAGCTTTTGGGACAGCCGGTCATTCAGGCTGAGGACGTCATCGGCGAGGATGCCAAGGCGAAGGCCGCGGCGCTCAAGGACGGCGAGATCATGATGCTTGAGAATGTCCGTTTCCACAAGGAAGAGTCCAAGAACGATCCCGCGTTCGCGTCCGAGCTCGCTTCACTCGCGGAACTTTATGTCAACGACGCGTTCGGCACGGCGCATCGCGCTCACGCCTCGACGGCGGGTCTTGCCAATTTCCTTCCGAGCGCTTCGGGTTATCTGATTCAGAAGGAACTGGAGATCATGGGTAAGTCCCTCTCGAATCCCGAGCGTCCTTTTGTCGCTATCCTGGGCGGCGCAAAGGTTTCCGATAAGATCGGTGTCATCGAGAATCTTTTGGACAAAGCCGACCAGATTATCATCGGAGGCGCGATGGCGTACACCTTTGATTATGCCAAGGGCTTCAGTGTCGGTGCTTCACTCTGCGAACCGGACAAGGCGGATCTGGCCAAAGAGCTCCTCGCGAAGGCAGAGGCTAAGGGTGTGGAGATCCTTCTTCCGAAGGACAATGTAGTCGCGGATGCTTTTGCCGCGGACGCTCAGTCGAAGGTCGTTTGTTGTGATGGTATTCCCGATGGATGGATGGGCATGGATATCGGCCCGGAGACCATCAAAATGTTCTCCGAGGCGATCGCCAAGGCGAAGACCGTCGTTTGGAACGGCCCGGCCGGCGTTTTTGAATTTGAGAAGTTTGCGGAAGGTACCCGCGCGATCGCCAAAGCCGTCGCGGAGTCCGGAGCGGTCTCGATCATCGGCGGCGGAGATTCCGCAGCGGCGGTTGAGAAGCTCGGCTATGCCGATCAGGTCACGCATATCTCCACAGGCGGCGGCGCGTCTCTCGAATTTATCGAGGGCAAGGTGCTTCCCGGTATCGACTGCCTTCAAGATAAGGTTCCCTGCCGTACGTTTGCGGCCGGCAATTGGAAGATGAACAACGGGATCCCGGCGGATGCCCTGAAACTCATCGACGCGCTGAAGCCCCTGGTGAAGGACGCAACATCCAATATTGCCGTTGCGGTGCCGTTTACCGCGATTGCCGCCGCTTTGGAAGCGACCGCGTACACAAACGTCAAGGTCGCGGCGCAGGACTGCTATATCGCCGAGAAGGGTGCCTTTACCGGCGAGATCTCTCCGGCGTGGCTTTCCAGAATGGGTGTCACCTATGTGATCATCGGACACTCCGAGCGCAGAGAGTATTTCGGGGAGACCGACGAGACCGTCAACAAGAAGATTAAGGCGGCGCTCACTTGGGGACTTCGCCCGATCGTCTGCTGCGGAGAGTCGCTCGCTCAGCGCGAAGCCGGTGAAACGTTTGATTGGATCAAGGGACAGATCAAGGCTGCGTTTGCCGGTATCCCGGAGAGTAAGCTCTGCCAGATCACGATCGCGTATGAGCCGATCTGGGCGATCGGAACAGGAAAGGTAGCGACCGACGAGCAGGCCGAGGAAGTGTGCGCGTTTATCCGAAAGACACTCGCCGAGTTGTATTCCGAAGAAGCCGCCGCGAATCAGACGATCCAATACGGCGGATCGATGAATGCCGAGAACGTCGCGGGACTTTTCGCTCAGAAAAACATCAACGGCGGACTGGTCGGCGGTGCTTCTCTGAAGGCCGAGGATTTCTCGAAGATTTGTCTGGCGTAATTTCCGTTTTCTTGTACTGCCGGCAGGGGAGATCTCCTCTGCCGGCTTTTTTTAAAGATAGCGGAGGTATTTATAAGAAAACTGACGATGACGGTTGTGGTTTTTGTGCTGCTTCGCGATGTGCCCGACTTCGATTCTTTATGATAAGATGGAATATAGCTGAGAGTATACATCGCAACCCTTATTCAGTCGTATCGTTTTCGAACGGAAAGGAACGTGAAACTTTATGCCTACGGAAAAATTCTGGGACTTCTTCTACGATTACGGGCTGTTCCTGATGATCGGTACGGTCTTGCTGTCGCTTTTCGCGAGTATATGGACCAAGGTATCGTTCAGTAAATACAGTAAAGTGGTGTCTCAACGAGGCATTACGGGCAAAGACGCGGCCGAGTATATTTTGCGCTCCGCAAATCTGTCAAATGACGGCGGATTCGGAAACGGGGTCTCTGTTGAGCCGGTCGCCGGTAATCTCACGGATCACTACTCTCCGAAAGAAAAGGTGCTCCGCCTTTCCCAGACGGTATACGGGAGCCCCTCGGTCGCGGCGATCGGAGTCGCGGCACATGAATGCGGGCACGCCATCCAGGACTCCAAGAGCTTTCTGCCGAATAAGGTTCGGGCTTTTCTGGTTCCGCTTGCCAATATCGGATCAAGATTCGGCCCGTATATGGCGATTTTCGGGTTTGCTTTTACCTCTTATATCGGACAGGCCGGTATTATCATGGCAAACATCGGGATTCTTCTGTTTGCCTTTGCGGTACTATTTTATCTGGTGACTTTGCCGGTCGAATTCGACGCCAGCAAACGGGCGCTGCGGATCCTGGCGGACACGAATATCCTCACGGACGATGAGCTTGTCGGCGCCAAAAGAGTCCTTCGCGCGGCCGCGATGACCTATGTCGCCGCCGCCGCTTCGGCGATCATCACATTGCTTCGGCTGCTGGCGATCAGAAGAAGAAGGTAGAAGGAGGGTTGTTATGAAAACATTACAAAAACTTGCGGCCGGGGTAATAATCCTGGTAATCCTTTTTTCGGCGGCCTCGTGCGGAATGTTCAAGGACAAGGAATCCATTTCTGCGGACGATTTCACGGAAGCGATGGAGGACGAGGATTTTACAGTCGAGGATAGTACGGAGCAATTCGCGGACGAGGAAGTCGTCGAAAAGTGCCTGATTGCCTATAACGACGATTATCAGATCGAGTTCTATGTTCTGGAATCGGACAGGGAGGCCGTACGGGCGTTCAGTCATAACAAGGACGATTTTGAATCTACCTACGGCAGTAGCGGTTCAGCCAGATCCAAATCCGAAGTGAACATCGCGAACTATTCCAAATTCGCGATGACGACCGGAGAAGGTTTTTTTGTCGTTTCCAGGATCGACAATACGATGATCTATCTGGAGGTGGACAAGGAGTTTAAGGACGAAGTAAAAGATATACTGGAGTCCATCGGCTACTAAATCACATAAGGCGTCCGGGAGACCGGGCGCTTTTTTAATTCAGGGCGCTTTTCGATAAGTAGGAGGACACTCGGGCATCGGTCTATGCCCGCGGTTGTTTTCCGGGATGGTCAACGGTCGCGCCTAAGGGTTTCCGTAGATTTCCGGGATAAAATGCTGACTTTGGATCGGCGGCCGCACGTAGCCGGAGTCCTCCTGGCGCGGCGGAAGCTCAAGCGGTTCCGGCGTCATATCCTCGTAGGAGATCATACTCAGAAGGTGCGCGATACAGTTGAGCCGCGCGTGCTTTTTAATGTCGGCGTTGACGACATGCCACGGCGATTCTTTCGTGTCGGTGTGCTCGAACATCTCATCCTTGGCGCGCGAATAGTCGCTCCAACGCCTCCGTGATTCGAGATCCATCGGGCTCAGTTTCCAGCGCTTCGCGGGATCTTCGATCCGGTCTTCGAATCGCTTCTCCTGTTCTTCGTCCGAGACAGAGAACCAGTACTTGATAAGAATGATTCCGGATCGGATCAACATGTTCTCAAACTCGGGGCAGGACCGGAAAAACTCCCGGTACTCCGCTTCGGTACAGAATCCCATCACGCGCTCGACACCCGCCCGATTGTACCAGCTCCGGTCGAAAAGCACGATCTCCCCGGCCGACGGCA
>CAZCLK010000010.1:0-52222 GCA_964499575.1 uncultured Oscillospiraceae bacterium | reverse complement strand
AACCCGCGTAGTCAGCTTGGGAAGCTGGAATTCTGCCATTGAACTACATCCGCGACTCGCCGGCGCAAAGAAGATTATACAAGGCAGCGTTTGCTATGTCAATTTAATCGGCTCCTTTTCTGGCGGCCTTTCGAAAAACTCTTGTTCGAAAACCAGGGCGCGTTCCGTCGGACGGGAAGCGCAGGCGCACGATCGGGCAATTTGCTCTGGATATTTAATCCGCGAGCATTTTGTACCGTCCGGCAAAAACCTCTTGTATGAGCGCCTGTCCCGTTTCGTTCGGATGAATTCCGTCCAGACAGAGGTGATCGCCCAGGTTGTCGCGCTCGAGAAAAGCCGTTCGAACGTCGACGAACGGGACGTTCATATCGCTTGCGATCCGGCCTACAAGGGCTGAATACAGCTCCTGCCGTCTGTAAATAACCTGCTTTTCGCCAAGGAATTCCATGATCCGGGCGGGAATGACCCCGGGAAGCAGGGAGATGAATTCGAAATATCGTTCCGCGTGGATCGGGGGAAGACTCATTGTAACCGGACGACCGCCCGCGGCGCGGACGGCCGAGATCATCCCCCTCAGAATCTCCTCGAATTTGCCAGCCGGAGTGTTCGGTTGATGTTGTTTTCGGGGATCCGACGAGACCTCTTTCCAGTTATAATCACAGTCGTTGCCTCCGAATTCGAGGAGAACCGGCCCGGACGCGCCATCGGAATCGAGCGACTTGATCAGCGGCGGATAGGCGCGCGCCGCCGTACATCCGAAACGCGAGTGGTTGACGATCGTGACACGGAATTTTTTAGAAAACAATTCCGCCGCCGAGTCGCGCAGAAAGCTGTATTTCTTCTTCACGGGGTCAAAGACGACCCCGCGCATTATGGAATCTCCCCAGATACTGATTTCGGATGCCATGCTGAAACCTCTTCATGTAGTTTTTATTATCATATCACGCGTTTCTTTATATCTCAACGTGTATTTCTCTCAATCGGAATGATTTGCCGAATCTCTCGTTCGATCGGACGACTGAATTTGTACGCACCCGTAACGACTCCAAACGGTTCTTTTCGCGAATTCGCGAAAAACGGTTATAATGACGATGCAAGTAAAAACCTTCGGAGATCGCGATGAGAAAATTGCCTCAACCCATGAATTCGGCCCCGCGCCGCCCGGAAACGAAACGCCCGGGAGTGCGGCAGAAACCGGCACACCCGCGCACACGCCCTGAAGCAAAGCGCTCCGGATCCGGAGCCGCTATCGGGAAGCAGTCGGGATCATTGATCGCTTTGTTTTTGATATGCCTTGCACTTGTTTCGGCCGGAGGCGTTACGGCGGCTCATTTTCTCGGGCGGCGCTCCGCACCCGACCCGGCCATAGCCGCAGAGCGGTCCGGGCGTACAACCGTCTCTTCCGCAGTCGCAAACGACTCAGAACCTTCCGGGAGCCTGCCGCTTTCGGGAAAGACCGTCTTTCTTGACGCGGGTCACGGCGGCTATGACTGCGGCTGTGTCTATCCGGAAGACGACCCGAGCTATCTGGAGAAAGAATTCAATCTCACGATCGCCTTCGAAACGCAAAAAGAGCTCGAAGCGCTCGGTGCCGAGGTCGTCATGCTTCGGACCGACGACTCCTTTATTTCGATTTATGCCCGGCCTGCGATGGTTCATCTTTATTTACTGGATCACGCGGAGGAGATCGGGATGGGGTCTCTGCCCGAGGATCAGGAAGCGCGTCTGCGCACGGGCATGGAAGAGGCTATCCGGGTGAATTCCGAGGATATTTCGGCCGGCTGTATGGGCGCGATGCTCGGAAGCGGTTTCAGCGAGGATATGATCGCGCTTCTGGAACTTGAATACGAGATTGATGACCTGATCTTTCTGTCGATCCACAACAATTGGAATTCCGACTCATCCCTGCACGGAACCCAGATGTATTTTGTGACCGACGATTCGATTATTAAAAGCGAGGAACGGTTAATTCGCGAGGATCCCTATTATTCCAACCCGGATTTCATAGTCCGCGAGGGGTATTGGGGTCGCGAATGGGAGCGCAACCGCGTGCTTTCGCGTTACCTGCACGACGCGGTCACGGAAGCGTTACCCGAACTTGAGCCGAATGTTCCCGAACTGGTCGAGGATAATTTCGCCGTGCTCCGGGAACACGGGCTGGCATCCGTTATGCTCGAACTGACATTCGTATCGTGTCCGGATGATCGCGACCGACTCACGAATGACCGGGTTATTCGGGAAATGGCCGAAGGAATCGCTCAGGGCTGTCTTTATTACTATAATAATGCATTCTCCTGATCCGACCGACATATCAACGTTCAAAACGGAGGTATAACAGTGAATATCGCGATCATAACCGGGGCTTCTTCGGGTATCGGCGAAGAGATTTTGCGGTGCCTGACACTCAAAAACGACATCTTCGGCAGTCCGCCGTTCGATCAGATTTGGGTGGTCGCCAGAAATGCGGCGCGTCTTGAGGCGCTGCGAAATGAATTGGCGCCCGGGCGAATTCGGATTTTTGTTTCGGATCTGACCGCACCGGGCTCGCTGGAACCGGTTTCATCTGCTCTTTCGATTGAAAACCCGGAGGTGGGGCTTCTGGTAAACTGTGCCGGCGCCGGACGTGTCGGTCCGGTTTTCCTTCAAACACGGGATGACCAAAAGAACATAATCTCCCTGAACTGTTCCGCCCCTGCCGAGCTGATCTCGATCTGTCTTCCGCATATGATCCGCACGGCGAAGGATTCCGGCAATAGTATTACACCGCGCATCCTGAACATCGCTTCGAGCGCCGCCTTCCTGCCTCAGCCCGGCTTTGCGACCTATGCGGCAAGCAAAGCATTCCTTGTGAGTTTTTCCAGAGCGCTCAACGAAGAGTTACGACCGCATCGCATTACATCTACGACGGTATGTCCCGGGCCTGTCGCGACCGATTTTCTGGTTCATGCCACGGGGAAGGCAACCGCTTCATTTTCGGGAATCAAGAAATTCTTTGTCGCCCGGCCGGACAAGGTCGCCGCAAGCGCGATCCGCGCCGCCCGAAAAGGGCGCGGCCTTCTGGTGTACGGTTTATCTCAGAAAGCGTTTCATGTCGTCGCCAAGGTTCTTCCGGCGCGTTTTCTGATGTTTTTGGCGACGCGACTGACGCATTCCGGATAGCCTGCCCGATCACGCGATCAATGCTCAGGCTTTTTCTTTTCGACGAAGCGGAGCCGGCACAGCCTTTTGCCCAATAACAGCGCATTCGATCGCCGGATCGCATTGTAAAATTACGTCGTTATGTTGCATTTAATTGTGTCATTATCGGGACATTTCATCATTTTGTCACATAGATATTCTTGCTATTCTATGGTTATGATGATAGCATTACTATGTTGGCTTTATCAAACAGTATAATCAGGAGGATTTTCCCATGTATGATACATTAGTTACTCTGAAAAGAGGCTTGACCGAAATTCTCGCTTTGAACCTGCTCTTGGAAGGCGATCAGTACGGGTATCAGTTCGTCCGTTTGATCCGAAGCAGAAGCGAAGGGGATATTTCATTGACGGAGGGCGCTCTGTACACCACGTTGTACCGGCTCGAAGCGGCCGGCCACGTCACTTCAGAGGATGTTCTGGTCGGACTGAAACGTCGTCGTCGTTATTACAAGATCACCGACCAGGGCAAAAAATACGCCAAGACGGAGATCGAGAAGTACGAGCGGCTGGCATCCGGAGTGATGAAGGTGCTCAAGTACAAAGCAAAATAGTGCGTATGTTTTTGCGCTTCAGCCGGCCGCAAGGCCGGCTTTTTCTTTTTCCGGTAAAAAGATGCGAAAGATTACTCATTGCAAGCGATTGATTACATCAAACGGCAGGCGTATAATGTTATATAAGACTAACATAACCAATACGCCGAAGGAGGTTTTCTGATGGGTAATCTTTTCTGGCTGGACTATACCATCATTGCGGCAGTCGGCCTTCTGGTCGTTCTGGTGCTTTATTTATCTTTTCGGGATTCACGCAAGCGCAAATCCTCAGGATGTAGCGGAGCCTGCAGTTCCTGTTCTTATGCCTGCGACACGAAGATGAAATCGAAGGAAGAATCGGCCTGTAATAAAGCGCGCGGATAAAGCCCGGAGAAGGATGCCCGCTGATTTTCGCGGCAAGGCAGCAGCCCGCCCGATCACGATCAGCGAAAAAGACTCCCTTTTGCGGAAAGCGTCACACCGGGATCAAATGATTACAATCGGAGGCTTTATTCGTACCAGCGCATCCTGCTCTCATCCGAATCCTTGCAAGCGGCTTTGTTGATCGATTCTCCGGGCTCACTGTGGATCAGCTTGGAAATCGGCTTATAAATGAGGAATGTCAATACGGATACCAAAGTTCCCTTAAACAGATTGAATGGTATAAATGCCCATAAAATCAATGTTTCCTTGTCCGTGACCATCGGATTGGCCTTTGCGGCCATTTCTAAAATCGCCGGCCAGGGATAACCGGCGACGGTCACATACAGATTAAGCAGAACGTAATAGTTAAATAATGACGTACCGACGGTCATCACCAGAGTCCCGACGATCATCGATATTAACGCTCCCCTCCGTGTCTTCAGGAATTGGTACAGCAGCCCGGCGCTCCCCGCAAAAAAAGCTCCGGCGATGAAGTTGGCGATTTCACCGACTCCGGACGAATGTGAGGAAGGCCAGACGATCAGATTCTTGACCAGTTCCATCATAACTGCACCGATCGGTCCGTATGCAAACGCCCCGATCAATACCGGGATTTCGCTCAAATCCAATTTGAGAAAATCCGGCATTAGCGGTAAGGCTGTCTCAAGGATCCGCAGAGTCACGGCCATAGACGTAAGCATCGCCAAAACGGCCAGTTTTCTGTTCATTTTCGCGTTCTTCGTCCTTGTGTTCGACGGCACTGTGTTCAGGTTATCCATTTGCTTATCCATCTTCTTCCCTCCCAATAAAAAACTCCCCCGTAACACTTCGGGAGAGATTATAAGAAGGTCGGGGATCGCCGCACCGCAATCCGCCGTATGTACTTCTTTCATCCGGACTGTACCGTCGGCACCGGATTCTGACCGGTTCAGCAAACGCTTGCGGGCTCGTCGACATTGTCGCTTCACCGCCGGTGGGGAATCGCACCCCGCCCCGAAGCTGTCTTGATTATATGCATGGAAGGATGCGCTGTCAATCGTTTCCCGATATTGGAAAAGAAGCCCTGATGAAGTATACTATCTTATGATTTGAAAACCAGTCCCTTTGAAATGGAGCCCGCATGCACACAAGACATAATATACTTCTCGCTTTCGTTTTGCTGATTTCCGCACTTTTTCTTTCCGCCTGCGTTTATAACCGGCAGTCCCCGGCATCTTCCGTTCCGGTTCCTCCGTCGGTCGGTCAGGAGAGTCTGGTTCCGACCGTAACGCCGACCCCGACCGTAACGCCGACTCCGACCCCGTCCCCCTCGCCGACTCCGACTCCGACTCCGTCTCCGTCTCCGACACCGATCCCGATGTATATCGAACCGCAGACCGACGAGCCGGTTTGGTATGACGGATTTGTGGATCCGCGCACGGTCCGGGCGGAAGTCGTACCGAATCCGGAGGACATCACCGTTTTGGTCAACAAATATTATGCGATGCCCGAGGACTATGTACCCGAGCTCGTCGCCGCCAATCACTCCGCCGGTCAGCAGCTTCGCAAGGAAGCCTCCGACGCGTGGGATCTGATGCATACGGCCTGCCTTGAGGAATGCGAACAGAATCTGTATTTGGTATCCGGATATCGATCGTACGATACCCAGGCGTATAGTTTTTCGAACGGGATTGAACGAAACGGACTTGCTTTTGCGGTCCAGAAAAACGCGTATCAAGGCCGTTCGGAGCATCCGCTGGGATTGGCGCTCGACATCAACATCGCTTCGGATCCCGAGATCCGCGACGGCTTTGCCGAAACGACCGCAGGGCAATGGGTCGCGGAACACGGACACGAATACGGCTTTATTCTTCGTTACCCGCGCGAAAAGGGCAGTATCACCGGGTACGGTTACGAAGCCTGGCACTACCGTTATGTCGGAGTCGATCTGGCCACCGAACTTTATGAAACGGAACAGACGCTCGAGGAGTATTACGGCAAGGAGCAAATCCTGCCCGCGACAAATGAGTAAGCAATCCGTCATTCAACGGTTTATCCGGCGTCACCTTACCGAGGTATTGGCCGGCATTGCCGTAGTCCTTTTGATTGCGGTGATTAGCGCCGTTGCGGGCATCTATCTTTCTTCCCGAAAACCGAAACCCGATCTGTCCTTTGATCCCGCGGCTCAAGCCCCGTCTTCCGGCGCTGATCTCCCGGCGACCGCCGGAACGACCGGGATGGTCCCGACAACCGAAACCCTTTTTTCCGCGGGATCGGCAACCACTGCCGATCCGGTGCTTACAACGACTGCCGGGTCTTCGGCGGCGGATTCGACGCCTGCCGAAACGACGATCGCGGAGTCGACGCCTTCCGGGACGACATCTTCTTCGAGTGCCGTCATAACGCAAGAGACTACGCTTTCCCCGACTCCGACCGGTCCGGTGTGGTACGACGGTTATGTCGATCCGCGAACGGTCGAGTATGAGATCGTATCCGACCCCGACGATCTGACGGTACTGATCAATAAGTATTACGCGGTCTCCGGGGATTATGTCCCCGAACTTGTCCCCGCGGCATCGTCAAGCAACCAAAAGCTGCGCCCCGAGGCCAATGCGGCCTGGGATCTGATGCGAGCGGCATGTTACGAGGATACCGGAAAGACGCTGTACCTGACGGCCGGTTACAGCACATTTCAACAGCGCATCGACCTTTTCGAGGGGGCGATCAAGAAGGTTAACGATAACGTCGCCGGCTTCACGATGAAAAGAGTTGTCTCCAAATACGCCTATGCGGGACGCTCGGAACACAACGTCGGTCTCGCTCTGGATATCAAAGAGATCAACGACAGCGACATCAGCAGTAATTTTCTGAATACGACCGCCGGTGCCTGGATGACCGACCACGCCCACGAGTACGGATTCATCCTCCGGTATCCGGCCGGAAAGGGAAACATCACCGGATATGATTTTGAAGCCTGGCACTTTCGCTATGTCGGCGTCGACCTCGCGACCGCGCTTTACGAGGGCGATCTGACGCTCGAGGAATACTACGGAAAGGAGCAGGTACTTCCGTGACCTGCTCCTCTTCTATACCTTGACTCACCCCGGGCGCTTCGTTTTCTAGGCGGTCTCGATGTTCGCCTCCGCCTCGAGTCCCAGAAGCTTGACCGCATCTTCGCGCATCTTGTACTTGAGTATCTTCCCCGCGGCATTCATCGGAAAATCATGAACGAAAGAGATGTACTTCGGCGTCTTGTGTTTCGCCATGTGCGACCGGACGTACTCCTTGAGCTCCTCCTCCGTCGCGGTCACGCCCTCTTTCAGGATGACGCAGGCCATGATCGCCTCGCCGTACGTGCGATCCGGCACTCCGATCACCTGAACGTCCCGGACCTTCGGGTGGGTGTAGAGAAAATCCTCGATCTCCTTGGGGTAAATATTCTCGCCGCCGCGGATAATCATATCCTTGATCCGGCCGGTGATCTTATAATTCCCTTCCGGCGTCCTTAGCGCGAGATCGCCCGTATGGAGCCATCCGCCCTCGTCGATCGCGGCCTTGGTCGCCTCGGGCATTTTGTAGTAGCCCTTCATGATGTTGTAGCCGCGTGCGACAAACTCGCCCGGAACATTGTCCGGAAGGTCCTGATTGGTCGCGGGATCGACGATCTTGCATTCCACTCCGGGGAGCGGCCGGCCGACCGTTGACACACGGACTTCGATCGGATCGCCGACGCGGCTCTGCGTACAGCCCGGCGAACTCTCCGTCTGCCCGAAAACGATCGTAATATCGTTCATGTTCATCTTTTCAAGAACGGCCTCCATAACCGGCACAGGGCAAGGCGATCCGGCCATGATTCCCGTCCTCATGTACGAAAAATCGGTCGCGGTGAAATCCGGATGTTCCAGAAGCGCGATGAACATCGTCGGCACTCCGTGCATCGCGGTGATTTTTCGAAGATTGATCGCCGCCAGTGTCTTCGCCGGTTGAAAATACTCGACCGGCACCATCGTCGTTCCGTGCGTAATCGCGGCCGTCATCGCCAGGACCATTCCGAAACAGTGAAACATCGGGACCTGAATAAGAAGCCGATCCGCCGTCGTAAAGTCCATGCAGTCGCCGATACATTTGCCGTTATTGACGACATTATGATGCGTCAGCATAACGCCCTTCGGAAAACCCGTCGTTCCGGACGTGTACTGCATATTACAGACCTCGTCGGGCTTTGTGTCCGCGGCCATTTCCATAAGGGTCGATACCGGAACACTGTCGGCCAGCCCCATCGCGTCGTCCCAGAAATAACAGCCGGGCTGTCTCGAATCGATCGTGATGACGTTTTTTAAGACCGGTAGGCGCTCGGAATTGAGTTTTCCGGGCACAGAGTCCTTAAGTTCCGGGCAGATCTCGTGAAGGATTCCGACGTAATCCGAGTCCTTATACCCGTCGATCATGACCAGTGTTTGCGTATCCGATTGGCGCAGGAGATATTCGGCTTCGTGGATCTTATAGGACGTATTGACCGTTACAAGAACGGCGCCCATTCGGACCGCGGCCCAGAAGGTCAGAAACCACTGCGGATAATTCGTCGCCCAGATCGCGATATGGTCGCCCTTCATCACGCCCATCGCGATAAACATCCGCGCGACCCGGTCGACCTCATCGCGAAACTGCGCGTAAGAACGGGAGTAATTTCTTGTGGTATACGCAAACGCGCACTGATCCGGAAACCGTGTCGCGACCTCATCCAGGAGCGCGCCGAAGGTCATATCGATCAGGATGTCCTTCTCGAAAAGCCGCTCGCCGTCTTCCCTCCTCACGAAGCAACTGATCGCGGGGACCTCTTCGTTTACATCTTCCGGCGGTACCGACGGAATCGGCGGAAGCTTCTCCCCCGCGCCCTCCGCCAAACGCTCCTCGAGGCTCGATTTTTCCCATTGACGGACGTAGTGTACAAAGAAGGGGAAAACAATCGCGGGGTCCTCGATCTCGGTCGACCAGCGTTTCACCCACTCCAGCGAGATGTAGCCGTCATAAGCCTTTTCGCGCAGAAGAGAAAACACCTCCGGCAAAGGCAGGTCTCCGTTGCCGGGAAGGCGATAACTTACCTTGCCTTTCTCGACGACCGAGTCCTTCAAATGAATGTAACGGATCTGTTCTCCGAGATTGTTCCACGTTTCCTCTGGTTTTTCACCGAAGAAACGGAACGGGTGGTGAATGTCCCATAATGCGCGGATATAGGGGCTCCCGACGGTCTGAAGAAGTTTAGCCAGTCGCTTGGTGTCGGCATAGACTCCGTTGGTTTCGACCAATAAAGTAACCCTTTTGGCTTCGGCCGCCGGAGCAAGCTCCTTCAGGATCGACGCGACGGCAGAATCGTCCGCCTCAGTCTCCGGAGCGGGATGAGCATCCGCAAGGACACGAATATATTCCGCCCCGACCCGGGACGCCAGTTCGATATATTCACCGATCTCAATTCGTGCCGCCTCCGCGCCGCCCGGGGCGGAAAGGACGCAGTTTGAGGATAAACACGGAATCGTCAACTTGAGACGCTGAAGTTCTTTGACGGTGTTGTCGATTTCTCCGGGCAGGAACGGACCGGCTCGCGAAGCCATGATCTCCTCGCCGAGGCCCCGGATTTCGATCCCGGAATAACCGAGATCAAAGGCCATGGAATAGATTTCGCTCCAGGTCCAGTCCGGACATCCGAGTGTTGAAAAAGCCAATTTCATCGCCATCGAAAATACCTCCCAATTAGTTTTCTTTTCGCAAATAAAACATACAGCCAGAATATAATAAAATCCCGCTCAAATAAAGAGCGGGATTTCGGATCTTTGTTACGGGGACCCGTAGATGATGTTTTCCGGAAAAGAAAAAACGATTATTTCTTATCTTCTTTTATTTTTTCCAGAAGCGTTTGCGTATCCTCCTCCGAAAGCGGGTGCCCCCAGATATACCCTTGAATAAAATCACAATCAAAGTCATGGAGGTAGCCCAATTGACTGTCGCTGTCGACACCCTCCGCAACGACCTCCATATTCAGCTGGTGTACAAGCGAGATGATCGAGCCGACCATCAGACGATGCATACTCTGTTCGACAATATTATCAACGAAAGATTTGTCGATCTTGAGCGTATCGATGGGAAGCTTCTGAAGATAACTCAGCGAGGAGTAGCCGGTCCCGAAATCGTCGAGCGCGATGCGAATGCCCCATTCGCTCAATTGATTGAGAACCTTGATCACATGCTCCACTGAGGAGATCATCACGGATTCGGTGATCTCGAATTCGAGATTACGGGGATCGGTTCCGGTCTTGCGGAGAATTCTTTTGACCGATGGAAGGAATGTCGGGGCCATGATCTGGACGGCCGAGATGTTTACCGACATGATGAGCTCGCCGCCGTAGATCTCGATCAAACGGTTCAGTTTGCGGCATGCGCTTTCCAGAATCCATTCTCCGAGCGGCAGGATGATCCCGGCCTGTTCGGCGATCGGAATGAATTCAGCGGGACTGACAGCTCCCAGCCGCTCGTTTTTCCAGCGCGCCAGTGTTTCAAATCCGCGAAGCTTTCTGGATTGTGTGTGGTACTGCGGTTGAAACACCAGGTAGATCTCTTTATTCTGCACCGACATACGAAGCTCGGATTCATACTGCGCTTTCCTCAATATGTCGTCCATCATATCTCTTCGGAAGAAGCGTACGCCGTTTCTGCCACCGTCCTTGGCTTTGAACATCGCCGCCTCGGCGCTTTTCGCGAGTTCCTCGGCGGAATCCCCGTCGGAAGGGAACATCGCAATGCCAAAGCTCGCGCTGATAATATAATCTTTCCCGTTTATCGAAAAAGGCTCCGATATCGAATTGCGGATCCCCTCGGCGTAAACGAGCAGTTCTTCCTCTTTCATCTGGCGCTGGACGATAATACCGAATTCATCGCCGTCGATCCGTCCGATCATGTCATCCGGATGGGAAACCCGGCGGAGGCGCTCGGCCAGGGAACATATAATCTGATCACCGACTTGATGGCCCGCCGAATCGTTAATTCGCTTGAAAAGATCAATGTCAATATGGAACAGCGAAAATCCCAGGTGCTTTTGCGACAGCAGATTGATCAGAAGTTCGAGCCGGTCGGCGATCTTGATCCGGTTCGGAAGCCCGGTCATCGTGTCATAGTGCACCAGGCGGTAAAGCTTTTCCTCATTCTCCTTCATGACCGAGTTATATTCCGTGAGCGTCGCATTCTGTTGGGATGTGATCTGTTCCTTGGCCAAAAGTTCCTGATTCAAGCGCTGGAGTTCATCTTTCCGCGCCGAAGCGGCTTGCAGTTCATCCATCAGTCTTCGGCTGTACAGTAGGACGATAAACAGAATCAGTATCATCACCGCGGGCGTCAACGCTCCGGGTATCGCCTTCGGATCCTTGAGCCGGACTAAATGGAGGAGTACGCCGCCGATCTGAATTGCTCCCGCAAAAACCACGGCGTAAAAGCCCCGTTTCCCGGCCGTTAATACAACCAGAATCGATGCCAACGCTTGCAATTGAGACAGTACACCGCTGAGAACACCGGCATTACTTGTGCTGATCACGTAATGGATATAAGTAATTGAAAGGAAAAAGATAATGTAGATCGCGATTTTCAGAACGACGTGTCGTTCCTTTCCGTAATCCGCGATCATCTTACCCATGAAACGGTCCAGAGGACGCTCTTTATGCTTCTGTTCCATGGCGCACCCCGATATGTGAAAAGACGACCTGCGCCGCCGGCAGACGAGAATGCTTCGGTCATAAGCAAATGGCTTTGCTATTTAATTATATTATCAAATAGTCCGAAAATCAATCTTTTTTATCTATTGAACGTTGATGGTCATTAAGTTCGCAAGCGGCTGACAATCCTTTATTCTATATTTTCCGCCCGTCTGCTCCAGCAGGAAGGGCTTAACATCGGCTTGAATCTCCGAACGGATCCTGTTACTATATAGACATCTTTCTATATTGTTGAGGAGGAACCGGCTTGACCGATCCATATAAAGCCTGCACATCGATTTTCAAGGCGATTTCCGATCCGACGCGGCTCGAAATCGTTATGAGGCTACGCGACGGCGACGCCTGTGCCGGTGAACTTTTAGAGAACTTCTCCTTTTCCCAGCCGACGCTCTCTTATCACATGAAAATTCTGATCGAGTCCGGTTTGGTCACCGCTCGAAAAGAAGGCTTGCGTGTCCGGTACACACTCAACCGAAATCACCTCGACTGTGTCCTCCGATTTCTCTTTGCCTCCACCCGCCGGGCACGTTCGAACGATCGGTCTGCGCAAATCCAAAAATGACCGATTGAACTTTACAACGCAACATAACCGCAGGAGGAAATATGAATAATCAGGCAACCGAGCCCGGAAGGGGGCAACGCATCGTGATCGTGGGCGCTGTCGCCGCCGGCACATCCGCCGCGGCCAAGGCGAGAAGGAATGATGAGAGCGCAAGTATCGTGATTTACGATATGGATCGTTACATCTCCTACTCGGGATGCGGATTGCCGTATTATATCGGCGGTCGGGTCCCGGACATCACAGCGCTGACTCCGCGCGACCCGGAGTTTTTCGAAAAGAAGTACAAGGTGGTCGTCAAGATCCGGCATCGCGTCGAATCCGTCGATCCGGCGGCACATTCGATCCGCGTCCGTGATCTGGATACAGACGAGCTGTTCGAAGACAACTACGATACGCTCGTGATCGCGACCGGCTCATCTCCGGTTCGTCTTCCGGTCGAAGGCGCGGAGCTCCCGCATGTTTTTTCGTTGAGAAATCCGGCGGACGCCGTCGCGATACGTTCGTATATCGAGGACAAAGACCCGGCCTCCGCCGTCATCATCGGAACCGGATTTATCGGTCTCGAGATGGCGGATAATCTGTCCTTGAGAGGCATTCGAATTACGCTGGTTGAAAAACTGCCGGCTATCTGCCCGAGCCTCGACCCGGATATGGCCGTTCACCTCGAAAATCACTTGCTTAAGCGGGGGGTTCGTATCGAAAGCGGAAAAACAGCCGTTCGCATTACGGATTCTTCGGTTGTCCTGGACGACGGAAGCGAGGCTTCCGCAGACATCGTCATCATCGCCGTCGGAGTAAAGCCCAACGTCGCGCTCGCGAAGGAGGCGGGCGTCGCCTTGGGTCCGACCGGAGCCATTGCCGTCGACGAACAGTTAAGGACAAACGTTCCCGACATTTTTGCCTGCGGCGACTGTGCGGAAAACTATTTCACCCTGACCGGGATGCCCTTTTACCGCCCTTTAGGTTCAACCGCCAACAAAACCGGGCGAACCGCCGGGGACGCGATCACCGGCGGAGACCTTGCTCATCGCGGAGTGCTCGGCACGGGGATCTTCGAGACGTTCGGGATGACCGTCGCGTCGACGGGACTTCTCGAAAAAACTGCCCGGGAACAAGGGTTTGACGTCCTTACCGCAATCAACACGAAGCCGAACCTGCCCGAATACCTCGGAGGGCAGACGATGACCATCAAAGCGATTGCCGACAGAAAAACGCATATGCTGCTGGGCGTCCAGATCGTCGGTTTTGACGGCGTCGACAAGCGTTTGGACGTATTTGTCACGGCGATGACGGCGCGAATGAGGGCGGAGGATCTTTTTCACTTGGATCTTGCCTACGCGCCCCCGTTTTCGACAACGAAGGACCCTGTGATGTATACGGGCATGATCCTCGAAAACGCTCTGGATCGAGGCCGCGACTTGATCCGCAAAGAGGATCTTCATCAATTCTCACGGGATTCCATCACGATTCTGGACACTCGCCCGGAGACCCAATACGCCGCCGGACATATCCCGAACGCAAAAAACGTCCCGCACGAGAAACTTCGGGACGCCCTCTGTGAACTCGATCCCAAGAAACCGGTCGTCACCTATTGCAACAAGGGAACAACCGGTAATGCGGCACAAAACATCCTGCTGAATCACGGTTTTTCTGAAGTGTATAACCTCTCGGGCGGCTTCAGCCACTACGCCGCCGAGTCCGGGAGACGCATAGAGCAAGAGGAGGAGAAACGTGATACGGAGGCAGCCGGAGCGATGGATTGACCCCTTACATTACCACCTCAGCGGGAGATGTCCATGCGAATAACGCGCGGTTCGATTTTTGACTTAGACGGTACGCTTCTGGATTCGATGTCCATGTGGATGGACATTGACATTCGATTCTTGGGCGAGCACGGGATCACCGCAACCGAGGATTACTCCCAGACCGTTAAGACTATGGGGTATCGAAAATCGGCCGAATACACCGTTTCCCGTTACGGTCTTTCCATGACGCCGGACGAAGTCATCGCGCGGTGGAGCGAAATGGCCGACGCCTCTTACGCCTCCGATATCCGCCTCAAGGAAGGCGCCGCGGATTATCTCCTTCGACTGCGCAACGCCGGCCAGAAGTTGGCGGTCGCCACGGCGCTCGGGCTTTCAAGCATTGAACATGCGCTCGGGAATAATAAAGTCCTTCATCTTTTCGACGCGTTGACGATGCTCCACGAAGTCCCACGCGGCAAGACCCATCCCGACATTTATCTTCTGGCGGCGGAGCGCCTCGATCTTGCGCCTTCCGAATGTGTCGTCTACGAGGATATTCTGCCCGGTATCGCGGCCGCTAAATCCGCGGGATTCACCGTTTGCGGCGTTTATGATTTTTCGTCCGAAAAAGACTGGGACCGGATCCAAAAAATCGCGGATTTCACGATATCGAGTTGGAACGAGCTTCTCTAGCATGGTTTCCGGCGCGGACGAACCGGTGACCCGGCACCGGCCCGGTCACGAATAGAAATATAGAGAATTCAGAAGATATTTCTCGCCGTAGCGTTCGGACAGGCGCAGCAAATGCCCCTTCACGGCGAAAAGCGATCCCCTGCCGTCACGGTACGCGTCCAGGCGTCTGAAAAAGGCTTTCTTTTCGGATTCCGTCGCTTTCCCGGAAAAGTAACCCCACACATGGAGCGCCGCGTTTTCGGCCTTTCCGGGATCCTCTTCGCGAGCGATCGCCTCTTCCGCGAGCGCATAAAAATCCGTCGGTCGAACCACTTTACTGCCCGAAAACAGTTTTCGGATCTCCGCATAATTTTCCGGAGCCTTCTCCATGATCCGATACTTATAGCGCGCCCATTCCTCTTCGAGGCGCGTACTTGCGGGGTTTTCCTCCAAAAGAAGCACGCATTTCACGGCGGACAGATTTTTATCCTTGACCTCGAGCATAATATCCGGCGCCAAATCACGGATTGTATCGTAAAAGCTCAGGAATTCAGCGGAACGAACGGTTTCGGAGTGCGCGCCCGGGCGCTTTCCCGGACTCTGCTGCGCATAGTGGATCTTTTGACGACCGTCCTTTTCTGTCCAGGTCTTCCGGCACCGAAGAATCAGTTCGCGGTGCGTTTCCGCGTGATTCCCCGTCGGGTCTTCCGGGGTCGATCCCGCGAAACGCCCTTCATACACCTCGCGATGCAGGTTATCATAAACGACCGGTACTCCGATCTCACCGTGCAGGCTCAAGACATCCGCGACCGAAAACAAACGCTCGTCGTTTTCGATGACGATGCGCGCGCGCGTTTCCGGGGAAAGCAGCCGGAAATTTTGGCAGAATCGATGCATCGCGGTACTTTTATCGCCGTACGCCCCGCCGACATGAAGAATGATCTTGTTCTCTCCGTTGACCCCGAGCGCATCCAGAAACCGCCCGTGCCACTTCAGGTCGGCGACCGCATTCGTAACAACCCGGGGATCCGGCGAATTGAGCACGGTGTATTGTCCCGGGTGCATCGAGACGCGCATACCGGACGCTCGAATCTTTTCGCCGATCCTGCGGAACGGGTCCTCGAAAAGCAGCGCCCAGTCGAGCGTATTCACGGGCGTTCCCGCAAAGGGTATGATGTCCGAACTGATGCGGAAAAGATATATGCCGCGGGCGATATTGTACGCGCATTGGTTGTAAAGCGCGTCGAGGTTGTGCGCGATGATCTCCCGAAGTTTCTCAGAAGTCGCGAATTTTTCGGTGCAGGTTCGAATCTCCGTTGCCGGTACGCCGACCGTCACGCAGGCATAGCCGATGCGCCCTCCGGCCGGCGGTTTTCCCGGAGCATTTGCTGCCGTTTTGTTATCTGTCCGAATCCTCGGCACGATGCGATCCTCCCGTTATTTTCGCACACGGGTCATTGATTTTTGGTAAATACAAAGCGCTCGAGATTTTGAATCATACCCATCCGGGAATCGGTTTTATAGCCGCGCTTCTTCAACTGCCGGAAAAGCGTCCGGATGAAAAAAGCGTGCGTAATCACATAGCAATCGCGCCCTTCTTCTTCGATCCGGTCGATCGCCCGGTCCGCCCGCGCTCTCGTTTGCGCTTTTTTCTCCGGCTGACTGCCCTTTCTGAAGTTCCAGGCAATCCGCCCGAAAATATCCCAAACCAAAGACGGCAGACGAATATTCGCGCGGGTAAACGGCAGAAGCGGGACTTCGTTCAAAAGTTCCGACCGGATCATCGGCCGGTCGCCGAACATCGCCAGGGCGGTCTCCCGGCTTCTTCGAAGTTCGCTGATATAGATCGCGTCTCCGGTCTCGATCCTTTGGATCCCGGACGGGTCGATCGGACTCTCGTTATAGCCGCGGGACGCCTCAATCTGACCTTCCGGCCCGAAGCTTTTCGGGAAGACAAAGTCGACGCGCGCGTGCCGGATGACGGTGATTCTCATATAGTGATTTCTCCCTGAAAGTAAACACTTGCCGTGCTTAGGCTTTCGGTCCGTGCAGATAATCCGCGTGCTTGCTGATCTCCTGAACGATCGGGATCTTTCTGTCGGCAAACAGTTTTCTGTTCCGCTCGAAAAGATTCCCGCCCTTCGTATCGATCGATACAATCAGGGGTCCGAACTTCCGGACACGCATCACCCACATCGCCTCCGGCATGCCCAGATCCAGCCACTGAACGTCCAGAACCTCCTCGACGCACTGCGCGGCAAGAACCGCACAGCCTCCGGGAAAAACCGCGTGGACCGCGGGTCCCCGCATGCATCCGTCCGTCGTCTTCGGTCCCATTCCGCCTTTTCCGATCATCAATTTAACGCCGGTTGTTTCGATAAATTCCTTCCCGTACTTTTCCATGCGCATACTCGTCGTCGGTCCGATGGAGATAACCTCGTATTTACCCGGTGCATCCGCCCGTTCGCGCATGATCGGCCCTGCGTGAAAAATCGCTCCGCCGCGAAGGTCGACCGGTAATTCCAGTCCCTGCTTGATCACCCTTTGATGGACATCGTCTCTTCCCGTAATCAGGCGCCCGCTCAAATAAAAGACATCCCCGACCGACAGACCGCTCAGATCCTGATCCGAGATCGGCGTTTGCAGTATCTTTTCGATCATAATCGGGCCCCCTTATGCGAAAGAAGTTCATAGGAAAGATCGGCGCGGATCCGAATCCACGCGCGCCGGTGTGCCCAGCAACCGGTCGACAAACCGACCGCGAGCGTCGCCGGGTGCCGCGCGGCCTGCTCGATATGCACCCCCATTACCGACATATTGCCCGTAATTCCCCCGGGGCCGATTCCGATTCCGTTGAGGCCGTCTTCGATCCGCCGCTCCAGATCCGCCCCGATTGGATTTTCGTTTCTCGAGCCAATCGGTCGAAGGAGTGCTTTTTTGGAGAGTTTGGCGGCCACCTCGACCGAGCCGGCGATACCGATCCCCACAAGCAGAGGCGGACAGGCATTGATTCCGTATGTCGTGATCCGGTCAAAAACGAAACGGACGATCCCCTCGTAGCCTTCAAGCGGCATCAAAACCTCCGCGATACCCGGCAGACTGCACCCGCCGCCCGCCATATATACGCACAGGTCCAAATCGTCACGGCCGGGGACCAGTTCGGTCTCGATCCAGGGAATCCGGTACCCGACATTATTACCGGTATTTTTCTCGTCGAAAACCTCGACGGCGTTATGGCGAAGCGGGGCACGCTTCGTTGCGAGAAGGACCGCGTCACGCAAGGCCTCTTCCAGATGATCCATCAACGGAAAACGGGTCCCGACACGGGCAAAATACTGAAGGACGCCGGTGTCCTGACAAACGGGGCGGGACAGTTCGTGCGCCAGGTCGATGTTTTGAAACATCGCGTCATACATAATCCGCGCGAAATCGGTCGATTCCATGGCGCGCAACGCCCGCAAACGACTCAGGATGTCATCCGGAAGATGTTTGGCGGAGTATTCCGTAAAGCGGGCGATCATGTCCGTCAATTCGGTTTTTCTGCGTTCACTGCTCATTATTCATTATCCGACGCGTTATACAGCATGGCGGGATCCTCTTCTTGAGAAATTTCACGTTCCGTCTCGGATAAAATTTTGAAATATTCCTTGTCATTCATGCCTGCGGGCCGGGGAACGACCTTCATGACCTCGAAATAAAAGCTTTCCGGACCGTATCGGGCCCAGTCCGCCTCGATTCCGCGGATCGATCCGGAATAGGTTCTTTTCGACAAGTCAAACATGCGTTGAGAAAGTGAAATATTCGGAACCGCTTGGATCAGGTACCTGCCGTTTTTCGTGCAAAAGATTCGAATAACCCCGCCTTGTTTCTCTCCGTGCGTGATTGCCGGATCCGGTCCTTCCGAATTGGAATTAAAAAGCATCCTCAATTTGTCCATAAAGGAACCCATAAACAACCTCTTTCTCGCGGGCTACCCGGCGAACCGAAGATTTATTCGATTACCCGATCATAATAGATTAAATCATCCCTCCGCGTCCAGCCCAGACGTTCCCAGAATGCGGTGCCCTCACTATTATCGGTATCGACCAGAAGGCCGACTTTCGATATCCCGCCGGCTTTCATCGCTTCCCGCATCGCTTCCAGAAGCGCCCCTCCGATGGTCCTCGAGCGGCTCGGATCCCGGATCGCCGTGTGGTAGATATAGCCGCGCCTGCCGTCATGACCGCACATCAGGACTCCGACGACGCGGCCGTCCGCTTCGGCGATGAAACTCGTATCCGGATTTCGAAGAAGAAAGCGCTCAATGCCCGCACGCGAATCCTCGCGGGCCCGATAGCCGGATCTTCCGGCCAAAAGCCACATTTCGAGGGCTTCATCATAGTCTTCCATCGTCATTTTTCTGATGATCATAACCGCACCTCCGTTAACGCATACGACCCTAATGAAAGTATACTCCGTTCCGCCCCCCGTTCAAGTCGCCGCCGGCGGGCACACGGCTCAGACTGGCCTTCGAGTCCCTCGCAACCGGAAAAAGAATAACATCCGCTCCGGCAGTACGCAATGTTTCTGTATCGTTTTTGCAATTGCTGACGTTGAGTATTTCTTTTTATCGAAAAGCATTTATCCCCAAATAATCTCAGCGAGCCCCGTATTTATTGACGATTCCGACGTTTTGAACGGGCGCCTACAGCAATATGCATAATTCGAAATAGCGCATTTGTGCAAGTTTTGTTGCAAATTATTGCATTTGCCTATTTCCTTTTTTCTTTCCCCGAATTATAATGATTTCAACGACGGAGTTGAAGAATCGAGTTGAGTCGGTCTTCCCACCGTTCGGGAGAAGTCTGCGGAGGGAGAGATGCGACGATGAAAAGCTCATATTTAATGCAAGTATTTACCAAAGTCCAGCAAAGAGACCCGAACGAATCCGAATTTCTACAAGCGGTGAAAGAGGTTCTGGAATCGATCGAGCCGGCGGTTGAGCGCAATCCCGATTTTGAGAAAATCGGTCTTATCGAGCGGTTGGTCGAACCGGAGCGCGTTATTTCTTTTCGCGTGTCCTGGGTGAACGATCAGGGAAAGGTTCAGGTAAACCGGGGATACCGCGTGCAATTCAATTCCGCGATCGGCCCCTATAAGGGCGGTCTTCGTCTTCATCCCTCGGTCAATCTGTCGGTCATCAAATTCCTCGGTTTTGAGCAATGCTTTAAGAACGCGCTCACCGGCCTTCCGATCGGCGGAGGCAAAGGCGGCAGCGATTTTGACCCCAAGGGCAAGAGCGACGCAGAAGTCATGCGCTTCTGTCAAAGCTTCATGACCGAGCTCTCGAAGCATATCGGTCAATTCACGGATGTCCCGGCCGGAGACATCGGCGTGGGCGCCAGAGAAATCGGTTATTTGTTCGGCCAATACAAGCGTCTACGCAACGAATTTTCGGGCGTTCTTACCGGAAAAGGCCTGACCTACGGCGGTTCACTGGCTCGGACGGAAGCCACGGGCTACGGCCTTCTGTATTTCGTAAACGAGATGGTCAAGGCGCGCAAGGACTCAATGTCCGGAAAGACCGTGGCGATCTCCGGCAGCGGTAACGTAGCCATATATGCCGCCGAGAAAGCGTACGCGCTCGGTGCCAAGCCGGTCACGCTGTCCGACTCGAACGGTTACATTTACGATCCTGCGGGGATCAATCTGGATGTCGCGAAGGACATCAAGGAAGTCCGCAGAGCGCGTATCAGCGAATACGTCACGGCGGTCCCCGGAGCCCAATACTTCGAAGGCCGCGGTGTATGGTCGGTGCCTTGCGATATCGCGCTTCCCTGCGCGACGCAAAACGAACTCAACGCGGATGACGCAAAATTACTCATCCAAAACGGATGCAAATATGTAGGTGAAGGCGCGAATATGCCCTGCACCCCGGAAGCGGTGGATCTTTTCAAGAGCAATCGCGTATACTTCGCCCCCGGAAAAGCGGCAAACGCGGGCGGCGTGGCCACCTCGGCGCTTGAGATGTCCCAGAACTCAATGCGTCTCGCCTGGACCTTTGAAGAGGTCGACGAGAAACTGTTACAGATCATGAAGAACATCTTCAAAAACGCGACCGAAGCCGCAACGGAGTACGGCGATCCCGAGGATCTGGTGCTCGGCGCAAATATTGCGGGAATGCTCAAGATCGCGGATGCCATGACCGCACAGGGCATCGCATATTAAGGTTATGGGCACCTTATAGAACGAAGACCCTCTCCGGTTTTCGGAGAGGGTCTTCATATATTCCGCATTCAAATCTGCGCATCCAGACAATAATCCTCGACACCCTGACACTCAACGCCGTTAAACGTAAAACGGACGATCCACGGCCGAAAATCCCGGACGCGCAAAAATTCCTTGAGCCCGAATTGCTTCGTATAATATCGGATGATTGTGCCCAAAGCGTTCTCATGTGTGCCTACCACGACGCTTTTGTTCATATGCTTCAGAAGGAGCATGTTGATCGCGGCGATATTCCGGTCCTGAACCGTCTGTAAGCATTCGCCGTTTCTTCTTCGGTACAGAAAATCCGTCCATTGACGCGTCAGAAAATCCTCATAATCATTGATCCATTCGTCGTCAATCTTTCTCTCACGGAAATCCTTTTCGAGATAGATCGTCTTATGGTATCTCTCCGCCAGCGGCTTAACGGTCTCCACCGCCCTGCGAAAAGGACTCGAATAAACATAGTCGATCGGCGCATTGCTGAAATACTCCGAAAGCCGGAAACTGTCCGCTCTGCCCTTGGGCGTAAGAGGCCTATGCAATTCATCCCGCTGGCTCAAATCCGGCTCCGCGTGTCGAACAAAGTAGATGGTAGTCATCTGTCCCTCCCTACCGCGAACTTCGACCCTGCGTCTTGCGTCAAGAGTCACCGAAACATCCGATAACGAAAAGTCCCGGAGAAAAGAAAGACGCACTGAAAACCGTTACAGGGGAATACGAAACGACGGTCTATCACAATGTCAATCTCTGTTTATATTATAGTGCGAAATTTGAAAAAATCAATATTCCTTGCTCGCGGCAAGGCATTGCGATCATGAAGTGGAGACCTGATTTCTGCCCGCTTCCTTGCTCATGTAAAGGAGTTCGTCCGCCCGTTTCATCACGGACTCCGATGTATCGTCCGGACGAACCATCGTGGCACCGATCGAAATCGTTACTTTCAGTTTCTCCCCGCTCGAAAAGATCCCGGTGTTTTCGACGATACTGCGCATCGCGTCCGCAATCACGTACATATTCTGCTCATTCGTACCCGGAAGAACGGCGACAAACTCTTCCCCGCCGAAACGGCCGAAGAGATCGGAAGAGCGGATCATCAGCGAGCATGCCTTCCCGACCATACAGATCACTTCATCTCCGAGTTCGTGGCCGTAATTGTCGTTGAACAATTTGAAATGATCGATGTCCAAAAACATCACGCAGAACGGAATTCCGCGCTTCCTGTAATCCTCCATGCGCGATTCGATGAAGTCTTCGATATACCTTCTGTTGTAGAGTCCGGTCAGTGTATCGGTGAACGCAAGTTCCTTATATTCCTCCGCCTTGTTCTCGATCTTCTGGCGGCTGCTTACGTCGATAAAAACTTCCATGACTCCGAGGATCTTGGTGAATTTCTTAATCGGTACCGTCCGCAAAAGCACGGGCAGGCAGTGGCCGTCGCGATGGCGGACATTCACTTCCTGTTCGCGGATCTTTCCGTCCATCATGGACATTTTAAGCGCCGTTCTCTCCGATGTAATGGTTTCCCCGTTCGAATCGACCGGCCTTAATATGCTCTCTGTGGAAATCTTGCCGACGATATCCGAGGCCGGTATTCCGGTAATGATTTCCGCGCTTTCATTCCAATATGTAACGTTGAATTTACGATCAATAAAATATATGCCCTCGTGCGCATAATCCATCATGGCACGAAACAGTTCGCCATCGGACATTTTTCCCGCGTCCAGAGGATGCAAAATCGAGTTGTCCATTACATTCTCCCTATTTACCGGTGAATCGCTTGAGCAAACCAAGCCCTTCCAAAAACCGCCCGGACCGCGCGGTCATCGTGGTCCGAAGGTCAACGTACCGACGTTCGAAGTCACAAAACGAAACGTTTATTTCACGAGCACACAGCTTGCTACAAATTATATCATACTTCGGCCGAAGCGGCATATCCGTTGTTTGTCTTGTATCGAATCACAGAATTTTTTCATTCGTTTCTGCAGTGTCCGCACACCCGTTCGTCGCTTGTAACCCATCTGAACTGATGTTAGAATACTTCTACACCATGATACGGAGAAACTTTGCATGGATAATATTTTAAACAGGATTCAATCGCTTCGGGATGAACGGGATGCTATTATTCTCGCGCATTACTACGTCGACGGCTCCGTTCAGGACGCGGCCGATTATGTCGGCGATTCCTATTACCTGAGCAGGGTCGCGATGGACTCCCCGAACCGGGTGATTGTATTTGCCGGCGTGCGTTTTATGGCGGAAAGCGCCAAGATCTTAAGCCCCGGGAAGACGGTTATCATGCCCGACACCTCTGCCGGATGCCCGATGGCGCATATGGTCGACGAGAATTTCATAACCGGCGTGCGCAATCAACACGACGATTTGAGCGTTGTCTGCTATATTAATTCCACCGCTGCCGTCAAGGCCGTGTCGGATGTCTGTGTCACCTCTTCCAACGCGATGAAGGTGATATCGAAGCTTACCGCGCGCTACATCCTTTTCGTACCGGATAAGAATCTCGGAAGTTATGTCGCCGGCTTTTTCCCGGACAAGGTCTTCATTCTTCCCGACGGATTTTGTCCCACGCACAATCTGATATCCGCCGCTATGGTACGCGAGTTGCTTGCGGAGCACCCCGAAGCAAAGGTTCTGGCGCATCCGGAATGTCCGCGCGAAGTACTCGAGATTTCGGATTATATCGGCAGTACGTCCGGGATTATTTACGAAGCGGCCGGATCGGAAGCCGACACGTTCATCGTTTGTACCGAAGAGGGCGTGAAACATCAACTGATGAAAGATAATCCGTCCAAGTCTTTCCTGTTCCCGAAGTCCGCTCCGATTTGCCCCGATATGAAGAAAATCACACTCGAAAACCTTGAGTTCTCCTTAAAATACATGCGCGATCCGATCCTGATCGACGAGGAACTTCGGAGACGCGCACTCATTCCTCTTCTTAAAATGCACGAACTGGCGGGATAAAGCGATGTACAGCGAAGAATCAAGCAAAACAGATGTCATAATCGTCGGCACCGGAGCGGCGGGCATTTTTTGCGCGCTGAACCTCCCCGACACGCTCTCGGTCCACATGATCACCAAAGATACGCTTGAGAACAGCGCGTCTTACCTCGCTCAGGGCGGGATCGCGGCGATGAAAGACGCGGAGGATTATGACGACTATTTTGAGGACACCCTGCGCGCCGGTCATTACGAGAACTCCCGAAAAGCCGTCGATACGATGATACGCCAGTCGCCCCTGATTATTCAGGAACTTCTGGCCTACCATGTCAATTTTGACCGGACCGGCGAGGAGCTGTCACGCACCAAAGAGGGCGGCCATTCGCAGTCGAGGATCCTGCACCACGATGATATCACCGGCAAGGAAATAACAAGCAAACTCCTGAGCGGTCTTAGAAAAAAGAAGAACATCATCATCGACGAGTACACGCGCATGGTGGATCTCATCGAAGAGGATAACGTTTGCCGCGGAGTTGTTGTCATCGACCGTGAAGGCGCTCCGCGTGCGATCCACGGGAAAGTCGTCGTTCTTGCGACCGGAGGAATCGGAGGGCTTTTCAAGCATTCGACCGCGTTTGGTCACATCACCGGTGACGCTCTGGCTATCGCCGCAAACCACCACGTACAGCTCAAGGACATCAACTATATCCAGATCCACCCGACCGCCCTTTATTCGCCGAAACCCGGCCGCCGCTTCCTGATTTCCGAGGCGGTCCGGGGAGAGGGCGCGTACCTTCTGAACGCGGCGATGGAGCGTTTTACCGACGAATTACAACCGAGAGATATCGTGACGGCCGCAATCCGGGAACAGATGGTCAAAGACGGTAAGGAATATGTCTATCTCTCGCTGACTCATCTCGACCCGGAAACAGTACGCAATCGTTTCCCGAACATCTACAAGCACTGTCTCAAGGAAGGCTACGACTTGACGAAGGAGCCGATCCCGGTCACACCCGCTCAGCATTACTTCATGGGCGGGATTGAGGTCGACCTGAAGGGCAGGACGTCGATGACTAGCCTCTACGCCATCGGGGAGACCAGTTGCACCGGAGTACACGGAAAGAACCGTTTAGGCAGCAATTCCCTTCTGGAAAGCCTTGTGTTTGCTCAGCGGGCCGCGAACGAGATCGCGCAAAGCATACCGTATACACCTGTCGAAGAAATGCCGGTCGATCTTTCCGTGTATAAGGACCGGGATTTCGACACGGAATATCGGACCATCGTCTTGGACGAGATCAAGAGAAGGGACAGGGATTTTTATGAGCAATGGATCGGTACTGACGATCATCACGGATGATTACATCCGAAGCGCGCTCCGCGAGGACATCACCAACGAGGACATTTCGACTCTGGCCGTGATGCCGGAACCGGCCGCGGCTCACGTCGACCTTCTATGCAAACAGGACGGCGTCGTTTGCGGCCTTCCCGTGTTTGAGCGCGTTTTTAAACTTTTGGACGATCATGTTATCTTTACTTCATACTTTCAGGACGGGGATGCCGTGCGCGCGGGCGACAAGGTCGGGGTGCTGGCCGGAGACGGCCGGATCATCCTCTCCGGAGAAAGAACCGCGTTGAATTTTCTGCAACGCATGAGCGGGATTGCGACGCTGACCCGTTCGATGGTCCAAGAACTCAAGGGTTCTTCGACGCGGCTTCTCGACACGCGGAAGACCACGCCGAACATGCGCATTTTCGAAAAATACGCCGTGCGGATCGGCGGCGGCTTCAACCACCGGTATAACCTGTCCGACGGCATCCTCCTCAAAGACAACCACATCGGCGCCGCCGGTTCCGTTGCCGCGGCGGTTCGCATGGCCAGGGACTATGCGCCTTTTGTCCGCAAGATCGAGGTTGAAGTTGAAAATCTCCCGATGGTTGAGGAAGCGCTTTCCGCCGGAGCCGATATCATCATGCTCGATAACATGGACGATGCCATGATTGCCGAAGCGGTCCTCATGATCGGCGGCCGCGCCTTGACCGAAGTGTCCGGAAACATCTCGCGGGAACGTTTACGAATCCTCGCGGAACTTCGGGTCGACTATATCTCGGTCGGGGCACTGACGCACTCCGCGCCGATCCTCGACTTTTCCATGAAGAACCTCGCTTTGATCAAGTAGCCCTTCACAAAAAGGCACGGTCATTCCTCTGATTTTTCGCGAAAACGCTTAAGGAGTCCCATGAACGTCCTTCGAGAAAAAATCAAAGAAGTTCTTTTCTCCGTTCTGCCGATCCTGCTGATCGTCGTCGTATCCGCGGTATCTTTCGTGCCGTTGAGCGGTGTCGAAATGATACGGTTCTTTGTCGGAGCGGCGATGATCGTTATCGGACTGGCGCTCTTCCTCGTCGGTGTCGAGATCGGAATAACGCCGATCGGGCGCTTTTTGGGCACCATGCTGACCCGCTCCGGAACGATTCTAAAACTGACGCTTTTTTCTGTCATCCTCGGATTTCTTGTCTCCATCGCCGAGCCCGACCTCCATATCCTCGCGAATCAGGTCGAGGAACTCTCCGGAGGAGCAGTCACCCGGTTCTTTCTGGTGCTCGTCGTCTCCGTCGGTATCGGCGTGCTTTTTTCGATCGGCATGATCCGAATCGTCAAAAACATTCCGATCCATTTTCTGATGATCATCCTCTATTCCGTTGTACTGGCAGTCGCCCTCTTCGCGAAGCCGGAATTTCTTTCCATCGCCTTTGACGCCTCCGGCGCGACGACCGGAGCACTGGCCGTTCCGGTCATTCTGTCGCTGTCGCTCGGCGCTTCCGCCCTCAAGAAAGACCGGAAGGCTTCCGAAAAGGACAGTTTCGGACTCGTGGGCATCTCTTCGGTCGGGCCGATCCTCGCGGTGCTGATCATCAGCGTGATCGTCCGCCCGGAAAATACGGCGGTGCCGTCCGCCGGGACGACCTCCGCGGCCGGCTCCGCTCTGTCTCCCTTTTTCTCGACGATGCCGACCGTGGCGCTTGAGACCCTGATCTCGCTTTTACCCATCACGGTCATCTTTCTTGTTCTTTCCCGGAGCGGAAAAGATATTACCCGTCGGGTGCGTCGAAGAGCGCTCAAGGGTGTCCTTTATTCCTGCCTCGGGCTAATATTTTTTCTGACCGGCGTGCACGCAGGATTTATGGATGTCGGCACAAAGATCGGCCGGACGGCGGCTTCGGGAGATCACCTCGCCCCGCTGTTCATCATCGCCTTTGTCCTCGGCTTCGTTACCGTCCTCGCGGAACCGGCCGTTCACGTCCTGACCTCGGATATTGAACAGGTGACCGGCGGATATGTTCGCAAAAAGGCCGTTTTTGTCGCTCTGTCCATTGGTGTTGCATTTGCCGTTCTGCTTTCCGCGATCCGCATCGTCGTCCCTTCGGTTCAACTCTGGCATTTTCTTCTCCCCGGCTATCTGATCAGCCTCGCGCTTTCCTTATTTGTTCCGAAATTGTTTATCGGCATGGCCTTTGACGCCGGCGGCGTTGCGTCCGGTCCGATGACCGCGACCTTTATTCTTGCGTTCACCTCGGGCGCGGCCGGCGTGGTCGAGGGTGCGAATCCTCTTGCGGACGGTTTCGGTATGATCGCGATGGTCGCGATGATGCCGATCATCACGATTCAGATCCTCGGTGCTCTTTTCAAAATCAAGTCTCGAAAAGGAGGAATTGATCATGCCCTCTGATCCTTCTTTATATTCGGAGTATTCGGTATTGACGGTCGTCGTCGATAACGGCCTCGGCAGTCGCGTAATGAAGGCGGCAAAAGCGTGCGGAATAACCGGCGGTACCGTCATCCCGGCAAAAGGCTTTTCGGGCGGCGCGATCCTCAGGGCCCTGGATCTTGATGAACGCAACCTGGAGGCGGTGATCCTGCTGTCCGAAAAAAAGCTTCTGATGTGCGCTTTTCCGAAACTCGAGGAAATGTTTCGATTCGAAAAGCCCCACCACGGTTATGCTTTCTCTGTGCCCGTCCTCTCGCTTTTCGGCATTCACGCCCAAACAAAGCCCTGTTTTTGCGAAACGGAAAGGATCGAAGAAATGAAATATCGAGCAATTTTTACCATAGTCGACCGCGGAAACGGCGAAGCGGTCATCGATTCGGCCAAGACGGCCGGCGCGAAAGGCGGAACGATTTTCCCCGGACGCGGCTCCGGGATTCATGAGACCGAGAAGCTCTTTTCGATGGAGATCGAGCCGGAAAAAGAAGTGGTGCTGATCATCACGGATGCGCAAAGCGCCCCCGGGATTGTCGAATCCATTCGCCGTGACCTTACGATCGATGACCCCGGAAAGGGTATCATCTTTGTCCAGCCGGTCGATCGGATCGCGGGCGTCGTCGGTTTGGATTGACAGCGCCGGCCGTCGACTCGAGCAGTGACGGATTTACGCAATCGCCGTTCTTTTCGAAAAAAAGAAGGCCGATGTGAATCGGCCTTCCCGGAGATCATGAACACAAGGCTTATTTCTTCTCTCTTTTGAAACACATGAACCAGTCAAGGCAGTACTTGTCGTCGGATTTGTCCTCCATGCGTTCCTTAGCGGTGCCGCAGGAGCCGGCGGTCGGAATGATTACGTCGTCACCGGGACGCCAGTTGGCGGGCGTGGCCACCTGATCCTTATCCGCCTTCTGTAGAGCGAGTATAATCCGCTTGATCTCGTCGAAATTTCGTCCAAGCGACAGCGGATAGTAGAGGATTGTACGAATCTTTCCGGTCGGATCAATGAAGAACACGGCACGAACCGCCTGGGTATTGGATTGACCCGGCTGGATCATGCCGAACTTTTTGGCGACATCCATACGAATATCCTCGATCAGGGGGAACTTCACCTCAACGTTCTTCATGCCGTTCCATTCGAGTTCCTGAATCTTGCGAAGCCAGGCGATGTGCGCATACAAAGAGTCTACCGAAAGTCCGATCAGCTCCGTATTCAAAGCCTTTAACTCGTTCGCCATCGTCGCGAACGTCATGAATTCCGTCGTGCATACCGGCGTGAAATCTGCGGGATGCGAAAACAAAATTACCCAACTGCCCTTGTAATCATCCGGGAAATTGATGACGCCCTGAGTCGTTACGGCAGTAAACGACGGAGCGGCCTCTCCGATCAACGGCATCGTGTTGTAATCTGAATTGTCCATATGCGCCTCCTTAATTTGATATACGTTTAATTTAGTAACGATTACAATTATAGCACTTTTTCTTGCTTTTTGTAACGCGTTTTGACAAGAGAATGGAAACAACCTGTGAACAACCGGACGCACCCGGTTCGGAATAGCCTTTAACCGTTCATTGATTCCGAATCTCCTGCCTGTTTTTTCACTAAAAAAGTTCGCACGCCGTCAAACCAATGTATATAATCAAACTGATACCCATAACGCCATGAGTTTGCCCTGAGGAAACGATGATGGATACACCGCTTCAACGATCCGGAAACGAGTCGGATCAAAGAACAACCGAAGTCGCCGAATCGGATGTCCAACCGACAGATATTCATCCGACGGACGTTCAACCGACCGACGAGTCATTCTACCGATATCTTTTTAAAAACACGCTTCGCGAAAAGCGCTATGTATGTATGGTGCTGGCCTTTTTCAATCTTCTTCTTCTTATTCCGGACTGGATGATGATCGGATCCCTTCCGGCTCGAATCATCATCACGGCACTTCGGGTTCTCTTTTCCGTCGTTTTAATATGGTTTTTCCTGTCTCTCGGTTATTTTCGAAACTTTCTCGTGTACTCCCGGGTGTTAACGGTGATTGAGGCTTTCGGCATCTCCGTTTTCCTTTATGTGCTGATGAATTACCCAAAGCCGGATTTTATGATCCAGGCGATGGGCATGATCGTAATCATCATGGCTGTCTTTATGTTTCCCAACCGCTGGCCCTATATGGTTACGGTATCCTTCCTGTCCGTTTCCGTTTTTATTCTGATCGCATCCTATCGGATTACGGATCTGACGATGCCCGACTACATAGCGGGAACCGTCTATATCTTGATTGCCGCCATTCTTTGCGCCATGTGGGCACGAAACATTGAAAAATACAGAGTGCGCCATTATTTGTCCCTGACGGAACTGCGTTCGATCAGCACGACCGACAGTCTGACCCAAACGCACAATCGAGTCCGGCTGGAACATGACGGCGAGCGGCTGATCCGCATCAGCCGCACACATGAACGGCCGCTTTCGGTGGTTTTTATCGATCTGGATGACCTCAAGGCCATAAACGACGAATTCGGGCATCCCGTCGGGGATCAGGTCCTGATCGAGACCGCCGCGCGTATTCGCAAGCACCTGAGCCCGCATGACATTCTCTGTCGTTGGGGCGGTGACGAGTTCGTCATCGTATTGCCCGGCGCGGATATGATCGGAGCGATGCGAACCGTCGAGCGCATCCGCGATTCGCTCACACGCGAACCGTTCGTCAACAACATCATGACCTCCTGCAGTTTCGGCATCGCCGGAATGAAGGGGGACTCGACGCTTGCATCCTTGATATATCTGGCCGACCAGCAAATGTACCGCGCGAAAAGCAAGGGCAAGAACCGCATTGAATTCCAGAATTGATTTTTCAGGGAGAGTCGATGAGTAAGAGCCGTTCCGCCGTTCAGGAAGCCCTGATCGATCAATATACGGCGACAGGACTTCCGCTCGACAAGGCGGGCGGTTACGGCATTCAGGATATGGGGGCTTTGTTGATCTCCGGGATCCACGGCGACTATTATACGGTCGTCGGACTTCCGATATCCAGACTGGCCCGCGAACTTACCGCATTCGGTTATCGCCCGGGTGACGGAACTAAAGGGGAGGTTTAAGATGCCCGGATTGATTCTTGAGGGAGGCACCCTTCGTCCGATCTTCAGCGCCGGCGCGATGGACTGCCTCTTAGATCACAACATCATGTTTCCCTATTGTATCGGGATATCGGCCGGAATCAGCAACGGTGTGTCTTATATCTCGAGACAGCACGGGCGCAACCTGGAGATCCTGAAACGCTACCGAAACGATAAGCGATATTTCGGCAAACGCAATCTGTTCAAATCCAAAAGCCTCTTCGGCGTCGATTTTGTGTTCGGAACGATACCGAACGAGCTGATGCCCTTTGATATAAATGCCTTTCGGGCTTACGAAGGAACCGTTCTGGCAGGGGTAACCAACGCGCTGACCGGCAATGCCGAATATCTTAACTGTAAGGAGATCGACGAGAAACACACGATCCTTCGCGCGACCTGCGCGATTCCCGGCGCTTTTCCGGCGGTACACTGGAAAGGTCGGGTTTATTATGACGGAGGAATCGCGGACTCGATCCCGATCCGAAAGGCGATGGCCGACGGCCAGAAGAAGAACCTCATCATCCTCACACAGCCCGCTGATTTTCGAAAAGCCTACGCAAGGGAATACGATTTCACGATCCACCTCATACGCCGGAAATATCCGCTGATGGTCGATCTTCTGAAAAACCGGCACCACCTGTATAACGAAACCCTCGTCTATTGCGAGCACCTTGAGGAAATCGGGCAGGCGGTGATACTCCGTCCGGACTATCCGCTCGGCAGTTTGGAAAAAGACCTCGGGCAAATCGAAAAAAACTACCGTCACGGATATGCGATGTGCCTCAAAAACCTCGATCGGATCCACGCGCTTTTCGGGTAAAGGCCTCGCTTTAACGCCTCGTTTACGGGGATACCGTGCACTTCGGCGAATCGCCGGTGTCCTCTTTTTCATTTTCGAAAAGCGGGGTGCTGAAATACCGTTCCGCGGTATCCGGGAGGATCGTCACGACGGTCTTGCCTTTCCCGAGTTTGTTGGCCATCGCGATCGCGGCCGCTACATTCGATCCGCTGGAGATCCCGCACAGCAGACCTTCTTTTCGAGCGAGATCCCGCGCGGTTCCGATCGCCTCATCGTCCGTGACGACATGGATGTGGTCAAAAATATCCATATTCAGATTTTCCGGTATCAAGCCGTCGCCGATCCCCATCTGCAAATGCGTTCCGATGTTTCCGCCGGCGAGGATTGCCGCATGTTCCGGCTCGACGGCCCAGATCTCGATTCCGGGATTCTGCGCCTTCAGAACTTCACCGATCCCCGACAGCGTCCCTCCGGTTCCGATACCGGCGCAATAGCCGTCAATCGGTCCGGCGACCTGCTCCAATATCTCGAGGGCGGTGTGGTGCCGGTGAACCATCGGGTTTGCCGGATTAATAAATTGCTGCGGCACGAACACATTCGGATCATCCTTTGCCATTTGATTTGCAACCGAAAGGCATTTCTCGATGCACTTTCCGATGTCGCCGTCGTCATGGACGATCCGGACCGTCGCCCCGTAATGCTCCACAAGTTTTCTTCTCTCCAGGCTTACGGAATCCGGCATGACGATCACGGTCCGGTATCCTTTAACGGCGCCGACCAACGCGAGGCCGATGCCCTGATTACCGCTCGTCGGCTCGACGATAACGGTGTCGGGTCCGATCAACCCTTTGCGCTCCGCATCTTCAATCATATTCAACGCAGTACGTGTCTTGATCGAACCGCCGACATTAAGGCCCTCGTACTTCACCAGCACTTCGGCGGCATCGGGGCCTGTCATGTGTCGAAGGCGGATCATCGGCGTATGGCCGACCGCCATCAAAATATTGTCGTAAACCATAAACGTCCGTCCCTTCGGAAGAATCGAGTCAAACGAAGGTATTATACGCCAATTCCCGATTCTGTTCCATATAGAGCGAAACGCGCGCGAATACTAAAGGGACGCGACAGGCCTCCGGGCTCCGGAAATCAAAAACCCGGAGGAATCACTCGGCAAAATCCACGGCGTATGTTTTCAGCAAATCCCGAATGATCGGATCCAGCTCGTCGAACTCAAATCCTGTCTCTTCGGCCTTCTCCGTGGAAAGTGTGTTATGCGGATATCCGTTGAACTCCGCGGGAATGCCGTTCGAGCCGATCGTTGCTTTTTTTCCGAGGATTTCCTCGCTCATCTTGATGATTTCCGACACACTCTTATGCCCCTTGGCCGCAGCGTTGATCGGACCGGTTTCCTTTCGATCCGCGAGGTAAGCGAGAAATCTCCCTGCCTGTGTCGATTCGATCATCGAAAAGCGCGCCTCCGCGTTGTCGACATTCATTTTTTCAGAACGCGCGATGTGTTCGACATAGGAATATAGTCTTCGGGTGTAGTCATCCTTTCCGATAACGATCGGAAAGCGCACGGCACACGCCTCGATCTTATAATTCTGAAACAGGACGCTTTCGCACAGCCTCTTCCCTTCGCCGTAACCGAAATCCGTTCTTCTTCCCATGCGAATGAGATAATGATAGGGATCAAAGTCTTCTTCCTTCAGATTCCGTCCTCCGGAATACACGGCGGACGAGGAAGTGAAAATGTACCGCCCGGTGTGGATGCACTCCAGGATGCTCTCCGTATCGTACGGCGAGTAGTTAATATTGTCGTAGGCCACGTCGAATTCGCGATCCGACAGTTCCCGTTTAACGCTCTCCCGGTCGGTACGGTCGACCCGGATCCGCTTGACCTCGCTCCCGAAAACGTCCGGCGTCAGACCGCGTGTCGCAATGGTCACCGTGTGGCCTTGGTCGAGTAATTTTCGCACAAGGTGCTTTCCGAAATAACGTGTCCCTCCGATTACCAAAATCTCCATAGATAACCTCCCCGGATCTGAGCCACGGTCTATACTACCTTACAAGAAAAATGATATTCTGAAAGAAAAGTTTAGTCAATGTATGTGCCCCCGTTCGTCCGGGATGCAACGTTTTCGGGCACAGGATCGTCTGATAAGCGGATGACCATTATGGCGGCGCCCGGAAACGCCGCTCACCCGAAAGGAGAAATGCCCGATGAATAATAAAATATCCCGTTTAATGACGTTAATTCTGGCACTCGCCGTCCTTCTGTCGCTGTCCGGATGCCGCGGGTTCACCATTTTGAATGACGCCGATCCGGTAAAGAAAACCGAAACCGAGATCAAATCGTACGAGGCGGTCCTGTCGCCGAAGGAGATCGCTCCTTTTCCATCCGCCTTCACCGTCGGCCTCAACCGGTACGGATTGTCGGTACTTCTTGACCTTTACGACGGCGAGAACATCTCCGTCTCCCCCGCGAGCCTCGAGTTGGCGCTTCTGATGACCGCAACGGGCGCGACCGGGACAACCCGGGACGAGATGCTGTCGGCGTTGGATATGACCGGGATTCCCGAAGAAGACATCCTGTCTTCCGTAGCCCAACTGATGTGGCGGGCCAACAATAACAGCATGGAAGCGGCAAACTCATTGTGGCTTCAAGACGGGTACGGCTTTGCTCAAAAATACCTGGATGCTTGCGCGACGGATTTCATGGCGGATCTTTTCACCGTCGACTACACCGCTGACGCCGCGGGGGCAACGGATCGCATCAACGAGTGGGCGGAAGACAAAACGCACGGCAAGATCGAAAAGATTCTCGACGAAGATCTGGATGAAAGCACCCGGCTGGTCCTGGTCAACGCCCTCTATTTTCTGGGCGACTGGGTGATGCCGTTTGAAGCGAACAACACGTGGGACAGCACTTTTAAAGGAGAAAGCGGAGACACGAAGGTCCCGTTCATGCACTCCAAATGGGATGTGAGTTACTACGAAGGCAATACTTTTCAGCTGATCATCCTCCCGTTTCTCGGTGATGACGGACAGAAAGGCCCCTTCGCGATGTCCTTCATCCTTCCGAAGGATGGATCTTCTCCCGAAGATGTCGCAGAAGAGTTATCTGACGAAGGCTTTGATACACTGATCGAAAAAGCCGAAACCGTGGAGGTTGAAATCAGCCTGCCGAAGTTCGAGTTTGAATACGGGACTTCGATGGTCGACACGATGCGAGCGCTCGGGATGGAGGAAGCGTTTGACGGAGGTGCTCAATTCGACGATATGACCGGCGGCGAAAATGAACTTTATATATCCGACATCATCCATAAGACATATATTCGGGTGGACGAAGAGGGCGCCGAAGCCGCGGCCGTCACAGCAGTCATCATGGCCGAGACCGCGATGCCGATCGAGGAGCCCGACCCGATCGTATTCAATGCCGATCACCCGTTCCTCTTTACCATCTATGACACCACCGACGGAACGATGCTCTTCACGGGCATCACGGCGAATCCCGGATGACCTGAAAGCGCTTTTCGCGAAAAAATAATCAAACGAGTCTGCGGTTTGCAACGGATGGAGCCGCAGACTCGTCTATTTTTCAGAAAGGGCGATCCGGCGATTGCCGCCGCTCGTGAAAGGAGTCTCCGGTACTATGAATAAACCGCTGAAAACGATCGTATCCATTGTCCTGTCGCTCACTTTTCTGGTATCTCTGTACGGCTGTTCCGATCACAGAAGATCCGTCACCAAGTCTTACGAGGCCAAGTTGAGTCCCAAGGAGATTACTCCGTTCGGCTGCACCTTCACCGCCGGTGTCAACCGGTATGGCTTTGATGTCTTGTCGGACCTTTACACCGGCGACAATATCGCCGTTTCACCGGCAAGTCTTCAACTGGCTCTTATGATGACCGCCATGGGCGCGACCGGCCGGACGAAAGAAGAGATGATCTCTGCGCTTCGCATGGACGGTCTTTCCGATGAAGAATTGGTCTCTTCGGCCGGTCAGCTGATGTGGCGGATCAACGGAAACGGAATGGAAGCGGCCAACTCGCTATGGCTTCAGGACGAGTACGGTTTTTCGGAAGACTACCTGGATATTTGCTCGGAGGACTTTATGGCTGATCTGTTCACAGTGGATTACATAAAGGACACCGCGGGCGCGACCACAGACATAAACAACTGGGCAAAAACCAAGACCCACGGAAAAATCGAGAAAATACTAAATGATGAGTTATCCGACATGACTCGCCTGGTCCTGGTCAACGCTCTGTATTTTCTGGGGGAATGGGTGATGCCGTTTGAGGCAAACTCCACTCACGACGACGTTTTTCACGGAAAGAGCGGTAACCGGGTCGTTCCCTTCATGCACGCGAATATGGATATCCGATACTATGAGGGGGAGACGTTTCAGTTGATCATCTTGCCGTTCCGCGGAGACGACAAAAAAAGCGGTCCTTTCGCGATGTCCTTTATCCTGCCGAATGAAGATTCCTCTCCCGAAGAAGTAATAGAGGAACTTTCCGTGATCGGCTTCGAATCTGCAGTCGCCAAGGCGGCCGACTCCAATGTTCGCGTCAGCCTTCCGAAATTCGAATTTGATTACGGGATATCCATGGTCGAAACCATGAAGCATTTGGGTATGGCCGAGGCCTTCACAAATGCCGCTCAGTTCAGTGATATGCTCGAAAATGACCGGGACGACCTCTATGTCGAGGACATCGTCCACAAGACATACATACGCGTCGACGAAAAAGGCGCGGAAGCCGCCGCAGTCACCGCGGTGATCATGAACGCAAAATCCGCCGAAGAACCGGAACGGAAAACGATCCGGTTCAATGCCGACCGCCCGTTCCTTTTCGCGATTTACGACATGACCGACGGCACGATACTCTTTACGGGGATCACGGCAAATTTGGAATGATCGAAAAGCGCCGGCGCGCCGGATTTTTTGAAGGGTCGGGTCATGATATAATGACGGATGACTAAACCAAGGTCGAAGGAGACGGCGCGCCATGAAATATGCATTCGGATACGGAAAACAAACGATCGACATCGACATCAACGAGGAAAACGTGATGTCGGTCCTTACCCCCAATGAAGTCGCGCTCGAATTGACCGGCGTCGACGAGGTGGTCCGTTCTCTTCGCCATCCGATCGATAGCAGGCCTCTTCGCGATATCGTCCGTCCGGGCGAAAAGATCGCGATTATCACGAGTGACATTACCCGGCCCCTGCCGGGCTATAAGATCCTCCCCGCGGTCCTTGATGAACTTTCAGCCGCGGAAATCCCCGACGAGGATATCATCATCGTTTTCGGCCTCGGCAGTCACGAGGGGCACAGCGAGGACAGGAAGCGCGCGCTGGTCGGAGACGCGGTTTATGACCGGATCCGCTGTATGGACTCGGACCCCGACGACTGCGTTCGCATGGGTGTAACCGGCTCGGGAACCCCGGTCGATATCTTCCGCCCCGTCGCGGAAGCGAATCGGCGGATTTGCCTCGGAAATATCGAGTTTCACTACTTTGCCGGCTATAGCGGAGGCGCCAAGGCGATCATGCCCGGCGTATCCACCCGTGACGCGATCCAGAACAATCACAGCGCGATGGTTCGCCCCGAAGCCGCCGCAGGGCGCCTCGAAGGCAATCCGGTCCGCGAGGACATCGAGGAAGCCGGCCGGATCTGCGGCATCGATTTCATCGTAAACGTCGTACTCAACGAGAAGAAGGAAATCATCCGTTCCTTTGCCGGTCACCCGGTCGCGGCGCACCGTGCGGGCTGTTCTTTTCTCGATTCGTTCTATAAGATATGTCTTCCGCGAAAAGCGGATATCGTGATCGTTTCGCCCGGCGGTTTCCCGAAGGACATCAATATGTACCAGGCGCAAAAGGCCTTGGACAACGCGCGACACGCGGTTCGTGACGGCGGCATCATCGTCTGGCTCGCGTCGTGTTCGGAGGGACTCGGCGAAAAGCACTTCGAGGAATGGATGACCGGACACGCGAAAAGCAAAGATATGATCGAACACATCCGCCGCGATTTTGTCCTGGGCGGACACAAAGCCGCCGCGATCGCCATGGTCTTGGAGAAGGCGCGAATCTTTCTCGTCTCGGATCTCGACCCGGACTTCGTCCGATCGATCTTTCTGGAGCCCTTCACGGGCGCTCAGGAGGCATTTGACGCGGCCTTCGCGGAAGCGGGAAGCGACGCAAGCGTCATTCTGATGCCCTACGGAGGCTCGACTCTTCCGAAATGCGCGGAATAGAGGACATCGTGCTTTGTACGATCCGATAAAACGAACTTCAAGCCGGGAAGACGCGGGGCTTTTCGATTATTCGATCAGGCCGAGACTGATTTTCCACATTAGGATCCTGATGACCGCATCATCGATCCGGGATTCATCGATCTCTCCGCTTTGCACCGCGGCGATGACCGCCGGGATTTGATCCGCGTAGGCCGACCCGATGATCATGTCATTACCGGCTAGTACGGCAAGGACCGCGGCCTCCCGGTCTCCGGTATAGTCTTTGATCGCGTCCATTGACAGGTCATCGGTCATGATGACGCCGGCAAATCCGAGATCCTCCCGAAGGATCCGGTGCACATTCGGCGAAAGGGATGCCGGGAGTTGATCATCCATACTGTAAACGATGTTGTGAGAAACCATCACCGAGTCGGCGCCTGCGGCGATCCCCGCTTCAAAAGGAAGAAAATCGGATAAATAGAAGCTTTCAAGGCTCCGACTGTCCGTTGCGATCCCGGTGTGCGTATCGACGTTGTTTCCGTAACCCGGAAAATGTTTGAGCGCGGATCCGATACCGGCGCGACCCATCTCCTCAACGACCGCGGTCACATATTCCGCCGTCTCCTCTGCTCCCCGCCCGAAACTCCGCGCATAGATAAAATCGGCCGAATCCGTACTGACGTCGCAGACCGGAGCCAGATTCACGTTGATACCGAGATCTGTCAGGAAGCGTGCCTTTTCGACCGTGTCGGCGCGGATTGCTTCCATGCCGCCCTGCCCGAAAACCTCCTGCGGCGATTGATACTTCGCGTCCCGGAATTGCGCGAACCGGCTTATGCGGACCACCGTTCCGCCCTCCTCGTCGACTCCGATCAGCATCGGAAATGCCGACGCGGATTGATAGGTTCGAATCGTTTCCGCAATCGCCGACGGATCGGAATGTTCAAAGTCGGGCGCGAACAGTACAATACCGCCGAAATGCCACTTTGCGATTGCCTCGACGACATCCCCGCTGACCCACGAAGCAAAAAACATCTGCCCGACCTTCTGCTCGAGTGTCATTTCGCTTAGGAGTGTCCCCGCAAGGACCCGGGCATCGTCGGCCGGAGGAAGCGTTTCCGTCATGATCATCTGCGTTTCGCTTGGCTCCGTCGATGTTTCCGGAGCGGTCGGCGGATCCGAAGGCCGCATCTGAAGCGTCCCCGATGCGGCGGTGTGATCCGATTCTCCGCCCGCAATAGCCGTCGGACCGGGATTTCGGATGCGGCAGGCCGAGCCCTCGAGCATGGCAAGGATCAGAAGCGCACAAAGGACTTTTCGAGTATGGAGAAGAACTGCCCGCATCGATGAATTACCCCCGGTCCATTAGACTTCGACTTCATTATAACAGTTGGAATTCGCCTTCATATGTTGCATAATTAGAACATTCGAACGAAAGGGCGTGTGAGGGCTATCATCAAGATCAACCCCGAGGCAAAATGGCACCGACTGGATAACACGGCCAACATTTTCCCCGTTGTGGCGAACCGAAGTTACAGCAGTGTTTACCGACTCAGCGCAAGCCTTGTTGAAGATATCCGCCCGGAGCTTTTACAACGCGCGCTCGACGAGACGCTCCCGCGATTCGGCAGTATTAAGGTTCGCCTGCGGCACGGTTTTTTCTGGTACTATTTCGAGGCGAATGACCGGCCTTGTACGGTATCCGCAGAAATGCCGAACCCGTGCTCGTATTTTCTTCCGGCTCAAAACAATCATTATCTTTTTCGGGTCACATACTTCCGTGAGCGGATCAATCTCGAGATGTTCCACGTTTTAACCGACGGAGCGGGCGCTTCGAATTTTCTCAAGGAACTGGTCTGCCGCTACATTGATCTCCTGCTTTTCGAAAAGCAGGGCGAGCCGATTCCGGACCAGCCTGTGGTCGATGTGTTTTCGGACATCGAGGACAGCTACATCAAGAACTGTCTGGACAAGGATCCCAAACCGTACAGCACGGAGCGTGCTTTTGAGCTGAAAGGCGAGAAACTGCCGATTTTCGATAAAGGCATCATCATCGGCAAGGTCTCGATCAAAGAATTGGTCGCCATGTGCAGAAGCAAGGGCGTCACGATCACCCAGTACCTGACTGCCGTCATGATTTGGAGTATCTATCGTGAGTATCTGAACGGACAACCGCACAAAAGGCCGATCAGCGTCTCCGTCCCGGTCAACCTCCGCCCCTACTTCAATTCGACGTCAACAATGAACTTTTTTTCGGTCATCGGCATCCCCTTCCGTGCTGAGCGGGACGATCACTCTTTCGAGGAGATCCTGACGTTTGTCGAGAATCGATTTGACGAGCTGCTGACCCCGGAATATTTCGCCTCCAAAATAGCGTACAACGTATCCTTTGAAAAGAAGCTTTATGTTCGCTTCATCCCGCTTCTGATCAAGAATATTTTTTTGAAGATCAGTTATCTTCGCTCCGCTAAGGCCAACACCATTACACTGTCGAACATCGGCCGTTTCAAGGTCCCCGACCGGTACATGCCGTACATCGCGGGGGTGGGTCTTCTGATGGGCGCCACAAGCTCCGAAAAGGTCAAATGTTCCGTTACTTCTTACGAGAGAGACCTGTACATCACATTTACTTCTTTACTGCGCGACACGTACCTCCAGCGCGCGTTTTTTCGAAAATTGTCGGAGGACGGTCTTCAACTGACGATCGAGACGAACGGAGCGTATTATGAGAACCTGCGCTAGATGCAAAATCAATGTTACGGATCCCTCTTCGGTGTGCCCCTTATGTAAGTCGGTGCTGATCGATTTCGACGGAGCCGAGACGCAGTACGCTTACCCGCCCGCTGAGATTGACATAAAAAAATACCATTTCATGAAGCGCCTTTTGATTTTTCTGTCCGTTGCAGCCGGCGCCGCTTCACTCGTGATTAATTTTTTGTTGTACGACGGATTTCTCTGGTCACTGATTACCCTGGCCGGCATCTTGTACCTTTGGGCCGTTATCTCCCATTCCGTCGCAAATCATATCAACATCGCGTCCAAAATTCTCGTCCAGTCCTTCCTCGGATCGCTATTCATCGTACTGATCGACTATCTGGTCGGGTACCGCGGATGGTCCGTAAACTACGTGATACCGAGTATTTTTTCGGCGGCGGATGTGGCGGTTATTATCGTCATCCTCATCAATCGCATGGACTGGCGCAACTATCTCCTGTATCAATTCGTAATCGCGCTTCTTGGATTTGTACCGCTTGTCCTCTATTTGATTAACATCTCGAGCAATCCCGTTTTTGTCATCATCTGCACGGCGCTTTCGGCGCTGAGTCTTCTCGGAACGGGCGTTTTCGGGGATAAAACCGTTAAAAGCGAACTTCGCAGACGCCTGCATTTCTGATTGAATCCAACTGCTGCCTTTTTGATATAAATATCGGGCATATTTGTACCGCACACATGAAGTTTCGAAACGATCTTCATATGTGCGGCAGTTGCTTGTTGAGATGTCCGTCGAAAAACACGGGTTTTCGATCAATGTTGCTCAGAAAGAGCAATATCGCTCAGATACTTATGCTAATCGATGTCGATCATCTTTCCGCTCTCTTCCGGTTGCCTCTTCGGGATTGTCACCGACAAAACCCCTTCATTGAGCGTTGCCTTGATCCCTTCCGACTTCGCGTCAGCAAGGTAAATACTCCTCGACATCGAGCAAAAGCGACGTTCCTTATGGATGTAGTTCTTTTTCTTCTCTTCGACCTCATCGGCCTTTTTCACGGAAACCGTAAGTCTGCTGTCTTCCATCCGGAGCGATACATCCTGCTTGTCAACTCCCGGAAGTTCCGCTTCGACTACGTATTCCTGATCGCGATCCTCCACATCGACCTTGAAGGTGTCTGCGGCAAGACTCCTGCGAATCGGCCAGCCATCCGTGAAGAAATCTTCGAGCATATTCTGAAAATCATCATAGCCCGTACTCAATCTTCTTCATCTACTTTTTGTTGCGAATCTGAAAAAAAAATGTTAACGCACCTCAAGCCGATACAAGGTTTCACGGATCAATCGGAAATTCCGAAGGCGCGTAAATCCACGCGGAACGACCGTATACGCAGTTTTTTCTCTGCATATCAAAATCCGTATGTTGTTAAATTTATTGTATTTGTCCCGATCCGCTGATAAAATAAGTTATGCGGTTGGCTTGACCTGTTAACCGGGAAGGGGACACGAATGAATCTGACTTCGTCTCTTGTCGATGAGATCATCGCCACAACGGGACTTCGCAATATTGAGTCGACACACTTCGCGGGCAGACACAACGATTACTTCGTTTATGTCGAAGTCGAGACCCAACTTTCGCGCGCACTGATACGTCTTCGCGTAGCGGGCTTGACCGACAACGACCGCGCCTCCCTCGAACAGACGCTGGCTTCCGGCTTTTCGCGTCAGAATTACAGCATTTTGTACGAGGGAAACGAGATCCTCGTAATCGTTGCGTCAAACACGGGCTGGATCCGGCGCATCAGAGATATCATCGACGCGATTACTGTCTTCCTATCCGATAACGGGATACGTGCCGATTCGCAAGCCGAGAAAATTACTCTCGAGCAACTTCCGGAATCGATACCCCACATAGAAATCGAATCCGCCAAGCCGAGCATCGCATTGGGTGTTTTGGGCGCTTTCCTCGGCTCTGTTCCCGGAATGATCGGATGGTTTATCACTTCGATCGCCAGTCTGGACGGGTTCATGGTACAGACACCGGAATCACACAGTTACCTGTCCGCGCGTTTCCTTCTGGCTATTATCATAACGTGCGGTTCGTATTGGGGTTTTCTCCTGTTGTCCGAATCCTCACGAAAAACTTCCGCATTGATCTCCGCACCGATAACGATCCTCATGATCTACTTTGTGAACCGGTTTTCGTATGCCTTTCTGTTCTTTACGGCGATATCGAATCTCTCGGTTGAGAAGGCTTTTATTCGAACCTACGAGTATCTGAGATCCTATGACCTGACCCGGTATTATCTGGGCACGCTTTTCCTCGGTTACCTGCTTTCGGCGCTGACATATCTCTTTCTTTACAAAATGCGGGAGAGTTTCTGGAAGCGAAAACCATAGCATTTCTGCGGCAAATGTAAAAAGGCTGCTGCCATCGGCACCAGCCTTTTTGTTTTGTGTTCGGTTCTCGGGTCAGAGCGTCGACAACTTCGCGTACGAACCCTTCAATTGCGGATAAATCTCGCGGTAAAGGGCATAATACTTGGCGTACTCCTCGCTCGCTCTTTTGCCGGGAGCGTTGGTGCTCCGTGTATGAATCGCCACATTGCATGCCTCGCGAACGTCCGAATACACTCCGGTGCCTGCGCCGGCCAGCAGAGCAACGCCCAGAGCGGGGCCCTGTGCCGAGTCGGTCGTTTCCACGTCGCAACCGTACACATCGGCAAGCATCTGACGCCAGAACGGTCCGGATCCTCCGCCGCATGCGCGCATGATATTGACCGATATGTCCATGCCGTTAATGACTTCCAGGCAATCCTTGAGCGAAAATGAAACGCCTTCCATAATCGCGCGGATCATATCCTTTTTGCCGTGTACTCCGGAAAGCCCGAAAAACACTCCGCGCGCGAACGGATCCAAATGAGGAGTCCGCTCGCCCATCAGATACGGCAGAAAAAGGAGCCGGTTCGATCCGATCGGCACCTTCTCGGCCATCTGATCCATCAGGTAATACGGACTGACGCCCATAAGCTCCGCCGTTGAGATCACTTCCTGCAGAAAGCCATCGCGAAACCACTTGAGCGATAATCCGGCGCCCTGCGTCACACCCATAACATGCCACTGTCCGGGGACCGCGCAACAGAAGGTGTGCACTCTGCCCTTCGGGTCGATGTGCATCTGCGAGGTATGCGCGTACACAACGCCCGAGCTTCCGATGGTCGTAAAGGATTGTCCGTCCGACACGACTCCGGTACCGACCGCCGCTGCGGCGTTATCCCCTGCGCCCCCGACCACGGGGGTCCCCGCGCGAAGTCCCGTCAAGCGAGCCGCGGAATCCGACACCCCTCCGGTAATCTCCGGAGACTCATAAACAGAAGCCAATAAGGAGCGGTCTATCGAAAGTTTCTCTAAAACCTCATCGGACCATGCGCGTTTGCCGATATCGAGAAGTTGCATACCCGAAGCGTCGGATACTTCCGTGGCACGCTCTCCCGTCAGGCGGAACCGGATATAGTCCTTCGGGAGGAGAATGCTCCGGCATCTCTCGTAATTCTCCGGTTCGTGCTTACGCACCCAGAGGATCTTTGAAGCGGTGAATCCGGTCAACGCGGGATTCGCCGTGATCTCAATCAGCCGTTCCGCGCCGACCAGCCGGGTGATGGTCTCACATTCCTCTGCGGTCCGCTGATCACACCAAATGATGGACGGACGGATGACCCGATCGGCTTCGTCCAGCATGACCAAACCGTGCATCTGTCCGGAAAGCCCGATGCCCCGGATATCTCCCGGATCCACGCGTGAATCGGCCAGGACCTTCTGAACGGTCCCGACGACAGCGTTCCACCAGTCCTCCGGCTCCTGTTCGGCCCAGCCGTTATTCGGCTGGGCCATCGGATATTCAATGGTCGCCTGGGCTATAGTTTTACCGGTCTCATCGAAAATAACCGTCTTGGTACCCGATGTTCCGATATCGATCCCAATCAAGAAAGCCATGATTTTGCCCTCCCTGCGCGTTCGATCAGCCTCCGAAAAGGATATCGTTGATTACGCTCTCCAGATACTCCTGACGCCCGCTCTTGGCGACCACATCTCCCTTGGCCAGAGCATACTCTTCGAGCTGAGCGATGCTCGCCTTACCGGATAGGATCATCGAGCCGATACCGGACTGAAAGCTCGAATAACGATCCTTGACAAACTGATCGATCCTGCCGTCTTCGATGAGCTTATACGCCATCTTGAGTCCGAGCGCAAAGCAATCCATGCCGGAAATATAGCTGTAGAAAACATCCTCCGGAGCGTTCGACGCGCGGCGTGCCTTTGCATCAAAGTTCAATCCGCCCTTGGTGAATCCGCCGGCCTTGATGATCTCGTACATCGCCATTGTGCTGTCGTAAACGTCCGTCGGGAATTGGTCGGTATCCCAACCCAGGAGAAGATCGCCGCGGTTGGCGTCGACCGATCCGAACATACCGTTGATCGCCGCCACCCTCAGCTCGTGCTGGAAGGTATGCATCGCCAATGTAGCGTGATTCGCCTCGACGTTCATCTTGAAGTCCTTATCCAGTCCGAATTTACGGAGGAAAGACGCAACCGTCGCGACGTCAAAGTCGTACTGGTGCTTCATCGGCTCCTTCGGCTTGGGCTCAATGTAGAAATCGCCGGTAAACCCGATGCTTCTGCCGTAATCGACGGCCATTCTCATCAGTCGTGCCATATTCTCCTGTTCAAACGCCATGTCGGTATTCAGGAGCGTCTCATAGCCTTCACGTCCGCCCCAGAAAACATACCCTTCGCCGCCCAACCGAACGGTAATTTCCAATGCCTTCTTCACCTGAGCCGCAGCAAAAGCGAAAACGTCCGCATCACTTGAGGTGCCGGCTCCGTTCATGAACCGCTTGTTGCTGAACAGGTTCGCCGTACCCCACAGTAACTTCTTGTTGTACTTCTTCATCAATTCCTCGAGAAGGTCGGCAATAACGTCCAAACGAGCGTTGGTCTCCGCCAGCGTGCCGGCTTCAGGGGCGATGTCGCGGTCGTGGAAGCAATAATAATCGATGTCCAGCTTATCCATGAGTTCAAAGGACGCTCTCGCCTTATTCTTCGCGCTTTCCATCTCATCGTCGGTGCCGTACTTCTTATCGATGGTTCCTTTACCGAACATGTCGGAACCTTCAGCGACCATCGTGTGCCAGTAGGACATGGCGAACCGGAGATGGTCTCTCATGGTCTTCCCGGCGATCACCTCGTCGGGGTTGTAAAAGCGGAAAGCCAGGGGATTCTTGCTCTTGCTTCCCTCGTAACGGATCTTCGGGACTGTCGGATAAAACTCACTCATAATCGTTCCTCTCTTTCTGCGGCCTTCGGCCATGTCAAATGGAAAAATGCGTTACCCGTATCACGATCCCGAGTCCGTACGCCCATCCGATTCAATCCGTAAAGACAAAAAAACCGACAGTGGCACAGATACGGGAAACCAGGTCGTTCGCGTTGTCGTGCTCGAGCACGACGATACACTTACAGATTACATTCGATTACTTACCCTGTCAATATTCAAAATCCCGAATGCCGATTATTTTCGAAAAATTAACTTTTTATGGACACGCAAACGGGCCGGCACCCGGTCAGTTCGACGCTTCTTTCGTCGGGCTGAGAAAATCCGGCATAAAGTGTGAAATCCGATTCCGGGCGCACGCGTTTCCCTGCTTCATCAACGACGAGGAATGTTTCCGCCGGCAAATGAACGATCAGCTCGACATCCGTCTGCGGCAGGAGTCGCACACGTCGAAACGCACACAAAACAGGATTGGGGGGAGCGAAATCACACGCATCCGGTCGCAGATATATTTGCAGGACTTCATCGACCGGTTGGTCCGAATTGTTCTCGGCCGTAACCCGGACCTCCAGGGTCCCTTCGGCGGGTACAGCGCCGGAAACCTCCGCTCGGGTAATCCGGGCTTTCCCGTACGTCAGACCGTATCCGAACGGATAGAGCGGTTTTTCGGTCATATAACGGTATGTTCGGCCGCGCATGGAGTAATCGGTAAAAGCCGGCAACGTGTTTTCATTTCGGTAAAACGTTACCGGAAGTTTCCCGCCCGGAGAACTCCGCCCGAAAATTATATTTGCGATCGCCCTTCCGCCCTGCGCACCGGGATACCACGCCTGCATCACCGCCGCGCAATTCCGGTCCGCAAAATCCAAATCAATACTGCTGCCGGCCATCAGGCAAACAATGACCGGTTTTCCGGCAGTAATAATCTTTTCGAGCAGCTCGCGCTGGACTTCGGGCAGAAGAAGATCCTGCTTGTCGCCGGATCCGCAGTTGTTTCCGACATCGAGTTCTTCCCCCTCCAGCGACTCATCAAGGCCCAGAAACAGGAGGACGACATCACTGTGCTCGGCGACGGTACACGCCTCGGAAAGACGGTCTCCGGGAAACCCAAGTCCCTCGGATCGATCCGCCTGCAATTCACAGCCGACGGAGTACAGAACGCGCGCTTTTCCTTCCAGCGCGTCCTGAATGCCCTCCAGAGGCGTCACATAACGCGATGCGGTGCCGTAATAATTTCCAATCAACGCCCTTCTGCTGTTGGCATTCGGGCCGATCACACCGACGGTCCGGACAGAGTTATCCTGAAGCGGCAGGATGCCGTTGTTGCGCAACAGCACAACCGATTCTTCCGCCGCCTTCACGGACAGGTCGATGTGTTCCCGACACTCGACCTTCTCGTACGGAATGAAGTCATAGCCGGTCTCCTCGAAAAGCCCCAGTTTATAGCGGGTCGTAAAGAGGCGGATCGCGGCCTCCGTAATGGTCTCGTCCGAAACCAAGCCTTGCATCCACGCGCTTTTCAGATGCAGATACGTGTTTCCGCAGTTCAGATCACAGCCGGCATTGATCGCCAAAGCCGCCGATTCTACGGGAGTCCGGGTCACGCGGTGATGCGTGTGGAAGTCACGGATCGCCCAGCAATCCGAAACCACATGCCCCGTAAATCCCCATTCGTCGCGCAATATGTCACGGAGTAACCGGTAGCTACCGCAACATGGCTCACCGTTTGTACGATTGTAGGCGCCCATGACCGACTCCACCCCGGCTTCACGGACACATGCCTCAAACGCCGGAAGATAGGTCTCGCGAAGATCCTTCTCAGAAACGATCGCGTCGAACTCATGCCGGATATCCTCCGGTCCGCTGTGTACGGCAAAGTGCTTGGCGCACGCCGCCGCCTTCATGATTTCTCCGTCTCCCTGAAGCGCTTGAATAAACGCCACACCGAGCCGCGCCGTAAGGAACGGGTCCTCTCCGTACGTCTCGTGCCCTCTTCCCCATCTCGGATCCCGAAAGATGTTTACATTCGGAGACCAGAACGTCAACCCTTTGTAGATGTCCCGGTCCCGGTGCTTCACGGCCTCGTTATACTTCGCTCTCGCCTCTGTCGCTATGGCATCGGCGATATCGCCGATTAAATCTTCGTCGAATGTCGCGGCCAACCCGATCGTCTGAGGGAAAACGGTCGCCGTACCGCTTCGCGCTACACCGTGCAAGGCCTCATTCCAGTAGTTATAGGCCGGAACATTGAGCCGGGTAATTGCGGGCGCCTGATAGGTCAGTTGATCGATCCGTTCGTCCAGCGTCATCTGAAAGACCAGTTCCTCAGCTTTTTTTCGGAATTTTTCGACGTTCATCCATTTTACCCCTCAATGCATCTTTTCGAAAACAGCCCGTACAACGCCTTTTTCCGGTCGCGCGTCGAATTCCTTGAAAATTTACGGCCAATAGACCTGATTCACTTGGGTAATTTCTCCGTCCGTAACAATGACCCGATAGAAAAACGAGTCCATTACATAGGCGGGATGCCCGGTATACAGGGTAACAAATTCCGCATACGTCAGCGGTGTCGTTTCCGCGCCGGTCATCTGCGTTCCGTCCGATAAATACATCATATTGATGCTGACCGCTTCCATGTCCGCCGTTCTCAGTTCCGGATTGATATTCTTGTAAACGTATTCGCTGTCGGCAAAATCATTGACCAGATCCGTCGCGTCCTCCAGAGTATACCCCTCATGCGCGACCAGCCAATCGATTGCCTCCGTTCCTCTCAGCATGTCGAAATAGTCAAAGGTCGCCCAACCTGTAGTCGTATCAAAGGACACAATATTTGCGTAACTCGTATACATCAGATCCGGATTGGATATCGACGGTTCGGTCACGGCAGCGGTGGTTGCCGCAGTGGTTTCCGGGACAGTTTCCGGGGTAGTTTCCGGGGTAGTTTCGGGCGTTGTCGCGGCGGTGGTTTCCGCCGTGGACGTTGTCGCTCCGGAGTCGATGGTTTCCTCAGCGGGCGGTGTGCTCTCGCTGGTTTCTTCGACATCCGATGCCGTCGTCTCCGTGCCGGTCTCTTCGTCGGAGGTATCCGAACTTCGCACAGAAAGGTCGCATGCGGTCAATACAAGCGCGAAAGCGAGGCAAACGCACATCACGGTCAATCGATGAACGGGGGAAAAGCTACGGGGAAAAAAGAAATTTTTCATTACTCATCACTCCTTACGGGGAATCAGGCGTCCGACGGATCGAAAAAATCCCGCATGATTCGGGGAACCTGAAGGTGCGAAAAACAAAGATATTCGGAATTCTCCGAAATCTTTGACTACGGTTTTATTCTATCACGTTTGGGAATGGCGGAGAGCGAAAAAATACCCGTTTACCCGGATTTTCAGGTAACGAATTTATCTGTACCGATCCTCCGCGATGATTTCGAGGAACAGCCTTACGATTTCCGGATCAAACTGTTTTCCGGAATTGCCGACAATCTCCTCGACGGCCTCCTGCTCGCCCATGGCTTTTCGATAGACACGATCCGCGGTCATGGCGTCGTAGGAATCCGCGACGGCGATGATCCTTGCCAACAGGGGGATATCCTCTCCGGCGAGGCCGCGCGGATAGCCGTTTCCGTCCCAGCGCTCATGATGCGAGAGGATGTATTCCGCAACGACCTCCAGTTCCGGCGAGGCCTTCGCAATCCGGTAACCGATCTCCGGGTGCCGTTTCATAATCGCCCATTCCTCGTCGGTAAGGCGGTCGGGCTTATTGAGGATTCGGTCGTCGATTCCGACCTTGCCGATATCATGAAGCATCGCGAAGACTTCCAGTTCATCCATGTCCTTCTGGGGCAGAGAAAGCTTTGCGGCGATCCTTCTGGATATTTCGGACAGGCGAAGCGCGTGCGCTTCGGTCTCCTGACTTCTCTCGTACATAGTTGCCATAACCGCGGACAGGATTGAGCTGTGGGAGCTGTTTTGGACCAGCAGTTTACTGCTGTACATGTAATCGGTCGCTTCCTTAATAATATCCGGAAGACTCTCTTCCGTCGTTTTTTTCGTGCCGTATCCGATCGCCAGACTTAAATTAAAGCTCGGATCCCGCGGGACGCTATTGATCTGCTCAAGCGCGCTGTTCATTCGCTGGATGATGACGTGCGCCTGCTCGGCGGTCGTGTTCGGCATTAAAATGCAGAATTCGTTCCCCCCGGTTCGTGCAAGCACATCCCGATCACCGCAGAAATCTTTCAACAATCTCGAAGTCTCGATAATAACGCGGTCGCCGTGTATTTGGCCGAACGCGTCATTGATGAGTCGAACCCCGTTGATGTCACACACGAAAAATGTCAGCGGCATGTTTTCCTTGATGTCCAGACGCTCCTTTTCCAAATCAAAAAAACGGCGATTATAAAGGCCGGTCAGGAAGTCATGGTGATTCAGGTACTCAATGTGTTCCTCTTGTTTTTTACGCTCGGTCAGATCGATGATGATGCCCTCAAGGGCCTTGACCTCGCCATATTCTCCGAAAACTCCCTGCCCCAGCTCCATCACCCATTTCATCCCGCCGTCCCTGCAGGTAATCTCGTACTCCGCCTTGAACGGGCCTCTCCGAAGCAGGACGCGGTTCCACTCCCTCCGGAGCACATCCCGATAACGCGGAGCGATCAAATCAGTATAGGAGACCACCTGATTCCCGATCATATCCGCGGGCGGATATCCGGTCAGTTCGAATGCGCCCTCGGATACAAAGTCCATCGTCCGGAAATCATCATTTTGGCAACGGTAGGCCATGCCGGGAATGTGTGAGAGCAAAACGGACTTGCTTCGCTCCGCTTCATGAAGCGCCACTTCCGCCGCTTTTCGCTTACTGATATCCTGAAGGATACACAAATGCGTATTATCGCGGGAGCCCTCCAACCGAAAGCGGATCACCGTCATATAGACCCATATGATCGATCCGTCCGGCCGGATAAAACGCTTCTCCATCGAATAATCATCGATTTCGCCCTTTTGGAGCAGATCGAACTGCCTCAGATCCTCATCGAGATCCAGGGGATGCGTCAGGTCCGCCCAGCTCAGTTCCCGTAGCTCCTCCTCGGAGCGACCGAAAATATTCAGGTATGTCTGATTTACGGCCGACAGAATAGTGAAATTACTCATCATTCCGATCCCGATCGGCGTCTGCTCGAAAATCGTCCGGAACAACTTTTCCCGTGTCTGGCTTTTTCGCGTCAGATCGGCCAGGCGTTTGTTCTGGAAGACAAACCAATAAAGACACAAAAGGACAAGAAGAAGGCAGGAAGACATAATAACCGCATGGAGTGTATGGGTATCGACTTCCTCGTAATATACGCTTTTCGGATAATTTATGCCGAGGACGGCCGTCACCCGGCCCGTGTCGGGATCGATCACGGGGGACAGCGTGGTGACATACGGACCGTCGGGATCCTCTTGCGGTCCGATGATGGATTCCCGGCTTTGCGTAACGGAAGCCCAAAACGCCTGTTCGACCTTCGGGCGCAGTTTCCCGTTGTTTGTGAATTCGCCCGCGATCGATGCATCGGAAGAACACACCTCTTGATAATCATCGCCGCTCGGGACCAGCAAAAAGGCGAATCTGGCCTTTCCGCTGACCGTGATGAGCCGGTTCATCCGATCCTCGATGTTTTCATATGACGGAGATTCCGGGGTTGTTGTTGCGCCGTCCGATCCCGCCGGTTCGGCGGAATCGATGAAGGCCGCCGCGGCGTTGCCTTTGTCGAGAAGCGCTGTGCGGGTTTTCGAGATATATTCTTTACGGACGGAGAAAACATAAAAAGTCCCGGCAGCCGCGGCTCCGATAAAAATCATCGACAGGATCACGCCGATAACGGCATTGAAGAAGGCGGATCTCGGGCGGGGGCTCAACATGTCTTTTCCTTTCGGGAATGTTTGCGGCGGACCCAATCGTCTTTTACTAAATAAAAATATTATACACGTTATAGCCCGTTCTTTTCAATAAAACCGGTTATATCGGCATACCGATCCCGGGTATGCGTCATCGGATAAAAAGGGGTTGTCTCAAAACAATATACGCCCGGATTTGGACAGAGGCTAAATGAAGGGTGCATAGCATAACTTGAATCCGGCCGAGGCTTCCTGACCTTCGAAGGACCGTCGCAGCTTGAAATGACCGACAAAATGCCGGAAACACTCGGATTTGT
>CAZCLK010000009.1:0-56210 GCA_964499575.1 uncultured Oscillospiraceae bacterium | reverse complement strand
CCGCGCGCCGCTCGAATACCGACTAAATCGCTGAAATGCTTCGTTTAGTCGGTAATCATTGATCAAAAACGAGTCCGCGCGCCGCCCGAATAGGTCGGTTGTGCCGGTCATTTCAAGCCACAACGGTCCTTCAAAGTTCAGGAAGCCTCGGCCGGATTCAAGTTATGCTAGGCACCCTTCATTTAGCCTCTGTCCAAAATCCGGGCGAATATTGATTTGAGACAGCCCCGTTTGTGGTTATGTGTCCGAACAACAGGACCGATCAATATCCCGCGTCATAATTCAACAATATGACCTTGATCCTGCCTTTTTCCGCTTGTCGCTTGATTAGTGTGTACACATTACAAATCCGATCCGGCGAAGCACAGTCGGTACAGTATCCGGAAGCCGCGCAAGGGGTCTTACGGTCGAGGCGAACACAGTTCGCCGGCGCCGCCTGTTCGTTTACGCGCCGTCTTGCTTCTTCTTCCGAACGAACCAGCTTGTTGCGTCCGCACACCACGATGACGTTCTTTGGGCCGAAAAGCATCGCGGCGACCCGGTTGCCGCTGGCGTCTACATTATAGAGCCACCCGTCCTCGGTGATCGCGTTGGTCGAGGTCAGATAAAAATCCGACAGGAATGCCTGACGATATACGTCCTTGACCTTATCGAACTCCGCGTGCTGATTGGTGCCGTTTCGATCGTAGAAAATGATATCCTCGCGGGTTCTCAACGCATCGAGGATACCGGTTTCGACAAGCGTCATCGAGCCTCCGTAACAAACCGAACTGCCTCGCGGTACGAGTTCTTCGACAATGTTCTCCGCTTCGCTTCGACTGTCGGCAATATAGGCGTCCAGTTGATTCAGCCGGATCTTTTCGCATAACTTTGTCAGTTTGAATTTCCAGATCATTTCCGTGTTCTTGTCCATATCGTACGCCTCCCTGCCAATAATATATGAGTATACCACCTCTTATAGCGCAGTGTTCCGATTATCGAAAAATACGTCGATGTTCGCAAAATCTGTTGACTCTTTTCGGTTTCTTCTGCGACAATGATAAGAGCAATACGGGCTGTAGGACGGGGTCCCTTGTGTACCCTGTAACTGTCCTGATCGGGAGGTTGTGATGAAATTTACAAACGGTACCTGGTTGTCCGCGGACGGCTGCACCCTGAACACCCCCAAAGAAATACTCGAGGTAGAGCGCAAGGACGGTTCATTGACTCTTTTCGCCCCCTTTTCCAAGCAAACCGACCGGGCCTCAAGTATCGACTGCGGCATGCTGACCGTCCGGATCTCCTCCCCGGCTCCGAATGTTCTGTCGGTACGGATCAGTCACCACAGAGGCGTCCGGACTCGCGACGCATCTTTCCGGCTCAACACGCGAAATGTCGTTCCGGTGTTTGCCGAGACCGAGGATGAATACGTATTCGTGTCCGGAAGTACGGAAGCCCGCGTTCCCAAAACCGGGGAATTTTCGATTCGTTTCTTATTCAACGGTCATGTCCTCACCTCAACGGGGCCGAAGGGAATGGCGTATATTACCGATAAGGACGGAAGAGGGTTCCTACGCGAGCGCCTCGAATTGGACGTCGGAGAGCACATCTACGGTCTGGGCGAACGTTTTACCCCGTTTGTACGAAACGGTCAGTCCGTGGATATCTGGAACGAAGACGGCGGTACGGATTCGGATCAATCCTATAAGAATATTCCCTTTTATCTGTCGAGCCGCTCCTACGGCATTTTAGTCAACCACACCGGAAAAGTATCTTACGAGATCGGCAGCGAGTGCCCGAGTAAGACACAATTCTCCGTTTGCGGCGAAACCCTGGAATATCTGGTTTTCGGTGGAGAAACCAACAAACACGTCCTGGCTCTTTACGCCGAGCTTGTCGGCAGGCCGAGTCTTCCTCCTTCCTGGTCCTTCGGCTTGTGGCTTTCCACCTCCTTTGTCACCGACTACAGAGAGGAGACCGTCCTTGAGTTTGTCGACGGTATGATCGAGCGCGGCATCCCGCTTTCCGTCTTCCATTTCGACTGTTTCTGGATGAAAGGATTTGAGTGGACGAGTTTTCTCTTTGACCCGGAGCGCTTCCCCGATCCTGCCGGGCTGATCCGCAAACTCCACGAGCGCGGTATTCGGGTATGCCTCTGGATCAATCCCTATATCGCGCAGAAGTCGCCGCTCTTTCAGGAGGGGCTCGACGGAGGATACTTTGTTAAAACCGGTGCCGGAGACGTTTGGCAATGGGATCGTTGGCAAGCCGGAATGGCTCTTGTCGATTTCACTATGCCGATCGCACGCGGCTGGTATCAGAAGTATATCGATGATTTGATCCGCATGGGCGTCGATTGTTTCAAGACGGATTTCGGCGAGCGCATTCCCGTAAAGGATCCGTTCTACGGAGCGGGAGCGGCCAGGGATGACATCGTTTACCATAACGGCATGTCGGCGGAAAGCATGCACAACATGTATGCATACTACTATCAGGAGGCCGTTTTCGAGGTGCTCGAAAAGCGTCTCGGCAAGAACAACGCCTGCATATTCGCCCGTGCCGCGTCCGTCGGCAGTCAGCAATTCCCGGTTCACTGGGGCGGCGACTGTCCGTCCGCGTATACCGGCATGGCCGGGACCCTGCGCGGCGGCCTGTCTCTGTCCGCGTGCGGATTCGGCTTCTGGAGCCACGACATCGGCGGGTTTGAAGACGGATGCGATCCGGACCTGTTCATTCGTTGGCTGCAGTTCGGACTTTTGAGTTCGCACTCCAGGCTCCACGGCAACGGCCAGTACAAAGTCCCGTGGATGTACGGCGAGGAGGCGGTTGAGATCGCGTCGCACTTCACCCGGCTGAAGCTCGGGATGATGCCGTACCTGTTTTCCGCAGCGGTCGAATCGACTTCGCTCGGTCTTCCGGTTCTTCGACCGATGTTCCTGGAATTTCCGAACGATGAGACCTGTCAGTTACTCGATCGCCAATACATGCTTGGGCCGTCACTCCTGTGCGCCCCGGTCATGAGCGATTCGGGCACCGTTCGGTACTACGTTCCGAAGGGGGTCTGGACCAATATCCTTACCCGGGACCGAATCGAAGGTCCGTGTTGGCGCAGCGAAAAGCACGATTACTTCACCCTGCCGATCCTTGCGCGGGATAATACGATTCTGGTCACGGGAAAGACCGACGACACGACCGAGTACGACTATTTGGACTCCGTAACCATCACGGTTTTCGAGCTTACGGACAACCGCCGCGTGTCTGTGGATCTCTTTTCTTCCGACGCGAAGAAATCCGGCCTCGTTCGCGCGACCCGAAAAGACAAGACCATACTGATCGAGACGGAAGGGATCAAGGGGACATGCCGACTCATGCTGACAAACGTTTTCCGGATCAAGCTCGCCTCGCAGGGGGTCCCCGAAGTCAACGAGTGGGGTACACTGTTTGTCTTCAACGCGGGCAAGATCCAAATCGAACTGCTGTGACCGGATTTTCGAAGTCCGGACATCCGGACAAAAAGCCGGCTCACCGCCCCATATCCTTGCGCTCCTTAACGAGCTGCACGTATCTTTCCCGGATGTCGGTTGACGAATACCCTTTTTCCCTTTACGCTTCATACGGATAGATTTTTACTTGTCCCGTAACCGGCAACTCAGGCATTAAGGAGGAATACTATGACTCATTCTTTATTGATCACCAAAATTATCGGTCGCGAGATTCTCGATTCGCGCGGCAACCCGACCGTCGAGGCGGATGTTTGCCTGTCCGACGGTTCGTTCGGAAGAGCTGCTGTTCCTTCCGGCGCGTCGACCGGCGCTTTTGAAGCGGTTGAACTTCGTGACGGCGACAAGAGCCGCTACCTCGGTAAGGGCGTTCAAAATGCCGTTGCCAACATCAACGGACCGATCGCGGATCTGCTACTCGGGATGAACGCCGTCGATCAAAAATCGATCGACCGCGCGATGATCCAAGCGGACGGAACGCCGAACAAGGGCAATTTCGGGGCAAACGCGATCCTCGGGGTCTCTCTGGCCGTCGCCAAGGCCGTCGCTTCCTCGATAGGCCTTCCTCTCTACCGCTACATCGGCGGTGCAAACGCATTCACCCTTCCCGTCCCGATGATGAATATCCTTAACGGCGGAAAACACGCGGACAGCAGTCTCAATATTCAGGAATTCATGGTCGTTCCGACCGGCGCGACTTCATTCGCGGACGCGCTCGAGAAGTGTTCGACGGTCTTCCATACATTGAAGAAACTTCTTAAAAATGACGGTTACGTCACCGCAGTCGGAGACGAGGGCGGATTCGCGCCGAATTTCAAAAGTGACGAGGATGCGCTTGCCTATATCGTGAAGGCGATCGAATCTGCCGGTTATGTGCCCGGCAAGGATTTCTTCATCGCGATCGATGCCGCCGCTACCGAGATGTACGAGGAAGCCAGGAAGGCCGGGAAAGAAGGTCAGTACCTCTTCTGGAAAGCGGGAAAATTCCTGACCGTCGATGAAATGGTCGCGTTCTGGACCGATTTCGCGAACCGTTATCCGATCATCTCTTTGGAAGACGGAATGAGCGAAGAGGACTGGGAAGGATGGGCCAAGCTTCGTGCGGCGCTCGGTAACAGAATTCAGCTCGTCGGCGACGACCTGTTCGTCACCAACACCGAGCGTATCCGGACGGGGATCGAAAAGGATGTCTGCAACTCCGTCCTGATCAAACTCAATCAAATCGGTTCTCTGTCCGAGACGCTCGAGGCGATTGAGATGACACACAAGGCCTCCTGGACCGCTGTCGTTTCGCACCGTTCCGGGGAGACCGAGGACACCACGCTCGCCGACCTTTCAGTCGCGACGAACGCCGGACAGATCAAGACCGGCGCTCCCTCGAGAACCGACCGCGTCGCGAAGTACAATCAACTCCTTCGTATCGAAGAGGAGCTCGGAACTGCTGCGGTATATCCCGGACGCAACGCATTTAAGGTCTGATCCGATCCACCGCATTTTTCGTACGAATACACATTATTATTGTCGGATAACTATAGCGTTTCGGTACTGTTCAGAGATGGTTGATTATTTTTGAGCGCCCTATTGTAAATTATCAAATGACGTGATATTCTAACGCTAGGTCGTGGAACGGTATAGATACGGTTTGAATAGTACTTCTTCTTTAATGATTAGGTAGCTTTCAATGTCCTTCTTCACCCCGTCACCTACCTAATCTGTAAGAAGGAGGACTTTTATCATGGCAGACAAGACATTATCTTGCAAGGACTGCGGAGCGGAATTCACGTTCACCGAAGGTGAGCAGGCTTTCTACGCAGAGAAGGGCTTCACCAATGAGCCCGTTCGTTGCCCCGATTGCCGTCGCGCACGCAAGCAGCAGCGCAATTCGGATCGTGGATACGGCGACAACAACAGATGGTAGTCATCTGAGTCTTCATCCAGAAGATCGGAAACCCCGGTGAAATCCGGGGTTTCTTTTATTCTTGTCAAGTCACTTCCGAAAAGGTATATTTAGAACTCGGAGGACATTATGCGCAGGTTTTTTCGCTACTTCAAGCCTTATGTCGGAGCCTACGTCGGACTGATGCTTCTTTTGGTGGTCCGGGCGCTATCCGAACTTTTCCTGCCGAGTCTCAACAAAGACATCATCAATAACGGGATCCTCCCGCTCAACATTGATTATATATGGCGTACCGGCGGAATTATGCTGGCGGTCACCGTTGTTTTGGGCGTCGTCAGCGTCATCATCAATTACGTCTCCGCGCGCATTGCGATGTCGTTCGGACGGGACCTGCGGAAAGAAATTTTTTCGAAAGTCGAGAATTTTTCTTTGAGCGAACTCGAGAATATCGGTATCCCCTCCCTCATCACCCGAACGACCAACGACGTCCAACAGATCCAACAGACCGGATTTATGTTTATGCGTATTATGGTATCCGCGCCGATCATGGCCGTCGGAGGCGTTATACTCGCGATCCGCCAGGACCCCCCGCTTTCTTTGGCGCTTGCCGTCATTCTTCCGATGCTCATCGGAATTATTGTCCTTCTTATGATCAAGGGCTTCCCGCTTTTCAAGCAGGTTCAAAAGAAAACGGACCGGCTGAATCTCGTCCTCCGGGAAAAGCTCTCCGGCGTCCGCGTCATCCGGGCTTTTGTTAAAAACGCCTTCGAAGAGGCGCGTTTCGAAGCCGCGAACCTCGACCTGACCCAAACGTCGCTTAAGGTCCATCGGATGATGGCTTTTCTGATGCCGTCGATGATGCTTTTGATGAATGTCGCGGCGCTCTTTATCTACTGGTTCGGCGCACAGAGGATCGATGCCGGGGAGATGCAGATCGGTAACCTTTCCGCGTTTCTCGCGTATATCAGCCTGATCCTTTTCGCGGTTATGATGGCGTCGATGCTCTTTATTATGCTTCCGCGCGCAATGGCTTCGGCTGAGCGTATCGGGGCGGTCCTCGGGACGGAGTCGTCCGTCACCGACCCGGAGGAACAGGACCGGGCGGAGTTTACGCCTCCGTTTACCTCCCTGCGGTTTGAGGATGTTTCTTTTCGCTACCCCGGCGCCGAAGACCCGATCCTCGATAACATCTCTTTCGAGGTTCGCCCGGGTGAAACCGTCGCCATTTTGGGAAGCACCGGTTGCGGCAAGTCGACCCTGATCAATCTGATTCCGCGTTTTTACGATGTGTCCGGCGGGTCGATCCGCATCAACGGTACCGACATCCGTAATTTTCCACTGAAAGTGCTCTATAACCTGATCGGTTTCGTGCCGCAGAAAGCCTTTCTATTCCGCGGCAGTATCGCCGACAATCTCCGTTACGGAAAAGAGGACGCGACGGACGAGGAACTGTGGGAGGCTCTTCGCGTCGCTCAGGCCGAGGACTTCGTCCGGGAGATGCCCGATCGGGAGCTATCGGAGATCACACAGGGCGGATCAAATGTTTCCGGCGGACAGCGTCAGCGTCTGTCGATCGCCCGCGCACTGCTGAAGGCACCGGCGGTCTACGTTTTCGACGACAGTTTTTCCGCGCTGGATTATAAGACCGACGCGGCTTTGCGAAAAGCGCTTCGCGAAAAGACCTCCGGCAGTGCCGTCCTGATCGTCGCGCAAAGAGTGAGCACGGTGCTTCACGCCGATCGGATCATTGTTCTGGAGAACGGACGCATTGAGGGGATCGGCAGTCACAAAGAACTGATGAAATCCTGTCCGGTCTATAAAGAAATCGTGCTGTCGCAAGTGTCTCAAGAGGAAGTATCGTAAGTTGCCCCCATCGCGTGAAGCGACGTTACTATCGGAAAAGCAAAAGAGTGAACATATCGGAAAACAGAGGATAATATGAAGCCAAACGATCCGTCAATCAACGAAAATAATTCCCGCGACACCCGGGCGGCCCGGGACTACGCGGCCTCTGTGAAGCCTCCGGTTAGTCCCGGGTTCTTGCGCGGCCCGAGAGGCCCGAGAGGCGGAGGACATCCGGGTATGGGCGCGATGATGCCCGCGGAAAAGGCGCGTGATTTCAAAGGAACGATGAAGCGCCTCTTACTAGTCCTTCGCCCTCAAAGAGCAGCGTTACTGTTCGTGTTATTGTCCTATATGCTGACCACGGTCTTTCTGATTGTCACGCCCAAGATTCTCGGGCAGGCGATCGACATCATCACCGTCGCCGTGAAATCAAGGCTCAGCGGCGGATCGGAGCCGATCGACTACACCGGTCTTCTCCGGATCCTTTTAATCGTCGGGGCGGTCTATGCCGTGTCCTCGTTTTTTACCTGGCTGGGCGGATATGTGATGGCCGGGATATCGCAGAAGATATCCTTTTCGATGCGGCAATCGATCGACCATAAGCTCTCGCGCCTTCCGCTTCGCTATTTCGATTCGACGCCCAGAGGCGAGATCATCAGCCGCGTGACCAACGACATGGATAATATTTCGATGACTCTCCAGCAGGGGTTGACGCAAGTTATATCCTCCGTGACCACGCTCATCGGAATCCTGATCATGATGCTGACCATAAGCCCGCTTCTGACGCTGGTCGGGCTCATCACCATCCCGCTGGCAGGGGTCGTCACCATGTTGATCGCCAAAAAATCCCAGAAATATTTCTCGGATATGTGGGCGTCGACGGGTCATCTGAACGGGCATATCGAGGAGATGTATACCGGGCAGACGATCGTTCGGCTTTTCAATCGCCAGGATCAAGCCGGAGAAGTGTTCGACCGGGAAAACCGGATCCTTTATAAATCCTCCTTCAAGGCGCAATTTATCTCCGGCATCGTGATGCCCGCGATGCACCTGATCGAGAATTTGAATTATGTCATCCTGTGTGTTGTCGGCGGCCTTCAGATCATCGGCGGACACCTCACATTGGGTGATATCACGGCATTCATCACGTATTCGAAGCAATTTACCCAACCGATCACGCAAACGGCGAGCATCATCAACACGATGCAGTCGACGGTCGCTTCGGCGGAGCGCGTCTTTGAACTGATGGACACCCCGGAGGAAACCCCGGATACTCCCCTCGCCGAAGCGCTTCCGCAAGTCCGCGGCGAGATCCGGTTCGAAAACGTCCGTTTCAGTTATAAGGAAGACGTGCCTTTGATCGAAAACATGAATCTGCACGTGCTTCCGGGACAAACGGTCGCGATCGTCGGACCGACCGGTGCCGGCAAAACGACGCTCGTTAATCTCCTGATGCGCTTTTACGATATTCAGGACGGAACAATCACGCTGGACGGCACGGACATCCGCGATATCCCGCGCGATGAACTCCGCGGCGATTTCGGTATGGTTTTGCAGGACACCTGGCTCTTTTCGGGCACAATTCGCGATAACATCGCCTACGGGATCTCTTCGCCCGAAGAGCCGACCGAGGAAGGTATTCTCGCCGCATCCCGAGCGGCGTACGTCGATCACTTCGTACGGACGCTCCCGGACGGATACGGGACCGTACTGACCGACGAGGCCGGCAATCTGTCGCAAGGGCAAAAACAGCTCCTGACCATCGCGCGCGCCTTCCTTTCGGATCCGAAGATTCTGATCCTCGACGAGGCGACCAGCTCGGTCGACACGCGCACGGAACTCTTGATTCAAAAGGCGATGAACCGCCTGATGAAAGGCCGCACGAGTTTTATCATCGCCCACCGCCTTTCAACCATCCGGGACGCTGATATCATCCTGGTGATGAATCAGGGAAAGATCGTCGAACAGGGCACTCATGAGGCTCTTCTTTCGACAAAGGGCTTCTATCACGAGCTCTATCACAGTCAGTTCCGGTCCGGAATCGGTGATGCCGTTTAGCGGGGTGATTATGATGTATTGCACAACACTTTTGGTTGATGTAATGTTGTTGTGAGGGCGATTAATGTTTCATGAATGAGGAGGTTTATATGTCTGCACAAAATTACACCCCGGTTCGGAACGAAACCGTATCCATCGGCGACTGGATCATCAGTTACATTCTGATGGGCATTCCTCTGGTCGGCTTCATCATGCTGATCGTTTGGGCGTTCGGCTCGGATGCGCCGCAATCCAAGAAAAACTGGGCCAGAGCCAACCTGATCATTATGGTGGTCTCAATCGTACTGATGATCATCCTGTACGCGACCATTTTTGCCGCGATGATTTCGAGCGGTGCGATGGATGATTTGATGGATGCTTTCAACTAAACGCTTTTCGCGAATAAACATATCGACGATTTTTCGGGATTTTTCCATGTCCTCATGGGGCGCCCAACCGGACATTTGCCCGACGCCGTCCGCTGACGTGTGCTCGAAAAGATCCGCGACATCCGTCAGTCCCACGGTCGAAGAATCAACCGTTCCGTCTGAAGACGCAGGTTTGTGATGTCGATTTCAGCGTTCATTTGACAGCCTCCTGCTTTCAAACATTTACGGAAAGTTCTATTTTGATATTGCTCATGCATGATATCCTTTATTCGTGCGCTCATTATTGGAATTGATACGAACAGATCGCATCAGTAAATGATTGATTGTATGCCGGTTTGTATAAGAGAGGTTTGACTTGAACATGGATAATTCCAATTATGCGTTTATTTGGTGGCTTTCTTTACTCGTAGGAATAATTCTTATCATCGTGGCGTTTGTAAAATTCAAAAAATATTCTGTTTCGCTGAATTGCTTTTTCTTTTCCTCATTGGCGTTTCTGATTCCTATGATAACCGAGATTATCGAGTCTTTTCCGAGCGGACTCATCATATACGGAATCATACTGATCTTGATCCTTTTTATTGCCCGCAATGCCAGAGTGATGATGATCATTTTTAATATTTATACCCTATTACAGTGTCTCGTTCTGGGATTTTTGCCCAGAGGGGGTATCTGAACGAATTCGTCGCAAATCGATTAAGAAGTGCGACTCGCTTGAATGATACCCTGTGGATAGTTATCATTCCACCGGCGAAAATGTATCCAAATCCCGGACCTCGCCGGATTCATAATACAACCGAAAAGCAGCTCTGCACGCATCGGCATCGACAACGACGAGCGCGATCTGATCCGCGCATTTTTGTTTCTGTTCCCCGGTCCTTCCGGGGTAGCACTTGATTTCAACGTGCGGCATGTTCAGTCCTCCATTGCGGAGGCTTATTGCTTCGTTGCGTACATCTTCGCTTTGATGTACATTCAATTCATGGAACAACGGTATGCGCAATATTTGCACGATCGGCCCACAGAACAGAGACTGCGAGGTGCCAGATGCTTCGGATCATAAGAATTACGGGATACCGTATCTTTCAATTCTGCTTCTACTACGGAAGCCGGCTTCTGCCCTGGCGGGAGCCGAAACTGCTCCGGGGCCCCGGTTCGATCGCCGAAGTCCCGGGAATTTTAAAAACCGAGGCCGTCTCACCCGTTCTGATTGTTACCGACAAACATCTGATCAGGATCGGGCTCGCGGATCGCCTGCTTCAGTCACTGGATGAAGCCGAAATCCCCTATCACATTTTCGACGATGTCGAGGCGAATCCGTCGACGAATACCGTCGAGGCTCTGCGCGCTTTCTTTCTAGAAAAGAACTGCCGCGCCTTTGTCGCGATCGGCGGCGGCTCGGTGATCGACGCGGCGAAGGCCGCGGCCGCGCGTGTTGCCCGGCCGAAGAAGTCCCTTCCGCAACTCGGCGGCTTTCTCAAAGTCTTGCGCAAAACGCCGCTGATCGTGGCGATACCGACGACCGCGGGAACCGGATCCGAGACGACAATCGCCGCCGTGGTGACCGATTCGGTCACGCACCGCAAGTATTCTCTGTCCGATCTGCCGCTCATCCCCCGGTATGCCGTTCTCGATCCGGAACTGACTGCCGGCCTTCCGCCCGCGATCACGGCCGCGACCGGAATGGATGCGCTGACCCACGCCGTCGAATCGTATCTGTGCCTTTTTTTGTCCGCAAAAACCCAGCGAAAATGCACGGATGCCGTCTCCGCGATTTTTAAGAATCTGCCGGCCGTATACGCGAACGGTACCGATCTTGAAGCCCGCGAGAATATGCTCCGCGCATCGTATTTAGCCGGAGGAGCCTTTACCCGCGCCGGCCTCAACTACATTCACCCGATCGCGCATACACTGGGCGGCCTCTATAAAATACCCCACGGACTCGCAAACGCCGTCGTTCTGCCGCACGCGCTCCTTTTCTACGGTCCCGTCGTGCATAAGAAGCTCGCCCGACTCGCCACCGCCGCGGGGCTACCGACCGAAGGCAAAAGCGACGCGGAGGCCGCGGAGGCTTTCATTTCTGCGATTCAAACCCTAAATCGCCGGCTCGGCATCCCTGATCGGATCGCGGAAATCCGCGATGAGGACATTCCTACGATGATCAGTTGGGCTTTACGGGAAGCCAACCCCTTCTACCCCGTCCCGAAAATTTACGGACCGAAAGAGCTCCGTGCGTTAATCGATCGGATCCGCGCGTAGATTTTCCGCCGCGCGGCGCCCCCGCGCTCCCCCGAAAAGGAGGAATCCGCCCTATGGATTTCGAAAAAATTGTCTCCGCCCAACGCGAGTATTTTCTGACCGACGCGACCCGGGACGTCGCTTTTCGAAAAGCGGCACTCCGAAAGCTTTATGACGCGGTCGTGCAAAAAGAGGCGGCCATTTTCGAGGCGCTCAAAAAAGACCTCAACAAGTGTGACTTCGAAGCCTATATGAGCGAAGTCGGGATCGTTCGCGAGGAATGCCGCCACGCGATCGCGCATCTCGGAAGATGGGCGCGCAGGAAGCGTGTTTCCTCTCCCCTGTCCCAGTTTCCGTGCCGGAGTTTCATACTGAAAGAACCCTACGGAGTCACGTTGATCATGTCTCCGTGGAATTATCCGTTTCAGTTGACGGTCTGCCCGCTTATCGGCGCGATCGCCGCGGGCAACTGTGCCGTCATCAAACCGTCTGCCTATTCACCCGCCACCTCTCAGGTCATCGCGGACCTGATCGCCGGGATCTTTCCGCCGGAGTATATCACAGTCGTTCAAGGCGGCCGGCAGGAGAACGCCGGTCTTCTGGAACAGACCTTTGATTATATCTTTTTTACCGGAAGCACCGCGGTCGGCCGCCTCGTCATGGAGAAAGCCTCTGTTCACCTTACGCCGGTCACACTCGAGCTCGGCGGTAAGAGCCCGGCGATCATCGATTCGACCGTCGACCTTCGACTTACCGCCAAACGCATCTGCTGGGGCAAATTCCTGAACGCCGGTCAGACCTGCGTCGCGCCGGACTATGTCCTCGTCGAAGAGCGTATCCGCGACGCGTTTCTGGACGCCTGCGCCGCCTCGATTCAAGAGGCCTTCCCCCAAGGCGCGCTTGGTGATCCCGAGTACGTTCATATCATCAACGAAAAGCAGTTCGCGCGCATAACGCCCTACCTGTCCGACGGCACACCCGTGACCGGAGGCGGAAGCGATCCGGCCACGCGCGCGATCGAACCGACGATCCTCCGGGATATCACCTTCGATTCCCCGGTCATGCAAGAGGAGATATTCGGGCCGATCCTCCCGGTCATTTCCTTTTCGGATGTCGACGCGGTGATCCGCGAATTGAAGCGACGCCCGAAGCCGCTCGCGCTCTATGTCTTTTCGAAAAACAAGAACGTTCAAAATAAGCTTCTCCGCTCCGTTTCGTTCGGCGGCGGCTGCATCAACGACACCGTTATCCATCTGGTCAACGGAAAGCTCGGCTTCGGCGGCGTCGGCGCAAGCGGCATGGGTTCCTACCACGGGAAGCGCTCCTTCGACACATTCACGCACGAAAAGGGCATCATCGACAAAAAAACCTGGCTTGATCTGCCGATGCGCTATCGACCTTATAAGAAATTCAATTTCAAACTGCTCCGGTTCTTCCTGCGGTAGAACGGACCTCTGTTGTACCCTCTTTCGCTCGAAAAAAGACCGCGAAAACAATCGCGGTCTTTTGTGTTTTGTGATTTGCGTTTTACGCTACTTCAGTTTGCCCTTTGTGATTAAGTTGATGATCGCCAACACCACGACAGATCCTCCGGTCGCGACCAAAAAACTCTGAAGATTGAATCCGGTGACACCCGAGGCGCCGAACTGTGACATGATGAAACCGCCGACAACCGCTCCGACAATCCCGACAATGATGTTCATCAGGACGGTCGTGCCCTTCTTTTTCATGATCAGGCTGGCGACCCATCCGGCCAGTCCGCCCATGACCACCCACGCGATAATGTCCCAAAGTCCCATAGTGTACCTCCTTTGTGTGCATTGCTCTCCTCTGACTTTATGCTTTTTTATAAAACAAATCAAGCCGAAAAACTGCTTGATTTGCGCCTCGCGGTCTTGACAGAAGTTTAGTCGCAAACGATAATGTAAAGGCGGTTTTTCGGGCGGCCCGGTTTCTTGCGATTAAGAATTTCGAAGCGGAACCGGAAGCGTCGGAATCACCGGCAAATACACCGATTTGGGGGCGTAGCTCAGCTGGGAGAGCGTACGGTTCGCATCCGTAAGGTCGAGAGTTCGATCCTCTTCGTCTCCACCACAAAGGTAGTCAGTCAATGATGCAAATTAACTGACTACCTTTTAATTTTGCCTATTTGAAAAGCCGGTTATGCAAGGAAAAGCGAGACAATGGGGTGCATAATGCCCGTCCTGTCTTGCTTTTTTGTTTGGTATTGATTTTTGCTAAACGGCATTATTCTGTTTTATCCGTTTTCCTAACTCATTGTTTTTCATTCATCGCTATTGCTAAGCCTGTCAAACGATATGTAAGCCAATCCTCTTCAATAAGATGGTAAAGATGATAACGCAGAACCTGAGCACTGACCTTTGCTTCATTCGGCCAATAATTAACTCCCTTTTCCATCTCATAATCCTTAGCAATACATGAAACATGACGAGCAAAATCCGGGATGGATTCAGCCTGTGTACGAAATACCCCTTCTTCGGGACGATAGTATCCACGTAACCAGTCAAGATTTGCTCGGATTACCGGAAGACTCATATCGATACCTATATCACAAAATATTTCAAGTTCCCTGACAATATTATGTCCATGGAAAACCCATGTCTTCAATTGTTCCGGATTCTGCCTCGCCAGATGGGAATATAAAAATTTTGAAGCCGCAGTAAATGACTGAATATCTTCTTTGCGATGGGCTGCTTGGAGAGCTCTTAGGGCATAATACGAACCCCATACACAGCTTCTGTCCCATGGCCATCGCCCTTTCGTTTTTGATGGAGTACACGAATCAGCAAGATGATTCGGATTCAGCCACCCTCCATCCGATCTTTGGCAATGAGTAAGCTTAATCCATTCATTTTTCAGCCGTTCATCATCACCCAGACCTATGCTTGCCAGCCCCCATAAAGAAACAGCACTGAGACCACAGCAATCCGTCGGCAGATTACATTGAGAAATATTCTCATATCCATTCAGCTCTGCAAAAATGAAGTCTGCGCCTTTCTTTATTCGTTCATCGTCTGCATTAAAACCAATTTCACCCAGAAAAGGAAGAATCCACGCTGTAGTAACAAACTTTGGTCTTGTTGCAGTAAAACCGTTTCCGGTCTGTCTGCGATATCCTCTCGGACCCCAGGGCCCACCGCTGAACCATGAACCGTTTGGGTTTTGGAGCGAAAATATCTTCATTACTTCGGGGTCCGTCTCAACTCTTTTCCATAATTCCTGCATAAAGTTAGATTTCGGATCGGCATGCAACAGATTAAGGTTTGTCAGATATGATACGGATGGAGAGGCATTTTCTGTAAGCCAATTGATATTCTTTTTAATCTCTGATGAATTAAGAATCATTTTGCTGCCTCCAATATGTTAACGTTTTCTCCTTATGATGGGTGTAATTTTTGTTGTGTCCTGTAGTGCGAAGCAAGATGATTCATTATAGTTGTGTGATTTTTGCGCGGGTCTCAAGAATATAATCATAAATTACCATAACATGGTGAAGGAGCCAATATTTACTGAACTTTTTGATAGAGGCTCGGAGAGCCTCACCGGTGAAGGGATCATGATCGGGGGTATTTCTCCTTGGCGATGGCGTATCCTTGCTCTACAGGGTTGAGTACTAATCTTTCTTGGCTGTTGCTACAGGGTTTTGCTAAACCCCGAGCCTACGGCAATAAAATGTACTAACTATTGGATATGCCGTCGGTTGACACTATGATTCCTTGTGTGGTTTTTGCTATTACTGGATGCGATGAACAAAAGCTTACGCATTTTAAGCGGCAAATATTGCCAAGAAGCGCCGTAAATCGGCACTTTCGGAGATTTGCACCCCTCATCCTATATTGCATCCCACCTACTCGAAAGCAGCAAGGATATCGTTGATTTGTATCAACACCTATGTTGCTACGCACAAAAGAAAAGGACATTTTTCCGGCGTTCGGGCAGGTCCTCGAACCGCAAACGCGGTTCTACGGAATTCCTGCGGAAAAATGCCCTTTTCTCTATTTGACAGCTGCCTGTGTCGAACAGCGGCAACACCGAACGTATCCGGCAGAACAAGTACATCGCCTGTTTCCGTGAAACATAACAGAAGTCATTGCAGTGGTAAGCTAAAACAGGACACAGGGAGGTAGAAATAGGACACAGTGATTTAGCAGTATGGACAAAGAAGAAATCACTGTTGGAAAAGTCAATATCCCAAAGTGAACAGGAGGAGTTCCGTGATATACACAGCAGAAGAAAGATTGGACATTGGACGTCGGGTTCACGAGAGAGAACTTACCCGACGGGAGGTTGCCATAGAATACAAAATCAGTCTGTACACGGTATGAGATTTCGTGAGCGTGGATCGATCCTACTAGATGCGCCGAAATGGCCGGTTTAGTAGGATATTTTCAAGGCGGAGGCGCGGTTGGGCGGGGATCGATCCTACTAGTTGCGTTGAAATGGCTGGTTTAGTAGGATTTTTTCGAGGCGGAGGCGCGGTTGAGCGCGGATCGATCCTACTAAATGCGTCGAAATGGCCGGATTAGTAGGATCTTTACGAGGCGGCGACGCGGTTGAGCGTGGATCGATCCTACAAGATTCGCCGAAATGGCCGGATTAGTAGGATTTTTCGAGGCGGAGGCGCGGTTGGAAGTAATGTCCATATTAATGGTGTAAATTCAAAGTTACGTCCATATAATGGTGCAAATTCAAAGAAGAGATGAGCCGCTTCGAGACGGACTTCAAACATACGTTGTTCCGAGTATTCCCCGAAATGGCGAAGAGGAAAATCCACGCGGGCCGCTCCACCGGATGATTTGCACATTCATTTTTCGCGAAAATAGGCAAAGAGCCGCCGAGCAATCGAAATTGCTTCCGTAAGTTCTTTTCGGCTATAATGAAGAAAAAGATTTCCGCCGTCGATTCCGTTCAGGAGTGATCGGAGGTGTTGTTTCATGAAAAAATACGATCTCACCATTGTCGGCAGCGGTGCCGGTCTCATGATCGTCGAGCCGGCCCTGATGTCCGGAATGTCCGTTGCCTTTGTCGAAAAAGGCCGTTTCGGAGGCACCTGCCTCAACCGCGGCTGTATTCCCTCCAAGATGCTCGTTTATCCGGCCGATCTGATCCGTGAGGCCCAACGCGCGGAAAGGGTCGGCGTACGTATCTCTGCGCCGGAGATCGACTGGCCGGTGATCGCGTCCCGGATGTGGAGTCAAATTGCCCATGGCGACCGGATTTCGGAGGGTCTGGACGACGTTGACGGATTGGATGTGTACCGGGGAACCGGCGCATTTTCTTCGCCGACTACCATGATCGTGACCGGAGAACGGTACGACGAACCGTTTGAGTTTGAATCCGAACGCTTTATCCTCGCTCCCGGAGCCAGGACCCTGATACCGCCGATCGCCGGATTGACGGAAACAGGCTATATAACGGCGGAGAGCTTTTTCGGCGAAAAATTCCCCGAGGCGCCATGGAAGCGTCTGGTCATCGTCGGCGGCGGTGCGATCGGAGCGGAGTTCGCGCACATTTTTTCGGCATTCGGAACCGAAGTAACCCTCATCGAAATGCAACCGCTGATCCTGTCGACCGAAGAGGAGGAGATCCGCGTGTTCGCGCAAAATGAATTCCGGCGTATCGGCATCCGTGTTCTTTCCGGGCATCGGTTGATTGAGGCCGGTTCCGACGAAGCCGGAAAATACGTGATTGCCCGCGCGGTCGACGGAAAAGGGGACATCCGGATCGGCACCGATGAGATTTTCATCGCGGCCGGACTTGCACCCAACAGCGACCTGCTCCGGACAGATTCTGCCGGGATCAAAACCGACGGGCGCGGATGGATCATTACCGATGAATATCTGCAAACCAATCAGCCGCACATTTGGGCATTGGGCGATATCAACGGAAAATTTCAGTTCCGCCACAAGGCGAACTACGAGGCGCAGATCCTGATGCGCAATCTTTTCGGGCAGCAGGAGCAGCAAAAGGCAGAATACGACGCGGTCCCCTGGGCGATCTTTACGCACCCTCAGGTCGCGCACGTCGGTTTGACCGAAAAGGAAGCCCTCGAGAGGGGTTTGCGCATCTTTGTCGGCCGCAATCGATATTCGAATGTCGCGGCAGGAACCGCGATGGGCTATTCGGAGAGCGACACCGACGACGGTCTCGTCAAGATTGTTTTGGGCGAGGGCGGCAAACTCCTGGGCGCCCATATCGCGGGGCCGCACGCTGCGATTTTGGTTCAGCCGTTTGTCTACCTGATGAATACCGGATATATGTGCGAGGCGGATAACGAACCGGACGAATCGCGTTTTCTGCGAACCTGCAGAGGTCCGATCCGGGATCTTTGCCGTCAACTCGGAACCGTCATGCCGATTATGAATTCGATGGTCATTCACCCCTCCCTGAACGAGCTGACGGCGTGGGCGCTTTCGATGATCCATCATCACGACGGGGACGAGTAGGATGATGAGCCGGCGTATCCCGGAAAAGCGGGTCCGGAGCCTCATCCTTCTTTAATAAATTTCGGAGGGGCGGATTCATGCTGATTCGAAGACTTATCGAGGAGGACCTTCCGGCCGCACTGCAATTGGTGTGGACTGTTTTCTCGCGCTTCGAAGCACCCGAATACACGCAGGAAGGGATCGATGTCTTTCGGGCGTTTATTGATTTGGACACGGTGACACGCATGGCGGATGCCGGTGTTTTACGATTCTGGGGAGCGTATGAGGAAAATCGCGTGATCGGCGTGATCGCGATGCGGGGATTGTCTCACATTTCGCTCTTGTTCGTCGACTCCGATTACCATCGAAAAGGGGTGGCGCGGGCGCTTTTCGAGGAAGTGCGAACGCTTACCGAAAGCAAGGATGTCCATGAGTTCACCGTGAACTCGTCTCCGTACGCCGTAGGCTTCTATCAGAAAATCGGCTTTCACGCACTTTCGCCGGAGCTCGAAAAGCAGGGAATCCGGTACACACCGATGGTCTGTCAACGGCCGGCGGAATAGCAACGGCCGCTTGCGAAGCGGCCGTCGTTTGTCGGTGTGTTGGATTTTCGGTTATACCGAAGCGGGCGGAGTCGGGATTCCCTGCACCTCGCGTTCGCGGAGCTTATCCTGTCGCTTCATCCATGCGAGTGTGTCCGCGAGGGATTTGTTGATATCGCGGGGTTTGTAAGAGAGGTCGCTGTCCGCGCGGCTGTGGGAGTATTTGGCGTTCGGATACACGGTAAACACCGCATATGTGTCGATCGGTGCTTTTTTCTTTCGGATTCGATACCAGACCCTGTTGATCTTCGCTGTTTTCTGTGCGACCCAAAGCGGAACGATTTTCTTTACGGGCGGATACCCGGTGATATTCTGAAGCCCCTCCAGAAAATCCTTCGCGCTGACATACTGGTTGGACAGAATATAACAGGACCCGCTGTTCCCTTTCTCCGCCGCGGACAAAACACCCTGCGCGACGTCGCGGACATCGGCGAAGTCATATCCTCCATTGATGACGGTCGTCAATTCGCCGGTAAGGTATTCGCGAATCAACTGCACAATCTCGGACTCGCCGTACTCGAACGGACCGATAATGCCGGAGGGATGTACGATAACCGCATTCAACCCGTTGAGCGTTACTTTGTTCAGGATGTATTGAGTCGCCTCCGCCTTGGATTTCGCGTAGTCTCCCTGGACCAAGTCACGGTTGAAGTGCTCGATTTCGTCGATTTCCTCGCCGTTGCCCTTCTCGGGGATTGCGTGCGCCGAGCCGATGTAGACGAGCCGCGCGACGCGCTTTTTAACACAGATGTCGGCAATGTTCATCGTGCCCTGCACATTGATCCGATGGATCATCGGATCTCTGGTCTCCGCAACGGACCGTTTCTCGGCCGTGTGGATCACTATGCTGTCGCGAATGTTTTCAATGTCGAAAAACTGTTTCATCGAGTCTTTAACTAAAATGTCACCGAATACCGTATCGACGGGGAGTCCCTTAAGTGCGGTCATATCGGTCTCCGGCGGGACTAATACCCGAACCGCATGCCCATGGTCCAAAAGTAGTCGTGTGATCGCGTTCCCAAGCTGCCCGATCGCGTCGGTCACAAGATATTGCTGTTTCATAGCACCGCCTCCAGAAAACGTAATGCGTTTCAAATCTTTGCGGATTTGTATAACTATATTATGCACGGTCGGCGTTCGGCATAGGTAGCCTATTTGAAAACAAACAAGCGTTTTATAACCTAAAATGTGAACATTTTGTTACATTCAATCAAAGAAAGCGGACAATTCATAAATCCGCTTGGCGAGGAAGGTTTTACTGATTATTGCTCTATTGATTATATCAAGCGTACAGCAAATATATAATATTTTTCGGAGAGACCGCACCCCGGGACCGTTCTTTCGCGAACCGGATCCAAGAGCGCACCGGACTTATTGCTTTGCGCTTTCGATGCGCTCCTTAAGAATCAGATACGCTTCCTCCGGAGTCGTTACATTCAGAACAAGCTCCTCCATCGGGCACATTCCGTCTCCGGCGCGATTGATGATGTACGGGACGGTTTGACCGCATTCATAAGGCACCCCCTGATCCTTCAACACAGAAATCGCATGCGTGCTGATGGTTTTGGCGTATAATCCTTTGATTCCGGCGTAGCAAAGAAGGAGCGCCGCGGCCTTTCCGATCACTTTGTCGGCCACAACGGCCTCCCGAAAAGAATCCGGGTCCTCCGACAACAATTTCATGATCGGAGCGACGCCCCGGTCATGCGATTCAAAGGTCCATCCATCCTTAACGGCCACGAACGTCGCGTCGTTTTCCTCAAGTCTCCGGACGGCTTTTGCGAGTAAGTCCATATGTGAGACCTCCTTTTTGCAGTGCGAAAATAATCGGCGGGATTACGAGAAGTTGGATGACGATTCCGACGATACCGGTCGCAACCGCGGTAAGAACCGCCGCCGGATCCGCCTTTTCCAAGCCGAAAAGCCGCCCCATGATCAGAAGACTCAACGCGTATACAACACGTCCCGCAATCATAGCCAGGATCAGCGAGACATAAAGACCGGTCAGCCGACTTGCGATCGACCTTCCGGGCGGTGTATCCTCCGGCCGTCGCGAATCTCCGGGCAGGCGCAGACGGGAAAGCCCTGCCGTATGATAAAGAAATCCGCAGACCCATCCGTATATCGCCAATTCAACCATCATAAAAGGGAGTCGCGCTGCAACCGGCATCGCGGTGATCAGAAAACTGCAAACCGGTGTAACCGCACCCAATATCAATCCGTAGACCGGCCCCAGCAAGAGTCCCGCAATCAAAACCGGAATATGCATCGGCAGAAATGTCGCGCCGGAAGCCGGCCCGCCGGTCAGATGAAAAACCTGCGGAAGGACAATCCCGATTGCCAGCAACAGCCCGCCATACGTCAGTCTGCGGATCCAACGCCCGGAACGTTCCGAACCGGTCGGCTTGTTCCCTTGCTCACTCATAAAATCCTCCGGGCATCAGCGGATCGCTTCCTCGATCTCTTTTTTCAGTGTCTTCAAATCCTCAATGATCGACAGGCCCTGAGGGCAAAGAGATTCACACTGCCCGCACTCGGCGCATTGATCCGGCTTGGCGGACGCCGGCAGCGACTCGTTCCACCACCAACGGGTGTGCCCGACGTTCTCGAACATCCCGTAATCGTTCCATATCTTGAAATTTTCGGGAATATTGACTCCGAACGGACAGGGCATGCAGTATTTGCAACCGGTACAACCGTTCCGGATCCGCTTCCGGAACAAATCCGCGGCCTTCTCGATCACCTCCGATTCCCTTTCGGAAAGCGGCTTGAAATTGTTGAAAATCGCGCAGTTTTCTCTGACCTGTTCGATCGACGACATTCCGCTCAGGACCACCTTCACATTCGGAAGCCCTCCGGCCCATCGCAAAGCCCACGATGCCGGCGACGCACCCGGTGTCACCTCGTCGAGTACGGAGAGGATATCCCCGGGGAGTCGGGCGAGCGATCCGCCTTTGACGGGTTCCATGACGATGACGGGAATTCCGAGGCTGGTCGCGAGTTCATATCCCTTCATTCCCGCCTGCTCGTCGGTGTCCATGTAATTCAACTGGATCTGACAGAAGTCCCAATTATACGCCTTGATGATGGTCTCGAAAACCTCGTACGAGTCGTGAAAAGAGAATCCCAGATAGCGAATCTTGCCTTCTTTCTTCAGACGCTCGCATTCCTCGAGTACGCCGAGGGAAATGACCTTTTCCCAATATCCGGCGTCCAGCGTATGAAGCAGATAAAAGTCAATGAAATCCTTATCTAGGCGAGTCAGCTGGATATTACAAATCTCCTTTATGTCCGAAGTCTTTCTCAGGAGCCAACTCGGGAATTTGGTCGCCACGTAATAACTCTCCCTGGGGAGTTTGTTGAGTACTTTTCCGGTAAACCTTTCACTTTCACTGTTGTGATAGGTATAAGCGGTGTCAAAATAATTCACGCCGCTATGGTACGCTTCGATGAGCATCTTCTCGGACAGTTCCTCGTCGATTCCGCCGCCGGCAGTGAGGGGATACCGCATACAGCCGAAACCCAGTAGTGACGTCATCACATCGAGTTTACCCATTTTACGAAGTTCCATGATCGATCCTCCCCATTATCTTTCCGCTCCGTTATTGAAGGAGCGGTTTCTTCTGCGTCCGGTACGAAGCCGGGCAAGTCGTTACCTCTTCATCATAGTTTATCAAAAATGTGCTCATCGCGTTCAATTTTTTTGCCGATATATCCGCAGAGGCGTACTCGGGGCCGCCGAGCGCTTCCATTAACCCTGCAAGCTCGCGGCAGGAGATGACCTGCGCGCTCCGGATGTCCGGAAAGACGCGACTGAATTCGCTCGAAAAGGATCCGCCGGTATTTCCCCGCTCCCGGTCCTCTTCGTCAGACAAAATAAGCACCGGCCACACGTTGCGTTGTATTTTTCCGGACAGATGCCCGGATTCACGGAGCGCCTCCAATAATATCTTTGCGTTCTCCTCGCTGTCGATGACCCCCGGATACGGGGCTTTGGGGCCGAAATCCTCCGGCTCGGCACGCGCGTCTTCTGCGCGCAGGTCCGACACCCGGATCGCCAGAATATACGAGGGCCCGAGCGCGACAAAGTCAATTCTCGACGATCCGGCCTTACCGCTTACGTTGACGTCAAAAAGAATGAGTACCGGTTGCGCGCTTTCGACCAGAGCCTCGACCACGCTTTTTCGGCGGCGAACCTTTTCGCGAATCGACTCGATCGCGTCCCGAAAAATAGACTTGGTTTGCGGCGGGGCGGCATCCAGTTTCTCCGACAGTGCCCGGATAGCGTCTTCAGCGCCGGAAAAGGGCTTGGTAAAAACCGGACCGTCCAATCCCTCCCGCCGGTTACGCGATCCGAAAAATAAAGCCATGTTTCCTCCCGCGGAAAAATCCGACTTACGCGTTGATCCGTTCGTACATTTTTCTTCCGGCGGTAGTCAGGATCAGATATTCCGCCGCGAACAGCAGCAGGAATATACCGGTGACCGCAAATGCCGCGGCAGAAATCCCGCCGAATCGGGAAAACACGAAAATATACAATACGATGGGTACGGCAACAAACCCGAAACCGATAAAAACCGTCAGAAGGACGGACATGCTTTGTTTGACAACTTCCGCTTCATTGCGCCAATCCATTTTCGGAATCAGAAGATTACTCAGCAAGCCGGCTCCGGCGGCTGCCATGTTCAGGGAGGCCGGCACCAATGCCAGTGCAATGCCGTTCACCGGGTCCAGCCCGATTCGTATCGCCACCAGAAAAGAACAGATCAGCTGAATCGGAACAAACAGTAAAATACTCAACGCGAGTTTTGCGGTGAGAATCTCTCCGGAGCGGATCGGAAGCGATCGCAATATCCAGAATTTTTTGCCCTCAAGGGAAATCGTCGCCGCCGTGGTGATCGTCATTGCCGCCATAAACGAAAACGCGATCGCGATTACCCCGCCAAGCTCCGGCATACTCATTCGGATCGGAAGGTCTCCGTCCGAGCTCAAAAACGACATGATTTTATCCGGACCCATGACCAGGATGGCAACGGTAGCCGCGACCATCATCACAGTCCCGAACGCAGTGTTAAAGACATACAGAGTACTCGAAAAGTACTTTTTCCCCTCGAGGATCAATAATGTACTGCCGAGCGGCCGGACACGGAACGAGAGGTGATGATTTCTGCTCTTTCTGTGATACGTGCCCCGTCCGTACCGGGACGCGAACAGGATGACCGCGATGGCAAACGGCGCAAAGATCACGGCGAGAGTCCCGAGAGTATTCACCAACCCGCCGTCGGTCACAAAATACGTCGCATGCTTAATCGGCAGGACCTTTTCGATGATCGCAGTCGTTCGCTGTACGCCGGACTCGGCCGCCATGAGGAACATCGTATTCATTTGCATGTTGAGGACAATATAGCCCATAAGGATCGCCATTGTGATCGCGATCAGGATCAGACTTCCGCCCGGAACACGCTCCCGGATAAACGAAAACAAGTAACCGAAAAGAAGCGATATGGTCAGCGAAAGGATCGGAATGAGGATCACCAACAGAATTCCGCGCAGAAGCCCGAAGACGGTCAGCCCGCCGAACGCGAAAGTCGCGATGATCGTCGGCAGAAGCATGATGATCAGAAGCGGCGCGTCGAAAAGGTACTGGGTCATGATTTTCGAAAGGACCACCGTGCTCTTGCGAAGGGGCATCGACAGAAGAAGATCGGCGTCCTTCGCTGTCGGGGATGTCGTAGCCCGCATCAGTCCGAACAGCATGCTCATCGCGAGCGCCGTCGTTAGACCCATAAAAATCGCATAGCTCGGAAGATGATACACGATGACCAGTTGGTACGCCGTCGCGACCGCCTGGATCGACATCGATCCGCCGAAAAAAATCAGAAAAAATAGGATCATGAGCGCAGCGCCCACGTAACGACCTTTTTTCTTTTTTTGAAGCGCTCCGACAAAAATCAGAAAATTAACACGGACAAGAGACCATAACGCGCTCATTTGTCTTCCCTCTCCTTATCGGTCAATTCAAGAAACACTTCTTCCAGCGACTGGTTTCCCTTGACCGTCTCCGTGTATCCGCTTTCGATCAGCTCGCCGTTCTTGATGATCGCAATCTTGTTGCAGAGCTTTTCGGCGACTTCCAAAACATGCGTCGAGAAAAAAATCGCGTTGCCTTGGTCGCAAAATTCTTTCATCACTGTTTTCACGGAGAACGCCGCGCGCGGATCCAGTCCGACAAACGGCTCGTCCAGAATCAGAAGTTTCGGCTCGTGCACAAACGCCGCGATGAAGGAGAGTTTTTGCTTCATGCCGTGCGAAAATGACGCGATCTGATCATTCAGATCCCCGGTAATTTCGAGCATCCCCGAGTACTTTTCGATCCTCTGAGCCCTGTCCTCCTTGGAGACTTTATAGACGTCCGCGATAAAGTTCAGATACTGGTTTCCTGTAAGCGTATCATAAAGCTCCGGTGTATCCGGAATATAGGCGATCATGGATTTACAAAGAAGCGGCTCCGCGGTGACGGAGTGCCCGTCGATCGCGATGCTTCCCGAATCGAAAGGCAGGAGACCGACTACGGATTTGATCGTCGTGGTCTTGCCCGCACCGTTGTGCCCGATGAAGCCGTACAAATCTCCGTTCTCCACCGTCAGGCTGAGGTTTTTGACCGCGGTTTTGCCCCCGGGATAAGTCTTGGTCAAATTTTGGATCTGAAGCATGTTCATTACCTCTTTCCGTATGTTTTAAAATGACGCGATCGCGCACATTTGAATCCGAATGAATACACCGCCTATTATACTTCCGCTGTCAATTTACCGTAAAGACTCCGTTGTTTCCGAAAGAATCCGAATGATTTGCGCCCGGTCAAATCCGTAGCTTCTCATTTTTCGAATGTACTTATCGGTGATATCCCCGCTCAACTCCTCCCGGATCATTTGAATAACACCTTCATCCTCCGTAATGTAATTTCCGGAGCCTCTCTCCCCTTTGATGATCCCCTCTTCCTCGAGCGCACCGTACGCCTTCTGGACTGTGTTGGGGTTGATTCCGAGTTCGCCCGCCATCTCGCGTACCGCGGGGATTTTGTCTCCGGGCTTCGCGGCGCCGGTGATAATCAGTATCTTCACGTATTCAACGATCTGAAGGTATATGGGGATGTGTTCGTCAAACTCCATGCCTGTCCTCCGACCGGGTCACTGAGCGGCTGTCGTCGTAGCATTTGTGTGAGCCTACCCCGATAAAGCCTCGAAAAGTGTATTGTCGCGCTCATACACTTTGTATTATCCGAATAATACACTTTATGTGTCTTTCTGTCAATCGCGGTCCCTTTCATCGTCGCATCGCACGAAATGAATCGCTTTTCGGGCATCTTGATCGGCCTTTTGACCCGAATACGCCTTGAATAAAATTATCCGGCGTGTGATAATACTTTGAGATGCCTGTAAGGGCTGTCTTTTTTGCGCCGAAAGCGCTTCCGGAGGTTATATGGCATCCGATCAGATCAACAAAATTCTCGAAGCCGAACAGAAGGCCGCTCAGATCGAAAAGGACGCCCGCGTTCAGGCGGACGCCGTTATGGATCGTGCCCGCGAGCAAGCAGTCAAAGACCGCGAAAACACTTTGCGTGAAGCTGAGGACAAGGCTCGCCGGCTTCGTGCCGATTTTCTGGAAAGCGACGGAAAACATCTCGCCTCCGTAAGAGCACACGCGGAGGAAAGCGCAAGATCTTTACGCGCGAAAGCGACCCCCGGCATCGATTCGGTCGTCGCCCGGACTGTTGATTTTATTATCGGGAAGGAATAGAGAACATGGCGATCGTGCCGATGAAGCACATAGAGATCGTCGCGATGCAGCGCGACGCCAAGAAGGTGGTCGAGATGCTTCAGCGCGAAGGGATTGTCGATTTGACCGAACCCGAGCATGAACCGGATCCCGATTCAGGCCTTTCGATGATTCCGACCTCGGCAAGTCTTGCGCAACTCGACAGAAACCTCGAGATGGTTCGCGGCGCCATAACCGCGATCCAGGAGCAGGCGCACGTGAAAAACTCCATGCTGGCAGGGCTTTCCGGTCGCAAGGAACTGACGCTGGACGAGTTTGTCGCGAAGGCGGATGACGTCGATCAATCTCTTAAAGTCGCGTACGAAATTGACAGGCTGATGCGGACGATCAATACCGAGACCCCGGCGATCATGCACGTCACCCATCAACTGGACCACGTTCTGCCTTGGGAGAATCTGGATATTCCCATGATGTACGAGGGGAGCGCGCATGTCGCATGCCTGATCGGATCGATCCAGGGCGCGCATACTGAGGTATCTATTGAAAAATCTCTTCTGACGGCTTATGCGGCGGGCGCTCCGCTTTCAAGCGATGCCGATCCGTTACCTCCTTTTCCGGCGAACGAGATCGAAATTGTTTCTACAAGTAAGGAATTGACCTGTCTTGTGGTTTTTTGTCACCGCGACGATAAGTCCATAGTCGAGGAGACTTTACGCAAGATCGGCTTCATTCTCCCTTCGGACCCGACAAAGCATCCTCCGGCGCAACGGATCGCGCGTCTTTCTAAGCGCATCGCGGAAGCCGAAAAAGCGGTTTCCGAAGCCAAACAAAAGATCGCGGCACATGAGCCGGATCTTCATGGGCTTCAATTTCTCTCCGACTATCTGCTCATGCGGCGCGATAAGTACGAGGTCCTCGGCCGCCTGTTTTTTTCCGGTAAAACGGTCGTTCTGGAAGGTTTTCTTCCCGCGGAAGCGTCGGAGCACCTCGTTACCAAGCTTCAAAACAAATATACGGTCGCGGTCGAACTTCGCGATCCGATCGGGGGCGAGGCGGTTCCCGGGGAATTTAAGAACAATATTCTTGTGTCTCCCGTCGAGGATATCGTCCAATCTTATAGTCCTCCGACAAGCGCCGATATCGACCCGAATCCGGTGATGAGTTTCTTCTATTATCTCTTCTTCGGGATCATGCTTTCGGACGCCGGGTACGGTCTGGTCATGGCGCTGGCTACCCTTTTTATCATCGTCCGTCTGAAGCCCGAGGGCGCGACGCGCAAGAACATGTTCAAATTTTTCTACTGCGGTCTATCGGCGACGCTCTGGGGCTTTCTTTTCGGGAGTTTCTTCGGAAACGTGGTCAATGCCGTGGGCACCGGTTTCTTCAATGCGGATGTATCCCTCGACGCTCTCTGGTTCAATCCGGTCGAGAAGCCACTTGAGATGCTTATCTTGAGTCTGATTCTCGGTTTTATCCACCTGATGGCCGGTTTGGTCCTTAAATTCGTCAACATGTGGAAACACGGCGACAAGTTCGGAGCGATCTTCGATGTCGGATCCTGGTGGGTGGTCTTTGCGGGCTTGGGGATGCTGATCGTCAACATGGCGATCCCGACCGGTATTCCTTTTGATAAAATCGGGCCCTGGGTCGCCATCGCGGGGGCGGTCATGCTGCTTCTGACCCAAGGGCGTTCCAGCCCGTCGATTCCCGGGAAGATCCTGGGCGGCCTCGGAAGCCTTTACGGGATATCCGGCTATTTCAGCGATACGCTTTCGTACTCGCGTTTGATGGCACTCGGACTCGTAACCGGCATCGTAGGGCAGGTCTTCAACACAATCGGAACGGTCCTCGGCAGCGGTATCATCCGGCTGCTCATCTTCATACCCGTGTTTATATTCGGGCATGCGGTCAACCTCGGCATCAGCGCGCTCGGCGCTTATGTACATACCAACCGACTTCAGTACGTCGAATTTTTCGGAAAATTCTATGAAGGCGGCGGCAAAGCCTTTTCACCTTTTTCAGTCAAAACCAAGCATTACAAATTCAAGGAGGAAAAGTAAATGGATTATCTGGGTATCATTCTTGCGGTGGTCGGCGCGGCATTGGCCGTTACTTTGGCCAGCTTCGGTTCCGCGAAGGGTGTCGGAATGGTCGGAGAGGCATCTGCGCCCGTCGTCATCGACGACCCGAGCAAGTTCTCCAAGTTGTTGATCCTCTCCCTTCTGCCGGGCACGCAAGGCTTGTACGGCCTTGTTGTTACCGTCATGGTCATGTTGAACGTCGGACTTCTCGGAGGAGACATTCCCGTTCTGACCTTCAGAACCGGTCTTCTTTATCTGTTCGCCTGTCTTCCGGTCGCCATCGGCGGTTATACCTCGGCGATCTATCAGGCGCGCGTCGCCGTTTCCGGCGTAACGATTGTCGCAAAGAAGTTTTCGGACTCGACCAAGGCAATCATCTCGGCCACACTGGTTGAATTCTATGCGCTGATTTGCTTCATCGCCTCCCTTCTGATGGTGATGAACATCCCGGCGATCGCAGCCGCGGCCGGCAAATAATCTGCTTAACGATCGGAGATTGATATGTCGGGCCTTGATCAAATTCTGACTCAAATTATCAGTGATGCCCAAACGGCGTCCGCTACACGCATATCGCGTGCGGAAGCCGACGCTCAGGCATTTCTTGCCAGAAAGCGGGAAGAAGCCGCTCAAGAAGCCGCTTCTGTTCTTAAAGCGGAAGAAGCCGCACTGGAACTACTGGCCGCCAAGAGCCGGTCTTCCTCGGAATCGGAATCCAAAAAGCGAATTCTGGAAGAGCGGGTAGCGCTGATCGACGAAGTGCTCCGGCAGGCAAGGGAACGGGCCGTATCCCTGTCTCCTTCGGAGAATGAGCAAATGATCGAGCGTTTCGTCCGGTCACATGCCTCCGAACTGACGGACAACTGTGTGCTCATCCTGAACGCGCGCGATCTCGCTTCGATCTCAGACGATTTCCCGAAGCGGCTGTCGCATATTTCCTCCGGGATCCGGATTTCGGATCAGCCGGGAAACTTTGAAGCGGGCTGTATCTTACAGTGCGGACCGATCGAGTACAACGGCACCGTGGACGCCGTTATCTATGAGCATCTCGACGAGATTCGCGATCTTATCAACCGGCACTTATTCACTTAAGCATGATCCGGCGGGAGCCGGACGGAACGGAAGGGCATTAAATTGGCTCGAAAACCCGATGAAACCGAATACGCTTATGCGGTGACCGCGGTGCGTGTGCGCCAAATGAAATCGCTCGAGGCATCCGATCTGGATCGGATGGTATCGGCGCCTTCTTTATCGTCGGCGATGGCTGTGCTTGAGGCGAAGGGGTGGCCGCTTCCGGCAGGGTTTGCGGACGAAAACTCGATGCTCGCGCGCGAACTTCTGGACGCCTGGAACTATTTGGTTGAAGTCGCCCCGGATCCGTCGCTTTTCGATCCGTTTATCATGAAAAATGACTACCACAATCTGAAAGCCGGAATCAAGTCCGTCCTCAGCGACTATCAGACGGAGACATATTTTGTTTATCCGTGTACGCTTTCCGCGGAAACGCTGAAGAAAGCGATCAACGAGAAGCAGTTCGATCTTCTTCCCGAGCCTTTTTCCTCGCTCGGAGCGGAGATATACGATATCCTCGTAAAAACCGGAGACGGCCAGTTATCTGACATTCTCGCCGATCGTATCGCTTTGGACGAGACCCTCGCGTGCGCCAAGCGCGGCGGAGATCCAATGATTATCGGATTAACGGAGTTTTTCTGTGCGGTCACGTCGATCAAGACCGCTTTTCGAGCGGCAAGGATCGGTAAGGATGTGAAATTTCTCGAGCGCGCGATCGGAACGTGCGACACCTTGAATCGCGCCGAACTGATCGCACGCGCCTCAGAGGGCGTCTCACCGCTTCTTTCTTATCTGGAAACAACCGGATACCGGGACGGAGCGCTGATTTTATCCTCGTCGGCGTCCGACTTCGAGCGCTGGTGCGACGACAGGATCATGATTATGCTGGAACATGTGCGATATATCGCCTTGGGCACGGAACCGCTGGTCGCCTTTTGGTTGGGAAAAGAAGCGGAGATCCGGAACGTCCGGATCATCCTGGCTGCCAAACAGGCCGGATTGACCCCTGCAGAGACCCGCGCCCGTTTAAGGAGGCTTTATGTATAAGATCGCCGCGATGGGAGACCGGGACAGCATATACGGATTCGCTTCTCTGGGAATACATGTATTTCCGGAGGACCGGATGGAGAATCCTGCGGCGACACTTCATAACCTCGCGGCGCAGAATTTCGCGGTGATTTATATCACGGAATCTCTGGCGTCCCGCCTCAGAGATGATATCGATCGATACAAAGACCGCCCGCTGCCCGTTATCGTACCGATCCCCGGTGTGGCCGGCAATAACGGAATGGGTATGAAAGCCATCACTTCTGCGGTCGAAAAGGCCGTCGGCAGCGATATTCTGGGAGATTCGTAAAGGAGACAGGACATGAGTAAAGGATCCATCCGGAAAATATCGGGACCTCTGGTCATCGCGGAAGGAATGCGGGACGCCAACATGTTTGACGTCGTCCGCGTCAGCGATCAGCGTTTGATCGGAGAGATTATTGAGATGCACGAAGATCGCGCGTCCATTCAAGTGTACGAGGAAACCTCGGGGCTGAAGCCGGGCGAGCCGGTCGAGTCGACCGGTGTTCCGCTTTCGGTCGAACTCGGGCCCGGATTGATCGGGGGAATTTTCGACGGAATCCAGCGTCCTCTGGAGGAGATCCGGCGCCAAACCGGCAATAATCTTGCCCGCGGCATCGAGATCCCTTCTCTGAATCGCGAGACCGTCTGGGCTTTTACCGCGACAGCCAAACCCGGGCAAAAGGTGACCGGCGGCGACGTGCTCGGCGAGGTATCGGAGACAAGGATCGTCAACCATAAGATTCTCGTTCCTCCGGGAATATCCGGCACCGTCACATCCATTGCGTCCGGCGATTATCTTCTCGAAAAGCCGATCGGCGGACTTACCGACGATAAAGGCGAAAGCCATAAACTTTTCCTTTATCATCGCTGGCCGGTTCGTATCGGCAGACCGTATAAACAAAAACACGCGCCGGTGATGCCCCTGATCACGGGTCAACGCGTCATCGACAGCCTTTTTCCGCTGGCCAAAGGCGGCGTAGCCGCAATCCCCGGACCGTTCGGGAGCGGCAAGACCGTCACCCAGCACCAGCTTGCCAAGTGGGCTCAGGCCGACATCATCGTCTATATCGGTTGCGGCGAGCGCGGCAACGAGATGACGGACGTCCTGAATGAGTTTCCGGAATTGATCGACCCGTCCACCGGCGAATCCCTGATGAAGCGCACCGTTCTGATCGCCAACACCTCCGACATGCCTGTTGCGGCGCGTGAGGCATCCATCTATACCGGCATCACCATCGCGGAGTATTTCCGCGACATGGGCTATTCCGTCGCTCTGATGGCGGACTCGACTTCTCGTTGGGCAGAGGCCTTGCGCGAAATGTCCGGACGACTCGAGGAAATGCCCGGTGAAGAAGGATATCCGGCGTATCTGGCCAGCCGTCTGGCCCAGTTCTACGAGCGCGCGGGGCGCGTTTCCGTCCTCGGAAGCGGGGACGTCGAAGGCTCGCTTTCGGCGATCGGTGCCGTCTCCCCGCCCGGCGGTGATATTTCAGAGCCCGTTTCTCAGGCGACCCTCCGAATCGTCAAGGTTTTCTGGGGGCTTGACGCCAACCTCGCGTATAAGCGCCATTTCCCGGCGATCAACTGGCTGACGAGCTACTCCCTGTATGCGGATTCACTCTCCTCCTGGTTCGACGATAACGTCTCCGGGGATTGGAATACCTGCCGTTCGCGCTTCTTGCATATTCTGCAGGAAGAAGCCGAACTTGAAGAGATCGTCCGTCTCGTCGGTATGGACGCGCTTTCGGCCGCCGACCGGTTGAAGATGGAAGTCGCCCGTTCGATCCGCGAGGATTTTCTGCACCAACTGGCATTCCACGAGGTCGACACGTATAGCTCCCTGACGAAGCAGAACCTGCTGATGCGACTGATTCTCGGTTTCTACGACAAGGCCGCGAGCGCTTTGGAATTGGGCGCAGACATCGAAAAAATCGTCGCGTTGCCGGTCCGGGAGCGGATCGGGCGCTTCAAGTACACGCCCGAGAGCGATATTGAAGTCGAAGCGACTTCCGTCGAATCGCAGCTCGCGCACGAAATCTCCGAAATGTTGGACAAGGAGGAAGACTGATGCCTAAAGAATATCGTACGATCCAGGAGGTCGCCGGCCCTTTGATGCTGGTCCGCGGCGTTTCGGATGTCGCGTATAACGAACTCGGCGAGATTGAGCTCGCGAACGGAGAACGGCGCCGTTGCCGCGTTCTGGAGATCAACGGAAGCGATGCGCTGGTCCAGCTTTTCGAGAGCGGCGCCGGAATCAATCTGGCGGACAGCAAGGTGCGTTTTCTCGGCCGCCAGCTCGAACTCGCGGTTTCCGGGGATATGCTCGGCCGTATTTTTGACGGCATGGGCAATCCGATCGACGGCGGTCCGGCGATCATTCCCGAAAAACGCATGGACGTCAACGGTACCCCGATGAATCCGTCCGCGAGAAATTATCCGAATGAATTTATTCAGACCGGCGTCTCCGCCATCGACGGGCTAAATACGCTCGTCCGCGGACAGAAGCTCCCGATCTTTTCGGGAAGCGGTTTGCCGCACGCCAACCTCGCAGCGCAGATTGCGCGTCAGGCAAAGGTGCGCGGGACGACCGAATCGTTCGCCGTCGTTTTTGCCGCGATCGGCATCACCTTCGAGGAGGCCAACTTCTTTATGGAGAGCTTCCGCGAGACCGGCGCGATCGACCGTACGGTTCTCTTCATCAACCTCGCGAACGACCCGGCGATCGAGCGTATCGCGACGCCCCGTATGGCGCTTACGGCCGCCGAGTATCTTGCCTTTATGATGGACATGCACGTCCTTGTTATCCTTACGGACATCACCAACTACGCCGATGCGTTGCGCGAGGTTTCCGCGGCGCGCAAAGAGGTCCCCGGACGCCGGGGATATCCCGGATATATGTATACTGACCTCGCGTCTCTTTACGAGAGAGCGGGGCGTCAGAAGGGTAAATCCGGCAGTATCACCTTGATCCCGATCCTTTCGATGCCGGAGGACGACAAGACCCACCCGATCCCCGACCTGACCGGATACATCACGGAGGGTCAGATCATCCTGAGCCGCGAACTGCACCGCAAAGGCGTCGTTCCCCCGATCGACGTCCTGCCGTCCCTTTCGCGACTGAAGGATAAGGGTATCGGTGAAGGCAAGACCCGTCAGGATCACTCGAACACGATGAACCAGCTCTTTTCGGCATACGCGCGCGGCAAGGACGCCAAGGAGCTGATGGTCATCCTGGGCGAGGCGGCGCTCACGGAGATGGATAAGCTGTACGCACGTTTTTCGGATGCCTTCGAGAAGGAATATGTCTCGCAGGGCTTTTCGACCGACCGATCCATCGAGGAGACGCTCGACCTGGGTTGGAAGCTCCTGCGCATCCTTCCGAGAAGCGAACTGAAGCGTATCAGCGAAAAGATCCTGGATCTCTATTACGAGGAAGCCGGGGCCGACGAGACCGCAAAATAACGATCCGCGAAGGATAAAAGGAGAACCGACCGATGGCCGGAACGCACGTAAACCCGACACGCATGGAACTGACCCGCTTGAAAAAGCGGCTCGTTACCGCGCGTCGCGGGCACAAGCTCTTGAAGGACAAGCGCGACGAACTGATGCGTCAGTTTCTCGAGACCGTCCGGGAGGTCCGCCAACTTCGTCGCCAGGTCGAAAAGGCTCTTCTGGAAGCCAACCGTCATATGTCCGTCGCGCGCGCCCTGATGAACGACGAAGCGATGGCCGTGTCAATGCTCTACCATAAGCAGGAAATGTCTTTGGACGTTGGCGAGAAGAACATCATGAGCGTTCGCGTGCCGCTTTTCGACGTCAAGTACAAGACCGCGGATCCCGGTGACATTTACTCGTACGGGTTCGCGTTCACCTCATCCGAGCTCGACGAGGCGGTCCTCGCCCTTTCGGATCTGACCGTGCCGCTCCTACGCCTGGCCGAGAAGGAAAAGGCCTGTAATCTGATGGCGCTGGAGATCGAGAAGACCCGCCGGCGCGTCAACGCGCTCGAGCACGTCATGATCCCGGGATATCTCGAGAACATCCGCTTTATCACGATGAAACTCGACGAGACCGAGCGCAGTTCGATCACGCGCCTGATGAAGGTCAAGGATATGATGATCGAAAAGACAATGGAAGCGCGCCGGCTCGCGGACGAGCGCAGTCCGGAATAAAACGAACCGTTACAAATCGGGAGAATCCGGGGCGTCCGCCTTCGGCTCCTCTTGTTTTAGCGCGGAAATAATACCCAGAACCACCTGTTCGGGCGTCTTTTTGCGCACACGCACCGTGATTTGAGCATACTGACGATAAAGCGGTCGGCGGTCGTGAAAAAGATTCTCGATCGTTTTGCCCGGAGCCGCCACGATGCCGCGGGTCCTGAAGTTCCACAATCTTTTTTTGATGAGCCACAGATCGGCCTCGAGATAGACGATACGCGCGATTTTTTTCAGGTGCGTCATCGCTTTCGGCAAAAGGATTACGCTTCCGCCGGTCGCAATCACCATGCCGTCGCCGGAAAGTCCGGTAACGACCGATTCCTCGATTTTCGAAAAATACACACTGCCCTTGTTCTTAATAATGTCAACGAGAGCCATCCCCTCGCGCTCGCGAATCAGGACGTCGGTATCGATAAAACGCATCGAAAACGTTTTGGCCAATAAAACGCCGACCGTGCTCTTGCCGCTCCCCGGCATTCCGATTAAGGCGATATTACTTTTCCTGTCCACGATATTCCTCCGCACCCGTTTTGCCGATCCGGCAATTTCAGTATAGCACGTAGCGCTTATTCGCTCGTCGACAAATCCGAAGGGAGATCAAATTCCGTCATATTATACCAGAAGCGATGCGGCATGTGGTTCAGCCGGCATTTGGGATTTTCCCTTGCCTCAATGGCGATCGTCCGGTAAAAGCATTGCCATAACGTTCGGTACGCCTTTTCGCTGTCCTCGATCGGCGGAAGCTCGATGTCGCTCATCGATGTAAGCAGTGTCCCCTCCGGCTTGTGCACCACCGCCATTTGATGGGTCTTATCGTAAATCATGAATACCTCGTCCGGATACCGGTCCGCGAAGTGATCGGAAAGGATCGGCAGGACCATGTTCTTGGGTGATATGCAAGCGACCATCACACCGTCGTAGATTGAAAATCGCGTAAAGCCCATCAACAGATGTGCCTCCCGATGCAAATTACGAACGGACTTAGTCAGCGCATCCACCGTGTCGTCCGTCAAACAGTCGAAAATACGCCGGCCGAGCCGATACCCCATGCAAATCCAGCGGTACATCAGAATTTCCTTGTCGGCGCGCTGAGTCAAAAACGCGTGCCGGATGAAATCCTGAGCCTCGAGACATATCTTCCCGGCCAGAGAGACATAGACCTTATCGGCGTGGCCGATGTCGGTCCGGATCCATTCGGTCTTCTCGAAAAGCATCGTCTGCCCGCGCCCGGAATGGATCTCGTCCGGGACCTGCCGTCGCGCAAAGCTCTCATAAACGCAGCACAGGAACCCCTCGAGGGTCCCGTCATACACATATACCAAATTCGTTTCCTTGCTCATAGCCATCTCGCACACTATTCGTCGAAGCCAAAAGGAGTCCCTCGCTCCTTCGTCCGCCCGTTATTTTCGCGATTTCCGGGACGTCCTCAAAACCCATCTGGCCTCCGCGGGTCGCCGGCAACATTTCCAGTTCCCGCTTGGATAAAAGACTTCGGGTAATCACATCCGGGTGAATCACCACCCCGTCATCGCATTTGCCCCGGCAGGTAATGAAGTACCGGGCGCGTTTCAGAACAACGCCGAGTTTTTTCAGCCCGTCAAAATCAATCGTCCCGGCGCGCCGGGCCTGGACGATCCGGCGTGCACCGATCATCCCGATCCCCGGCACGCGCAGGAGGGTCTCGTAGGAAGCGCGGTTGATCTCGACCGGAAAGCGGTCGATGTTTCGAAGCGCCCAACCGCATTTCGGATCGAGGATCAGGCTTAAGTCCGGATGCTCGGGAGAAAGAATCTCTTCGGCCGAAAACCCGTAAAAGCGCATCAGCCAGTCCGCCTGATAGAGGCGGTGCTCCCGCAGAAGCGGCGGCGCCGCGAGAAGCGACGGCAAGTTTTTGTCCTCGACGACCGGGGTATAGGCGGAGAAGAAGACTCGTTTGAGACTGTATTTCCGATAGAGGCCCTGCGACAGCCTGAGAATTTTCAGGTCGCTTTCGGGGCTCGCGCCGACGATCATTTGAGTGCTCTGGCCGGCGGGAGCGAATTTGGGCGCATAACGGTATTTGTTACGATCCGAGAAATTCTCCCGAATGCCCGTACTGATTCGTTCCATCGGGTCAGTGACTGCTTTCGGGGTCTTCTGCGGCGCCAGAAGGCGAAGACTCGCCTCGGTCGGAAGTTCGATGTTGACGCTCATCCGGTCCGCCAGAAGGCCCAATTGATCGATCAGAGCCGGATCGGAGCCGGGAATCGCCTTCACGTGGACGTAGCCGTTAAAGTTGTACTTTTCGCGGAGGAGACGGACGACTCCGATCATTCTTTCCATCGTATAGTCGGGGCTCTTCAGCACCCCGGAGCTCAAGAAAAGTCCTTCGATATAATTCCTGCGGTAGAACTGGATTGTCAAGTCCGCCAATTCGTCGGGTGTAAAGGATGTGCGCGGGGTGTCCGCGGAGACCCGGTTGACGCAGTATTTGCAATCGTAAACACAGGCATTGCTCATGAGGACCTTGAGAAGTGAAATACATCGACCGTCGGCGGCAAAACTGTGACAAATGCCGCAAGCGGAAGCGCTGCCGATCTTCCCGCCTTGACCGGAGCGGTCAACACCGCTCGATGTACAGGCTACATCGTATTTGGCGGCATCCGAAAGGATCGACAGTTTTTCTAAAACATCCATAAAGCAGCCCTCCGAAAAAGAACGTATGTTCCTTCATGAGGGCATTATAACATCGAACGTATGTTCTGTCTATGTGATTTATGGGACAGACCGTTCGTAGCGCCGGATCCGGACCTTGCCGAGAAAACCCGCGACCGACTCCGTCGTCAGACATTCAAAATGATCCGACATTACGGAGGCGGCGGCATAGGCTACGGCATGCCGAAGGATCTCTTCATCGCTCTTTTCCTGCGACAGCCCGACGGCAATCGCGGCAGTCATTGCGTCACCCGCTCCGACGGTACTCCGGACCGGGATCTCAAGGGCTTCGGCAAACAGGGCGGATTCGCCGGCAAAGAGCATCGCCCCGCCGGCACCCATCGATACGAGGACTCTGCTTTTTTTAGAAAGACCCAAGGCGCGTACCGCCCCGGCAACCTCTTCGGCTGTCCCGACCCTTCCGCCCGCAAGTCCGGAAAGCTCATGCAGATTCGGCTTGATCGCGTCCGGATTCGCCTGAATTCCCTCTGCGAGCGGCGGACCGTCCGTATCGAGGATCGCAAGCGCTCCGAGGCTTTTTGCCGTTCGAATCAATCGGGCGTAAATGTCCTTTCCGATCCCCTCCGGAATACTCCCCGAAAAGACGATAACATCTCCCTTCCGGGAAATTCGCGCAAGAGTCTCCTCCAGTTTTTTCACGTCCTCCGGCGTGGCGGAAGGCCCCGCTTCATTGAGTTCGGTACAGGTCCGGGTGCTCTCGTCGATGATCTTAAAATTGGTTCGGGTTTCGCCGGGCGTCGGGACAAAGGCACATTCGACACCAACGGCATTCAGGCTGTCCTTTATACCCGCGCCGGTCCGGCCGGAAACAAAGCCGGTTGCGATGCACAAAAACCCCATCCTTCGGACCATGTCGGCGACATTATTACCTTTCCCGCCCGAAAAACTCTTCGTGCCGAGGACGCGATTCAACCCGCCGGGGCGGAGCTCCCGGATCGTAACAAAGCGGTCTTCGGCCGGATTCAGAGTTACCGTGATGATCATAGGTACCTTTTCGAAAGAAGGGCGCGCCGGGACTCCTTGTCGGGATGAGGCGTGCGTCAGAAGTCTGTTACTCGCCGTAACCCAGTTCACTGACGATCCGGTTCACCGCATTGATGGCTTCCTGCGTCGAGGTGTTGGCCAAAATAGTTATCGTCGTTTTACCGGACCATATCAGGACCGTATAGGAGCCGTCGCTGGATCCGTCATTTTCCGCATATGCGTAGTTCGCGACGGTTTTCGTGTAATTTGCGGTTTTCCTGTCGACCGGACTTCCGGTTACTCCGCCTGAGTTTGCCAGATCGGTGAGTTGAGCCTTCATCTGATCGTAGTATTTCCGGGCGGAATCCTCATCTTTGGTGTTATACAAAAAACACATAATATCGTTGTTCGTATCCCCGCCGTAGGTGATCTCGACCTGTCCGTTCTCATCATCGGGTTTCTGCATGACCGATGCGCCCAAACCGTTTTTGGCAAGTATCGATATAAAGTCCTCCGACTTCATTTCCTTTGTGCAGGCGGACGTCATAACAATAAAAAAAGCCAGGATCAAAGCAATTGAAATGATTCTCTTAATTCCGGACATGTTGGATCCTCCAATTGAAATTCATGGAAACACGGGATGATTATATCATAAATAACAAAAAAAACGCCCGTTCTCCGGTCGGAGAGCGGGCGGAGTTCTATTTGCTATACACTTATCAGTATCCGAGTGCCTTCACAATATCGTTGACCTTGTCGACGTGCTTGTCGTTATCGCTTTTGACCCCCACGATTATAACAAGATTGTCGGTGCGAATCGCAACCGCATATCGATCACCCGAATCATATTCACCCTTGGACACAACTTTCTTGTATTTCCCGGAACCGCTCACCTTGATTGTGCCGTCAAACTCATCATCCTCTATGGATTCCTCGATATTCTCGATATATTCCTCAATCTTTTCTTGCGCGTCATCACTTTCCTCGTAGAGCATGTAATACGCGATATAGTCACTGTCCTCGTCCTTTACGGAATAAATCTTGTCGATGTCTTTCTCGGCAGAAGAAATCTTTTCGACTTCAAAGTCAAACTTGTCCTCCAGGACATCCTTAAACTTCTTGATGTCGATCGGCTTTTTACCGCAAGCCGTCAAGGACAGAATTAATGTAAACGCCAGCACCGTAACCATGATATTGCGTGTTCTTTTCATGTTATGTCTCTCCTTTATCCAATCATCGAATTAACTTACATGTGATTTTATCACGAATCGGGATCAATGAGCATAAAAAAACCCGCTCTCCGTTCGGAGAGCGGGCGAAAAACAAGTTTTAGCAACAGAATCAGTAACCGAGGGCTTTAACGATCTTGTTCACCTGGTCCACACGCTTGTCCTTAACACTCTGGGTTCCGATCATGATAATCATTTTATCCGAACGAATCAGTACGGCATACATGTCACCGGCATCTTCATCTTCGCCCTTAACGGTGACTTTCTTATATTTTCCAGAGCCGGTCTTGGTGATTTTGCCTTCGAAATCCTCATCCTCTTTGGCTTCCTCGATATCGTCGATATAATCGTCCATTACATCCTCGGCTTCGTCGGCATCCTCGTAAAGAGTATACGTCACGTAATAATCATTGTCCTCGTCATAAGCATAAAAAGCTTCGTCGATATCCTTGGATGTCGCTCCTTCTTCGACTTCAAAATCGAATTTGTCCTCCATGACTTCTTCAAATTTGTCCTCATCGATCGGTTTCTTACTGCAGGCCGCCACAGAAAGAATCATGGTAAACGCCAAAACCAGGACCAAAATCTTCTTCGTCATTTTCAATTCACAACACCCCTTCTCTTCATTTGATGAGCGATAATTTTCTTCTTCAATTATAGCATGAATTTGATAAATGAACATAGATAAACAAAAACACCGGATGAATCAATCAATACCCCAGTTCCTTAATGATCTCGTCGACCTTCTCAATGTCCCTTTTATCGTTGTCCATGGCGCCGACAACCAGGCCAATATTGTCGATCCGATAGATCACGCCGTAGAACTTGCCTTCCGGGATCTCGTTCACCGGGTCGTCAAAATCCCCGTTGATTACCAGTTTATTATAGTTTCCGGAGCCGGATTTCTTGATTTTCCCCTCGAAATCTTTGTCTTCCTTCGCATCGTTTACATCGTCCAGGATGTCCTCGAATTCCTCTTTCGCATCTTCTGCATCGTCATACTCGATGTAGTAGGCCACGTAATCATAGTCGTCGTCGTAGGCGTTAATGCGCTTCTCGATCTTCTTCGACAAGCCATCCGTAACCTCGTACGCATTGAAGTCGAAATCATCCATCACATCCTCAAAATCGTCGTCGTCCAAAACCTTCTTGTTGCAGGAAGCGGCAAGAACCGCCGTCGCAAAGATCGCGACAACAAGCACGAAAAGCAATGATTTCTTCATAAAAACACCTTCCTCTCCCGATTTTCAAACGGATCGGCGGATCGCTCAGCGACACCGATACATGTTTAAATCTAACACATTCTTTATTTTTCTTCAATCCGGCGAAGTCAGGTCCTGCCCTTCACCCGCGCCGCTGCCGTAGAGTGTTGCATAGAAACCTCCCTTTTTCATCAGTGTTTCATGGGTCCCCTGCTCAATGATCGCTCCGTTATTCATAACGAGAATCAAGTCGGCGTTTCGGATTGTGGACAGGCGATGGGCGATAACAAAGCCCGTTTTATTGTTCATCAGACCATCGAATGCCGCCCGGATCCGTTTTTCGGTCAGTGAGTCGACCGAACTCGTCGCTTCGTCCAGGATGAACATCGGCGGATCGGCCAGCATGACCCGGGCGATCGAAAGCAGTTGGCGCTGGCCCTCCGACAGGTTTTCCGCATTTTCGAGAAGCATCGTGTCATATCCGGAAGGCAGGCGCCGGATAAATCCGTCTGCGTGCGCGGCCTTCGCCGCATCGATCATATCCTCTTCACCCGCATCGGGCTTACCGAATAACAAATTCTCCCGAACCGTCCCTTCGAAAAGCCACGTGTCCTGAAGAACCAGCCCGAACATCGACCGCAGCGTATCTTTGTTCATCTCCGAAATATCCGTCCCGTCGATGAGGATCCGGCCCTCACGAATCTCGTAGAAGCGCAGGAGCAAATTGATCAGTGTTGTTTTTCCGGCTCCGGTCGGGCCGACAATCGCCACGGTATGGCCGGGCTTCGCGACAAAGGACAAATCGCGGATCAACGGTTTATCCGCCGAATAGGAGAACGATACATGTTCGAATCGCACTTCGCCGCTGATCCGGCTCGGGTTCGCGTTTGCGCCGATTTCCGTATTTTTGGAGTTCGGAAGATCAAGAATTTCGAAAACGCGCTCGGCGGAGGCGAACGCGGCCATGACCTGAGATGTGATATTGGTCAGATCGTTGACCGGACGCGAGAAATTGGTCCAGTAAAGGATGAAAGCCGATATCCGTCCGACCGTCAGCCCGCCGAAAAAAAAGCCGAGTACCGCGATCGCGATATACGCCGCATGGTTGAGAAACCGGGTCGTCGGGTTCGGAAGAGATGAATAGAACTGAGCCTTTTTGGCGGTTTGGAAAAGCGCGGAACTGACCTTCCCGAACTGCCCCTGTACGCGATCCTCATACACGAATGCCTTAACTTCCCGTTGTCCCGAGATCATTTCCTCGGAAAGCAGGCTGAGTTCTCCGACAAGTGCCTGCTGGCGGGAGAATTGCCGTGTGGTCATCCGCGCGATCTGAAGCGCGGCCGCCACCGTAAGCGCTGCCATCGGAATGATCATCAGTGTCATTTTGATACTCATAAACGCCATGAATACGAGCGTTCCGACAATGGTCACGGTCGCAGAAAAAAGCTGTGCAAGCCCCTGGGTCAATCCGTCGGAAATCACGTCGACGTCATACACGAAGCGGGCTTGAACGTCTCCGTCGGACGCCGTGTCAAAAAAAGAAACGGGCAGGCGGTCAATCCGCGCATATAAGGCTTTTCGCACGCCGGCCGCCGTGCGCGCCGACACAATTCCGGCCAAATATTGCATGAACCACAAGAAAATCGCTCCGATCACGTACATCGCGGCAAGCAGAAGAACGCCCCGAAGGATCTCCTCGAAATCGGTGGTTCCGTCGGCCGTCATGCCATCGACAATCACACCCGTAAAATACGGCGCCACAACCAGAAGCCCGCCGCCGAGCATGCCGCACGCGATCACAAAAAAGAGGTGCGATTTCTTTTCACCGGCATAGGTAAGGACGCGCAGAAGCGTCGACAGTTTGGGTCGGGTAATGGATCGCGACAATTTGGCTCCGTCGGGCGCCAGATTCGCCATCCCCTGAAGAACGCTCCGTTCGCCGGCCATCACGTCGCCTCCTTGCCGAAAAACTGGGAGTCAACGATTTCCTTATACTCCGGGCAGTCCTCCAGAAGGCTGTCGTGCGTTCCGAACCCGGCCATCCTGCCGTCGTCGAGGACCAGTATCCGATCCGCCGGACGAATCGCCGCGATGCGCTGTGAAATCACGATCAGCGTCCGTCCGCATGCCCCGGCGGACTCTGCGACGGCCCGATAGAGGCGCGACTCGGTAAGATAATCAAGTGCTGACGCCGAATCGTCCAATACAAGGAGATCGGCACGCTTCACCAGCGCCCGGGCGATCGCGAGCCGTTGTCGCTGACCGCCCGAAAAATTGCGCCCGTTACGTTCGACCCGGCCGTATAAGCCCCCCGGAAGCTTTTGAACAAAATCCCAAGCCTGAGCCGTCTCTAAAGCGTCCCGAAGCGTGTTTTCGTCCGCGTCGGCGTCCCCCCACCGGAGATTGTCCGCGACGGTTCCGGAGAAAAGTTTCGGGGCCTGATGAACGACGGAGATCCGGCGGCGCAGTTCGTCAACCGGAATATCGGTGGTTTTCCGGCCCGCCACAAAAATGCTCCCCTGCGTCGGATCCTCCAAGCGGATCATCAAAGCGACCAGAGTCGACTTTCCGGAGCCCGTGGTGCCCGTAATCGCAAGTGTCTCTCCCGGAGCGACGCGAAAAGAAATGTCCCGGAGCGCGCTTCTGGTTTGCGCAGGCTCTTTGTTGTCCGGATAGGAAAATTCCACGTCGCGAAACTCGAGAGAAGGTTGTATGTCTTCGGTATCCGCCGAAGAAGTGTCGTCCGGTTCCGCTCCGCCAAGCGACGCAATTACTTTTTCCGCCGAAGCACTGTCGCTCTTTTCCGATCCGACAAGCGGCGCAGCTTCGTCATTATCCTTATAAACAGGAACCGCAAGCACTTCCAGGACTCTTTTTTGCGATGCCGCGGCGCGGGTGAAGATGACGGCCAGATTCGCCACGAGAATCAGCGCGACCAGGATCTGGAGGATGTAGTTCATCAACGCAACGATCTGTCCGGTGCTCAGTTTGCCGGAATCGACACGTGCGGCTCCGAACCAAAGGATGCCGCAAACAGCCAGATTCATAATGAGTTGGGTCGATGGTTGCATAAAGGATGAGATTTTCGCGGCACGAACCGCGGTTTTTTCGTGCTCGTCCACAATCGCCTCAAATCGCGCCCGCCGGTACTGTCTCCTTCGAAAAACCCGGATCACGCGAACGCCCAGAAAGCTTTCCCTAAGGGTCTTTCCGATCCGGTCCAAACGACTCTGGAGTTCGTTATAAAGGGGAAATACGGACAGAATAATCACCGCCGCCGCGACAAGAAACGCAACCGAGCCGGTAATGATCACTCCCGACAGCGGCAGATCGACCATGATCGAGGCCAGGATGCCGCCCAGTACGACAAACGGTATTCTCGAACCGAGTCGGATCAGCATGGATACGGCCAGTTGGAGACGCTCCGCATCCGAGGTGATCCGGTTCATCAAAGACCCGGTTCCGATCCTGGTCTGTTCGGAAAGCGGCAGGCGATTGATGTGCGAAAACAGCCTCGTCCTCAGTTGATCTCCGAAGCCCTGTGCGGCGACCGCGGCGCAGTACTGGCAAAGCACGGCGCAACCCAATCCGGCGCAAATCAGAAGGAGCATTTGCCCGCCGGTTTTATAGATAAAGGGAATATCCCGACCGGAAATGCCGATATCGATAATTCGGGCGAGCAGGATCGGGAGCATCAACTCAAGGACCGCTTCGACCAGCTTCAAAAAAAGTCCGGCGACCGTCTCTTTTATAAACGGACGAAGAAACGGAAAAAGCGAGACTTTCATGAACGCTCCTTTTCGAAAACGGTCGGTGGCTCAAATCGGATGCCGTCAACAGAGAAATCCGACCGGCATTACCTATCATTTTATCACGTCCGGGAGCAGTCTCCAATTTTACGAAATCTTTGGTAGCGCGACTCCAACGCGCTTACGGTATCCTTTAAAAAAGACTTGGAGTGTCGTTCGACGGCTCCGAGCAGATAGGTCTTGATCGTGCCCGCCATACGCTCCGCTCCGGAATGCGCCCCGCCGTCCGGCTCGGCCAAAACGACATCGCTGATCCCCATTTCTTTCAGGTCGTACGCGGTGATATGCGCCGTGTCGGCCGCTTCGTTTTCGCGCGACGGGTCTTTCCACAGAAGGGACGCGAAGCCGCGGGGAGAAATAACCGAATAGATCGCGTTCGAGGTCATCGCCAATTCGTCGCAGATCGCGATGCCCAAAGCGCCGCCGCTGCCGCCCTCTCCGATGACGACGCTGATGATCGGGGTCGCGACCGGCATGATTTCCATCAGGTTTCGCGCGATCGCCTCACCCTGGCCGCGCTCCTCTGCGGCGACGCCGCAATACGCGCCGGGGGTATCGATGAAGGTGATGACGGGACGGCCGAATTTCTCCGCCTGCTTAATGGCGCGAAGCGCTTTTCGATATCCCTCGGGGTGCGGCATGCCGAAATTGCATTCCTGGTTCTCCAGAAGCGTCTTTCCTTTCCGGTGCCCGATGATGGTAACCGGTTGTCCGTTCAAGCGGCCGATGCCCGTGAAGATCGCGCGGTCGTCGGCAAAATACCGGTCTCCGTGCATCTCATGGAGATCGGTGAAAATCATCGGCAGGTAATCGTTAAGCGTCGGACGCTCGCGGTTCCGTATGATTGAAAGACACTCCGAGCCGCTGCTTCTGTGCTTCGGAAGCGCGGGCAGTCTGCCTCTCGGCGCGTCCGTATCGGAACTGTGGACCTTCTTGCCGGAATGCAGGGACAAAAGGTCCGTCAGTTTTTTCCGCATCTCATCCCGGGTCACAATTGCGTCCAGAAATCCGTGCTTGAGGATAAATTCCGAGCGTTGAAAATCGTCCGGCAGAGCCTGAGCAATCGTCCCCTCGATCACTCTTCTGCCGGCAAATCCGATCAATGTGTCCGGCTCGGACAGGATGATGTCGCCGAGCGAGGCAAAACTCGCGGTCACTCCTCCGGTCGTCGGGTCCGTCATCACGCAGATGAATAGAAGTCCGGCACGGTGATGGCGCTCGACGGCGCCGGCCGTTTTGGCCATCTGCATCAGCGAGACGATCCCCTCCTGCATCCGGGCTCCTCCGGAAGACGTAAAGAGCACCACCGGCAGTTTTTTCTCGGTCGCGTTCTCGAAAAGCCGCGTGATTTTCTCGCCGACCGCCGAGCCCATCGAGCCCATCAGAAAGTTGGAATCCATCGCCCCGATCATACAGGAGAATCCGCCGACCGACGCACTGCCGACGATGACCGCCTCGGTCATCCCGGTCTTTTCCTGAAGTTTTCTTAAGCGATGATCGTACCTCGGAAAGGAGATCGGATCATTGCCGTATAGCGTCTCCCAGAGTTCCTCGAAGGAGCCTTCGTCGACGGTCATCGCGAGACGCTCCCGTGCGTTCACCCGGAAGCAGTGCCCGCAATGCAGGCAAACGCTTCGATTCTCCTCAAAATCCTCCCGGAGCATGACGCCCTGGCATGACGGACAACGGACCCAAAGATCGTCGGGAATCGGCATCAGATAGCTGAAGCGGTCCTTGAGTCCGGTCTGTCCGACCTCGCCGGGGACATTGCTTTTGCCGATCGCGTTCTGTTCCTCCTGATATTTCCGGTTCGCCGCCAGACGGTCGCGTATCATCGAAAATGAGTCTTCCATAGTTTTGCTCCTTGTGTATTCCGGCCTGCGGACCGGTGGACGGATGGGATCCGAAATTTTACTCCGCTTTCGAAAGAAGCGTTTCTTTTTTTCGATCCAGATAGGTGTTATCGTAATGGCCGCGAATAAAATCCGGCTCCCGAAGGATCGCCAGATGAAAATCGATATTGGTGACGACACCGACGATCACAAATTCGGTAAGCGCCCGACGCATCCGCGCGATCGCCTCTTCCCGGGTGGGCGCATGAACGATGACCTTCGCCAGAAGCGAATCGTAATACGGCGGAATGGTATACCCCTGATATGCGGCGCTGTCGATCCGCACACCCTGACCGCCGGGCAGATGAAGAATTCGAATGGTTCCCGGGCACGGTCTGAAGTCGTTTTCGGGGTCTTCCGCGTTGATGCGGCACTCGATCGAGTGCCCCCGAAAAACGATGTCCCTCTGGGAGTAACGCATCACCTCGCCCGCGGCCGCCCGGATTTGCTCCTGGATCAGATTAACGCCCGTGATCGCTTCACTGACGGGGTGCTCTACCTGGATCCGCGTATTCATCTCCATAAAATAGAAATTGCGTTCTTTATCAACCAGAAATTCGATGGTCCCGACCCCGGTGTAACCGATCTTCCGCGCCAGGCACACCGCCGCCCCGCCCATACGCACGCGAAGCTCTTCGGTCATGAACGGGGAGGAAGCCTCCTCGATGATCTTCTGATTGCGCCGTTGCACCGAACAGTCGCGGTCCCCGAGGTGGATCACATGGCCGAACTCGTCGCACAGGAGTTGGATCTCGATGTGCCGGGGCTCGATCACCAGTTTTTCAAGGTAGACCTCATCGTTTCCGAAGCAGGCCTTCGCCTCGGTCTTGGCCACCTGAAAAGCGCCGGGAAGCTCCGCTTCGCTGTTGGCGATTCGCATCCCGCGCCCGCCGCCGCCCTGCGATGCCTTGATCAGGACCGGATAACCGATCCGCTCCGCGTCGCGCTTGGCCGTGCCCAAATCGGTGACCGCTCCAACAGACCCGGGAATAATCGGGATTCCGGCCTCCCCGGCGGTTTTTCGGGCGTTGGACTTATTGCCCATCATATCCATAATGCGGGCGGACGGACCGATGAATTTGATGCCGCATTTCTCGCACAGCCGCGCAAAGACCGGGTTTTCGGAAAGAAAGCCGAAGCCAGGATGGATCGCCTCCGCGCCGGTCGTCAGACACGCCGAAAGGATCGCCTGCATATTGAGATAACTGTCCTTGGACGCGGCGGGGCCGATGCATACGCACTCGTCCGCGAGGCGCGCATGAAGCGCGTCCCGGTCGGCCTCGGAGCAGACGGCAACGCTCTCAATGCCCATTTCACGACAGGCACGGATGACGGTGACGGCGATTTCGCCTCGATTGGCGATGAGTATTTTCCGAAACATATTGTTCTCCTTGCCGGGCTCAGTCTTTTTTCGCGTCGCCGATGGCAAACATGATCTCAGCGGATACGCAGAGAGCGCCGTCTACAAATGCCTTCCCCTCGCCGAATCCGATCGGGCCGCGCTGTTTGGTCAGACGTACTTCAAGCCTCAGGGTGTCTCCGGGGAAAACGCTTTTTTTGAAACGAACCTTGTCGATCCCCGCGAAAAACGCGATCTTTCCTCTGTTTTCGGGCTTTTGGAGCGCGACGATCGCCCCGGCCTGCGCCATCGACTCGACGACCAGCACGCCCGGCATGACCGGCATTTTCGGGAAATGACCTTGAAAATAATACTCGTCTGCGCGTACGTTCTTCAACGCGACAATGTGCTCGTCATCGATCTCCAACACTTGATCGACCAGAATAAAGGGTTCTCTGTGCGGAATAATCGATTCAATAAAAGTCCGGTCCATGATCGCCGACTCACTCATGTTCATTCTCCTTTTTTTCGCCCGGCTCGATGACAAAAAGCTCCTGACCGAATTCAACCCGGCTGGCCTTCCGTGTAAGGATCTCCGTAACCGTTCCGGCGACCGGACTGGTCACTTCGTTCATCAGTTTCATTGCTTCGATGATGCACAGGACGTCGCCCTTTTTCACAACAGATCCCACCTCGACGTACGGGGGTTGATCGGGCGCCGGCGTATCGTAAAACACCCCGACGACCGGCGAGGTCACCACGTGTCCGGTGCGAACGATTTCGGATGAGCCGGACATGTCGCCGGATGAAGTATCCTCTCTGCACGGATCCGCTGTGAGCGACTGGGCACATCCCTGTGTCGTTCCGATCACCGGGGGAATCTCTCTTCGTATGCTCAGCCGGGTTTCTCCTTCACCCATTCGAAAATGAGTGATGCCTTCTTTTTTCATCAGGGACATGATCTCCTTGATCTGGCAAAAGGTCAGGCCTTTGCCGGAGATCGGAACCTCGGATTCAATCGGTTTTTTTGCGTCCGGTGTCATTTTTCGTATCCTGCCTTTCTGAATAAAAGCGTTCCGTTCTGCCCGCCGAACCCCAGGGAATTAGACAGCGCAACGGATATTTCTTTCTTTTTCGCGACGAGCGGCGTGTAATCCAAATCACACTCCGGATCCGGCTCATTCAACCCGACGGTCGGAGGAATCATTCCTTCTTTCATGGCCATGATCGTCGCCACCGCCTCGACTCCGCCGGCCGCGCCCAAAAGATGCCCGGTCACGGACTTCGTGGAGCTGATCGATACCTTCGATGCGGCTTGCTCGCCCATCGCGTATTTGATCGCCAGGGTCTCGTACTTGTCGTTCAAAGGCGTACCCGTGCCATGCGCGTTGATATAATCGACCTCTTCGGGGCTGATGCCTCCCTCGCGCATCGCGAGTATCATCGCCGTCCCCGCGCCTTTACCTTCCGGATCGGGACTTGTGATATGGTATGCATCTGCCGTCGCCCCGTACCCGACGATTTCCGCAAGGATCGAAGCGCCGCGGTTCACCGCGTTTTCCATTGTCTCCAGAACAAGAATGCCCGCGCCCTCCGCGATCACGAATCCGCCTCTGCGCGCGTCGAACGGCAGTGACGACAGATCCGGGTCTTCTTCCATATTCAACGCCTTCATATTTGCGAATCCGGCGAGCGCGATGCGCGTGACGGGTGCCTCCGCGCCTCCGGCAACGGCGGCCTTCAAGTATCCGAGCTTAATTTTATGAAATGCCTCTCCGATGGCGTGCGTTCCCGACGCGCAGGCGGTCGTGACGCAGTAATTTGCGCCCTTTATACCGTGGATCATCGAGATCTTGCCCGCCGCGATATTACTGATCATCATCGGGATAAAAAGCGGAGATATCCGATCCGGACCGCCCCGCACCAGGAGTTCTTCGAACTGGTCCTGAAGCGTACTCAGCCCGCCGACCCCCGAACCGATGATGACCCCGGTATCGAAAGGATCCATGGTCGTAAAGTCGATTCCGGACATCCGGATCGCCTCCGCAGCCGCGGCGACGGCGAACTGGCAATACCGATCCGTCCGGCGCGCTTCTTTTCGATCGAGATACTCCGTGGGGTCAAAATCCTTGACCTCCGCGGCCGTATTCACACGAACGCCCGGATAGAGGTCCTTATTGATCTTTCGAATACCGTGACGCCCTTCGATCAGTGACGCCCAGAACTCGGGAACACTTTTTCCGACCGGCGAAATGACACCCATTCCGGTGACGACGACCCGCGGCCTGCCCGCGTGATCTGCGTATGAATTTCTCTTCATGGGGGATTCTGACATATGTTCCTCCTACTATCGAAAAGTTATCTGTGCGGCACTCCGATCGGGTGCCGAAACGCCAATGTTTACAAGACCAGTCCGCCGGACACCTCGATGACCTGCCCGGTGATGTAGGACGCTTCATCGGAAGCGAGAAACGCGACGAGCTCCGCTACATCCGACGGCTGTCCGAACCGCTTCAGAGGGATGCGCTCGATGGCGGCTTCCTTGACCTTATCCGGAAGCGCGTCTGTCATTTGTGTCTGAATAAAGCCCGGCGCGACGGCGTTCACCGTAATACCGCGACCGCCCATCTCTTTCGCGAGGCTTTTGGTCAGTCCGATCAATCCGGCCTTTGACGCCGAGTAATTGGCCTGACCGGCATTTCCGTAAATACCGGAAACCGAGGACATATTGACAATCCGTCCGCTCTTCTGTTTGACCATTACAGGCAGACACATGGACGCAAGCATGAACGCGCCGGTCAAATTGGTATCAACGACCGACACGAATTGTTCCCTGTCCATGCGCATCGCGAGTCCGTCCTTTGTCCGTCCCGCGTTATTGACCAGAAGATCGATCCGCCCGAAGGTTTCCTTGGCCGAATCGATCACATGCTTACAGTCTTCCTCAATCGTGATATTCGCGGCTAAAGCGACGATCTCCGCCTCCCCGCCGATACTGCGGCACTCCGTGAGGACATTTTCCATATCCTCCGAAACGTTCAGGTCGACCAGTACCAGATCATAGTTTCTGCGTGCCAGGGTCCGCGCGATCTCCGCGCCGATGCCTCTTGCGGCTCCGGTCACAATCGCGACCTTTCGATTCGTTTGATTCTCCATTAAATTGATCCTCCCTGTAACAAAATCCGATCATATTCCGCAAACATTTCCTCTATGATTTCCCGGACCGGTTGAATCCGGCTCACCAGACCGGCGATCTGTCCCGCCATAAAAGAACCGTGTTTCAAATCTCCTTCGATGACCGCCTTCCGAAGTGACCCGATCGTTATAGCCTCAAGCTCCTCGGCGCTTGCGCCGTTCTTTTCGAGCGCGGCCATTTCACGCGTCAACGGACTCTTGATACAACGAACCGGGTGTCCTCCGCTTCTTCCGGTAACACGCGAATCGATATCCCGGCATTTGATGACGAGGCTCTTGTAATTCGGGTGAATTCGGCATTCTTCCGACGCGAGAAAACGCGTACCGACCTGAACGCCTCCGGCGCCGAGCATACTGACTGCCGCGATCCCCCGCCCGTCGGCGATTCCTCCGGCCGCGACGACCGGGATTCTGACCGAATCGACCACCTGAGGGACCAGAACCATCGTTGTCAATTCGCCGATATGTCCGCCGGCTTCACAGCCCTCCGCGATGACCGCGTCCGCGCCGAGAGATTCCATCCGACGCGCCAGCCCCGTGGAGGCGACGACCGGGATCACCTTGATTCCGGCCTTTTTCCATTCTTCGATGTATTTGCCGGGGGAGCCGGCACCGGTCGTGACAACAGAAATTTTTTCCTCGACGATCAGTCCGGCCAGGTCCGGAGCGTGCGGACTCATCAGCATGATATTGACTCCGAAGGGCTGATCGGTCAGCGATCTCGCTTTACGGATCTCCATACGAAGAAGCTCCTTATCCATTGACCCGGCGGCGATCACACCCAATCCGCCGGCATTCGACACCGCCGCCGCGAGGTTTGCGTCGGCGACCCATGCCATTCCGCCTTGAATCAGGGGATATCTTGTGCCAAGGAGCGAAGTGAGTACTGCTTTCAAATGCGTTGCTCCGATCTTTTTTTAGAAAATGCAGACGCATGCGCCATACGTCAGACCACCGCCGAATCCCGTAAGGATCAGGGTTTGTCCCCGCTGAATTCGGCCCGAGCGAATGTACTGATCCAGGCATATCGGAACGGATGCCGATGATGTATTACCGGTCTCGGCGATATTGGAGAGCATCTTTTCGGGATCGAGCCCGAGACGCTTCGCGGCGGCCTGCAGGATCCGGTCGTTTGCCTGATGGGGTACAACATAATCAATGTCTGAAAGATTGATATTTGCATCGCCCAAAGCTTTTTCGACCGCCAAAGGCATGGCCGTCGTCGCAAATTTGTAGACTTCAGGTCCTTTCATGGACAAGTATATGCCCGTTTCGTGTCCGAACCGGTCCTCACGAACGCTCTGATCCGGATCGGAAAACGGATGAACCGCAACTTCAAAAGCCTTTCCGGTCATGTACCCGCCTCCGGTACCGTCCGCACCGAAGAAAGAGGCATATACCCGCGCGGGCGGAAGTGCTTCTCCTCCCGCTTCACGATTGGACAACACCAACGCTCCGGCTCCGTCGCCGAACAGTACGCAAGTTCGCCGATCCGAGAAATCAACAATTTTGGAAAGACTCTCTGCTGAGACAATCAAAACGGTGACCGGTTCCGTTGTGTTCAAGTAGTGCATCGCCACATCAAAAGCCTGAATAAAGCCGGTACAGGCGGCATTCAAATCAAAGCAAAAAGCGTTCACGGCGCCGAGCTCCGCCTGAACGATGCACGCCATGTTCGGCGTCGTATAGTCCGGGGTGATGGTCGTTGCGATAATTATATTGATACTCCCGGGAGAGACCCCGGCATCCTCGATCGCTCTCGCCCCTGCCTTGACCGCCATGTCCGACGTGGTCTCTCCGTCGCACAAGTGGCGCCGCGAGATCCCGGTACGCGTCGTGATCCATTCGTCGCTTGTTTCGATGACCTGGGCGTACATTTCATTATCAACGGTAAGTTCCGGAAGATACGAGCCGGTGCCCAGGATCTTATACGGGATATTCAACATTCAGTCTCCTTTATCTTGCGTGCCCGGGTCGAACGAATATCACTCAGGCACTTGAATTTCTTTTGAATATCAATTATTTTGATAGTCAAAGGTTCAGGGACATTCTACTCTCATTCATCCATCGCGTCAATACAAAGGAGATTACGGCAAATGAAATCCTATTTATTCCCCGGTCAGGGCGCGCAAACCGTATCGATGGCCGAAGAAATGCTTTCTGAATTTCCGGAAGCCGTGCGTTTCTACGACGAAGCGCGAAATGTAACAGGATTAGACCTTATATCTGTTTTGCCGGAACCGTTGGAGCAAACCCGGTTTGCGCAACTGGCCATCGTCGTCCACAGCGTCGTATCTCTTGAAAAATATCGCTCCGAATCCGCAGATTCCGAGTCCGCCGGGTCAGGAACCGCGAGTTCCGAGTCCGCCGCGCCCGAAACCGCCGCAATGGCGGGCTTTTCGCTCGGAGAATACACGGCACTTTATGCCGCGGGTGTCATCGGCTTTCCGGACCTGCTTCGGCTCGTCGACGAACGCGCGCGCCGGATGCAGGAGGCCGCGCAAAAAAATCCCGGGGCAATGTTCGCGATCATCGGCCTCGCGGATGAAAAGGTGGAGGAGCTCATTGCGCTCAGCGGCGATGTCTACGCGGTCAATTACAACTGCCCGGGCCAGCTCGTGATCGCGGGCAAAATCGCGGAAACGGAAGCGGCGGCAGAGAGATTGCTTGCCGCGGGCGCCCGCAGAGCACATCGACTGGCGGTGAACGGCGCCTTTCATACTCCGCTGATGAGCGAGGCCGCAAATGCCTTGCAACGCTTTGCCGGACAGTTGATTTTCGGGCGTCCGAAATCGCCGCTTTATTCCAACACCACCGCCGCGCGGATCCCCGACGATGTCGACTTCCCGAAGTATCTGGCGGAACACATGATTTCACCGGTCCGATTCACCGACGAGATCCGGAGGTTACGTGAAGACGGGTACGAAGAACATATTGAGCTGGGTCCGGGCCGTGTACTGACCGGATTGGTGAAGAAAATCTGATTTGTGGTATGATATGAGCAATTATCCCGGATATCGATTTATACGCAAAAAGCGCGGTACTTTCGTACCGCGCTCATTTTCTCTGAATCGATTATCCGTCAAATAAACGCTTTACCCGCCGATCACCAACCGGTGGAATATCTTCTTACCCTTCTTAACGATCGCCTCGCCGTCCTTGAAGTCCTTTTCGGTGATCGTATAGAACGGATCGGTTACGGCTTCCCCGTTCAGGTACACGCCGTTCTGGGCGATCATCCGGCGTCCTTCGCCTTTACTGGCCATCAGGCCGGTCTCCAGAAGCAGATCCAGGATTGCGACGCCCTCGCTAAGCCGCGCTGCGGGGATTTCGGTCGTCGGCATATCCTCGGACACGCCCGCCCCCCCGAAAAGCGCCTCGGCCTGAGCCTTTGCCGCTTCGGCCGCTTCCGCGCCGTGCACGATGCCTGTCACTTCGAACGCCAGACGCTTCTTCGCCTCGTTGATCTGCTGATCTTGAAGTTTGGCGTATTCACCGATCTCCTCAAGCGAAACAAACGTCAGAAGCTTCATGCACTTAATGACGTCGGCGTCGTCGACGTTTCTCCAATACTGGTAGAACTCAAACGGCGAAGTCTTATTCGGATCGAGCCAGACGGCGCCGCGCGCGGTCTTGCCCATCTTGTTGCCCTCACTGTTGGTTAAAAGCGCGAACGTCAGCCCGAACGCCTCGCCCTGCTCTTTTCGACGGATCAATTCGACTCCGCCCAGGATATTCGACCACTGGTCGTCGCCGCCAAGCTCCAACGTACAGTTGTGCTTCTTATAGAGGTACAGAAAATCGTAGCTTTGCATCAACATGTAATTGAACTCGAGAAACGTCAGGCCCTTTTCCATCCTCTGCTTGTAGCAGTCGGCGGTGAGCATGCGGTTCACCGAAAAATGCGGCCCGATATCCCGTAAGAATTCGACGTAATTCAAGTCCAGCAGCCAGTCGGCGTTATTGACGATCATCGCCTTGCCGTCACTGAAATCGACGACCGTCCCCATCTGTTTCAGAAAGCAGTTCACATTGTGCGCAATGTCCTCTTTGCTGAGCATCTTACGCATGTCCGTTCTGCCGCTCGGATCGCCGATCATTGCGGTTCCGCCGCCCATCAGGGCGATCGGCCGATGCCCGGCCCTCTGCATGTGGCTCATCACCATCATCTGCACAAAATGCCCGACATGAAGGCTGTCCGCCGTCGGATCGAAGCCGATATAGAAGGTAACGCCGGGCTTACCGAGGAGCTCATAGATCTCCTCCTTGTGCGTCGCCTGCGAAATGTATCCGCGCGCCTCCAGAATATCGTAAACATTCTCCGCCATAGTCGTCTCCTCCCCGGTCATCATCGTCTCCTCCGGGCATAATTGCCCTTTCGGGCAGAATCGCCTCTTTCGGGCATTTTTTGCGCTCGAAAAGCATCCTGGACCGCCGGATTATTCTACCTTTGCGGGGCGAAAAAGTCAATTTTACGCAGGCAGGAGGGCGGGTTCGGATAAATTCTTTCGCCGGCGCGAAAAGTCAATTTGCGCTGGCAGGAGGGCGGGTTCGGAACTGAATCATCTTCGTATTAGTCGGTATTCGCTTCCGATGAACAACAAACGATCATTTTGCCTTCACTCGACTTGAAAATGCTGACAAAACACTGCTTTTCGCGAAAGATACCGACTAAACGAAGCATTTCGGCGATTTAGTCGGTATTCGGGCGGCGCGCGGT
>CAZCLK010000008.1:46797-56435 GCA_964499575.1 uncultured Oscillospiraceae bacterium | reverse complement strand
CTTAGTTTTATTCTACCTTTCCGGTGCTCCTTCGTAAAGGGAAAGAACACCGATCGGTTCATTTAGAAATTATGTATTCCGCGATTTTTATCTTTATCGGGGCGGACAGGCGAAAGAAGATCTTTCGTATCGGTTACATAAGCATTCAAAGAATAATCCGATTGTTTTTGTGCAAGATACTCTAAATTCTTTCTTGAAAAATGAAGCCGGAAAGGATATGATAATATCAGGGTTAGACGAGTCTAACAATTTACATCATAAATTCAACTTTTTATGCAAGGACGTGATGGAAGTGACATTGGAAGAACTTGAGATCGGCGGGGCAGGTGTGATTATTGCAGTGCACGGGCAAGGTGCTCTGAGGGATCGCTTGTTGGATATGGGGCTTACGCCCAGGACCCGGGTGATGATCCGAAAGACGGCGCCGATGGGGGACCCGATCGAGATTTCCCTTCGTTGTTATGAGCTGACCTTGCGAAAAGAGGATGCCGCGAATATTGAGATCATTCGGGACGGAGCTCCTGAGACATGCAATAGACATAAGAGAATGAACCGGCGCGCTTTTCGGGGATTCGGAAAAAGAAACCGTCCGGAGGAATCGGAAGTATGAATATCGCGCTCGTCGGCAATCAGAATTCGGGGAAGACAACACTTTTTAATCAATTGACGGGATCCAACCAGCACGTCGGGAATTTCCCCGGAGTGACAGTGGAGCGCAAAGAAGGCACGGTCCGCTTCAAGAAGGAAATGAATGTCGTCGATTTGCCCGGGATCTATTCTCTGGCCCCTTATTCCAGCGAGGAGAAAGTGGCCAGAGATTTTATTGTGAAGAACAAGCCGGATGGGATCATCAACATTGTTGACGCGACGAATATTGAGAGGAATTTATATCTCAGCATGCAACTGATCGAGCTTCACGTTCCGATGGTCATCGCGCTGAATATGATGGACGAGGTACGCGAGAGCGGCGGGACGATCCGGATCGACAGCTTGAGTTGTTGTTTGGGCGTTCCGGTCGTACCGATATCCGCGAGCAAGAATGAAGGAGTCGCGGAACTCGTTGAGGTCGCATACAGGACTTTTCGCGACCGGGAGTTTCCGAAGAAGACCGATTATTGCGCGGGCGAGGTACACAGAACGATCCATTCGATTGCCCACCTGATCGAGGACCATGCCGAGAGGGCCGGAGTTCCGGCAAAATTCATTGCCACAAAACTGGTTGAAGGGGACATTTCGTTGCGGGACGAGATGGAACTGAACAGTAACGAAATCGATATGATCGAACACGCCGTCAAAGAGATGGAAGACGAGCTCAAAACGGATCGCAAGGCGGCGATCGCGGACATGCGCTACACCTACATCGAAAAGATTGTCGCGGGCGCGGTTGTCCGTCCGCATGTGGACCGGGGAAGAGAGCGGACGCTTCGAATGGACCGGATATTGACGCATAAGTATTTGGCGATCCCGATTTTTCTATCGGTCATGGGGTTGATTTTCTGGCTGACTTTCGGCGTGATCGGAAGTTTTCTGAGCGATGTGCTCGGAGAGGGGATCGACAGGGTATCCGGGTGGGTGCGCGCGGCGATGGAAAGCGCGACCGTGAATCCGACGGTCATATCGCTCGTCACGGACGGTGTCTTTTCGGGCGTCGGCAGTGTTTTGACCTTTATTCCGACAATCATTCTCCTGTTTTTCTTCCTGTCGATGCTGGAGGACAGCGGCTATATGTCCCGTGTGGCGTTTGTCATGGACTCTCTGCTTCGAAAAATCGGTCTGTCCGGAAGAAGCTTTGTGCCGATGTTGATCGGCTTCGGCTGTTCCGTTCCGGCGATCATGTCGACCCGCACACTGTCGAGCGAGCGCGACCGGAAAATGACGATATTTCTGGTGCCGTTTATGAGTTGCACGGCTAAACTGCCGATATACGGGATGTTTACGCTCGCGTTTTTCCCGAAGCAAGCCGCACTGGTGATGATTTCCCTGTATGTACTGGGCATGTTTTTGGCGGTTTTGACCGGTCTTTTGATGAAAAATGTATTGTTCCGTGGTAAGCCGGTTCCTTTTGTTATGGAATTGCCCAACTATCGCTTTCCCGGGATCAAGTCGGTCATCCTGCTTCTGTGGGACAAAACGAAGGACTTTCTCACCAGAGCATTTACGCTGATCTTTATCGCTTCTCTGGTGATCTGGCTTTTACGGTCCTTTGACCCGACGTTCAATCTGGTGACCGATGATTCAAAAAGCCTGCTTGCGGGGATCGGGCGATGGCTTGTTCCTGTTTTTTCTCCGCTCGGCTTCGGCAACTGGAAGGCGATAACTGCGCTATTGACAGGATTCATGGCCAAAGAGGCCGTGATCAGCACGTTTGCCGTTTTAACCGGGTCCGGCTCGGCCGATTTACCGACTGCGCTCCGCTCGCTGTTCACGCCGCAAGCGGCATATGCTTTTTTGGTCTTTACTTTGCTCTATACGCCCTGTGTCGCGACCGTCGCAACGATACGCCGCGAACTTCAAAGCCGGCTTTTGGCGGGCGCCGCAGTCCTCTATCAAACCGGATTTGCATGGCTGATGGCGTTGATTTTCTATCAAGCAGGGTCAGCGCTTTTCGGCTGATCGGGTCCTTCCGGGGAAGGGTTCTTCTTTACATATTTTCTTTTTTCCGGATCCTTTTTCAATGTTTGCTCGATGACACGGATGAACGCCTCCGTAATGTCGGGGTCAAACTGAGTGCCTTTGTTGGCGCGCAGCTCCAGGATCGCCTCATCCCAGTTGAGACCCGCCTTATAGGGTCGGTCGAAGGTCATCGCGTCAAAACTGTCGACAACGGTGAGCACCCGGGAAAGATACGGGATCTCCTTACCCTTCAGATGATTGGGATACCCCGTGCCGTCATAGCGCTCGTGATGATGAAGGACCAGCGGGGCGATCTCGGCGAGGATGGCAACTTCTCTTAAAATATGCGCGCCGACTACGGAATGATCCTTCACGTCCTGCCATTCCTTTTCGTCGAGCGGCGTTGCCTTGTTCAGGACTTTTTCGGAAAGGTTGACTTTGCCGATATCATGCATGTATGCCGCCAGCGAGAGAGACTTCCGGTCATCCTCGTCCAGGTTGAGTTGGCGGGCGAGCGCCTTGGAATACATGGCGACGCGCTCGACATGCCCGGAGGTGTATCGGTCACGCGCGTTAATGATATTTATGAGCGACTGGAGCGAATTCAGAAGATCATAGTCGTCCTTTTCGACATCCAACTCGATGGTATCCAGTATGGAGTCATAGATTTCGACGCGATTCTTTCGAAAAAGCTTCGCTCGATAAAGCGCGTCGTCGGCATTCTTGATCAGATTCAGAGCGCTTTCGGTCCGGTTGCTCCACTGAGCGATTCCGACCGAAATGGTCATCGGATCGATTTCGCGGATGCGGATCCTTTCGGATTCATCGGTTAACAGTATTTCTTTTCGAAGATCCAGGCTCTGGAAAGACTGTCGGATATTTTCCCCGTATCGCTTTGCGGTATCCTTGTCGATATTCGGTAAAATGACCGAAAACTCGTCTCCGCCGTAACGGGCGAGGATCGCGCCTTTCGGTTTGTGCTCTTCCATCAGGCGTGCGACGGTGCTCAGGAGTTTATCGCCGTTCAGGTGCCCGAACTGATCGTTGAATTCCTTAAATGAATCGATGTCGAGAAAAAGAAGCGTTAACGGTTGTTTCAGAAAAAGGCATGATTTGATTTCCTGGTTGAGCGCGCTGTGAAAATAGCGGTGGTTGAAAAGTCCGGTCAACCCATCGAGATTGGCCTTTTCTTCGAGCGCCAGTATTCGTTCGCGGTCGGTCTTGACAAAACGGTCCAGTACCCAGGTCGTTAAAAAGAGAACGGCGACGGCGATCAGATCCTTTTCGATAAAGCGGGCGACGGAAGAAAAATAGGAGTAGACGAAGTCGAGCGTGAAAATATACACGGAGAGAAAGGCGATAATCAGATAAGCCCACCGGAGACTGAGTTGGATCGTTACGGGGACCAAAAAGAGCAAAGCGGCGATGAGAAAGTAACTGTAGTTTCTGTCGGTGAACCATATGAGCGCAACGGTCACGAGCAGCAGGAAAAATGCCTCGATCACCAGCAGCTGTCGCGTGCCCGGATCGACTTCCCTCGGACGGAACTTTAAAAATGTCCGGGCGTATAAATACGCCAGAGCCACCGCCGCGACAGACGCGGAAACAGACAGGATGAGGACGTTTCGATCACTCCATTGATCCGTGTATTCCTCGAGTATGCCCCGAAGAATAATCAATGCCGAGACCAAAAAGTATCCGACCTTGAAGATTGTGAGTATTCTATTCAGTTTCTCGTCGTATCTTTTCTCCTGCAAATCCGTTCAGCCTTTCTCTAGATGTCCCATGGTTCCAAATCCCACTCGTAGTTCAGAACCACTTTCAGGAATGCTTCAACGATAACGGGGTCGTAAAGGGTTCCGGAGCCTGCGCGAATTTCCTCCGCGGCCTGCTCGGCGCTGAGTACTTTTCGGTATGTTCTTTTCGCGGTCATCGCGTCGAAACTGTCCGCCACGGCGATGATCGCGGCATAGCGCGGAATAGCGTCTCCCTTGAGTCCCTTCGGATATCCCGAGCCGTCCAACCGCTCGTGGTGATAAAGGACAGCTTCCGCTATTTCCGAGATATCGTATGAGGAACGAAGGATCCGGCATCCGATCTCCGGGTGGGTGCGGATGATTTTCATGTCTTCCGGCGAAAATTCCGCGGTACCGCTCAGAAGGCGGTCGTCGATGGCGATTTTTCCGATGTCGTGCAAAAAGCCCGCCAGGTTGAGGAGGTTGACCTCAATCTCAGGCAAATTCAACTCCTTGCCGATTTTTTTACAAAGCTCCCCGACCCGCTTGGAATGCGCTTCTTCGCGAGGATTTTTCTCGTGAAGCGTGTGCATGATCGTCTTGATTATTGTATTGCGCATGCTTTTGCTCTCGGCGATCTTGCTCTTGTTCATGTGATCCTCGGCGGCCTTGATCGAGGCCAGAATCGACTCCTCGGCGATCGTTTTGGTTGCGGAACCGAACGATATATCAACGGGGACCGAATTGACCTGCGAATGCGTCAACTGCAATTTGATCCGGGAAACAAGTTCCTCGGCCTGGCGCTCCGAAGTATTCGGCAGCAGGATCATAAACTCGTCACTGCCCCAACGGGAAATGATGCCTTGGCCTTCGCAGACGGAAGAGATAACATCGGCTCCCTTTCGGAGCACGGCATCGCCGAGTTGGTGCCCGAACGCGTCATTTACGAGTTTCAGTCCGTTTACGTCTCCGAGGACAACCGAAATCGGAAGATTTTCGACGCGATCCAACCGTTTGAGGGTTTCTTCGGTATATCTGCGATTATAAAGACCCGTGAGCATATCGTGATAACTGATATATATATTTCTGTCCTGGGCCTTCCGAAGCGGCGTTATGTTCAAAATAAAGCAGGTTAGTCCGATGACCTCGCGATTGCCGGTCATGATCGGAGAGTAGAACTTTTGCCAATATGCGCGGGACTCCTCGGAATCGCCGAATTCCTCGAGGCACGTGAAGTATTCGCCCGAAAAGGCGCGATCGAATTCCGAACGGAGAACTTTCTGCTCATCCGGATTCTTGACGCACTCGAGTAAATCGGTGCCGACAGTGATCTCCTTGCCGAAAACCCGGAGCATGGAGTACTTGTGGCGGCTGTTGAATGCCGTATACCGGTATTCGCGATCCACCGAAAAAACCATAATGTCCGGCGAACTTTCCAGAACAGCCGAGAAAAGCATGTTCGTATTGTCCAGTTCGGAGTTCAGACTTTCTTTACTGCTTATAAGTCCGGCGGCAAGTTTCAAATCATGCGACGCTTGCCAGAAGATAAAAATAGAGGTGGCTGTTACAAAGAAGAGTCCTTTAATTACACTGACGATGGTCATCTGATTCGTATTCGGAAATAAGGCCTCCATTACGGTGTCTGAAACGATGATCCATACCACGCTGATCGCAAGATAGATTAAAGTCATCTTGAGTGCGGGTATTACCGCGCTGAAATCACGTTGGTAAACCGGTCTTTTAAAAAATGAGCGAACAAACTTCGAGAAACGCTCAGCGAAACCTTTGCTTTCGGAATTCTTGGACATAACGCATACCCCACAAACCCGCGGAAGCCCGAACAATAATAATATTATATAGCATGAATGTGAATGAAATAAAGCCAAAAGCAAACGACGTCGCCGTTTCATCGAAAAATTCCGGAACAGAGTCTACAGACAACAAAGTGTGGATTCGTTTGAGTTTTCGATCCCGGATCAGGAGTACGCCCACATGCCGAGGCGGTCATTGCGTGCGCGTTTTTCCAACGCCCGAAGCTCGGTCTCGTAACGCGTGTCTTCGCCGTAGGCGACGACACGCGCGTAGCCGCCGCGGATGAGGATCGCGCTGAAATTCAGTCGCTCGAACGTTTCCTGCTCCCCGTCGTCGGGTTCCTCAAGCCAGACGTACCGAAGGAGCCGGTCATATTGGTCGGTATCGGAAACATCCCGCTCCAGGTAGACGACACGGTCTGACAGGGTTTCTTTCGCAAAAGCGAAGGCTTCTTCGGCAAACGGTTCGCCTTCCTGGTCTTCTTTTTCGGTTTCCGGGGCATCGACTCCGATGATGCGCACTTTATATTTTTCGCCCGCTTCGTCTTTGACCCATATGGTGTCGCCGTCCACGACATAAGTCACGGTGAAAGCCTCTGTGACGGGTGCGCCGGAGACTTGTCCGTCCGGATCGGTCTCGTCGTCGACGGATTCGTCCGGGTCGCCGGTTTGCGCTTCTTCGGAAGTAATAACGGGTGTCAGCTGATTCAATGCGTCGATCCATTCTTCCGCAGAAAGCGAGCACCCGAAGAGGCTCGACACGAGAAGAACGGAGACGAAAAACAGCCCGATGGATCGAATAACCTTATATGCGTGCGCACGTCCGTTTTCGGGCGAAAGAAGAGATGGTTCCATGCTGCGGCTCCTTTCCGGAGGCGGAATGAGGGACGTTGGGATTATATCACAAAGGGCACAAAGATCGCTTACGTGATACAATTATAACAGTGTTAAATCAATTGCGGAGGACGGAACCATGAAGAAGATTTACCTTGCCGGAGGCTGTTTCTGGGGCCTTCAGAAATATATGTCCCTGATCGGAGGCGTCGGGGCGACCGGGGTCGGGTATGCCAACGGAAGCCTTCCGAACCCTACCTATCCGGAGGTGTGTTCCGGGACAACCGGCCATGCCGAGACCGTCGAGGTAACCTATGATCCGAAGAAAGTCTCGCTCGGCTTTCTGCTTCGGATGTTTTTCGATGCGATCGATCCGACGGCGGTCGGCCGGCAGGGAAATGACATCGGGGAGCAATACCGCTCCGGAATTTATTATACGGACGGGGAGGATCTTTCCGTCATCCGGGCCGGGGTCGCTTCTCTGGAGGCGCGGCTCGGTAGGAAGAGCGCGATTGAGGTCGCCGAACTGACTTCGTATTACCCCGCTGAAGAGTATCATCAGAATTATCTGGACAAGCACCCGAACGGGTACTGCCACATCGGTCCCGCGAAAATGGACCGCGCCGCGCGGGCGGTTGTCGATCCGACCCTGTACGGGCGCCCGTCGCTTTCGGAATTAAAATCGCGTCTTTCCGATGAATCCTGGCGCGTAACGATGCAAAACGATACCGAAAGGCCCTTTACCGGCGAATACAGCGCTCATTTCGAGGATGGGATCTACGTCGACATCACGACCGGCGAACCGCTGTTTTCGTCGCGCGACAAATTTGACGCCGGATGCGGATGGCCGAGTTTCAGCCGGCCGATCGATCCGAACGTGATTCGCGAAAAAGAAGATCTCTCGCTGATGCGAAGGCGGATCGAGACGCGAAGCCGTGTCGGCGACGCGCATCTCGGCCACGTTTTCGATGACGGACCGCGCGACAGGGGCGGCCTTCGGTACTGTATCAACAGCGCCGCTTTGCGTTTCGTCCCTCTGGAGAAAATGGAGGAACAGGGTTACGGGTACCTTCTGGACCTCTTTTCCTGACCACTCACACCCGTTTACGGCCCACTCACCCGAAGGCATGTTTTCAAAACCGGTTCCGAACATATAATGAAGACGCAAGCGTAAGGAGGGTAACGGCATGCGCGTTCGAATCGAGGAAGTCGCCGGAGGTGCGGAGGAAGAAATAGTTCTCCGCTGCAGTAAGACGACGCCTGAAATCGAATTGCTCGCCCGCGAGATCGGTCTGCTCGAAAAGCAAGCCGGCGACGGGAACAGCCGGGACAAAAAACATAGCGCCGCAACTGCGGGGACCCCGACACCCGAGTTCTTTAAGGGAGAGCAACAGTATTTTCTGAGTTTCTCGGAGATCCTCTTCTTTGAGACCGAAGGCGAAAAGGTGATCGCGCACACGGCGACGGACTCCTACGAGACCAGGCAGAGACTATATGAGCTCGAGTCGATGCTTCCCGCCTCGTTCGTCCGCGTTTCCAGATCGACGATTGCGAATGTGACGCATATTTTTTCGATCCAAAGGGGACTGACGCGTGTTTCACACATCACGTTCCGCGGATCCTATAAAGAGGTGTACGCGTCGAGAAAATACGGACCGGTATTAATGGTCAAAATGGAAGAGAGGTATTTGTATGGATAGGAAAAACATTTTTTGGGGGCTGGTCATTCTCGGCGGCGGTATTCTCGTGCTTCTTTTCGCCCTCGGGATCGGGGAGTCGTCCGACCTGTTTCGGGCGATAGCGAGCATGATTCTGGCGGCAATTTCCGTCTCCTGCCTGATCAAGCTTTTCTTTGTACCCGGATTGATGGCTCCGGCGGCGATCGTATATTTGTGGAGAGACTTCATCGGAATCCCGGATGTCGAGCTTTGGCATCTGCTCCTCGGCTCCGCGATTCTCGGCGTGGGACTGTCGGTCATTTTCTCCAACGCCAAGAAGAAGCGCATGGAAGCATGGGGCAAAGGATGCGGTCATACGCACCGTGTCCACGTCAACATCGCGGATAACGGTACCGCTACCGAGGAAAACGGAGAGTACGTGACCGTTGAGGCAACCTTCGCCGACAACATAAAGTATGTTCGCTCCCAGAATTTCAAGGGCGCGGACATCCACGCCAAATTCGGCGCGGCCAAGGTGTATTTCGACGGTTGCACGGTCAGCCCGGAGGGCGCAACGATCCATCTGGACGTCAACTTTGCTGGGGTTGAGATCTATCTTCCGAGAAGTTGGAACGTCGACAACCAGATCCGGGCTTTTTTCGGAGGGTCCGACGGATTTATCCCTTCAACGGGGGAGGGTCCGAAGGTCACGCTGACCGGTGAGATCAACTTCGGCGGAGTGGAGATCAAATACATCTAGAAGCCACCCGGAGATCAATGAAGAAGCGCCGGCAGTCTTATGAATTGCCGGCGCTTTTTGTTCTGTACCCTTTTTACTTTGCCGAGCATCCGGTCCGTCGGACCGGAACATAGGGATACCGTGCCGGGGGCTCATTCAAAGTGAGTATGCTTCCCGGCACCGCTAGTAGCCGAGCATCCGGTCCGTCGGACCGGAACATAGGGATCCCGTGCCGGGGGCTCATTCA
>CAZCLK010000008.1:0-46697 GCA_964499575.1 uncultured Oscillospiraceae bacterium | reverse complement strand
GCTCATTCAGAGTGAGTATGCCCCCTGGCACCGCTATTTGCCGAGCATCCGGTCCAAGAGTTCATCGGCCTCTTTGTCAATGTCGGCCGGAGGTGCGTTGTCGTCCGGATCAAAATCGGGAATCGTATCGGCCTCGTCCGTCAAGTCGATGATATAAGAACGGGAAGGGGTCTCGCTGATCTCGATTTTGGTGAGGAGCCAGCCGGAAGACTTGAGGAGATTTCCAAGCTCGTCCTTCAGGTAGGAGCAGATATTTTCGAGCGTCGGATTGGTGACGTTAAAAGGAGGGGTCTTATTGATGTCGGTGTCCTGAAAAGCATTGAGGTATTTCTCGATCTGTTTCTCGATAAAATCGAACTGAATGAAATCATCCCTTACCTTCAGCGTGTCCAGGGAGATTTCCCACGTGTGCGGGTGGCTCTGTCCGAGGATGCCGTTCAGGTAGATGGCATGACTCGCATTCAGGTAAAACTTGAAATTGTAACGGCTGTATTGCATATCCTCCTGCCTCCTAAATCGGCCGTACGGCATTCATTGCGCCTTCGGTAACGGCGTCCGCGGAAGATATGCCCTCTTTATAGGAAAACCCGCCCGCGAATTTCGCTTCTATCCCGGATTCCGCAAGTTCCCGAAAAATCTCCTTCGCGGACTGGATGGTCAGTTTCTCGGTTGTCTTCAGCTTGACCATAGCGAATTCATTGTTGCGAAGGCGTGCGCATAGATCCGTGTCGCCGGCCTTTTGAAGAAGGATCGCGGCGGCTTTGCGCACGATCTCGTTTACGGCGTCGGGGCCTTTTTCGGCGGTCAGATTATGGTAATCGAGAATGCGGATGACGATCATCCCGATGGGCGAAACCCGCCGCTTCGTAAGCTTCATCATGAAGGTTTCATAGAAGCGAAGGGTATAAAGGCCGGTAATCGGGTCCGGAACCGCTTCCGCGTCGTCCAGACGCTCATCGCCTTTGCCGAGCTCTCTATGGATAAAGAGGTTTTTCTCGACCAGCTCGTCGCCGAGCTCCCGGATTTTAGAGGCTTTGGTCTTTATGGCGGTGGTAAGTATCGCAACCAGAATGACCAGAATCGCACAACATATGATAACAAGGACCCGGAGCATCGTCGCGCGCTCGCCGATGCCGACGGACGAGAAAAGATAGCTCTGAAGGATTCCGGTCGCGACGCAATAACTCCGGCCGCCGATCTCGACGCGATCGGCGCTGATGAGCTCGTTGCCGATCCGGACGTCCTTAACGACGACCGCCGAAAAGAACTCGCCCTTCCTGACCAAGTCGATAAAGGAAGAGACTCCGGATCCGCCCTGCCGAAGATAAAAGAGTTCCAGTTCGTCAAAATTCATGCCGGATATCATGGACGTTGTGTCCGTATTGCGCTCGAAAAGAGGCCCGTCCTCGGAAAACAACATCCAGTAGCGGGTTCCGGTCGCCGGCGCGGCTTTAACGATTGCGATGATGTCTTCCTCGCTGCTTGCTTTCTCGGAAATCTCTTCGCGGACCATTTTCAGGATGTATTCGTTTTCCTGCGCAAACCCGTTCGTCGTGTCTGTTTTGATCCGGCGGATCTGGTATTCGAGAAACAGGACGGCCAGGACACAGAAAAGAACAGTCAACGCGACGCTTACGAATACCTTCATCAGTTCGCTGTCTTTCTTTTTAAGAAATTTCATCCGGCTTTCTTCCCCCTGTGTGTCCGGTTATGCCTTGCCTCCGGAATCCTTGGTGTGATCATCCCGTCACATCGTCATTGATCAGGCGGTAGAGCTTTTCCCTCACTTTTGACAATACCATAAAATCACGTTGCATCGTGCTTGAAAATTGCTTTTTTTCCTCGCGGAGAGAACGGGTTCTCCAACCGCTTCGGTTTTTGATGCTGTTGATGATCCCTGCAAAACGAATCCAGAAAACGACAAAGTTGTAAGCGGGCATCAGCGGGACAATATACCATTTTCGTGCATAATACCTGCGGATCCGAGGGAAATTCCGGAGGTATGAGATGATGTTGAAATAGTAGAGCGCTCCGGAGATCATATATAGGATATACAGGATAACCATCGATCCGACGATCAGATACACGGGGTAATTCAGAAAAGTCAGGCAGATCAGCGCGAAGTACCAGATCATCCGCGGGAACGCGAAGGTATGATCAAATGTAAGCATCCGCACCATGAAGTCCGAAAAAAACTTATGCGTGCGCAATGAGTTGCGGAGGAACATATGCGAGACCTCCATCTCGCCGATTTGCCAGCGCTGACGCTGGGTATAAAGCTGGTTGATGCCCTCGATCGGCTCGACATAGAAGAATGCGTTTTCACACAAGTGGACGCTTTTTTTCATCAGTTTTCGTACTTGAAAGGTGACGTGCGTATCTTCGCAGACGGTGTCGGTATTGTACATCTGCGTCTTGAGAATCGTTGATTTTCGAAAAGCCGAAAATGCGCCGGACAGCGTATAAATGCTGTCGAGTTCGGATTCGAAATTACGTCCGGCCAGAAATGCCTGGCAGTATTCGAAAAATTCACAGCGACGGAACAGCCGAAGCGGGAAGTGCGCGGTTTGCTCGATCATGTCGGGGTTCGTGAGGATGACGCCGGTCATACTGTGAATGTTCGGATTATTCTCAAATCTTTCGACCATTTTTCGAAGCGCGGTCGGCTCAAGCGTGCCGTCGCTGTCGATGTGAATGACGTATTTGCCCTCGCTGTTGAAAAGCGACATGTTGAGCGCCTTGGACTTGCCCTGGCGCGCCTTCATCCACTGCATCGACAACTCCGGGAAGAGTTTCTGACATGCGCAGAAAACATCGAAACTTTTATCCGGACTCTCATTATCAACGAGCATGATCAGGATTTTATCCTTCGGGTAATCGGATGCGTTTACGGAGGAAAGACAGTTTTCGAGAGTATCCTGTGATTTATAGACCGGGATAATCAGAGTAATTTCGGGGAAGCGGATCGGGCGGGTGTCCTTGTTGTTGCGAAAGCGTTTCCTGATCAGCAGAATAAAGCCGCCGATCGCGGGAATAATCTCCATGACCAGCGGAATAATGATCCAGGCCATCCAGAAGACTATTTTCTCGAATATTTCAAGCAGCAGCGTCTCCATACCTGAATTTTCCCACCCTTTGCTTCATGATCTGCGCACGCGTAAAAACGTAGAAAAAGAGAATGATTGACAGCAGATAAAAAATGATTCTTCCGAATATCGCGTGTGCGAAAAAGAAAATGTCGTTCCCGAAAAAATAGACGAGCAGACAAATGCTGGTCATCCGGATGATGTTGGACAAAAAGATCCAGATAATGCCGATGATGTTTACGACCAGCTTCTCGACCGTCGAATAAAGCGGAAAAAACCACAGAAGCGAAGAAAATGCGAAGATTTCAATGATCCCGGAGCACTCATAGTCAACATACAGAGAAATCGAGTCGGCACCGTGCCGGATGAAGACGAGAGAGTACTGATAATACGAGTAGAACGCGCCGGTCCAATCTCCGATCAGACCTGTGACGGCGGCTACGGCCTTGGAAAGAGGAGCGGTCAGGATCGGCTGAAGAAGAAGCATCATCAAAATAAACATCCCGACGCTTCCGACGAGAAACTTGAAAAAAGTGAGTTTGGCGCGCCACAACACGTAAATGGCATAACTCCACGCGAGAATTCCGACGATCACCGCAGGGATCATTTAGCGCGTTTCCTTTTCAAGAAGAAATAGCCGAGGCTTGCCACGACGATTCCGGAGCCCGCGATCATGAAGGGAAGCGTCGGTGTGCCGGTCGCGGTCAGGACCTGGGGTCCGAGATTGTCACACTGGAATGTGATGGTGACCAGTTTTTCCGGCTGACGGAAAAAGAACGTAAGCGGAATACGCATCTCCATCCGGTCGCCCTGTCCCGAGGTCCGGTTCACGATTCCGTTCGCTCCGGGTACCGGTTGGGATCCGTTGACGCGCACCACTTGCATCGTGGTGTTTCCGCTTCCGATGGTGCCGCTCACGGGGATCACGTCGAACGCGTACAATTTCCCGTCCACACGGAACTCATATCCGTATCCGTTGAACTCGGTATAACCGGTGTCACTCATGTTGATGTAAAGGTAAACGTACGTCTCGTCGCGGTACAGAGAACCGCTGTGGGATGTCGCGGGATCATAGTATATCGGGGACATCGGTTTGTCCGACCAGTCCGAAAAATAACCGTCAATCGTGATGCCGACATAATCCGTCGCTTCAGCGTCACTCAAGACAATCACATCGTCTCCCTCCGCCGCGAAAACCGGAACGGAGATCAGAAGCAATGTCGTGAGAATGCTTATGAGCAATAAATGCATTTTGTTTGTCATAATCTTTCACATCCAATCCCTTGACAAATGACTTCTCCTGTGATAATTATATCATTTCAATTCGATTTTGTCTTTGATTTCCTAAAAATCAATAAAGCCAGAGCAATTTCCGCAAAGACTCCAAACAGGCTCACCAGTAGGCCTCCGGCCCAATGCGGGTAAGACAATCGAATCACCGTCGTACCCCGATCGACAATCAAAAGGTTATTCATCGAACGGATCGGTTGATCACTCTCGAATATATCCTGATAAGCAAGCGTTGTGTTGACGTTATCAAATTCCGACCGGATCGTGATCTTATTCTTTTCGTAATCGATCGTGATCGGCACGATCTCCCTTTCGGGCAGATTATCTTCCCTGAGATCCATCACGGTATTCAGAATTCCCTTGACCGCTTCGTCCTCAGCCATGTACGCATGAAAAAGGATGTTGAAACCGATGAATGTGATATTCTCTTTCTCTCCGGTTCCGATAAAATCCAAACGGGGTGAGTTTTCAAACCACGCATAGCTGGTTACGTCCGAAAGGCCGTTCAAGTAAACGGTGTTCCAGGTCTCGTAGTCTTCGGCAAACGGTTTCGGACGGATGACCGTATTCTCGGTCACCAGGTTCGGAAAACTGTTGCTGAAAGTGATCGGCTGAGCGTCAATCTCGAGGAAAGTCATGCGGTTCGTAAGCGGGTCGGCAGGGATCCGGCTCATATCGATAAAGACCTGTACCCCTGCGTCGGCGATCTCGCGGACTAAATTCTCGGCATTTTTCCTGTTATTGTAGAAAAAGCCGGAAAGATAGATTTTCTTATATTTGACGAGTTCTTCGACAGAATAATCGTCGATAAACAGCTTATCGCCCGGATGGTAATAAGGCAGAATTCCGGGGACCAGAGCGGCCGTCGTGCCGATGGCCAGACAGTCGTATTGCGTGATCACGCCGAAAGTCGAGTCGATGGGGTTGGAGAAGAGCATCGTTCTTTCGGATTCCTTGACAAACTCATAGCCGACGCGACTCGCTGCGTCGATTAGTTTGTCTTTTCGAATTTCGTTGTTGATATGAAATTTATCAATCAATACTACATCGGCACCCAGTTCGACGGAGCGGTCAAACATGTAAAGAAAATTATCTTTCTCAAGCGATTCATTGAGATATGCGATATTCATCGCTGTTCTTGCGCCTTGCCATGCCCAGCCGAAAACGTATTGCGTTTTGGGTTCGACGGTTCCGAATGCATAGGACGGCATCGGACCAAGACTGCTCAGATCCATAAGGGAGACTCGTTGTCTTGCGATTTCTTTAGCATCGGTAAGCAGCAAATCGTCCATCGAATCCGATATGACTTCGTGAGTTGCAGGTATATTCATGATTTTATTGTATTTGTTGAGCATGATTGAAGGTAAGCTATCGATGAACAAGATCAAGCAAAGGATAATGAGGATCTTTCGCTTGAGAGTCTTCCATTCCATGATTGCAATGAACATCAAAACATACGCAATCGGAATAAAACGACTGACCCAAAAGTATTCGCTCAAAGGCAAAAACAGGATAAGCGGAGTCAACGCAGAGGCTGTACCGATAACGAATACCAGGAAAGTAAGGAAACCGGGGACACTTTTTCGATTGGATAGAAACAAACCGATCAATGCGATGAGCACGAGGCTCAATCCCATGTAGAGAATTCCGATCCCTCCGTTCAAACGAAGGGAAGGATTGAGTGACACCCAGAGCTCTTCACTTGTTGATATCATGACCTTTTCGGTTGCCTCGGAACTCATGGATGTTAAGCCGCCCATCAATGCGGGAAATACCCATATTCCGGAGACGGCGAATGTGAAAAACATCGCGAAAAGAGCTTGTATTGACTCGATCCAGCGTTTATTCGCGATGGAATAAACGAGAAGAAATATCGCGGATGCCACTCCGATCATAGCAGCAATCATCAGATGTCCGAGAATCGCAAGCGGCATCAGGGCCATCAGGGGAAAGATCATTTTTTTCCTGCGATAACACACAAACTGCCACAAACAATAGAAAACATAGGGCAATAACATCGCGATGAACATGCGCGGCAAATTACCTTCACCGAAAAAGACTCTCAAATTATCCGGGAGAAGAAACCAGGTCATCGCAAAAAACATCCCCAACCAAGGTCTGCCGAGTTTCCTTCCGAAAAGCAGCCACCCGATCCCGCCTACTGAGAAGGAGAGCCAAACAAAGCCCAGATAAGCATTCATGACATTGCCCCGGGCAAGTATTTGAAGAAAAGCGAGACAGTAATAGGGGAGCGGTGCCCAGTATCGGAAAGGTTGGACGCCGTTATACCATAGTTCGGTAAACAAAGGATAAAAGTTACCTTTGAGAATCTCTTTATACATGAGATCCGATTTAAATAGATGACCGTGGATGTCAAGCCCAAGAGGATAAAAGTCGGACGTTCTGACAATTATCATGGCGACTGCTCCGGCGATGATGAGAATAGCGACCTGTAAAAAGAAGACATACTTCGGACACGGAGGCGGCTCCTTGAGCGATGTGTTTATCGGTATGGAGGGTTCGGGCTTCTCCGATACGGCGGACACAACGGAAGATGATACCGGAGCGGAAGGACTCTCTTTGATATCGACACCGGGATGCGCGCGCAAAACATGGTCCGCCGCCCGGATCAGGCGGCGCGTTTTGGCCTCGCTGATGTCATTTTGAGAGATACTGAACTTTTTTTGCGGATTCTCGGATACTTCAAGCTTTATGAGTTCAAAGTCTTCTTTTTCGAGCAATTCGGACAAGGCCTCGAAGAAGACCGCGCACATGTTTTCGAGCGTCGGAGGCGTTCCGTCGAATGGAGATACGGTGTTGAGATTTTTTCCGGTGAAGCGATCGAGGTAGTCGCGAACGACCCGTTCGGTCTCGTTGTATTCAACAAAGGCATTTTCACGCGGCCTCATATAGAGGGCAATTTCAAAGGTGTGCGCGTGCACGCTCGATGCTTTGCCGACATTTGAGTGCAACGCGTTGAGCCGGAACGTGTATTTGTAACTCGCAAAACTCAATCCGTGCCTCCGGGGGAGAGTTCTTGGGTCTTGCCGATCGGTTCGCCCCGGGTGAATTGATCGCACAATTCTCCCCTCCCACAATATAGTTTAACTTTCTCAAACCGGGGAAGTCAATTTGCTTGCGCGTCGGTTTAATTACATCTTGGATACGAATGGTTTACCGGATGGATAATGAGGGCCGAAAAGTATAGAATAAATACCGAAGATCAAGGAGGTACGGGGTTATGCTGAAGTACGTGAGGGGCATTCTGGAGAAGAACAAACAGCTCTTTTTATATCTCCTGTGCTCCGTGATCGCAGCCCTGGTCGAGTCGGGAATCGGATGGATCTTTTTGCGGATATTTCCCTTTCACATCACAATCATCAATACGATGGCGATTTTTTTCGGCGCCGCCATCCACTATTTCCTGACCTCAATCTTCGTATTCAAGATCAAAAGAAACGCGGCAAGCGTTCTCGTTTATATTCTCTCCTTCGGGATCGGTGTTTTGCTTCAGAATCTTGTAATCTGGCTGTTCTACGACTTTCTTTTGAAAGCGCAGACTCAGGGCGTGCGGTACGCCGTGAGCAAGGCGTTGAGTCTCGCGATCCCGTTCTTTGTCGTTTATTTTATCCGGAAGATATTGAATGAACGTTTCGCCCGAAAGGAGACGGTGCCCGATGAGTAGCGTATTTGCGATGCTTCCCTGTTATAACGAGAGCCAAAATATCGATCCGCTCGTACGCAAATGGTTGGACAGGAAGGATGACCTGTCATCGAAGGGATACCGGCTGTTTGTCCGCTGTATCGACGATAAGAGCAAGGATAACACCAAGGAAGTGATCGAAAAGTTGTGCGCGGAGTTCCCCGACGACGTGACGCTGATCGCGCACGAGGTCAACAAGGGGCTCGGCGGCGCTTTGGCAACCGCGTTCGATCATTTTCTGGAAGAGGGAGAACCCGGCGACGTTTGCTTCCTTATGGACGGAGACAATACGCATGACCCCGTGTTCAGCCTTTCGATGCTCGACCGGATCGCCGCGGGAGCAGATTGTGCCATCGCGTCAAGATACCGCCCCGGCGCGGTAACGCACGGTGTCAACGGTATCCGTCAATTCATGAGTTGGGGCGCGAAGCAATTTTACACGTTCGTTCTTCGGGTCCGAAATGTTCGTGACTATACCTGCGGGTACAGGGCGTACACCTATGACATCATCCGGCGGGGAAAAGAGCGTTACGGCACGAAGCTCGTCGAGAAACGTTCCTTTGCCTGTATGATGGAGGTGCTCTATAAGCTGTGGATGATCGGCGCCCGCTTTGATGAGGTTCCGTTTGAATTGCATTATGACATCAAGAAGGGCGAGAGTAAGATGCGCGTTATTCGCACCATGAAAGAGAGCATGAGCACGGCGGTTCACCTGAGAAGGACATTGGGAAAAAGAAAAGAAGCGAAGGACGGAGAGCAGGCATGAAAAAAGTAATGCTCATTTTCGGGACCCGACCCGAGGCGATCAAGATGTGCCCGCTGGTGAATGAACTCAAGTCCCGACGCGACATCGGGACGCTTGTTTGCGTCAGCGGCCAGCACCGGAGCATGCTGGATCAGGTGCTTTCTGCCTTCGGGGTGGAGCCGGATTACGACCTCTCGATTATGAAGGAGAACCAGACGCTTTTCGATATCACGAACGCAATCCTCGAAAAGATCCGTGCGGTGCTCATCCAAGAGCGCCCGGACATCATACTGGTCCACGGGGATACGACGACCAGCTTTGTTTCGGCGCTGGCGGCTTTCTACATGCAGATCCCGGTCGGTCACGTGGAGGCCGGTCTTCGCACCTATAATATTTATTCGCCGTACCCCGAAGAATTCAACCGGCAAGCGGTCGGGATCATCACACGACTGCATTTCGCGCCGACGGATAAGGCTCGTGAGAACCTCGAGCGCGAAGGCAAAAAGCCGGAAACGATTTATGTGACGGGTAACACGGCAATCGACGCGTTGCGGACGACGGTCCGGACCGATTACACACATCCGGAACTCGATTGGGTCGGAACCGACCGGCTCCTCCTGATTACCGCGCATCGCAGGGAAAATCTGGGCGAGCCGATGCACCGGATGTTTCGCGCGATCCGGCGGATTGTCGAGGAATTCTCCGACGTTAAAGCGATTTATCCGGTGCACCTGAATCCCGCGGTTCGCAAGGCCGCGGAGGAGGAACTTTCCGGCTGTGACCGGATCCATTTGATCGAGCCGCAGGATGTCCTTGATTTTCACAATTTCATGGCGCGCAGTTACCTGATTCTCACCGACAGCGGCGGGATCCAGGAGGAAGCCCCGTCGCTCGGGAAACCGGTCCTGGTGATGCGGGATACGACCGAGCGCCCGGAGGGAATCGCGGCGGGGACGCTGAAACTGGTCGGGACGTCGGAGGAGCTTATCTACGAGAGTTGCAGAACGCTCCTGTGCGATCCTTCCGAATACGGGAAAATGAGCCGCGCGGCAAATCCTTACGGCGACGGCTTCGCGTGCAGACGAATCGCGGATATACTCGAAACGGGCGCGTACGCCGAATAAACGGATGGCGATCCGAAAAGGTTCGTTGTTTTGGTGCCGCGAGGATTGAATGTTTGAATGTTTTGGCGCCGCGAGGAGAAACGGAACGTTTTTCGAGCGATCGACTATCGTAAAACCAGGGGCTCCGATGATATAATGACGGTGCGGATTCGGGCGGATGATGCCTCAAATACGCGAAAACAAGAGAAAAGAGGACGAATCGATGTCACCTTGTAAATCAAGATGTTCTGCCGATCAGAATGCCGAAGGAGCCGGAAAGACTCCCGGAGTCGTGCCGTATCAGCCGCTCGTCAAGCATATATTCACCGCGGATCCGTCGGCACACGTGTTTGAAGGTAAACTCTATATTTATCCGTCGCATGACCGGGATGAGTATCACATGCCGGATGACGGCGGCGAACAGTACCAAATGAGAGATTATCACGTCCTGTCGCTTCGGGATTTCAATTCGGAAGTCATCGATCACGGTGTCGCGATTTCCGTAGAGGATGTCCCTTGGGCCGAAAAACAGATGTGGGCTCCGGATGCCGCATACAAGAACGGTAAGTATTATCTCTTTTTCCCGGCGAAGGACTATGAGGGGATATTTCGGATCGGAGTTGCGATCTCCGATAAGCCGGAGGGACCCTTTGTTCCCGAAAAGAACTTCATCGCGGGCAGTTTCAGTATTGATCCGGCGGTTTTCATCGACAACGACGGACAGGCGTATATGTATTTCGGCGGCTTGTGGGGCGGCCAACTCGAAAGTTGGGCGACGGGAAAGCGTATTCCCGGAGCGGCCGGACCGAATCGGGACGAGCCGGCGATCGGAACGATCTGTGCAAAAATGAGCGATGATCTGCTTTCTTTTGTCACCGCACCGGCTCAGGTACAAATCCTTGACGAAAAAGGCGATCCGATCGTCGCCGGCGACGAGGACAGAAGGTTTTTCGAAGGTCCGTGGATGCATAAATACAACGGCAAATACTATCTTTCGTATTCGACCGGAACGACGCATCGTCTTGTTTACGCGACCTCGGACAGCCCGATGGGCCCATTCACATTTGGCGGCAGAATATTGGATCCGGTTCAGGGTTGGACGACGCACCACTCCATCGTTGAATTTCAGGGGAAGTGGTATCTTTTCTATCACGATGCGTCTTTATCGGGTGTGGACGCACAGCGCTGCGTCAAGTACGCGGAGCTTTTCTACAATGAAGACGGGTCGATCCGGCAGGTGAAGCCCGAGTAAGATCGATTCCGACAATGACTGCGCCGCGCCCGGGAAGACCATGGGCGCGGCTTTTTCAATCGGAGTCGTCCGAAATCATGCGGGCGCCACGGGTGCGGAGGACTTCTTTTTCTTGCGGCGACGAATAAAGCGGATCACGAAAAAAACGACCAATGCGATGAAAACGATTCCGACGATCGGCAGGACGATCGATAATACGGTCATCACGACGGAAGTAGCGGATTCGACGGTCGAAACCGCCGGGTTGGCTGTTCCTCCGGTCGTCGCGGTCGAAAGCGCATGCACTGCGTTGCTGATGATCCCGGTCCCCGCGGCGATCCCGCCGCCGGCGATTACCGCCAGAGTCCATCGCAGAAGGGGGTCGACATCTGTAACAACAGAGGCGACGACGATGATCCCCGCCACGATCCCGACGGGCATACTTGCCATGTCCAGAATGTTATCCACATACGGTACGAAATACGCAACAATTTCCAGCACGGTCGCCACACCGAATATGATCAGCGCGGGATACCCTGCGATCCATTCAAATCCCGCGCTGAATTCCATATACCCGCTCACGCCCGCAATACTCATCACGAAAAGCGGAACGAATACACGAAATCCGCACGTCGCGGCAAGTCCGATCCCGATCAATACCTGAAGTAATATTTCCATAATTCCTCCGCGTCCGTCCGGTTGTTCTGACTTGATTATACGCCAAATATTTTCGTTCGGTCGAGACGAAACAGATAGAAAATCCGTCGGTCTGTGCTACTATTATAGGATAACGAAAACCGGAGGTTTTTGCGATGAGACAGGAAACGATTTTAATTGTCGATCTGGGCGGCACGGAAAACTCGGTGCTGGCCAGAATGATTCGCGGTATGGGCGTTTACAGCGAGATCTGCGCCCATGATATCACAAAGGAAGAACTTGCCGGGATGCCGCAGGTGAAAGGCCTGATTTTCGCGGGAGGACCGAACCGTCTGATTGACGGAATTCAGGCGATGCCGGACGAAAGACTCCTTAGCGGAAAACTGCCGGTGCTTTCGATCGGTTGCGACGATATGCCGGAAATCAATATCCGCATTATTGACGAGGGTGTCGTCCGGCATTTCGTTTTCGAAAAGTGCCGTTGCGCGACCCTCTGGAACATGAAGAACTTCGTTAAGGAGCAGATTCGACTTCTTCGTGAGCAAGTGGGTACGGAGCAGGTATTGCTCGCACTGTCGGGCGGTGTGGACAGTTCGGTCGTCGCGGCATTGCTGATCAAAGCGATCGGAAACCGACTGACCTGCATTCATGTCAATCACGGACTTCTTCGAAAAGGGGAACCCGAGGAGGTTGTTCGCGTATTCAAAGACGAACTCGGCGCGAACCTGATCTATGTCGACGCGGTGGATCGATTCCTCGATAAACTCGCCGGCGTGTCCGACCCCGAGCAGAAGAGAAAGATAATCGGCGCGGAATTCATCCGCGTTTTCGAGGAAGAAGCGGCAAAGCTTCAGGGCATTCGTTTTCTGGCTCAGGGCACAATCTATCCCGACATCGTCGAGAGCGGCACGAAAACCGCCAAGGCCATCAAGGCGCATCACAATGTCGGCGGCCTTCCCGAGGATCTGAAATTTGAGCTCGTCGAGCCCGTGAAGTACCTTTATAAAGACGAGGTCCGCGCATGCGGGATCGAGCTCGGGCTTCCGGAGTCGATGGTCTATCGCCAGCCTTTCCCGGGTCCGGGTCTCGGAGTCCGTTGCCTCGGCGCGATCACCCGTGACCGCCTCGAAGCCGTTCGTGAGTCGGATGCGATCCTTCGCGAAGAATTTAAAAAAGCCGGCCTGGAAGGGAAGGTATGGCAGTATTTCACCGCCATTCCGGATTTCAAGTCGGTCGGCGTCCGTGAACACGCCCGTTCCTTCGAATATCCGGTCATTCTTCGCGCGGTCAACACCGTCGACGCAATGACCGCTTCGGTCGCGACCCCGGATTGGGAAATCTTGGAAAAAATCACCTTCCGCATTATCAACGAAGTCAAGGGCGTTAACCGCGTCGTGTATGATCTGACGCCCAAGCCGACCGGGACGATTGAGTGGGAATAAGAAAAATTCCGGCTAGCCGGAATTTTTTCAGCAGGAACTCGTGGAATCGGACAAATTGAACTCATGTCAGAATGTTTGCTAAATCAAACCAGTGTTAAGAGACAATCTGACTGTTCGTTTGCAGGTAAAGGTTGAGCCGGTTATTTAGTACTTCTGCAGTTTCAGCAGCTGATTTACTCCCGTTTAGAGCCGATGGTAATTCTTCAAGAATAATTTCGATGAACAACATGTCCGTCTCATCTGTTACATTAAGGGAAGCAATGATCGAGGTTAGACGCTCCGTACATTCCTCGCTGACCGAAGACCCGTCATTTGTCATAAATGTCTGTTCTTCGGCAATCGAGCGCAACTCCGGGTGAATGGCTTTATCGATATATGTTTCATACGCGCTTTGTGAGACAGGAAACATACCTTGCTCCGTGATTTTCTGTTGAATCTCGGGAGACATCAGGATTTTAATGAATTCCCAGCAAGCTTCCGGATGTTTGGATGCGGAGGAAATAGCGACGGAAGTAGACGGAGAGCATATGGAAGCACTTCCGTCTAAAGTCGGAGACCCTACAAACAGGGTATCCGAGTTCAGGAGGTTCTCGAGTTCGCTGTAATTCTGAGCGCTCCAAACATAACTGAACGTCATAACTTCTTTTCCGCGCATATATGCCTGTGGTGATGAATTTGCGATTTCCTCTTCACTCAGATAGACACCACAACGATTCGCGAAATCCAAAAGTTGTTGAACCTGATCTTCTGTGATTTCAAAACTTCCGGACTCATCGATGTAACAATCCAACCCGTAAATTATTGCGGTCACGATCAGATTCTCAGGCGATGCAATCGGAAAAACATGAACTCCATCCGGAAGAGTGTCTGCCATGCGCATCATTTCCGGGATAGAATAATTTGAATATCCCGCCAAATAGTCTGCATTTCCGAAGTACCCGAAGAATGTGAATCCGGGGAAAAATCGATATAATGCAGAATCCGTCTTCATCAGATTCAAAACACTGGGTATCCACGCCTCTTTAGTGAGTTCCCCCTCTTTTTCGAGAAAGGGCATCATATCAATCACAGCGCCGTTCTTACCCATTTTCTCGTAATTGAAGAACACCGGACCCATGAGAATGTCATCCGTTTTGCCGGACGACATATCGCTGATCAGTGTTGCGAGAACTCGTTGATACTCTTCCGGACCGCTAAAAGGATAAATATCCGCATATTCGCGTATACGGATACGATAATTATCCTGACTCGTGTTGAAGTAGTACACCGCATGTGCGATTAATGGGTCATAGCCGGCATTCACTCCGCCTATAGTCAGCATTGTTTTATTTGAATGAGGATTTTCAGGCAGTCGTGTCAGTAAAATGACCTCAGGAGTGATTTCATCAGATACGGAGTAAACATAAACCACACGATCCTTATCCAAAACAATCGGATCTCTGTACGAATAGAATCCGTACGAACATGGCGGAATATCAGTATCAGCAAACGATAGATATTCCTTAGTCGTGCCATCAACAGGATCAACTTGAACAAGAGAGTCGTTGTTGTTAAAAAAGAACATGCCGTGGTCTGATTCGCATGACCAACCGGCAGTGAATTTTTGTTTTTCTTGATTTATACTGACTGCTTTCTCCGTGTTTGTAAATGGATCAAAAGTGTTAAGTTCATTATTTTCCCCGTTGTAGATAACGATTTTTTGATCGAAAACAACCAGCTGTTTTAGAGTAATATCTTCGGGAGAATTCGTCGGGAGCGAGCCTACTTGCTCCTCATTCTCATAACAAATAATATTGCCGATATCGTCAATAAAAGCCACGATGTCACCAATGACGGCGAAATCGTCGAAAAAAGGCACTTCAAAGCGTGAACGATCACCAACAGGGCCTTCTAATCCGATCTCCTGAACGACTGACTCGCCGTTATAATCCACATAACAAGCGATTACTCGATCCCCTGATGCAAAAAGATGAGGCATATAAGGCATTTGTACATCCTGAACTTTGAGTAATTTCCCGTCTATATCCGTCCATAATATTTGCAGAATATCTGATTGATCATCAGAACTTCTACTCGATGCCGACATGACGATGTACCGGGATGTTGATACGATATCACCGACAAAAGTGACGGAGTCCGGAATTTCAACATAGGAGGATTCAAAAGCATTGCAGTCTTTCGTAGAACCAGGGGTATCGAATCTGCAGCCGCTCATAGTGGTCAGCAGAATAATATAAATAATAATCCATGATAACGTTATTTTCTTCATCATACTTCCGGTCCTGAAAATGATTTTGCGTGTACAATGGTCTTGTTGAGTGCGTCAATATAATACATCTCTGTTCCGCCCAACGTATCCGGTCCCGTTTCCTCGGCTTCGAAGACCCAGTACGGACGCAACAGTAACGCTTCGGTGGATGGTTGCCACTGTCCCAAGTATACCAGCGAAATATGGTTAATCTTGAGTGGTGGGATTTGGTAAGTATTGCCAGCCAGTGTTTCTTTTACAAACAGATTCAAGGCTTCCTCAATATTGCACATTTCACCGGTCGACTGTATATTTTTGTTTTCATATTGAAAACCAAACTCACCGTATTCAACGCCCTTAGGTGTCACAAGGACTTCGATCACACAGTGAAATGGAGCCGCATACTCAGCGGAGAGCTTATGAGATCCTGAGTTAACCATGGGCAATCCATCAATATCTGCAAATAACGTAAACACATAAGAATCCTGATCCGAGGACCATCCTTGAGGCAACACCTCTTCGATTGTTGAACGATCGATCGTTCTGCTTGATATCTCAAGTTCCTCATACGGTAATCGATCAACGTAGTGAAAGTTGCTGATCCTATATCCAACTGTCTCGGCAAAGATTTTAGCCGTTTCGAAAGCTTCCTGTTCGGATGCAAATTCGAAATCAACTTGAGAACGATACTCCATGGGTATTTCAACACGATCAATCAGCGATCCCTGAGGTGTGTAAAAAACAGCTATATCGTTATAACCGAACGAAACATATCGGTTGCCTGAATCGTCCTCGTAAACATCCCAATATCCTTCTTCTTCCGACGGATACTGAGGAGCCAAAATTTCGCTCTCGACCAAAGTCCATCCCGGTTGCACAAACATCGTGCGCTGCTGCGTCGAGAAGGGTCGGCGAGTTGCCGTATAAGAAGAAGCTATCCCCGGAGATAGAGGGTCGACCGTTGCGATCAGTTCTGCATCAATCTCCAAAAAATCGGTGATCAGACCGGTCACATGAGTTCTTGCCTTGTTGATTTGAAGATTTTCCACCACAAGATCCTCAAGACGTATCTCCGAAACAGAAGCGGAAGTCAAAGTAGCCTCTTGATTCGTTGTGTCGGAAATAATCTGTGTGTTTTGTATGGAGGTAGATTCCGTCTCAGTATTCTTGCACGAGGAAAATGTAAATGAGAAAACACACGCTAACCCCACAATAATAGGAATTTTTATAATTCTCAAAATATTCTCCTAAAATCAACACGGGTCAAGATAACCTTGATCCGTGCGATAGATTCTGAGTAATGTAATAACATTAAGTATCAAGGAGTGAACCTGCCGCTATGAGTAAGAGTGTCTGTTACAGAAGAAGTATTCAAACTGCACTTCAGATGATAATATTGACCGTAATTCGCTCTGCAATTAACACCGGCATAACTTTGTGATTTTCGAATTTCTTGACTCGTATTAAATACGCAATATCGAAAATTTATCGTATAGTCTGATGCCTTAACATATGCAGATGTATATGGGCGAAATACCAAGTCGTTCTGTCCGACTGCAGTTGTAAACGTATAAGGCACACCGGGAATTCTATAATTAACCGATGTTAATGTGACATTATATGTCTTTGTAGTATTCCATTTGACCGGGTCCATTAATCTTTCCGAATATAGATTTCTACACTCAATAAAACCATTATCCCAACCACGACGCATAGTTTAGCCATAGAACATCACTGTGTCAGATACCCCATTTGCTTCACTTGCAGATACCATAGATATTGAGCTTCCAAGAACAATCAGAACTGAAATAAGAGCCAGTAACTTCTTACGCATAACGCTTAACCTCACTTTCCACAGTTACCAACCATTATATGCAAAATATCATAAATATTTATGCAGTGTCAATAGTTTTGCGCGCTTTCATTTTCTCCGTATTCCGGAGTGATCAAGACAGGGCAATCCGATTTTTCCAAGACACCCTGTTCCGATTGAATGGTCAAAAATAACCTCGGCGTTGGCACAGACAAAAGCAATAATGATTCGCTTTCAAAATGTTGCCGCTTTAAAATCTTTTTCGTGACCACACTTTGACCCCAAGAACAAATGAAACCATGTAGAATATGTAGAATATATGGAAAAACACCCTGTTTTATAGACGAGAGAACACGATATAAACGAGAGACTATGTTTTAATTATTGAGTGGGAGTGAGAACTCGTGACGCTTTTTGGGCAAGCGGTCCTCGGCGTACCTTCGGTCCGTCTGCGGAGGCTTGCCAAAAAGGTCTCTCGTTCTAGGGGCAAGGTGTTTGTGCAGGAACTGGAGTTACATCGCTGATTCCGGGTTGCGGTTCTTATAATTTGAGGATAGGCATTCCTACGGAGGCCTGCAAAAAAAGGCCGCTCGTTCCAGGGGCAAGGTGTTTGTGCGAGGTTAACAGTTTGTCTTCGGGGTAAGGAAAATGCCGACCTTAAGCGACCTTAAGCGGCTTCACTCACCGTATTGATTGAGTGGGAAGAAGAATAATTCCGGCTAAGCGGAATTTTCTCAGCAGGAACTCGCTGGAGCAGAAAGTAAATCGGTCCCCCAAGCTGACCGACCGCAGTATGTGGATTATTTGTCTTGCGTTTATCTGATAGGCTTTATCGTAGGCTGTGTGGCAGAACTTCTAATAAAAAGCGAAAAATAAATTCGAATTTGATGAGGTGTGCAGTGGACTTCACATCACAAGATACGCTTATGTTTTTGATAAGCAGCCAACAGCCTATCCATTATATAAGGCTTTAGAAGGTCGGTTGTTAGCAATATTCCCGAAAACAAAGATACGGGTACAAAAGAGCCAGATTTCATTTTACAACCGCAATATGTATGCCTGCGTTTCATTCCAACGAGTTAAGAAAAAGGCAGAATTGCCCGATCCATATATTGTTATAACGCTTGGATTGTCCTACCCGCTGACTTCTTCCAGAGTAGCTGTGAAAACAGAGCCCTATCCTGGCAGATGGACAACACATATTGTGATCGGAAGCGTAGTTGAAATAGACGATGAACTGATTTCATGGCTTCGGCAGGCCTATCTTTTTTCGAACAGTAAATAAGTGCGGTAAATTCCAGTATGCAGAGGTTAATCATCCCCTTTAATATAGTCAATGCCTGTAAATGATTCCGGTAAATATATCTAAATAGAATGATTGATGTTTTAAGACAGACCCTTTACAATAATCTCATACTCTTAAATATATTGCTTTATTCAAAAATCGCTCAACATATTTGTCAAAACAAGAGGAAAACGTATATGTTCAGACAGAAAAGAATCACCGGAATTATTACACTGTCTATTCTTCTGGCCATAAGCCTTGCAATGTCCGCCGGATGTTCCGTGCGCAACAAGATGACTTCAGCACAAACATCAGATGCGAAAGCGTTAGAGACAACCACGGCAGCTGTTTCGGAGACGGAAGGAACAACACAGGAGAAGACACTTGAGGAGAAATTGGCCTTTCTCGATGATTCCGATTTTCATGGGACGGTTCTGATTGCCAAGGATGGAGAGATCGTTTTCGAGAAATCATATAAGTATTCGAATGTCGAAAGCCAGGAGTTGAACACCAATGATACGAGATACGAGATCGGTTCCATCACGAAGCAATTTACAACAGTTGGCCTGATGATGCTTGTGGAAGATGGAAGGGTCAATCTCGATGACACACTGGACAAGTACATCCCTGAATATTCACATGCGGGCGAGGTAACCATTCGTCAGCTTCTCAACATGACGTCCGGGATTGTCGATTATTTGAATGAGGTGGTCAGGATGGATTCTAAAGGATTAACCATGGAACAGATATTCGCAGACCAGGAACTGACAGAGTCGTTTTTTAAGCCTTTGGACCAGAAATTTGATTTCACGACCGTTCTTTCGTTGGTAGACACCTATGATCTTAAATTTGAACCGGGCAGTAGAGTGGCTTATTCAAGTACGGGGTATTGCTTCATAAGCGAAGTCATTGCACGCGTTTCGGGGATGTCCTTCGAAGATTATATGATGCAGAACGTCTTATCGCCCGCTGGATTAGAAACAGCCTCCTTTGAACCGGATCAAAACACAGCTACGGGATACCTTGCCCCACGAGCAGATCAATTGATTGAGATGCCTGACGCTGATATAACAGGAGAAGGTGGACTTCTCATGACAGCACATGATTTATATACCTGGTCGCAAGTAATCGTAAATCAAGAACTGTTGTCGGAAGAGAGTTGGAACGAGATTATGGAAGCTGAAAAATCCGGGCACGGTTTTAGAATACAAGCATACTACCCAATGATCGATGGAGGGGGCACGTATGGATTCTCGAGCATGGAGCACGTATGCAAACAACCGAATGTCGTGATTATCGTTTTAACCAATAATAGCAGTCAATCGAATTCCATGACTATGAAACGGATCATAAACAACGCGCTGTACCACTATGACTTACCATTGATGAACTAATATTAGTTTTTGAGCTAACTCTTTTGCGGCAATGACAAAGAGGATCTTGAGTGCCGATAATCCATTCGGCTGAGGTATTGGTATGGCTTTTATATCCATGTTTATTGTGATGATCGGCTTCACCGTTATATTGATCGGGCTCGTATTTTTTCTGATTGCGGCAGTCATGGATATTATCTGGGTGGTGCGTTCCTCTCGCAAAAAGAAGACCCACCTCGCGATTAAGATACTCGCCGTTATAATGAGTATCATCGGCTTTGTTCTGTTTGTGCTTCCGGTAGGTTATCTTTTAATAAATGACAAGGTTTCGGAGATTGCCGCGGCGCGTAAGTTTAACAGCATTGAAAACAAAATATACCTCGATGATTCGAATGATAAAGATTTTCGTTACGGGTTTGAATATACGGGGATGAATTTGGTTCGTATTGATTTTGTGCATATTCTTGATGATAAGAAATTAACTGTGGAGGGTGCTCTTGTATATGAAGATAATCAATATTATCCAATATGCCCGGTGAAAAATGAGGGGGACTTTGACATCTATGTGCTTCAGGGAACAAGTTACAAATACTGTGAGGAGAATCAACTTCAGGAGATATTTGATTATTATCATGAAGAGGCAGAGCTTGCCTCTACTATTTTTTTCATTGATGATGAATCTCAATTCCATGAGTATAAATGCGATTTTGACAAAGATATATTGTTTGAGATCAGAGGGTATTATGATACGAAAGAGTACGATTATTCCGGATCCGTAAGCGAAACGACACGTGATTATCGGATTGAAGTAAAATCGTCGGATGGTTTGTTCAGTGAAAGTATCAGCCTGGCCGAAATAGGCGATAATATAGTGCTTGAAGGCGTTTCCGGCGGCGGCAATATGAGAGGGATCACACTTCCTGAAGATAAGGCGGATTATGTCCGATCGCAGATCCGTCAATGGACGGATCTGTATTAGGGGGTAGTGTTCAGCCCTTCGAAAATGTTTATTGCGGGCATAATGAATCTGCGCGCACAAGTCGTGAAGCGTTGCGTTAAAGGCTCCCGCCTGTTTAATTCGGGCTATTCTTAAGATAGTGCACCCACTCTTCGTAAATCTCGGCTTCGGTTTTGCTGAGAACGGCGGTATAATCCTGTGTTCGAATGAGTTCCATGGCCGCCGGCCAGCCACAGGCAGAGTGCCATTCCTTCGGTCAGCCAGAGGCGGCTTCCTTCTCATCCTCATCATGAACGCAGACATAATTTCATTAATGAATCAGAAAGAGGATTACAAAATGATGGCGAATCGACAATCCCCGACGGGATCACTCGATCGACTTCAGTGCGCTGACCATGTCGATTTTCGCGGTTCTGCGCGCCAGGATCGCGTCGACCAGAAGGGAGACCGCGAAGGTGCCGAGCACGCAGAGGGCGACGGACAAAGGCGAGACGTACAACGGGAAGTCGACGTTGTCGTTTACCGTTTCCGTAATCAATCCCACGAAAAAGAATCCGCAGGGAATACCGAGCAGAGAGCCGATCGCGGTCAGGATGACCGTTTGCCGGCGTAGAAGCTTCTTGATGTTCGGAAGCGGATAGCCGAGTACGCGCAGGGTCGCGAGTTCGTGGATCCGTTCCGCGAACGAAAGCGAGCCGAGATTATAGAGCACCACGAGGCCGAGGAGTACCGCCGCAAAGAAGAGCGCCCAGATGATCATATTGATCCCCTCAAGCATCTGACCGAAGCTTTTTTCCATGAATGCCTTATCCTGGATCTCGGAGATCCCGACGGTGTTTTCATCGACATCCGTATCGCCGGAAAGGAGATATACACTCGGGCTCATGGAAAGACCGAGTTTTTCAAAGGCAGTTTTCGAAAAGACGAAACCTTGCTCGAACGGAGTCCGGTGGATCGCGCGAACCGGGGCGTCAAAATCGCCTTCGATACCGAGGATGCGAAATGAAACCGTGTCGCCGACGGACAGCTCCAGCGTATCGGCGACTTTCTGAGAAACGATCAACCCCTCGTCGGGAAGACCGATCGCGTTTCCACGTCCGTCGTCAAAGCGCACGAGCGCGCCCTCGTCGAATATCCTTGCGCCGAAAATCAGGCGCTCTTCGCCGGTTTTCACGCTGAGCGCGCGTTCATCGACGGCCTGGACTCCGGCGGAGTTCGCGAGCGAAGGGAGGGCGGAGGCGGTAGCGCCTTCTTCGACAAAAGCTTTTCGGGAATACAGCTGAAGATCGTCAAAATACCACGTTTGAGCCTGAGTCATCGAGTCGTAAAGCCCGATGCCCCAGACGAGCATCATGGTACATCCGAGCACGCCGGCGACCGCCATTATGGAGCGAATGCGCTGACGGAGGATATCGCGGATATTCCACTTGGAAATGAAGGACAGGCGGTGCCAGAGCCGCGTTTTCTCGATCGAGGTATGCTTTCCGGCGCGCGGCGGTTTGGGTCGAAGCGCTTCCGCCGGCATTTCTCGGAGTTCCCGCGCACAGGAAAGATAACTGGCGCCGACGCAGACGACGACGGCCGCCGCGACGCTGAGGATCGAGATGATCGATATCTCGGGTTTCCAGACGGGAAGAGAATAGAACACCTTCTGAAAAGAATACAAAAGGGCTGCCATGAAAGGAGGACCTCCCAATAGTCCGAGTATCCCGCCGAAAAGGCCGATCCACAGCCCGTAGGATACGTAATGCAGAAGAATTTTTCCGCGCGAAAAGCCGAGCCCCATAAATGTTCCGATCAGCGTGCGCTGGGAAAGAACCAATCTCGTCATCGTCGTCAGCATCGACAGAGCGGCGACAAAGAAGAAAAGGATCGGAAAGAGCGTTGCCATGGAACGGTTCTGGTCGATTTCCGCTTCGAACATCGAAACGCTCGGATGATCTTTTCGCGGCATCACGTGAAAGACGCCGGGGATTTCTTGAAGACTCGCGTTTCGATCATCGATCTCACCTGTGCTCGCGGAATCGTCGCTATCAACCAGAATTTGGGTATACGGGATCCCGCCGGGGATCGGGATGGCGGACGCCGGCACGCACGCGTATCCGAAGAGCGATGCGTCGGTCAGCAATTGGGAATTGTCCCGAACATTATGTACAAACTCGGGGTGGAGAATGATGCCGCGGACCGGCAGTGAAATTTTCATGGATTCAAACGACAAAGATAACGTATTTCCGACCGACAGGTTGTGCTCCTTCGCGAACTGCTCATCGAGCCAGAGTCCGTCGCCTTTCGGATCATATTCCGCCCCCTCGATCCGAAGCGGGCGGCTGATGATGTTTTCTTCCGAGATCAGAAGACGCAGAGTCGGCTCGGCCGGAAGATCCGCGATGGTGTCGATTTCCAGCCGCAGTTGAGCGTTTTCTACGCCGGGCAGAGCGCGGACTTTCTTGAGCGTATCCGCGCTAAAGTCCGTTCCGTAAACAAAGGAGTCCGCCAGAGCGGTTTTCGAGTAATAGGAATCGACCTGGACGCGCATGCCTTCCCACTCCGCTCGCATGCCGCTGAACACGAACACACCGAGAAAAGCAAGGATGAAAATACTGATAAACTGCGCCTTGGACGCAGCGATATCGCGGAGCATTTTTTTAAGAAACATCACCAACGAACCTCCGTTGCATCGACAGGGACTGCGTTCTTTTCATCGCCGACGAGGCGACCGTCGCGAAGCCGGATCACGCGATTCGCGATCTGTGTCAATTGAGCGTTGTGTGTAACAAGCACGACTGTTCGCCCTTCTTCGAAACATAATTTCTGGAGGAGCCGGAGAACCTGAGTTCCGGTCTCGGAATCGAGGGCTCCGGTCGGCTCGTCGCACAAGAGGAGTTCCGGGTTTTTACAGAGCGCCCGCGCGATCGCGACGCGTTGCTGCTCGCCGCCGGACAGCTGAGCGGGAAAGTTATTGACCCGATGATCGAGGCCGACCGACGAAAGGACTTCTTCGGGATTAAGTGCGTTTTTGTTGATCTCGCGGGTCAGCGAGACGTTTTCGAACGCCGTCAGATTGGGAATCAGGTTATAAAACTGAAAAACGAATCCGATCTTTTCGGCGCGGTAGCGGGTGAGCCGTGCGTCATCAAAGCCGGTAATCTCATCCGGACCGAACCGGACCTTGCCGGATGACGCGCGGTCCATGCCGCCCAGGATATTGAGGAGCGTGCTTTTCCCGGCGCCGCTCGGACCGAGTACGACCGTGAACTCGCCGGGGGCGATCGAAAAATCGATATTTTCGAGCGCGACTACCTGTGAGGAACCCGAGCCGTAGGAACGGCAGACATTTTCGAATCGAATGAGCGATGTCATGAAAGCACCTCCTCGGGGATTATCACTTGAAAATTTAGAAGCGTATCCATCGATACTCCGATCGTGCCGGCGAGGACAGGGAGCAGAAGTTCGGGCTTCATCGCCTCGGTGTTGTGTACGGTACTGCTTAATCCGTGAATCAGTCCGTAAATGCCGAAAATGATGAAACACGCAAGGGCTTCCGGCGTTGCGGACAGTTCCGACCGGCTTTGCTCGGACAGAAGCTGAAGGAGGATCGCAACCGGCTCGATCAGAACCTGGGAGATATGATGTGAAAAGCGCATATCAATATCGGTGATCTCATGAAGGGACATACCATCGGTCAGCGGACCTTCCGAATTCCGGAACATCTCAATGAGTCGGGTGCTGACACCGCCCAGGCGTTCCGCGATGCTTCCCGGCCCGGGCATCAGAATTTCAGAAATTATATCCTCCACCAAATGGTCGGTGTAGTGCTCCATTGCCGATTGGAAAACGTCCTCCTTGGACTTGAAGTAATAGTAAAAAAGTCCCTGAGCGACACCGACGCGCGATACGATCATCGAGACCGATGTTCCCTCGTAACCGTTTTCCAAAAAAAGCTCGAGCGCCGCCTCGATGATTTCGGTCTTGCGTTCCTGCGGGGATTTACTGATTCGCATCATGTCGTTTTCTCCTTTTCGCGAAAAGCATGTGAAACGTGTGAATGGAAGGGTGTGCTGTACGGGTATGAAGAAATTGCTGTTGATTGACTGAATAACAGTCAGTCGTTCTATGTACATTATACTGACTGAATGTCAGTCAGTCAAGACGTATTCTGAATCACGAAAAATAATATTTCGATGAAACAGAGATTTCCTTCGCCCGACGTCGGATCGCGCATGTACGCGGAGACTCGCAAAATTAATCTTTGCGGCGCGGCTCTGCGACTATTTTCGTGAAAAGAATGTGCCAATCTGCTGTAAAGCAGCCCGCTTGCATTTTCCTCTTCGCCATATCGGTGATTACCCGGAACGATGTATGTTTGAAGTCAGTCCCGAAGCGGCGCATCACTCTTTTTATTTATACGGGTATATGGACATTACTCATCTTGTAGGATCGATCCGCACTCAACCGCGTCGCCGCCTCGAAAAAATCCTACTAATCCGGCCATTCCGGTACATCTTGTAGGATCGATCCCCGCTCAACCACGCCTCCGCCTCGAAAAAATCCTACTAATCCGGCCATTTCAGCGCAACTAGTAGGATCGATCCGCGCTCAACCGCGCCTACGCCTCGAAAAGATCCTACTAAACCGGCCATTTCGGCGCATCCAGTAGGATCGATCCACGCTCAACCGCGCCTCCGCCTCGAAATTATCCTACTAATCCGGCCATTTCGGCGCATCTTGTAGGATCGATCCCCGCTCGGCTACTGAATATTTTTTGCTATGTTTCACGAAAACAGGTGAAGAGCCTGCGGCAAGATCACATTGTTTTCGCGAATGTGTTCTGATATATTTAGTACATTGGAATATCGGTCTGAATCGCGCGTTGAGCGGTTCAAATTATTCAATTAGGAGGGGTATGGATCATGGCGGAGAAGAAGGCTCCCGTCGAGCGTAAGATTGTTCGCGCGAACAAATCATCGGCGGAATCATTTCAGGACAAGCAGGCCAGAAAGAGCAAGGCATCGGGTTTTCGAGTCGGGGCGATTATTTTGTGGTTGGTCGCGATCGGATTCGAGGTTTTAGCGATTCTTCTGTTAAACAAGACACTCTATTTTGAATTCTTCGGAATCAAAGACCCGATGGTTTGGATCATTGTTGCTGTCGTTTTGGATGTGATCTGTGTGATTATCGGATCGCAACTTTGGAAGAAATCCAATGACATTGATCCGGTATCCGAAAAGAACAAGGTCAAGTTCTTTCTGTGGAACAACATGGGCGTCATTGCGGCAATCATCGCTCTGGCACCGTTGATTGTACTATTCTTAAAGGATAAGAAGCTGGATCCCAAGAAGAAAATGATACTCGCAATCGTAGCCGTGGCCGCGTTGCTGATTGCGGGATTGTCATCGGTTGACTGGAACCCCGCATCTCAGGAAGATTTGGAAGCCGCGCAGGCGGAAGTCGGTGACGGAACGGTTTACTGGACCGCGTTCGGCAAGTCGTATCATCTGGATCCCGATTGCCACACACTGAAGAACTCCGCAACGATCTATTCCGGAACCGTCGAAGAGGCTTTCGCCGCTAGCCGTAACGATCCTTGCGATTATTGCGCGTTGGAAGAAGCCGCTGCCGAGATCGAAGAGTAGTTATTTTGTAATCAAAACGGTAGTGTAACAAATTGAAAGAGCCTTCCCCGCGGGGAAGGCTCTTTTTTACGGATTCATTCGGGATGTTCGAAAACACCGGATTACGGAGTTTTTCTCCGGATGGTCGGCCTTTTTGCCGTAGTTGTCGTCGGTTTTTTGACCGATGTCGGCTTCTTGGTCGTCGTCTTTGCGGTGGTCTTCTTGGCTGTTGTCTTTTTCTTTGTCGACGGCTTTTTCGCGGCCGGCTTCTTTTCTTCCTTCTCGTCGGACCCGCCGAGGCCCAGAAGCGAACCGAGTCCGCCCATCAGCATATCTCCGAGACCGCCGCCTTCTTCCTTCTCTTCCTTTTCGTCCTTGTCGTCATTTCCGCCGCCTAAAAGCATCGAGGCGACATCGTCAAGACCGAATCCGTCGTTTCCGGATCCGCCGCCGCCCAGAAGGGAGCCCAGAAGTCCTCCGAGCCCTCCGGAACTGCTTTCCTTCTCGTCTTCTTCTTTCTTACTTCCCAGAAGGCTAAGAAGAAGCGGCGCCGCAGCCGAGAGGATCGTCGCCGTCTTGTCCTTTGACACTCCGGCCTTCCTGGCGATGCCCGACTCAACGGCCGGCTTTTGTCCGCCGAGAATGTGGGAGAGTATTTTGTCTCCGTCGACCAGATCGGCGTTTTTCAAAAACGATGCGATATCACTCGTATTGTCCTTCGCATGAGCGGAAAGTGCCGAAGCCAAAGACTCTTCGCCGTCTTTGGAAGAAGCGTTCTTCTTCATTCCGCCGATCAGTGTCGGAATCGCTTGCGATAAGACTTGTTGGACTTGGTCACCGCCCGCTCCGGTTAATTCGCTCAAAGCACCGACGCTGCTACCCGAGAGTAAGGTATCAAGGATTGATTTTGATCCTGCCATGATAAATCCTCCGTGTTTCACTAATATAAAAACTTCATAAGCAAAACAAAACAGTTTCAACTATGTTTATTATAGGTCACGGATATTGAAAAGTATAGTGAGACAGGTCCGGTACAGAGTATCGAAAGAGAGAAAAAATGTTCGTAAATCTTCCGAAGTCGGTTTGTCTGCATGGTATAATCGTAGAGGTCCCGGGATTCGGGGTCGTACGTTTAATGAATGATCAAAGTCAGGAGACACCGCAATGAGGAACAAGGATTACCCGCTTTACGAGACGACTGTTTTTGAGGATTTTCGGATCATGACCGAAAATGTCGCAGACCGTTATCCCGATCGAACGGCATTTTCGTTCAAGAAAAAGCCGACGGACAAAGAAGTGGTGCGCGTTACGTTCGCGCAGGCCCGGGAATATATCCGGAATCTCGGTACGGGCTTAATCTCCATGGGCTATTCCGATAAACATGTCGCGTTAATCGGCGAGAGCTCTTTTGAGTGGGTGTGCTCCTATTTTACGCTGATGTCGATCGGATCGGTCGTCGTACCGATCGATAAAGAAATCCCCGCGTCCGATATGATCGATATACTGAACGCCGCGGAATGCGAATACGTCGTGATGAGTCCGTCGATCACCGCGAAAGCGGAAACCTTCGCGGAGGATGTCCCCGCGATCCGAGGGTATGTGTGCTTCGGCGATTCCGGTATCCCCGGGGCGGTGCCGATCGGGAATGTCGTAAGTAAAGGCGCGGAGCTTTTCGCGCGGGGGGACCGGTCATATTACGATTATAAGATCGATACGGACCGGCTCGCGACCATTGTCTTTACGTCCGGTACGACCGGAAAAGGGAAGGGCGTCATGTTGTCGCAAAAGAACATCGTTCTCGACATGACCAACGGAATGTATTTTTTCGCCCTGACACCCAGGACGATCAATTTTCTTCCTCCGCATCACACCTTCGGGTCGACGGTCAATTTCGTCGGGCATTTTGCCCAGGGTGTTGAGGTGTACCTGTCCTCCGGACTTCGTTATATCGCGCAGGAGATTAAGGAGCAACGCCCGACGCACCTGATCCTCGTGCCCTTGTTCCTCGAAAAACTGAACGCGCGCATTTGGTCCAAGGCCGAGGAAACCGGGAAGGACAAGCTCCTTCGCCGTATGATGAGAATCAGTAACGCGCTTCGAAAGGTCGGGATCGACCTGAGGCGCAAACTCTTTAAGAGCGTCCTTGAGGGCTTCGGCGGCGAGCTGGAACTGGTGATCTGCGGCGGTGCCGCACTCAAACAGGATATCATTGATACCTTCGACGCGATCGGCGTGACGGTCCTGAACGGCTACGGGATTACCGAGTGCGCGCCGCTTGTATCCTGTAACCGCAACCATTACCGCAAAGACGGCAGTGTCGGCAAACCGATCAAGGACGAGATCATCAAGATCCGTAAGCCCAATGAGAACGGCGAGGGCGAGATCTGCGTCAAAGGCCCGAATGTCATGCTCGGTTATTATAATGACCCGGAAGCGACAGCAGAGGCATTTGACGAGGAAGGCTTTTTCCGGACCGGTGACTTCGGGCGCCTGGATGAGGATGGTTGGCTCTATATTACCGGCCGGCTGAAGAATCTGATTGTTTTGAGTAACGGCAAGAACGTCTATCCGGAAGAGATTGAACTTAAAATATCCCAGATCCGGGGGGTTGAGGAAGTCGTCGTTTATGCGGGTGAGAGTCGCTCACAAAAAGACAAAGAGACGATCGTAGCGGAGATTTTCCCCAACAAGGATATTCTCACGTCGGACGGCGTAACGGATATAGAGGCTTATTTTGACGGGAAAATCAAGGAACTGAACAAGACCATGGTCTCCTATCGGGCTGTCGGCCAGGTGAAATTGCGCGACACGGAGTTTGAGAAGAATACGTCCAAAAAGATCGTACGTTTTCGGATCGACAAGAGCGTTGAATAGTAAAGCGGGAGATATTCGAGGTACATCTCTTTTCGGGGCAGTCATCCGATCCGGCGGACCAACAAGGGCGTCGGAAAGTGAAATTATAAAATTTTGCAGTGCGGTGTTTCCCAGTCGGTGCCCCGAACCCGTTTGAACGAGGCGCATTATTCCGCGAAAAGCCGTGCACGAGAACGGTTTGTTGATGTTTTTCGAAGACTTTGGAGAAATCGCCAAGCGGGCAAGATAATGATAAGATTCGTACATTTTTTGCATAATAGTGGAAGTATTCCGACCGGATAAACTATAATATAGTCGTTGAGGGTTATCCCGCCAAACGAAGGGACACCCCTTTTCGATGGAAACGAATCAGTTGCGTATGCTTTGGGGGAGTTACCATGAAGAAACTTATGAAGTCCTTTTCTTATCTTCTGATTCTGGCTCTGCTGTTTGCTGTTTTATCCTCTGCCGTTGCGGCAGCCGGAGAGGCGGACAGCCTTCTGGGCAACGATAACGTTCGCAAGCCCAGTGAAGCCGGAGCGCTTCAGGTCATTGAGATCGACGGGCAGATGACGCTGGCCGACGCGAGCGGAAAGAAGATCCAGTTGCGCGGCATGAGCACGCACGGTCTTCAGTGGTTTGGGGAGATCATCAATGAGAACGCGTTCGCGTGCCTTTCCGAGGATTGGGAGGCGAACGTGATCCGTCTGGCGATGTACGTCGGAGAGAACGGATACGCGAAAAATCCGGGAATGAAGGACCTGGTCTATCAAGGAGTGGACTACGCTCTTGAGAATGATATGTATGTCATCGTCGACTGGCATGTGCTGGCGCCCGGCGATCCGAACTCGGAGATCTATTCCGAAGCCTTCAACTTTTTCGACGAATTATCGGACCACTATAAAGACAATCCGAAATTCCACTATATTCTGTGGGAAATTTGTAACGAGCCGAGTCCGAACAGCACGGGCGGAGAAGGTCTATCAAACGACGCAGCCGGATGGCAGGCAGTCAAGAGTTACGCGGAGCCGATCGTCGCGATGCTTCGCGAAAAGGGCGATAACATCATTCTGGTTGGCAGCCCGAACTGGAGTCAGCGCCCGGATCTCGCGGCGGACGATCCGATCGATGCGGAGAATATTATGTATTCACTGCATTTCTATACCGGTACTCATATGTCCTCCGAGGATACGACGGATCGGGGGAACGTGATGTCCAACGGACGATACGCGCTCGAGAACGGCGTCGCGATTTTCGCGACGGAGTGGGGTACCAGTGAAGCCACCGGAAACGGGGGTCCTTATCTCGACAAGGCGGACCTGTGGCTCGATTTCTTGAACAGTAACAACGTCAGTTGGTGTAACTGGTCCCTGACGAATAAGAACGAAACCTCCGGTTCTTTTATGCCATATATTATGGGCGTCTCCGAGGCAACCGTGCTGGATCCCGGCGATGATCGGATCTGGTCGCCGGAGGAGATGAGCGTGACCGGCGAATTCATTCGGGCACGGATCAAGGGGATCGAATATGAGCCGATCGAGCGTAAACTCGAGGGCGCATTCGAGGAAGTATTGTGGACATTTGACGAGGGAACGACGCAGGGCTTTGAACTGAACCCGGACAGTCCGATCAAGAGCGTTAAACTCGAAAACAGGGACAATATCCTTTGGCTGACCGAAATGGCCGCCAGTTCGGATGTTACGGACTCAAATTTCTGGGTAAACGTTCGTATCTCTTCCCAGAGTTACAACCCCGCTTTCAATATCTTCGGCGGGGATACAGTCAAAATGGATGTGTTCGTTGAAGAGCCAACGACGGTTACCATCGCGGCGGTGCCTCAGGCGGATTCGCACGGCTGGGCCAATCCATCGATGGCGCTTATAATCCTCCCGCGGGAATTTGTGGAGCAGGATAACGGACTATTCATGGCGCAGGCCGTCATGACTAAAAGTCAAGCCACGAATATCGAGACCATCGCGGCGGACGCGGAGGACAGCGTTCTTACGAACCTCGTGCTGTTTGTAGGAAGCGAGAATGGCGGAAATGTCGGATTGGACAATATCACCTTTTCCGGATCCGGGGCTTCCGGCCCGCCGCCTCTGGAGCATGAGAGGAAGGGCGACGCCAAGATTCCTTCTGATTTCAGTAATTTCACCCGTCAGGGATGGGATTGGAACGTCGACTCGGGAACCAAAGTATCCCTTAAAGTTGAGCCGGCGAATGACTCCTTTTCACTCGCATTCGAGTTCGCGTACCCCGAAGTTAAGCCGACGGACAACTGGGCTTCCGCGCCGAGACTGGATCTGTGGATCGAGCCGCTGACACGCAACAATTATGATTATGTTGTATTTGATCTGTATTTGGCACCGACGCAGGCGACGACCGGAGAGATCGCGATCAGCTGTGCTTTCCAACCTCCCGAGTTCGGCTACTGGGTCCAGATTCCCGAATCGTTCAACATTGATTTTACAAAACTCTCCGAAGCGGAAGTGACCAAGGACGGGCTCTATCACTACTTTGTAGTCCTTGATTTCGCGGCGATCGACAGTATTAAGGAAGATACGCTCCTGCGCAATATGATCCTGATCTTCGGGGATATCGAGAGCGACTTTGCCGGCAAGGTGTATATGGACAACGTGAATTTTCTGACACAAGAGGAATTGGACGCGTTGACGGCTCCCGAGGCCACGCCGGTACCGACCGAAGCACCTGTCGTGACCCCCGTGCCGACGGTAGCGGATGAAGCCCCCGTCAAGAAGGGAAACAGTTGGGAGTGGGTGATCTGGGTTGCTGCGGGCGTTATTTTAATGGCCGGCGGAATTGTTTACACCCTCCTGAAAAAGAAAAAAGCTGCGGCGTCCCCCGGCGCAAAGGATGACGGCGAACAGACGCCGGAAGAAAAAGAATGACGACCGTTTTAGTAAAAAGGTATCGTTCCCGGCGATGACCGCGAGCAAACCGTAAAAAAACCGAAGGAACTTGCTCCTTCGGTTTTTTTGTTGACATAAACGATCGTCAGGCTTTAATCAGAAGCGCGATTTTTCCCGCCCACAGCTTGGCTTGATCCGGTTGGGCGGAAAAGATTTCCCGGATCAGGGGGAGCAACTCGTATTTGATGATCGCGTTTATGTTTTGATCATTCAGTTCCTGTTTGCCGCAGAAATACCCGTGCCCGATCAAGTGTCCGCCGTATACGGCAGGATCGGCCGCGAGGACCTTGTTGATGTCCGTGATCATCTTGACCAGTTTTTCGAGCTTTGGACTGTTCTTCTGCTTGATATAGCGGATGAAGGATTTCTGTTCGTAGGCCGGAGGCAGTTCGTAAAAAGCGAATCTTCTGCGCACGGAATAGTCCATGCCGCCGGAATTGGTCCCTCCGTTCATGGTGGCAATGATATGTACATTATCGGGGATTGAGAACTGCTCGTCCCGATAGAGGAGGCGTATTTTCTTTCCGCGATCATCGCGCCCGATCAGCATCAGAAGATCCCCGAAAATATTCCCGATATCTCCCCGGCAAATGTCGTCGATGATGAAAAAATGCTCTTTGTCGTCCTGCTCCGCTTCTTTACAGAAATCATAGAAAACACCGGTTGACAAAGTCTGCCCTCCGCCGGAAGCGATATATCCCATCACGAAGTTATCGTACGAATAGCCGGAGTGAAACTGAATACTCTTCACGCGCTCATAATCGACTCCGCCGATGATCGAGTACGCCAAACGCTCGGAAAGATAAGTCTTTCCGACGCCGGGAACTCCGTTGATGATTACATTTTTTCTGGAAAGCAGGAGGTATTTTAATTCCTCGTAATCGCTCTCTTCCAGGAATGCTTCCGCCAGAAAATCTTCCTTCGTATACGACCGGATATAATCATCATCGAAATCATCGCTGATATTGGCATCCGAAGAGCCGGCGATCATATCTTCCAAATCCCGGCAATAACCGGTCAGATCGGTTATGTCAAACAGGATCCGGTGATTGACTATCGGCTCGGGGACCCATTCGCCCCGGTTCGTCCACGCGATATCACGAACATTCTTGTGTTCTTTACGGGACCAGTCAAAGGCATAATCGGACTTAATAATACCTCTGCCCAATATCTTACGTGAACCGGATCCGAAATAAACAATATCGCCGATCTGCATTTCTCTGCAAAACTGCCAGGCTGCATTGACGAGGTACTTATAATTCCTGCCGCTTCCGAACGTCGCTTGCATACTTTTTTTAACGGAGTCTCTGGAGTCGAATTGTTTCAGGTCGCCGAGCGAGTCGAAACCGAGCGCGATAAATCCGTGCGAGAAAAAATCATCCCAGACACGCGATGCATCCGGCGGATTGAAAATCCAGCACCGCCGCCCCCGGACTTCTTCAAATAAAACTTCTTCTTCGTCGATTTGAGCGTTCTTCGGTGTGAGGCTGTCGGAGGCGCTTTCAGACTGAATTTCGAAAGAGGGCGCAACGGGCGGCTTGTTCGGGACAGCCGTCCGCAAAGCTCCGGACGCCGGAGTCTCTTTTGACGGAGGTGTCGTCTGTTTGGGCGTTACGGGTGTCTTGGGGTGCGTGACCGGTGAGGGCGGGGCATTTGCCGCAGCGATCGCCGCCGCTCGGGTGTAACTTCCCTTGATGATGTTCTCGATGGCCTCTTCTTGTTCGGCTGTTACTTTATAGTAGGATACTCCCGGGAAATTGAGTACTTCAAGAGTCTTGGCGTTGTCGTCCGCCAGGAGAAGGTTTCTGCTGACCAGAGGGTTGGTAAACCGTTTATCGAGTCGGATTTCCAAACCGATAAAACTGTTGAGTCGAAGAAATGCGCCGATCGCGAAGGGGTCATTTCGAAGCGGTTCTCGCTCTTCGGGAGAACCCATCACCGTTCCGGATGCGGCGATACCTCCGTCCACACCGGGGATCCAGAGGTATACTTTATCATTTCTCTTGATGGCAGAATCCTTGCGATCGAGTTTCCAGGGAATGGCGGCAAGCTCCTGGATTGCCGGGATAAGATCGTAGATTCTGGGATTCCCGGAAAAAAGCCAGCAAGCCGGCTGTGAGATCTCGCTGAGAAACTGACGGTACAACTCAAGAGCCTCAGCGAACGTCCCGTTACTGCTCTTGTTGACCAGATCGAAATTCTTAGCGCTTAAGATTACTTCAACGGCTTCTTCAAACTCTTTCGGTGTCGAGTAGAAGAAGAGGTCCGTATGTTTGAATTTACCGGTGATCAGCATCGAAGAAGAAAACTTGAGCGCATTGACGTATTCATCGATCAGTTCGGAAGGGACGGGTTTCCCGTCGCCGCGGTCCGGTGCACCGACCCAGGTTTTGAATGCACTGCGGTGATATACTTCGCTCATTTTCGCCTCCCCACGATGCGACTGCCTTAAAAACAGCATAAATTAAGCCATACAAAACAGGGTACAACAAATTAAGAATATTTGCTATATCTCCGGACGAGCAGATGTAAATATTTATAGACTTTTTACATATATTGCGAAGTCGTCTGGGTTTCCCGTTTTAAACGGAAATGATCACGTGCTTTGCCCGGGATTAAACACACGGTACATAAAACGCCGACGGATGACAATCCACAGAAGACTGGAAGAGATGAACAGCAGAAGCGTTGCCGCGATTCGAACACTGTTGTTGATCATGAACGGAACACTGAAAACGCGAACGGCTTGAAAGCGATTCTCCAATACCTTGCCACCGGCCTCTTCGACGCTGAGAATATCCTTCATGTTTATCGAATAATCGTCTTTTCCGACCTCAACCTCAAGATAGCTGACCGAGTTGCCCGGTTGCATCGTTCCTCCGAGCACACCGCTTGTGATATAGGTCGTTCCATCAATGACGGTTTGCCCGAAAATATGAGTGTGTCCGGAGAAAAATACGTCGACATCATATTGATCCATCAACCGAAGTAAATAATCGCTCTCACTCTTGCTGTGGATCGTATGTAAAGACTCCGGATGAAGTGTGTCGGATGTGTCAAAAATTCCCGTTACCGTATCAATGGGCGGCATGTGGGATATAACGAACAGAAATTCGGATTTATTATTATCGAGCTCGTCGATCAGCCAGTCAAATTGATTCTCACCGATGATTCCCGTTGAAGAATCTAAAAATATGAACTTGCTGTTTCGGTAGACAAACGAGTAATGGAACGGCCCAAAATACTTGTTGTATGAAGTGCTTCCGCCGTTCCAGACATCATGATTACCGATCGATGAAAACACCGGAACAGGGAGATTTTCGGCGAATGCCGCGGACATCATGTATTCGGAAGGATAACCATAGTTCGTGAAATCTCCGTTAATGATGATGAAATCCGGATCGTATCCGATGATACTATCAAGCTCCGGAACGAAGATGTTGTAGCCGGAATGCAAATCAGACATGATAACAAAGCGAAAAGGCACATTCAAATTTGTCTTTTGATTCGGCATTATTTCGAGAGTGAAAGGATGACCGGCGATTACATCCAAATCATAGAAATGTCCGTTTACGGCGGTCAGATGCCGGCCGGAAAGGATTTGTTCACTGGCGGCTTGAATTTCCCGTTCTCCGCACCAACGGGGCTCGGAAATGTTGATTCCCGGAATGGCTGTTTCTCCGTTTCGCATCAGGCTTGAATCACGGGGTATATTCAGGATATTCAGGCGGAGGATACCGGTTTCGTTGGGGTAGAGGGTAATACGCGCGGAAGGGTCGGTAAGTTTAATTCGGATTTCGCCGCATGAATTTGATCCGGAATTGTTTGAATGAACCGGGATTTCTTCAGTACCTGTTGTTATAGAAGTACTGACATTGTAAATGAAACCCCCGTCGATATTCGCGGTAAGTAAAGGCTTTTCATTTTCGCTGACGTAACTGGAAATACCTCCGCCGTTCGGCTCCGAATAGATTCGCGCTTGGGCCTCCCAATCGATTACCCATATCATTATGAAAAGAACGGCGGTAACGATGAAAAAAAGAGGAACGATTGCGTGAATCTTGAGGTATGTTCCTGCAGGCATTTTATACGCGCTGTTCGGATTGGCAGGTAGAAGGAAACTGCGGACCGGAGGAGCGCATAAATAGACATACGATAACGTCCAAAATATCACAAAAAGCAGGAGTCCGGTTTGAAATTCGTTGACTACAGCGGAATAGAACAAGACGAAAAGCAGGCCGATAAGGCAAAACAGTTTGATTAAAGCGACCGATAATTCCGAGGAGGGCCGAAGAAGAACAAGAATGCCGCCGACAATCCCGATCGCATTGATGATGAGACTGATATACCCCAAAAAAGTGAAAACCGCTCCGTGATCGAACATTTCCGTGGAGATCAGCAGGAACAGAACCGCAAGGAGTACCGAAAGCCCTGCGATTATCCGAAGAATCACCTTTGTGTTTCTCGAAAAAAACGGAGACACTTTCCTTTGCATGACACTACCTGCCGTCAATAAACGCATGAGTACCCGGACGTGATATACTATTATGTACATTTTATCAAAAGAATCGGCGCATGTCGCTGATAAGGTTTGCGGGAAAGTCATATGTTAGGTATAGAAGAAAACAAATTAGTTTCCTCGAGGATATCAAAAGGATATGGGCCGACATATGGACGGAATCAGTCGAGATGAAATGTAAACCGTTTATTTCCCGCCTTATTTTACCGATCGTCCTTGTCGCAGCCGTTCTGTCTTCCTGCTCGCGTACGCCGAAAGAAGAATCTGAAACGACGCAAGCGACCACAGAGGTTGAAGTGACGATATCCGAATCCGACGCATCGGTACCCGCGTCGCTTCCCGAGCCGACGCCTATGTCGGAACGGAATTACACCCTGCCGGTGTATGATGATACCGTTCAAGGATCCTTTATTCCGGGCACTTGGGGGGAAGCGACGTGTTCGACGGAGGAAAGCACTGTCGTTAATGGCGGCATGCGCTCAATTTCCGTTCGGTGCGGTGCATGGGAAGCGTTTGAACTGACGCGAAGGAGCGAGGACTGGGAGGAGATATATTATTTTTATCCTAACCACTGCCGCTCGCTGACTTTTGCATTCAACCCCGGCGGGGAAACCAAGGACGATGAGGATCTGTGCGTTTCGCTGGATTTGGGCGAAGAGATACCAATTTTCGACTTGATCGACGGAGAGGTCGCCCCGGATACATGGTATGAGGTTACGGTCCCGCTTTTGGATCTGAACCCTGAAGCGATGCCGATGGCTCGTCTGGTTTTTTTCAACCGATCCGAAGCGGACAGCAGTTTCTATATCGACGATTTAGTGCTCAACTGTAAGGAGGACCGAACTTCCCCGGTCATTTCGTATGTTGCCATAGAAGTCGGAGCCCTGGGGAAGTCGGCGGTCGTTCGTTTTTCAACGAGCGAAAACGCTAAGGCGGAGTTTCGTTACGGGATCGGATCGGCTACGGAAACAGTTTCGACGCAGGAATATCGAACCGAACATGAAATCTCCGTTTCCGGGCTGATTTCCGGTGAGCAGTACGTTTATGCGCTTCAGGTAAGCGATTATCCCCAAGATGACGGTACGACCGTCAACCAAGCCGAAACAGAGGGGACTTTTGTCGCGACTCCGAACTATGCGATCAACGAATTCGTCCGTTTTTCGATCGATACGACACAGGTCAACGGAGATATCTCGCCATATATTTACGGCTGTAATTTTTTTGATCCGCAAAGCTTTGATTCGGCCGGATACACCCTCGGCCGGCTCGGCGGAAATCGTTGGACCGCTTATAACTGGGAAAACAACGCTTCCAATGCCGGAAGCGACTGGTACTTTCATAACGACGGATATTTATCGGAATCCGACGTGCCCGGCTTCGCGGTTGTCGAACGGGTCACGTCAATTTTCGAAAACGATTCCGCGGCGCTCGTCACCGTCCCGATACTCGGCTATGTCGCGCGGGACAAGGACGGAACGGATGTCACACAAACGGAAGATTATTTAGACGAACGTTTCCGTGAAAGTCGCGCGTTCAAGGGCGGACCGTTGAGCCTCGTGCCTTCTTTGTCCGACCGGTACGTATACCAGAACGAGTTTGTTTACTGCCTCGAAAACGCTTTTCCGCTCCCGGCACGCGGCGACCTCAGGCTGATGTACTGCCTGGACAATGAGCCGGCGCTCTGGTCTTCGACGCACAGTCCGATCCGCCCCGAGCCGGTCACGTATACCGAGCTGACCGATAAAAACATCGAGTTTGCCTCCGCCGTGAAATCCGTTGCTCCCGAAGCGATGGTTTTCGGGTTCGTCGGGTACGGATACAACGCATTCGTCAATCTCCAGAACGCCCCGGACAGCGCGAAATACGGGGAATTCATCGACTATTACCTGACGCAACTTGCCGAGGCCGAAGATGATTACGGCAGTAGGCTCGTGGACGTGTTGGATCTCCACTGGTATCCGGAAGCTCAAAGCGATGACGGTGAACGAATTACGTCAGAATCGGGAGAGGAAGAGGTTTCCGCGGCAAGAATTCAAGCGCCGCGCTCTTTATGGGATCCCACGTACGAAGAAAACAGTTGGATCGCAGACTATATCGGCGGTCCCGTCTGTTTGATTCCGTGGCTTCGGGACAAGATCGATCGCCTGTACCCGGGGACCGGGCTTGCGATCACCGAATACTATTTTGGCGGTAGCCGACATATTTCCGGAGCGATCGCTCAGGCGGACTTTCTCGGTGTTGCCGGGCGTGAGGGCGTTTTCGCGGCGTGTTTGTGGCCGATGGCGGATATTGAAGGCAGTTTCATTGAGGCCGCTTTTGATATGTTTCTCGATTACGACGGGAACGGATCTCACTTCGGAGATATAAGCATTCAAGCCTTGAGCGGTGATAACGGGGCGGCTTCGGTCTATGCTTCCGTCGATTCGAATGACCCGGATCGTTTGGTTATTATCGCAATCAATAAAACGGACGGCTGGACGGAAGCTTCGATAGACATCACCGCGAAGGACAAAATATACACGTCCGGAGCGTCGTATGTGTTGACGGAGACGTCCGTTGTTCCGGAACTTCTCGGGTCGTTCGAAGTCGATTCGGAGATGTTTACGGTCGATCTGTCGCCGATGAGCGTTACATGTATCGTTTTAAGTCGATAGAGCCTCTTCAGTCCGGATCGGTCGGTACACCGCTAGACTTCGGTACCGGTCAGCTTTAACGAGCAGGGGGACAGAAGAAGTTTGCGCGCATAGGATTCGTTTGAAAGCCATGCTTCGCCGTTTCCCGTCGGGATGATCAGAGGCATGCGGTCATGAAGCGTAAGGACCGAGTCATTGGCGGCTGAAGTGAGGATTACAAAAGCCGCGTAGCGCTCTCCTTCGGGCTTTTCGAAAATCGAGTAGAGTCCGGCGAGGGAAAGGAGAGCGGATTCCTCTGAGGTCAGGAGGTATTTCGCTCCGCTTTTTCCGCCTTCGTGCGACCACTCATAAAAACCGCTGGCCGGGATAATGCACCGGCGGCTTACGACACTATTCCTGAACATCTGCTTTTCGTGGGCGGTCTCTGCCCGTGCGTTGATGATGACCCCGCGGCGCTGCGGCGCAGGGAAGCCCCAAGTCATCAGAACCGCTGATATCTCTTCCTTTTCCCGCACCCATACCGGCGCCGGATCGGTCGGGAAAATTTCCCCGGTCTTTATCTCCGTGCTGCGGTCGGTGCTCTGATACCGGAAATTGATATCGTCGCAGATCTTCCTGATTTCCTGATCGGTTTTTGGATCGGCAATATAGTAACGTCCGCACATGAGCGACTCCTTTAATTATCGGTACAAAACATAAAACTGCCGTTGACAAAAATCATCATACAATTGCGCATCCAAACAAGCAAGGTAACAGATTACTCACACGAATACTCTTTATTAAGGGAATGGTAAGACATTTAACTCGAAAAACTCGTTTTTCATCAAATTTAGTTTATAATGGAGTCAAATTTTCGCAAAAAACATATAAAGTGATGAAAACAAAGCATTTCAAACCGGTAAAGTCTAGTCAGATGATAATTATTCGATTAGAATGAAAATGATAGTTTTGAAGCGCTTGTATTTTGCCGGAAGGGGCGATGCCGAATGAAAAGGTTATTGGTTGCTACGCTTAGCTTGATTTGCTTGCTTATGATTACGACCGTTGCCAATGCTGCTCCCACGGAATGCACGGTTACGTTTTTGAACTGGGACTCAACAAACATTAAGACCGAAGTCGTTCCGTATGGTGAGGATGCAACTCCTCCCGCGGATCCGACTCGAACAGGGTATATATTTAGCGGGTGGAGCGGTGACTATACGAATGTTACTGAAGATCGCACTCTGATCGCTCAATTTGTGGTAGTGACGCCGACGCCGACCCCGACGCCAACTCCAACGCCTACTTCAACTCCGTTCCCTACATCAACACCTACGCCCACCCCGACACTTACCCCTACCCCCAAACCTACACAGGCTTCGACGCCTACACCCAAACCGACCGCGACGCCGACGCCGACTCCTTCACCTACGCCGGAGCCGACCGCGACACCAACGCCGGAACCTACAGCTACACCGGTACCGGAGACAACGGTTCAAGAGACAACGGTTAAGGAGACAGAACCTTCTGATGCCAGTGCGGCAACGACCAATTCCGGAGAAAATGCGGCATCCGAATCAGATACCAAGGATAACCTGAACAAATTATGGGGTGTACTGATCGGACTGGGTGTTTTCTTAGTCATCGGCGGAATCGCTTCCGGTTTCATCGAGGAGTTCAGATTTCGTCACAGCAAGGCAAAATTACATGAAGAGGATAGCAAGAAGAAATAAATTCGCCATGTTTCGGGATGATCACGACCGGTAACTCAAACAGCCCCGCCAATCGGCAGGGCTGTTTTCATGTTGATACAGGCAATCTTTCTGTCCGGAATACGCGATGACTTCGGATCGACGGGGGCTTGTTATCCGAGGAACAGATTCAGATCGTCATCGACACTTCCGATGCCGCTGATCCCGAACTTTTCGACCAGGACGTTCGCGACGTTCGGCGAAAGGAATCCTGGAAGTGTCGGTCCGAGGTGGATGTTCTTGACCCCGAGATAGAGGAGCGCCAGAAGAACAATGACCGCTTTCTGTTCGTACCATGCGATGTTATAAACGATCGGAAGTTGATTAATGTCACTCAGGCCGAAAACGTCCTTGAGCGTCAGCGCGATGACCGCCAGTGAGTAGGAGTCATTGCATTGACCGGCGTCCAGAACACGCGGGATATCGCCGATCGTGCCGAGGTTGCTCTTGATATAGCGGTACTTGGCACAGCCCGCGGTGAGGATCACGGTATCGGAAGGGAGTTTTTCGGCAAATTCGGTATAGTACTCGCGGGAGCGCATTCTGCCGTCGCAACCGGCCATCACGAAGAATTTCCGGATCTTTCCGGATTTGACCGCGTCGACGATCTTATCGGCGAGCGCGAGGACCTGGTTGTGGGCGAATCCGCCGATAATCGAGCCGCTCTCGATTTGTTCCGGCGAAGGGAGGCTCCTGGCCATATCGATTACCGCCGAAAAGTCCTTGCGCCCGCTCGCGTCCTGTTCAATGTGCGGACACCCGGGGAATCCGGCCGCTCCGGTCGTGAAGATCCGCTCACGGACCTCTTCGCTCTTGGGCGGCACGATGCAATTCGTGGTAAACAGGATCGGCCCGTGAAAACGCTCGAATTCGCCGACCTGCTTCCACCAGGAATTGCCGTAATTGCCGACAAAGTTTTCGTATTTTCGAAAAGCCGGATAGTAGTGCGCGGGAAGCATCTCGCCGTGGGTGTAGACATCGACTCCGGAATCCTTCGTTTGGTCCAGAAGTTGCTCCAGATCCGTAAGGTCGTGCCCGGAAATCAGGATCGCCGGATTTCCGCGAACACCGATCTCAACGTTCGTGATCCCGGGGTTCCCGTAGCGGGAGGTATTCGCGCCGTCGAGAAGCGCCATCGCTTTGACACCGTGTTCACCGGTGCGAAGCGTAAGGGCAACAAGATCGTCCGCGCTTTGATTGTCATCCAGGGTTGCGGCGAGCGCTTCGTAGATGAATGCGTTGATCGCGGGATCGTCCTTGCCGATATTGGAGGCATGCTCCGCATAGGCCGCCATTCCCTTTAGGCCGTAGATGATCATTTCACGAAGGGAGCGGACGTCTTCGTCCGCTGTGGACAATACGCCGACGGATCCGGCTATGTCCATCATGCCGGAAAGAGTATCCGCCGTGAACATTCCGGAGGGATCGATATCCTCGACGCCTGTGTTTTCACACAGATCATCGCGGAGCGCGAGCATCTTTCTGATCTGAGTCTCAATCGCCGCGGCGTCGAAATTCGCGTTGGTTATGGTCATAAAAAGGCTCTTCAGGACTTCACGGTTGATCTGAGGAATTGATGAGACATCGATCCGGCTCTTACGGATAATCACCGAGATCCCCTTCAACGTATAGATCAACAGATCCTGGAGTTTTGCGACATCCTCAGTCTTTCCGCAGACGCCGCGGATTGTGCACCCCTTATTTCCGGCGGTTTCTTGGCATTGAAAACAAAACATACTCATTTTGGTCCTCCGTCAATAATATTAATAGTCCGATCGGATTAAACCGGTGCCGGCGCCTTGACGACGATCAATTCGAGTGTGTCGTCGTGAAGGTTCCGAACGTTCATCTTCGTATTCAAGGGAATCTTCAGAAGCGTGCCCGCTTCATACACATGGGTTTCCTGGTCGCCCAGTCCGATGGACAAGTTGCCCCGTATCACCGTCATGTAAAGATTAGCGTTGCAGAAGTGCTCCGGTAACCCGTCATTCTTCGGAAATACCATGTGAAGGTAGTGAACGTTCTCGTCGAAAACGACCTTCTCGATCGCTTTATCGTCCTGCCGCGTAAGTGAAAATGTCTGCTCGATCATAATAATCCACCTCCGTTTCAAAAAGCGCTGTGAATCATTTATAACATTTATCACGGATCAATAGGATAAGGAACCGTGAACAATAATAAAACTTTGCGCCTTACTTGAGCTTGAAGGTCTTGGGACAGAACTTATTGATCGCCAGAAGCCCGACGACGAAGTAGACCAGCGTTGCGGCGATAACGATCACCATATAGATCCGGATATTGACCTTGGTCAACTGGACGTTCATGTACGAAATATAATAGACGCCCATCTGAATGAATGAGAAGAGCTTGCTTTTGGTGCTCATGTCCGCGGTATACGGTTGGATGATGTAATAGATGAAAAGGTCATGGAAAGAAAAGAAAATCCACATCATCACGAGCGTGACCAGATACAGGGGGATTAAGTTCCATTGCACGCGCGCTCCCGGAATACCGAGGATCAAGGGCGACAGCAGATCAACGATGACCGCGAAGATCAAAAGGATAGCAAAAGACGGCGCATTGTAAAGAAGGATTGTCTTCAGGCGCAGGTAGAAGTTCCGGATGACGACAGACGGGGAGCGGTAGAACGGATAACTCAGCATCGCCACGTCACAATTGGCAAACATCGCCGCGGTAGCGGGACGCCCCAGAGACACCATGTATCCGATGAAAAAGCAAACAGGAAGGAACCGGAACGGGATCTTCGTATCAACATCATTCTTTATCAAAAACAGTACAATCACCACACCGATTGTAATCCCGGCGAGCAGGCAGACCCGGCTCAGGATCTTCTTGAAGAAAAATTTCCTGTGACGGGAGAAAAACACACTGTTGAAGAACGCGTATCCGGTCAGATTTGAAAAACGGGTGGTGCGGATATCCTCGTCCTTGAGATCCTTGCTCCATTTGTCGGAGTCGCCGAATTGCTTCTGCTTCCGCATCGGCTTGGCCTTTTCCATGGCGAGGTTGAAATTCACCACAGTCCCCCATGCCAGAGAGCGGTAAAGGCGGTATCGGCGGATGTATATGACGGAGAGGCCGGCCAACAGAAGAATTCCGACGACAAAAGCGGGATGGAAAACGATTCGCTTGAAGGGGAACGGATTTCCGGACGCGATCAGGATGAAAGGAATCGCCATAGCCGCCACGGCAGCAATGAGGAATCCATAAGAAACAGGTTTGTAGGTCTTTTTCGAAAAGCGCCGGAAGAAGGCGTAGCACATAAGAAAAAGGGCCTCTCCGACAAGTTTGCAGGCGGTCATCAGCGGAAGGATTGCCAGAGCTTCCCAAACGGAGTAACTTTCGTGGATCGCCAGAAGAAGAACAAACGGCATCGTCGCGAAAAAATCGATGATTTTTCGTTCCAGGATCCTTGCCGGGACGTACACGTCGGCATCCGCGCGGAGTTTATCAATGATCATGAGATCCACCCCGACATCCAAATTCATGGACTTGGATAAGCCCAGAGGCGCCGCGACAAAACTCATGAAGAAAAACACGGTCATGAGCGAATCAACCGGGAACGCCGAAACGCCCAAGCCCGCCATATCCCGGATTGCGTACGCGCACATGACCGTAAAACCGACATACATCGCCTTGATCATCAAGCGCTTGCTCAGGCGATATAGATTTCCGAGGATCAGGAACAGAGTCTTTCCCGCGCTGATGCCGTAAAGCGAATCCGGCACAAACCGGCCGATCAGCGGGAGACGCTGACAAAAAAGAATCAGCCGGTTCATCGTTGCCGCAGTCGATATTTTTCGCGAGGTGATCATCATCTCAAGATAGGTCCGGATCCCGGCGATTTTTTGTTTCCCCATACCGGCTACTCTTTTCGCGCGGATTCGTCCGCAGATTCACGCGCGGGCGCCCCGGACGATCCGGTTTCCGAAAGAATCCGGATGATATCGGATTCAAATTGCGGAGTATGGATGCTGTCTGCGGGGATGTGGCGCAAGACGCCCTCGTGCAGAACGACGATCTCGTCGCACAGGTCCTGGGCAAGCTCGAGAATATGGGTCGAAAAGATGATGATATGGTCCTTTTTGATCGACTTGATCATGTTCTTAACTTCGAGTGCCGCGACGACATCAAAGGACGTGAGCGGCTCGTCGAGGAGGATGACCGGCGGTTTTAGGATATATAGGGAAATCAGCATCTGAAGTTTGTTCATCATTCCGTGGGAATATTCCTTGATTAAACGGTCTCCGTCCGCCGGGTCGAAGGCGACCAAACGGAAATATTCATCGACGGACAGGAGATTTGTGACCCGTTCGCTGTTGATCTCAATGAAAAACTTAATGAACTCACGGCCGGTCAGAAACTCCGGCAAATGCGGCTGAGTGAAAACAAAACCGATATCACTTTCGTTGTATTCGTGCGAGCCGCCGTCATTGAAAAAAGCAATCGGATCACCGAAGCGATCATCAGGGTCGAGGCCGATTCGACCGCCTTCAAAGTCGAGATACCGGGCCATACAGTTGAAAAGTGTAGTTTTTCCGGCACCGTTGCGCCCCAGAAGCCCGTAAATCTTGCCCTGCTCGAAGGTGAAGCTTGCGCCTCTGAGTACGGCTTTGTCCTTGTAGTTTTTGACTAATCCGTCAATGTGCAGACGCATGGGATCATCCTCCTTGTTGAAAAACGCTGAATGTTATTTTATCATAAAAACGATTCGCGCAGCGAATCGTCGAAATGACGGCGGTGATGATCACCCGGATCGGAGTGCTCGGCCTTTAGAAAGAAAGACCGGACTGTTATGACGTTAAGATGTTTTCGTCATGATATAGAATCGTTCCTGAAATGATCGGAGGTTATATGAGTAAGATCTGCAGAATGTGTGGTTATGAGGCCAAGGACAAGCAAAAGTTTTGTCCGGGATGCGGTTCGTCATTGGCCGATTCGATCCAACCGGACCAGCGGCCGACGTTTATTGCCGACGCAAGGACACCGAGCCCAATTGATGCGCCGCCCGGAAACGGATATGATCGAACGGGAACGTACGGCGAAAGCTCGTCGAACGCAAAAAGCGCGGGGGGTCCGACGGGTTCGTACGACGGACATTATTCGTATGAAGGCGCTGACGGAGTGACGCCGGACAAACTGGTTCTCGATCCGATTGTCGCGGCATTGCTCTCGGTGTTTGTTTTGAACGGTCTCGGACAAATGATTAACGGCCAGGTCGCCAAAGGTCTTCTTCTTCTCGGGCTTCAGGTGGTTGCCGCAATTATTACCTGCGGAATATCCGCGGTCCCCGGTTATATTGTGATCGGCATCGACGCTTATAAGAGTGCCGAGGCGCTCAAGGAAGGCAGAACGATCGGTAAATGGAGCTTTTTCGGGAAGTAGTGTCACAGCCCGTGCGGTAGATGCGGGGCTGTCTCAAAACAATATACGCCCGGATTTTGGACAGAGGCTAAATGAAGGGT
>CAZCLK010000007.1:0-63399 GCA_964499575.1 uncultured Oscillospiraceae bacterium | reverse complement strand
AAGCTTGCCAACCTAAATGACCATTACAAGATGATATGACTTGAGCAGATGAAAATCGTTTTGCACAATTGCATAACTGTCACATACTCAGAATGGTGAGCAAATCAGGGTTTGAAAACTATTAAGATCAAGGAATCATGTTTAGTTTTTTCAATTAAAAACATGATGACAGACGCAATTACGAAAACGACCTTGGAGGAAGCTTCTATGAATTTTCGAAAACAGAAAAGAAAACCACTGGAGAAAGCAGACCAGATTGATTTCGAGGAATGGCATAATAAGAAGAGAACTTAGTTGCTCGTGCCTGAGGATCCGGAGGAGAAAAAATGAAACAAGTTAAGACAATCGGGGGTATTCTTTTGGCATTAATTATTCTGTCATCCACTTTAGCCGGAGGTTGCTTCACAAAACAGTATTCCCCGGACATGGTTCGGATGTTTACGCAAGTTTTTCACGCTGTGCCGGGGGGGCAATCTTATGATAAGCATGTGATCAAAGGAGAAATCATCGATACCGATGAGTACGGAAGGATATGTTTCTACTTTCAGACAGGGGGACGTTTATCAGGAATTTGTATCATGCAAAAGTATGATGAAGAGTATGTTTATTATTATGACAATGTATCCTATTTGACTTCGGTCATGACGAGAAAATATTCGAAAGAGGAATGGAGCACTTTTAAAGAACAAAATGATTGGAATCAACCGATAGATGAAGAAAAAATGATTAAGAGAGAAATGGTCCAATCAATCCTATCCCGCAATAGAGAATCAGTGATTGATATAGAGGCTGTAAAAGAAGCCTTTTATCAAACGATGGATGAGAATGGGTACATTTTCGGTACGGGATATTTTGATTATAGCCAAAGCGGACAAGAGATATTTCTTATCGAGAGATATGAACGCTCAAAAAAGGAAGATGATCCATATTATTATGTAGTATTCGATTACCACCTAATGATCCTCAATGCTGACGGAAGCTACGATCCAGAGAACTATCTTCTCAAAATTGATGATTTGAGTCAGAGCAACGCCCCGCTCGCGGAAATCAAAGAAAAGAACGGTTGGGTCGGTTGATGGATTACTGATCACGGAATGGAATATATCTCTGTCGGTCGCCACAAAAATATTGAATCCGTTAAGCTTGTATTCGGAAATGAAGTATTCAACATCGCGGGATCACTCCTGTTTTTCGGACAGAAAAATGACGGAGTTACGTCGGCAATTCTACTGACTACTTTCCGGCCTTACATCTCCCGAATCAATTCAGCCACTTTCCATAACAGATAAAGCGGACAGGACAATATGCCGTCGACATATCCTAAATTGCGCAGGGACGTTTTCACCGATACGGGGGGATTGAATTTGGCCCGGTAGACTCCGAGGCTTTTGGCTTTCAGATTGGTGGCCGATTTCACCTCGACGGGCACAATTTTATCAGTAAACGGGACAATGAAGTCAATTTCCGCAAGATTGCCGCTGGTCCAGTAGAAGGGCGTATCTTCGCGAAGTGAGACCAGTTCCTGCAAGCAGAAGTTTTCCGCCATGACTCCTTTAAACTCCTGATACAAAGGATCTTCCCCGATGATCGATTTCGCGCTGAGCCCTGCCATTTTGCGAAGCAGTCCCACATCCGGAGCGTACAGTTTGAAATGCGCGGGGTTCACATACGCCTTGAGCGGAACGGAAGGCTTTTCAATCCGATGAACCTTATGGACCATTCCCGCGTTTTCAAGCCATGTGAGGGCATTCTCAAAAGCCCGCGCGCCGGCGCCTTCCCGGAGCAAACCGTAGAGGAATTTACCGTTCTCTTTGGCCAATTGGCCGGGAATCGAGTTCCAGATCATACTGAGCTTGGGGATGTCGGGTGTCGGTGCATGTTTGGCAAAATCAAGCTCGTACAGATTGAGAATGTTCTGCTGGATGGCGTCCAATGCAGTCATATCTTTCGTTTCCAGCCAAACAGATACCGCCTCCGGCATGCCACCGGTGATATAGTAGGTTTTCAGATAATCCTGAAGTTTATTTGTAAACATTTCCGCAAGCGGCTCGGGCTTTCGGATCTCGTCGGAAAGATAACGGACAAGCATATCCTCACCGTTGGCCATGAGGAATTCAAGGAAACTCATCGGGTACAATGTCAGAATATCTACCTTGCCGACAGGATATGAGGCGGGGCGCGCCAGCGAGATCCCCAGCAAGGATCCCGCACAGGCAATATGATATTCCGGCACTTCTTCATAGAAGTACTTAAGGGAGGTAATGGCTTCACCGCAGAACTGAATCTCATCGAAAATCAGGAGCGTTTTTCCGGACAAAATCGCTTTGCCGTTCATTATTCCCAGCTCCGCTATTAATCGCCGCGGATCGAGGTCTTTTTGAAAACGCTCGAAAAGTGCCGGGTTATTTTCAAAGTTGAAGTACGCGATATCCTCGTACTCCTGCCGCCCGAAATCCCTCAGAAGCCAGGTTTTACCGACCTGTCTTATCCCCTTTATAATCAGCGGTTTCCTGCGCGATGATTTTTTCCAAGAGATTAGTTTATCGATCAATAATCGCTTCATTTCCATCTCCTCCGGCTGTATATGCCATAAATATGCACGCGTACAATCTATTCATGCCAATAATATGCAATTGCTGGTTAAAAGTCAAGGAATCCACTTGAGATTACGTTTCAAAAGCCGTAAAGGTCGTCAGGGAAAAAAGCGAAGGATTGGAGTGAGTCGACTTTTGTTGAGTAAAAAAATGCAAACTAAACGCATACATAAGAAATCAAAAACGCCGATCATGCTCCTCAGAAACGCACAACAGAAAGCATCAAAAACACACAACGAACGTTGACTGAAAGAAGGAATTCTGCATACGGGTACCGGGAGAATATCCCGACTCAAGCGGAATATTCGCGTTGATCGCCGTTTTTGTCGTCTGCTATTTGAGATTTCCGAAAGATTTTTCGTTGAAGTGGTATCGATTGGACCTCTTGTTTATAATCGTCTTTTTCATTCTGGCAAACGATAATGTCGGTTCATTTTTGACACATGTTTTTGGTTTTGTCGCGGTCATTATTGTTGGGGTTATCATGGTACTGACGGGACTGATCCGTTCTTCCGAGGGTACTTCGGACAAGCGGATCGAAAAGTGTGACTGATCCCGAAACAGCCACTTCCGGGTCGATCTGCTTGATTGGTAACGCTACCGATATGGCGGAATACTTGTCTATATGCTTGAAAAACGATAATATGTAGCAGTAACTGCATGATTGTTTCACGCATCCATTCGGAGGATCGTCATATGTTTCATAAGGCTTTACGACTTGGAACTCTGATGCTTGTGATCACCCTTCTTTTCGGAATTTTACCTGCTTGTAAAGGATCGGATTCATCCGACGATACAAGATTGAATCTACCAACCACAACGGCTAAGACTGAAGAACAGGATTCGTGGAGTCTCCCGACCGCGACGCCGACGCCAACGGACTGGGGTGTAACCTATCCTTTAGAGGTATGGTCATATTCTGACGATATCAGGTTTATGTCAGATATTTTTATGGCTTATAATCCCAGTGTTATAGTCGAATATGTTGAGTTTTCTTCCATGGATGAGTTATACCGGCAAAGTGTGCTTGCGGCAGCCGGAACGGGCGATTGTCCGGATGTAATCGTGATGGATTCAAGTCTGGCGGAAGAATTTATCAATATTGATGACTTGTTGTATGACATTTCGGAATTACAGCCGTATGTCGACGCACTGGAAATCTATCCAAACATCGTCGAAACGGATACGAACGATAAAACCGGGGAGCTCCGTGCCTCATCATATCAGAATACGCCCGGTGTCGTTATCTATCGAAGAAGTCTTGCCAGGGAATACTTCGGGACAGACGATCCAAATGAGATTCAGAAACTGATGTCGGATTGGGAGAAGTTTACCAAAATGGCGGAGACGGTTCAAACAAAGTCTGAAGGCAAGAGTTTTATGCTTACTTCCGTTGACGAGTTTTTACTGCCGTTCTTTAATAATCGACGCTCACCATGGATCGTCGAAAATATACTGATGATGGACCCGATGATCGAAGACTTGACGGAACTCGCATTCACTTTCGCCCGGAACGATTATACTGCCAATGTGACTCGGTGGGGGTATGATTGGCTCGAAGGAATGACGGACGACCTGAAGGATGAAAATGGCGACAAAATTCAAATTTTCTCTTACTTCCTCACCTCAGAAGAGTTTCTTTCCGTATATGAGTTCGCCGTTCATTCGGTTACAGATGGCGACTGGGCTTGTGTTCCCGGTCCGATGGCATATTCGTCAGGCGGAACCTGGCTTGCTGTCATGAAGGATGCACCATGGCCCGAACTTGCCCAAGCTTTTATTCAATTCTGTACACTCGACGAGGAATTCCTGACTAACTGGGCGACCGGTGTTTTTACTCAAAGTTACATGGGTGAATTCTGGAACAGATTTGATCCTTACGGTGAACGTGTAAGCCCCGCCTCGTTTTATAAGCCGGCCGGAGAATTTGTCAGCAGTCAAAAAGTGGCAGAGAGCATCATCCCGTTTTTCGAAGATTCGGAAATGACGAGCTTCCTCGGCGGACAGAATTTTTACGAGGTCTTTGCGACTGCCGCGATGAATTGTCCTTCGGGCGCAATCCGGGACGACAATGAGCGGATTCAGGAATTATTTACGGAGGCACTCCACCTTTACGTATACGGAGAAATAAGTAAAGAAGATATGCTTCAGTCGTTCAGAACGGCTGTAAAGGCGGAATTTCCGAAAATAGAGGTGGAGTAGAAAAAGCCGATACCGGGAAAGCATCAAAAATCACCCGACGAAAGCATGAAACACATAATGTAAGGCAGGAAAATAGCGTATCATGAAACCATAAAGAAAAGGTTTCTTCCGGTCATACATTCTGGTTCTTAGGAGGTCATTTCTATGCTGGGTGCGATCATCGGGGATATCGTCGGGTCACGTTTCGAGTTTCATAACCATAAGGACAAGAAGTTCGAGCTTTTCGCGAAGGACTGCCGCCCGACGGACGACAGCATTATGACTCTGGCCGTCGCGAAGGCGATCATTGAGACATATCGGGAAGTTGAGCCGGACCTGGACGGGCTCGGCGACGATTTTTTCGCGGAACTTCGGGAGTCAGTGGTACGGAACATGCGGGAGCTCGGGCGGAAATACCCGGACTGCGGTTTCGGCGGCATGTTCAAAAAGTGGGTCTTTTCGGATGATCCGAAACCTTATTACAGTTTCGGAAACGGATCGGCGATGCGCGTAAGTCCGGCCGGTTTTCTGGCGGGCAGTCGGGTGGAGGCAATTGACCTTTCCGAAGCGGTAACCGATGTGACGCACGATCACCCGGAGGGCATCAAGGGCGCAGAGGCGGTGGCGGTCGCGATCTTTATGGCACGGCGCGGGTATCTGAAACATGAGATCCGCGCGCAGATGCTTGATTATTATCCTTCGCTCGTTTTTACCTGTGACGGGATCCGGGATACCTATTCATTCAACGAGACCTGTCAGGGATCCGTTCCGCAGGCGATCACGGCTTTTCTGGAGGCGGATTCGTTTGAGGACACGATCCGGACGGCGATCTCTCTGGGGGGCGACAGCGATACGCTGGCAGCCATTGCCGGATCGATCGCAGAGGCATATTTCGGGATTCCGGACGCGATCAAGGCGAAGGCAATTTCGCTTCTGGATGAGGAATTGCGCGCGATTCTTTTCGATTGGATTGCTTTTGCCGGCGACTTCAGCGCGGATCATCGCTTCGGTGTACTGACCAAATTCATTCCGAAGTTTTACGAATCGACGGAGTATGACCGGTTCGTGCGGGAGAACGGGGAGGGCATGCCCTGGAGGGACAGGAACAACGAGCGCCGTCTGGCGATGAGTCTTTCAGACCTCACCGGCATATTCGTCAGAGAATTTCTTGGATTTTCGAGCGACCGTCCCGAATATGCGCTTCAGGACTTTACCGCGATCCTCGGCGAAAACGATATCATGTGGGAAGACGCGTCGATGGCCAACGCCGATGTTGGTTCGCTGGATGAGTCATGCGTCCTGGCTCTCATAATGGCCGTGATCCGGATGGAAGAGGACGAGCCCGGCGCGATCGCGCGCTATATCGGGGACGAATTGCTTCAAAGTTGGCTCGACCGCCTGTTGATTCTCGATACCCGGCGAGGCCGGCCCGAGTCGAAGGAGCTGCTTCTTTCTTTCAGTCGCTTCACGTCGATGCCCGAAAAGCACTGGCTGTCATTTTTCGACGGTGTCGCGCAACGGGAAACGAAGCGCTTCATCGATGACCCGCTGATCCGGGATTTCTCGCCCGACGAGGCCCGTGCGCTCATACGGGCGATCGGCGGCATCCGCTTAGAATACTGGGATGACGAATATGAGAACCGGATGGTTCTTGACGGGGAGACCTGGACATTAAGTATCCGGTTCGGTGATCGTCCGCCTATTATTTGGAAAGGGACCAACGCCTATCCTCCGCGTTTTCCGGAGCTTCTCAAGATCTTCGGAATCAAGGACTGAGGGTAGATTCAGAGAAATGTTTCTACTGAACTTTCCGGTTCCGCCGCAGAACGCGGACGCCATAATATATCCGAAAAAGGCTATATACTAAACAAATAGCCGAAATAGGCAATATATCTTGCATATATATTCAAAAGGCTATATAATGGTCGTGTAAAGCGGAGGTGAGTTTTATGTATTTCCACTTTGGCGACCGCCCGTACATCGCGATCATCGGCGATATCATGGCATCCAGAATCATCGGTCGGCGCAATGAGGTCCAGCAGAAATTGAAGTTGATTTTGGAGACGGTCAACGCGGAATACGCGGAGGATATCGCTTCGAATTTCACGATCACGCTCGGGGATGAGTTTCAGGGCCTGCTCGTAAACGGAGCGCGCGTCATGGATATCGTTACGGATATAAGGCGCATGATGGATCCGGTCGGCATTCGATTCGGGATCGGAATTGGCGCGATCACGACCGATATCGAGCGCGAACGGGCGATCGGCGCGGATGGCCCCGGTTACTATATGGCTCGAAAAGCGATCGACTTTCTCAAAAGCAACGAGAAGAAGAGACAGGCCGCCGCCGCGGATATCCGGCTGGAAGTACAAGGCGAGCATTCCGGGACGATTTCCATGATCAACACGGTCTTTTCGCTTATGACCGCCATCAAGGAGTCCTGGAGCGATCGACAGCGCGAGATCATTTTCGATATGCTGAAGAACCGCGATAATCAAACAGATGCCGCGAATCGCCTCGGCGTCCGTCAGCCGACGATTCACAAAAGTCTTTCGAGAGGTTACTATTACACATATAAGAGCGCGCTGGATACCGTTAATGAGGTGTTGGGCGAGATAAGGAGAGATGATGCTTAAGGAATATTTGGTCCTGTTTCTCTTGGGGCACGTACTCGGGGATTTCTATTTTCAGACGAGATCCATGGCCGGGAAGAAAGAGAAGAGCCTCAAATGGGTCCTGATTCACGGCCTGGTTTACGCGTTGACAATGACGCTGGTATGCCTTCCGGTAATCAATAAAGAACTTGCGATCGTTATTGTCGCGGCGTCGGTTTTTCACTTGCTCGTCGACATCCTGAAGTTTCGATCGCTCGCTTCACTCGAGAAAAAAGGCAAGCGGAATCCCGGGATCGAGCGCAGATCCTTCTTCGTCGACCAGGCGTTGCATCTTTTCGGATTGCTCCTATTTTCCTTCATGATGGTGACGCGCGGCCCCGTTGAAACCGCATGGCCGATCCTTCACGAACTGACGCATTATACCGGGTTCGACGAATCCTTCCTTCGCTCGATTCTCCTCGCGATCCTCTTGATCCACAAGCCGTGCAACATTTTGATCCAGAAACTTCTGATGCCCTATAAGCCGGATCTCGACGACGCGAAAAGCAATAATAATGCCGGCCGCTTTATCGGCACGGTCGAGCGGATCATCATGCTGATATTCCTTTCCATCGGGCAATACGCCGCTATCGGTCTGGTCCTTACCGCCAAATCGATCGCCCGGTATGACCGGATCTCCAAGGAGAAGGATTTTGCGGAGTACTATCTTCTGGGAACGCTGATGAGCACTTTGTTGGTCCTTGTCAGTTGGATGGTCCTCTAATTTAAACGATCGGTTGACTATATCATCGACTGACAATATAAATAATAGATGTGTCATGACAAATGCGAATGGCATAAAGAATATGTATGTCGTTTTAGGGGAGAATCACAATGGATGACTTTATCACGATCAAGTGCCCGGGTTGCGGCAACGATATGCAGTTGGACAGTAAGACCAAAAGCGGTACATGCACGAACTGCTCGAGTAAGGTAAATTACCGGGATGCCAGGAGTATGCCTTCTCATATCGTCGCCGAAGAGGAAGAAAAAGAGCAGTTCGCGAATTCCGCCACGGTCACCCCGAATGATCCTGCGCGTGAACTACCTGATTCCGATGCGATCGAGCCTAAAAAAATCTCTGCTACCGCAAAACAGAAAGCCGGCACCATCGCTTCGATCGTTATGTATTCCATCGTCTTACTGATCATCATAATAGTGGTGATAAGTTTTCCGGGAGTGGCTGATTTTTTACTTGTGGTTGCAATTATGTTTGTCATTCAAATCGTGATGAACGTGATCAAGTTGATACGTGTTTCAAAAGGGTCCTGATATATTTTCCTGTCCGACAATCAACTATGTTACCATTTAATTGATTACATGAAACCTGTCGTTCCTTTTACGAGAGAGGAGTCTGACGATATGACGGATTCAATGAGAAAAGATATTGAGGGACGCGTTTGGGCCATGCTCGACAAGGCTTGCATCGCGGTGACCGAACAGGAAAAAGAAAATCTTGAGATCGCCGAATATGCGCTGGGGCAATGGGAGTCCATCGGGCTTCAGATCCTCGTTTACGTCAACACCGAGCGTTGCTGCGCCAAAGAGATGGTGCTTTTCGCGCATCAGACCTGCCCGGAGCACCGCCATCCGCCGATGCCGGGGAGCCCCGGAAAAGAAGAGACTTTCCGGTGTCGCTACGGCGAAGTGTATCTGTACGTCGAGGGTGAGGCGACCGGGCATCCGAAGGCCATCGCACCAAAGGGCAGGGAAGAGTATTTTACTGTTTGGCATGAGATCGTTCTCAAGCCCGGCGATCAATACACGTTAATGCCGAACACTCTGCACTGGTTTCAGGCAGGTCCGGACGGAGCGATCATCTCGGAGTTTTCGACGCAGAGTCATGATGAGACGGATTATTTTACCGATCCGGACATCATCCGGATACCTGTGGGGGATACTCAAAACCATAAAAACATTTTATAATGGTTTAATCGGGCTGATAAAATCCTGTCGGCGGTTGGTTTCAAGGGGGATTATATGCGATACGAAATATTGGAACAGCGGCATATCGATGAATGTGCCACGGGTTTTGTCGCGGCATATGAGAATGAACCATGGACATTTGAGCGGGCACGCGAGTACCTTGAGGATCTGTTCAAAACGCCCCGTTCGATCGGCTTCTGCGCTTACGAAAATGATCTTTTTGTCGGCGCCGTATTCTGCCGGGAGATCGTCGGCAGTCAATTCAACCGTCTTTCGATCGAGGAGTTTTTCGTCATTCCGAGTATGCAGCGCAAAGGTTACGGGAACGCTTTGATAGATGTCGTCAGAAGGCACGTATGCAATAATGATCTCGGGGCGATCACATTGATGACCGAACGGGACAATCCGGCGATCACTTTTTACGAAAAGGGCGGCTTTTCAAATGTGGAGGGTATGGCGTTTCTTGCCGACAAAACGATGTAATTTGTCTACCCGGAAATTGCCGGAATAAAGCGTGAAAATCAGCAGAAGACCCTGTGAAGTGTCTCGGAGGCTATTTTTGAGAGCCTTTCGATGATATCTTCGTTTGTCCGGCTCCGGTCGGACATTTTGTATCTCGGATAGAACCGGGTGATGTGATAGGGGATATCCGGATCGATTCCGGCGAGCCATGAGGACATCGCGCGCATTTCGTCCTCCGAATCGTTCTCGCCCGGGATAATCAGCGTCGTGACCTCGACGTGGGAAAGCCGGCAGGCGATTCCGATATTTCGTTTGACCGTTTCCAAATCGCCGCCGATGCGCGCGTAGAAGCTCTGCGAAAAGGACTTCAGATCGATATTCAGGGCGGTGATTAACGGCAAAAGCTCAAGGAGCGGGGCCTCATTGATGAACCCGTTCGTCACCAGTACCGTTTCCAACCCGTTTTCGCGGGCGAGCCGGGCGGTGTCGGTGACGTATTCGTAACCGATCAACGGCTCGTTATATGTGAACGCGATTCCGATATTGCCGTCGGGGCGGGTCCGGATGGCCGTCCCGACAAGAGATTCGGGTGAGTAGTAACTGGTGTAGGACGATTCCCGGTCCGCCATGGATATTTCATAGTTCTGGCAGAAAGGACAACGCAAATTACAGCCGAAACTGCCGACGGAGAGGATCCGGCTGCCCGGATAAAAACAGTTGAGCGGCTTCTTTTCGATCGGATCGAGCGCGATGGAGGTGATTTTTCCGTAGTTGATACAGCGGATCTCCCCGTCGATGTTTTGACGGGCGCGGCACAAACCGGTCTGCCCCGGTGAAAGCGAGCAGCTATGGGGGCATATCGGACAGATTGCGTTCATTTGTGGCGGATGACCTCGAAACGTTCGATCGAATAGTCGGCGTCCGACGGGATGCCGGCCTTTGAAAGAGCGATGGATAATTGAAATTCAACCGTGTCCACTCCGTCCAGATTCGGTAGGAGAAGTCCGCGCCGGCCGCGGCTCGATACGATCACGCCGTAACGTACCGGATCAAGAACGGATCTGTCAATGACCGGTTCCGCGGGACCCAGAACATCGACGCTGTACTCGAGTTCGGGAAGTTCGTATGCCTCCACCGGGTCGAAACGCGGATCGTCGGTACCGGACTCGACGGCGTTTCGGATAATTTCCCGCGCGACGGAGTCGGTCGCGGCGGAGATGGTTCCGATACATCCGCGAAGTTGACCGTTCTTCTTGAGCGAAACGAAAACACCCGCACGGGTCTTGTACATCTCGTTCGGAAGACCGTCCGGAACCGGGATGATTCGGCCGGTCCGGACATATTCTTCAAGCGTTTTTCTCGCGAGGGCGACATACGGGTCGGATACTGCTTCGTCAGAAACCGGTTCTGTCTTTAATATATCGGCGTCGTTTTGATGAGCCGGGTCCGGTGGGTTATCGGCCTCGTAATCCGCCAGGTGGAAACTGCAAATCGCGTAGCCGACGCCGAACGGTCCTTCGTAGGACAGGAAATCGGAAGTGTAATCCTGCCCGGAAAGGGCGCCGGTCATGATGATCAGAGACCGAAGCCCGCATTCTCCGGCCGCTTCGGAAAGCTCCGGATCAATCGTCCGGATCTCTTCGAGACGCCCGTCTTTTAAAAGTTCCGTGATTTTTCGATCGAAAACCGGGCCTTCTTCCGCAAATCCGTACGGACCGTCCGCGGTCAACCGGTGCGAAAGGTCGCCGCTGGCGATCAGGACCACCTTGCCGGCCGAGGCCGATGCGGCCTTGGCGATACATTTCCCGAGCGTATAGTGGTTATCCGCGGAAAGGCCGGATAGAGAGATCAGGATCAACTTATAGTCGCGATAATATTTCTCAATAAAATAAAGCGGGACCAGCGCGCCGTGGTCGACAAAAATATCGTCTTCTTCATAAAGGAGAACCGGGACCGTCTTGCGCAGTGCTTCGGTATAAATCCGTGCGGATAGTTCGATGTCGATGTTCTTGCGGACCGATACTCCGGACGCGCGAAACCGCCGCATATCGCCGTAGAGAGTATTGTCGGCGGAAATTACGAAGCGATCGTTCATATACGGTGCGTGGGGGGAGATGACAATGATCGTCTCGGGGGCGATGTCGGCGACTTCACGGCCGACACGTTCCATGGACATAAATGTGTCCTTGATGTTCTGTTCCTCACCGCGTCCGATATCCGGGATCAGAAGCGGGGGATGGGGAACGGCATAGACGGCAGACAGCGGCATGATTACCACCTCTTTCTATCGCAAAGCACAACGGTTCCGTGTTCATTATACCATGATAATCTGGTAGACTGGAAACGACAAAAGCGGACGGAGGCTCGAGAATTGCATCACTTAAAGGAAGGATTCTCCGCGAAACATCGCGCGGACCGGTTCCTGACCCGGCATTTTTCGGGCGGTACAATGGATTACCGTCAGATTATCGCATTGATCATCCCGCTTCTGATTGACCAGACCTTCATTGTCTGTACAAATCTTTTCAACACGTCGATGATCAGTTCGACGGGACTTGAGGCCGTCAGCGCGGTCAATATGGTCGATTCCGTCAACGCGTTTCTTCTGAATATCTTCATCGCGGTCGCGACCGGCGGAACGGTGATCGTTGCCCAGTATAAAGGGCGGGGTAAAGACAGTGATGTGCCCCGAGCCGTTTCGGGCTCCGTGACCGCCGTCCTGCTGATCGCTTTTTCGATCGCAGTTGCCGTCATCGTGTCGGCGCCCGCCATCCTGCGCTGGCTGTTCGGCACGGCGGAGCGCGAAGTACTCGATAACGCACGGATCTACCTGATCGGAAGCGCGTCGTCCTATGTTTTTTTCGGAATGATGGAGGCGGTCTGCGCGTCGCTTCGCGGGGTGGGCGAGACACGTTCCTCGCTGGTTCTTACCATGACGATGAACGGCATTTATGTCGTTCTGAACGTCATTCTCATCAATGTTTTTTCGCTGGGCATCGTCGGGATGGTCATCTCGCTGATCTGTGCCCGGCTTGTTGCCGCCGTACTGTCGGTTTTCTTCCTCGTCCGCAAAAAAAATACGTATCGACTCAAGTTATCCGGAATTTTCCGGCTGGACCTGCCGATGCTCAAACGCGCGCTGGCGCTCGGATTCCCGTTTGCCGCGGAGCAGATGTTTTTCAACGGAGGAAAACTGCTTACGCAAACATTTATCGTGAGTATGGGCACTCTGGCGATCGCTACCAATGCCATTACCGGCTCGGTCACTTCGCTCTTTATGATCCCTGCGAATACGCTGACGCTTGCGATCATCACGGTGGTCGGGCAATGCATCGGCAATCGCGACGTCGATCAGGCGAGAAAAGCGATCCGATCTTTCTCCATCCTTACTTCTATAGCCATCCTGTTGATGGCCGCGCTGATCCTGCCGTTCATGCGCGATATCGTCTCTATTTTCAAGCCGGATGAGGAAATCGTCGGAGATATTCTTCGGATTACACTCATCAATACGACGGCGCAGTTCCTGCTCTGGGCGGTCAGTTTTCTTCTGCCGGCCGCCCTGAGGGCCGCCGGTGACGCACGTTATACTTCCGTCATGTCCATGCTCTCCATGTGGCTTTTTCGCGTCGTACTCGGTTATATCCTGGGGGTTACCGCGGGACTCGGCGTTCCGGGAGTGTGGTTTGCGATGGAGGCCGAATGGGGCGTGCGGGGTTTGATCTTTTTCCTTCGACTTCGCGGAAACAAATGGTACAGGCATAAGGTCATTGATTGATATGCCGATGCCGCACTCATAAGGCGACGATCGAAAAAAACCGTTCGTGGAAGCCGCCGGATGTTTGACTTTGGCTTTCCTCAAAAGATACAATGAAGAAAAGAAGCGGAGATCGAGATGCTGAAGAGACTTTTTGACCTCAAAAGGACCGGGCGTGAACTCAAACTCAAGGATACGCTGAAGCGCGGCTATGCCTTGGAGACGCATATGCATACATCGGAGGCCAGCAAATGTGCCCGCGCGTCCGGCCGTCAAATGGCGCAGTTTTACAAGAAACTCGGCTATTCCGGCATCATCGTGACGGATCATTTTTTCAACGGCAACACGGCGATACCTCCGCATTTTCCCTGGCAGGAGCGGGTCCGGCTGTTTTGCAGAGGGTATGAGAATGCATTCGATGAAGGGCAGAGAATCGGATTGGATGTATTTCTGGGGTGGGAATACGGGTATTACGGAACGGAGTTCTTAACGTACGGACTGGATAAAACCTGGCTTTTAAATCATCCGGATGTTTTGGAGTGGGGCGTGGAAGATTATTTGGCGAGGGTCCGGGCGGACGGAGCGTTTGTGGTGCATGCGCATCCTTTCCGGGAAGCCTCTTACATCGAAACGCTTCGGCTGTTTCCCCGAAGTGTGGACGCCGTTGAGGTCATCAACAGCAGAAACGAATCGAAGGAGCAGGACGTAAAGGCGTACCGGTACGCGTCCAAACACCGCCTTCTGATGACATCCGGCTCTGACTCGCATGACAGTGCGGTTTTGCCCGGAGGCGGGCTGATCCTAAACCGAAGGCCTCAATCCGACAGCGATATGATCGGCATGCTGCGTACAGTAACGGTTTCTCAACTGATCGGTTCGGAGCGGATCGGGACAAAGAAATGAGGCAAATCCGATGATACTGGCAAACGCTCTGATATGCGACGAAAACTTCCGTCTCACCGAATCGGATCTGCGCGTGGACGGAGAACGGATCGTCGGGCCCTGCTCCGGAGATAGAACAAAAGAGGAATGCGTCGATTTGCGCGGTTGCACGATCCTTCCGGGCTTCATCGATATCCACATCCACGGCGCAGCCGGAGCGGACGTGTGTGACGGCACGCCCGAATCGATCCGGACCATATCGGGACATTTGGCGACACAGGGCGTAACGCGCTTCTGTCCGACGACGATGACGACCTCCTGCCTCGAGCTTGAGCACATCATTCGCAACATTTCCGACAGCATGGAAAAGGGTGTGCCCGGAGCGGAGATTCACGGAATTCATCTGGAAGGTCCTTTTTTATCTGCGGATAAATGCGGGGTTCAGAACGAAAAATACATCATGGATCCGGATATCAAGTATTTCAAGCGACTGAACGAGTCTTTCCCGAATGTAATCCGGATCGTCGATATTGCGCCCGAAAAGCCTTCCGCAATGGATTTTATCGAAGATGCTTCAAAGATATGCACCGTCTCCGCCTCTCATTCAAGCGCCGATTACGCGACCGTTACGGAAGCGATCCGGCACGGGCTTTCACACGCCTCGCATCTTTTCAATGCGATGACCCCGATCAATCACAGAAGCCCGGGTGCCGTGATGGCGGTTTTCGATGATGACAGCGTAACGGCGGAGCTGATCTGTGACGGGATTCATCTTCATCCTTCGATCATTCGCATGGCGTTCAGGCTTCTCGGCCGCGACCGGACGATCATCGTCAGCGACTCGATGAGAGCGTCGGGCATGCCCGACGGGGAATACGCGCTGGGCGGCAAAAAGGTCCTCGTTTATGACAAGAGAACGTCTTACGCCAACGGACGCCTGGCCGGCTCCGTGACATCCGTCATCGAGGAGATCAGAAATCTTTTGCGGTACGGGATACCCTACGACCGCGTCATCCGCTCCGCGACCGTCAACCCGGCAAGGAGGCTTCAGATTGATCACCTGACCGGAAGCATCGGGCGAGGTAAACTTGCGGATCTCGTCGCGGTGGATGCCGAAATGAACGTGGTCATGACCATGGTCCGGGGACGGATCGTTCATCGTGTTGCCGTATGAAGGAGGCCGAATGATCCGGGCATGTGAAGCGCTTTCAAAAACCAGTTTGTTCGCCGGTCTCGAACGGGCGACGTTTCAGGAATATTGCTTCCTGACGCGGCTCAAAACCTTTGCAAAAGGAGAGATTGTCGCCGCGGAAGGCGACCTGTGTTCCAGTATCGGCATCATCGAAAAGGGCCGCATCGCCACACAGAAATATACATCCGGCGGCGATTTCGCGACGATTTCACTGCTGAAGCCCGGGGATTTCTTCGGGGAGGATTTGATTTTCGGGAGCTCGAACGTATATACATTTACGCTGGAGGCCATGTCGCTGGCCGAAGTGCTTTTCATCAATAAAGAGACGCTCAGCGCGCTCATCGAGAAAAGCCCGGTCGTGAAAAATAACTTCTTCCGCATCCTTTCGGACCGCGTCCGTGAGCAAAATAAGCGCATCGCTCTTCTTTCCCAGAAGAGCATTCGTCAGAAGATCGCTTATTATTTGCTTGAACTTCGTGCCGAAAAGTCCGGTGCCTCAGCGGACGGCGATACGGTTCGTCTGCCCGTCTCCAAAGAGGTCATCGCCAAACTGCTCGCCATGCCGAGACCTTCCTTTTCGAGAGAGTTGATCCTGATGAAAAGGGACGGAATGATCGATTATGACGGCAGAAGCATCACCCTTACGGATATCGGAAGGCTTGAGGCTGAGGTCGTGGAAGGCCTTCAGCAAGAAAGTTGATCCGGACGAATTCATATCTATAAATCAATTGAATTTATGAATTTCTTTCGGGTTCGGATGTTTGATTCTTGCCTTTGTTGGCATATAATAGCAGTATGTTTTCGAAGATACGGGAACAAATGAACTGAATGAGGTTCTCATGGATTTATTGAAAAACAGGATCATTTCCGAGGGCAGAATCATCGGGACTGACATTCTCAAGGTCGACAGTTTCCTGAATCATCAAATCGATCCGCAGATCATGAAGGAGATCGGCAAAGCCTTTGCCGGGGCGTTCTCCGCGGAGGGTGTCACCAAAATCCTGACGATCGAGAGTTCCGGTATCGCACCGGCCTTAAGTACGGCACTATACCTCGGGGTGCCGGTGATTTTCGCGCGGAAAACGACCTCCCGCAATTTGGACACCGATACGTATGTTTCTTCCGTTCATTCGTTTACAAAGGGCACGGATTATGTTATTCGGGTCAGTAAGCGCTATTTGGACAAAGATGACGTCGTTCTCCTGATTGATGATTTCCTGGCCAAAGGCTGTGCTTTGCAGGGCTTGATCGATATCGTCGGTCAGTCGGGCGCAAAGATCGCGGGCGCCGGGATTGTGATCGAGAAGGGATTTCAAGAAGGCGGAGCACTGATCCGCGATATGGGCATTCGGGTTCATTCCCTGGCCATAATTAATGAAATGTCGGAGAAGGAGAATCAAATCACCTTTAAAGACGGGGACAACTCGCAAGAGTAGAGGAGGATGGTCTATGAAAAAACTACTTTCCGTTTTTCTGGCTGTTGTGATGATCTTCAGCATTGCCGCAATCGCGGGGTGCGCGGAGAAGAAAGATGAAGTCCTGAAGGTCGGCGTTCTTTACATTTCGCCGAAGGATGACGGCGGTTACTCGCAGGCACACGCCGAAGGCATCGCTGCGGCGAAGGCTGTTTTCGGCGACAAGATCGCGATCAGTGAGATCGAGAATGTCAATGACACGAACGTCACCGACACCAATAACGCAATCGAGAACCTTGTAAATGAAGGATGTAAACTGATCTTCACGACCAGCTACGGGTATATGGATCCGACGGTCGCCGCCGCAACCAAGTATCCGGATGTTAAATTCTGCCATTGCTCGGGTTACAAGACCAATGACAAGAATATGGACGCTTACTTCGGTCAGATCGAGACCGGCCGTTATCTGGCGGGCATCGTTGCCGGCCTGATGACGGAAAACAATCAACTCGGATACGTCGCCGCATTCCCGATCCCCGAGGTTATTCGCGGAATCAACGCCTATACGTTGGGCGCACAATCGGTGAATCCGGACGCGACCGTTCAGGTCGTATGGACTAATACCTGGTTTGATATGGCTGTCGAAAAGGCTTCTGCCGAGGCTTTGCTTGCGGAAGGCGTAGATGTTATGGCTCAACATCAGGATTCCCCCGCGGCGATCGAAGCGGCCGAAGCTGCCGGCGCTTTAGCAGTCGGTTATGACCTTACCTACGCGGGAGCTCCGGACGCTTATCTGACCGCTCCTCTGTGGGGATGGGGAGTTTATTACACATATAAGATCCAGCAGGTCCTGGACGGGAAATGGAATGTCGAGAATTACTGGGGCGGAATGAAAGAGGGCGTGGCGAAGCTTGATAATCTTTCCCCGCTTGTCAGTGAAGAGGCTAAGGCAGCGGTTGAGGCGGCCAGATCAACAGTTACCGAGCAGGGCAACGCATTCGTGTTTTCCGGACCGATCTATGACCAGGCCGGGGAATTGAAGGTCGCCGAAGGACAAAGCCTGTCTTATGAAGACCAGATGGGCATGATGTGGTTTGTCAAGGGCGTCATCGGAGAGATTCCTCAATCCTGAGTCATTTGTTTGTTTCATAAGCGATTTGCGGCATCCGGGGGAAATCTCCCGGATGCCGCAAAATATCAATGAGTACCGGAGCGGTGATTGATGACTCTGCCGAGCGCACAAGAAATAACGTTGGCTGTTTCAATGAAGGGAATATCCAAATCCTTCGGATCGGTGTGCGCCAACCAAGGAGTGGATTTTGACGTTCGCGAGGGGGAGATTCATGCACTTCTCGGCGAGAACGGTTCAGGAAAAAGCACGCTGATGAATATCCTTTCCGGAGTGTATCGACCGGACTGCGGATCTCTGGAGGTTTTCGGACAGAAGAGAAATTTCCATTCTCCGGGGGATGCCATACGCTGTGGGATCGGGATGGTCTATCAGCACTTCAAATTGGCCGATTCGCTGACCGCGACAGAAAATATTATGGCCGGCCTGAGCCGCACACAGATTGCGAAAGCGATTCAAATCACGAAAAAGGGAGCGGGACCCGATGAAACGGGTATCGGGACCTTCAAAACGTCTCATCGGACAGGATTTCGCAGAAACCGTACAAGCGATCTGGTCCGGCGGTTTGCCTCCCGCTTTCACATCGAGTTCGATCCGGATAAACCGGCATCTCAACTTTCCGTCAGCGAAAAGCAATCGGTGGAAATCATTAAGGTCCTCATCCGAGGCGCCAAGATATTGGTGCTCGATGAGCCGACGGCGGTTTTAACGCCGCAGGAGACCAAACGGCTTTTCGGTGTGCTTCGAAGCATGCGAGATCAAGGCTGTTCCATTGTCTTTATCAGCCACAAACTCGGAGAGATCATGGAACTATGCGACCGCGTCACGGTCCTTCGAAAGGGAACGAGCGTGGATACGCTCATCGTCTCCGAGGTGGATACCTATGATCTCGTTGAGCGCATGGTCGGTCGCAAGATCGAATTGGAGATTGTCCGACCGGCTCCGGATCCAAAACGACGGGAATGTTTGGAAGTCAAGAATCTGTCGTATACGGACCAAAAGGGCGTTAAGAAGCTATCCGGGGTAACTTTTCTAACGTATTACGGAGAAATTCTCGGAGTTGCGGGTCTTGCGGGCGGAGGACAGAAGGAACTCTGTGAGATCATCGCGGGCATCATACGTCCTTCAAGCGGCTCGGTTCTAATCGACAACGCGAAAATCACGGGACTTTCACCGCGACGTATAGCGCAGAAGGGCGTTTCACTTTGTTTTATCCCCGAGGATCGACTGGGTATGGGGTTGGTCGCCTCGATGGGCATGGTCGAAAATGTGCTCCTTAAGGAATACGCTTTTCAGAAAGGCATATTCCTTCGTTCGGACCGGGCACGAGAAAAATCCGAACAAATCGTTCGTGAACTCGACATCCTCACGCCGAACGTCACGCACCCGGTCCGACTGCTTTCCGGCGGAAACATTCAGAAAGTCATTCTGGGACGGGAAATTCATCTGAATCCCAAGTTAATGATCGCCGCCTATGCCGTTCGCGGTCTCGATATCCAATCGTCCTACACTATCTATCGTCTTTTAAATGAACAGAAGGCTCAGAATGTATCGGTATTATATATCGGAGAGGATCTTGATGTCCTGATGGCGCTTTGCGACCGGATCATGGTCCTGTGTCAGGGCACAATCATGGGCATCGTCGACGCCCGCGAAACGACCAAGATCGAGCTCGGTCAAATGATGTCCGGAACGACGATCGATACGATACGATCGGTGGTGGATTATGTTTCGAATCGCTAAACGCGAAAAATCCTCCCTTGCCGACGCGGTTTTGTACCGGATTCTCGGGTTTGTCGCCGGTATGGTCTTGTCGATGCTTTTTATCCTGGGCCTCGGTTATAATCCGTTTACTTCGATGATTAATCTTTTGGACGGAGCGTTCGGAAACGCAATTGCGTTTCGCAACACGCTTACTTTTGCAATCCCTCTTGCAACCACAGCCCTCGGCCTGTCCGTAGCTTTCCGCATGAAGTTCTGGAATATCGGCGGAGAAGGTCAAATGCTGATGGGCGCTACCGCGGCGATGGGTGTATCGATGATTACCGGACCGGATACATCCGGATGGATTCTGATCCCGGGCATGTTGATTGCGGGTGTCATCGGCGGTGCCGTCTGGGCGATGATCCCCGGTCTGTTTCGCATACACCTGCGCACAAACGAGACGCTCTTTACCCTGATGATGAATTACCTGGCTATCGCATTCGTGAAGTATCTGTACAACATTCTTTGGAAGGACCCGGCGCAAATTGGCTTTGCGGGAATAAAGACCATACAGACCCAAGCCTTTCTCCCGCGGGTTTTGGACATCAGCGTCGGCGTCTTGATCCCCGTGATCTTAACGGTAGTTGTATATATCCTCTTGAACCGGACCAAACCCGGGTATGAAATCCGGGTGGTCGGAGAGAGTGAACCGACCGCAAACTATGCCGGGATGAACGTAAAAAGAATCATGACGGGCGGTGTTCTTCTATCCGGCGGTATCGTCGGCCTTGCCGGAGCGGTGAAACTGACCGGAGAAACCTTCACGTTATCGGATTCTTTGTCGGGCGGTGCGGGGTTTACGGCGATCGTGATCGCCTGGCTCGCGAATCTGTCCGCTCCGATCATTTTGGTGGTCTCGTTCCTTTTCGCAGCGCTCGAGCAGGGGGCTCAAGTGATTCAACTGCGGTTGGGTGTTCCCGACGCGGTCGCCGAGATTATAAAAGGACTGATGTTAATGTCTTTTCTGGGTTGCGAATTTTTCCTTCGCTACAAAATAATCTTGCATCGAAAAGCACCCCGGTTACAGCCGGAATTGAGCGTTACGGAGCAGGACCCCGCAGAGATCGCTCCTTCAGAGGCTGTTCCTTTTGAGGAAGAGATGGAGGATGATTCATGATCGCAATACTGACTCGTCCCGAATTCATCGCGTCCGCGATCTCCTTTTCGGTCATCCTTCTTCTGGGAACGCTGGGCGAACTGCTCACCGAGCGTGCGGGACACCTCAATCTGGGTGTCGAGGGCATGATGCTTCTGGGCGGCTCGTTCGGGTATTATGCCGCCGTGCATACTCAATCGCTTCCCCTGACTTTTGCGGCGGCGTGCCTCGGGTCCGGCCTCGGCGCCTTGATGTACGCATTTCTGACCGTCACTTTGCGCGTCAATCAAAACGTGACCGGTTTGGCATTGACGATGTTCGGGGCGGGGCTGGCAAACTCTGTCGGCAGTAAGGTTGCCGGCACCACGACTCCGGATTCGATCAGCGCTTTTTTTCGGTATCGGCCGTTTCACATCAATAATCCGTCCAATATAGTGATCGACTATATCAATCGCGCGTTTCTGTCTCATGATCTGTTCGTTTATTCCGCTCTTCTCCTTGCCGTCCTGATGACTGTATTTCTGTTCAGAACGCGCGCGGGACTCGCTTTGAGGCTGACGGGTGAAAACACCGCGGCGGCGGACGCATCCGGCGTCAATGTGAGCCGGATCAAGTACATGTACATCGTATTGGGCGGGATGCTTTGCGGACTCGGAGGCCTGTATTTGCCTATCGTCCAGCATGGATCATGGACTGACAGCATCACCGCGGGACAGGGGTGGCTTGTCGTCGCACTCGTTATTTTTGTCCGTTGGCACCCGATCAAGGCCATTATCGGATCCTTCATCTTCGGTGCTTTATCGATCGTCGGATTTCATATTCAAGCGAATCGCGTTCTGAATGACATACCTTTTTTCAACCAGTTCATCATGAGTATGTTTCCATATTTACTGACAATCATCGTGCTTGTGATCGCGTCCGCTCGGAAAAAAGCCTGGGGCGGCCCCTCGGAGATCGGTCACTCATATTTTCGCGAAGATCGATAAGCCTTATCGCTTATATGTTATAATTATTTGCGGTAAGAAGGAGGATAAAGCATTTGAACAAGGGTCTGATCGATCAAATTGTCGATTTCATCCGCGAGATTTTCGCGGGACTGGACAGCGGGTACCTCTTTTTTGGAGGTCCGGTTGACATTGTTCGATATGTCTTTGACATTTTGCTGATCACCTTTGTTGTGTATCAACTCCTGAAACTTCTCCGCAAAACCCGGGCATGGCAACTTCTGCAGGGACTGTTTCTGATCATCCTGTTCACCATGTTTTGCAGTCTTCTCGGACTTGAGATGGTCGGATTCCTGTTTGATAACATTCTCTATGTTGTGGCCATCGCGTTCGTCGTCATTTTTCAGCCGGAACTCAGAAAAGCACTGGAAACCGTTGGTCTCAAATCGTTTTCCACCTTTTCGAACGCCCTTTCTCCGGAGTATCAGGAGGAAGCGGGCAACGTGGCAAAGATGATCGATAATATTGTCAACGCTTGCTCCGCCATGGCAAAGTCGTACACCGGCGCACTGATCATCATCGAAAGAAACTCCAAGCTCGGAGAACTTTTGGAACAGGAAAATGTTGTTCACCTTGACTCGTCCGTGACCAAGGATGTTATGGAATCCATATTTTATAAAGGCTCTCCGCTTCATGACGGAGCGGTTCTTATTCGAAACAACAGAATCATTGCGGCGCGTTGTCACGTGCCGCTCTCCGAATCGGTCCACACCAAGGTGAGTTTCGGAACCCGCCATCGCGCAGCGGTCGGAGCCAGTGAAATGGGCGATGCGATCGCTGTCGCCGTTTCCGAGGAGCGAGGAAAGATCTCTCTGGCCATGGACGGTTGTCTCTACGAGATGCGCGGAGGGGATGAACTCAAGAAAAACATGCTATACATTTTCGGGATCGCTCAGGCACCCGGACGGTCCAAACGCAAGGGAAGACGGCTCGCGAATCCTTTCACCAAAACCGGCGTCGTCTCCGCGCAAACGCAAGCCGGAAATATTGATGAGATGATCAAGACCAAAGGCTCGACTCTGGTTGACGGGGAGATCGTCGCATTTTCCGCGGTCAATGCGGACTGCCCGGCGGATAAGCAGGACCAACGGTCCAAAAAATCTTCAGCGGCTTCTCCATCGGCCCCAAAACGCCTTCATTCACGAATCAGCAAAGGCATCTTGAGGCGGGTCATGTATATCCTTACTTCTTTTTTGATATCCCTGAGTTTGTGGATGTATATCCAGATCAACAACAATCCGGTCGTCGAAAAATCGATTACGGTTCCGCTTCAATTCCGGTCCGAGGATGTCCTCGAATCCAAAGGACTTGAGACCGCCTATACCGTGCAGAATGTCAGCATCATTATCGTCGGAAGAAAAGGCGTGATCGAGGATCTTTCGGATACGGATATTGGTGCTTTTATCGATTTTTCGACGATTCCGGGCGAAGGATTTTACACTTTGGATATTGATATCACATCTCAAAAAAATGTATACTACCGCGTAGAATCGCAAAATCCGGAGAGAATTTCTGTCAATGTGTATACGACCGGAGAATAGGAAATAGCGGAGGCGAAATTATGGCTCGTTTATTTGGAACCGACGGAGTTCGCGGAATTGCAAATCGTGAGTTGACCCCGGATCTCGCATATCGGCTCGGGTATGCCGGAGCTAAGGTCCTCGCGGTAAATGCGGACAAGAAGCCCACCATCCTGATCGGGATGGATACCCGAATATCCTGTCCGATGCTCGAAGCCGCTTTGTCCGCGGGTATCTGTTCGGCCGGAGCCGACGTCCAGTTGTGCGGCGTTCTGCCGACACCCGGGATCGCTTATCTCGCAAGTAAATACAAGTACGACGCGGGGGTTATGATCTCCGCCTCCCATAACTCTTTTGAATATAACGGAATCAAATTTTTCTCCGGCAACGGATTCAAGCTTTCGGACGAGATCGAAGACGAGATCGAGAGGACCGTAAACGAATACGACATCTATTCCCAAAGCCGCCCCGTCGGAGAAGAAATCGGAACATCCGTAAGGCGTACGGAGTCCGCGCATCAGTATGTCGAACATCTGAAAAGAAGGATGAGCGTCGATTTGACCGGAATGAGGATCGCGATCGACTGTGCGAACGGAGCGGCAAGCGCGATCGCGCCGCCGCTTTTCGAGGACCTGGGCGCCACGGTTGTCGCCATCGGAAATCAGCCGAACGGGCTGAATATCAATAAGAACTGCGGCTCCACGCATCTTGAGCAATTATCGCAACTCGTGGTTTCGGAGAAATGCGATATCGGCCTTGCTTTTGACGGCGACGCCGATCGTTTTCTGGCGATCGACAACTCCGGTAAACTGGTCGACGGCGATGCGATCATGTCCGTTATCGCGATGGATATGAAAGAGAACGGCGAGCTGAAACACGATACGATCGTTATCACGGTGATGAGCAACCTGGGTCTGGATATCATGGCGAAGGGCAACGGTATCGTTTTGGAAAAGACGAAGGTAGGCGACCGTTACGTGCTCGAGAAAATGCTCGAAAAGGGTTTTAACATCGGTGGAGAGCAATCCGGTCATGTCATTTTACTGGATCACGCGACGACGGGTGACGGTATACTGACGGCCCTTGCGCTTCTTAAGGCTTTGTACCGCAAAGGGCAGAGCCTTTCGGAGGCCTCCAAGATCATTCGAATTCTTCCTCAAGTCCTTCTTTCTGCAAAGGTGAAGAACGAAGACAAGGCGAAGGTCATGGAATTCGATCAACTGAAATCTGCGATCGATAAATATGAAACGCAATTAGACGGCAAAGGCCGGATACTGGTTCGTGCATCCGGTACGGAGCCGATCATTCGAGTCATGATCGAGGGCGAAAATGAGGAAGAGATTTCTCAGATGGCCAGAGACCTCGTGGCAATCATTCAGAAGAACTTTATCGTTTAGTATTTGATGACGAAGCGCTTTTGAAACGGTGCCGCTGTTATGCGCCGTCATTTTCGCGGGCCTCGATACATGCTTTTGGAGGCTTTATGTGTGGAATAGTTGGTTATGTCGGCGTTCATGACGCCATACCGATCCTGATCCGCGGACTTCAAAAACTGGAGTACAGAGGTTATGACTCCGCGGGTGTCACTTTTCTCGAGGATGATTGTGTCCGCGTCATCAAAAAGAAGGGCCGGATTAAGGTCCTTGAGGAGAATCTGAAGGAACTCGGATATAATACCTCTCCGGATCACGCCCAGGAGGGCAAAATATGCCTCGGAATGGGCCACACGCGATGGGCGACGCATGGCGCGCCGAGCGATGAAAATGCGCATCCTCACTTGTCGGACCAGCATCATGTTTGTGTTATTCATAACGGAATCATCGAGAACCATGTCGAACTCAGACGATTCCTGACTGACCGCGGGGTCCGCTTTTTGTCCGAGACCGATTCCGAGGTGGTTGCCCATCTGATCGAGTACCATTACCTGACCAATTGCAACGCGGATATTTTCAGCGCCGTTCAGGCGGCGCTTCTGGAAATCGAGGGGTCGTATGCTCTGGTCGTCCTTTGTACGGAGCATCCGGACCTCCTGATCGCCGCCAAGAAGGATAATCCCCTGATCATCGGTCGCGGGACCGACGCCAACTATGTCGCTTCCGATATTCCGGCATTGATCGAATATACACGTGATGTTTTGATTGTTGAAGACAATGAAATCGCCATTATCCGAAAAGATTCGGTTCATCTCTTTACCGTGCACGGACAGGTCGTCGAGCGCGAACCCTTTCGGGTGGACTGGGACGCGGAAGCTGCCGAAAAAGGCGGCTTCGAGCATTTTATGATGAAAGAGATTTTTGAGGAGCCGGCCGCCGTCAAGGCGACGATTTCCTCCCGGATTCGTTCGAATCGCATTGTCCTCGAGGATTTTCCGCTCGACCGCGAACGGATCCTCCGTGCCCCGCGAATCCATTTTGTCGCATGCGGCACCGCATATCACGCCGGTTGCGTCGGCAAGAACATCATCGAAAAACTCTGTCGCATCCCGGTTGAAGTCGATGTTGCCTCGGAGTTTCGATACAAGGACCCGATTATTACCGGCGACTCGATCGTCATCATTATCAGTCAGTCCGGCGAAACGCTCGATACTCTGGCAGCGATGCGCGAAGCCAAAAAACGCGGTGCGTTGACGATCTCCGTGGTCAACGTCGTCGGAAGTTCCATCGCGCGCGAATCGGACTACGTCCTCTATACCGCGGCGGGACCGGAAATATCGGTTGCTTCGACCAAGGCCTATCTCACTCAACTGTGTTGCATATACCTGATGGCGTTTGAGATGGCTAACCGGATCGGTACGATCACAGAAGATGAGTACGAGCGGTATATTCTGGAAATGACCCGAATTCCGGATATGATCTCCAGAATGCTCGATAAGCAATCCGAGATCCAGAGGTTCGCGTCGGAACGGTTTAACGCGAAGAGTATTTTTTTCATCGGCAGAGGGCTGGATTACTTCCTGTCCATGGAAGCATCATTAAAACTCAAGGAAATATCGTATATCCACTCCGAAGCCTACCCCGGCGGCGAGTTGAAGCACGGCACCATTGCCCTGATCGAAAAGGGCACGCTCGTGGTTTGTTCGCTGACTCAGGACCGGCTGATGGAAAAAATGATCTCAAACATATCCGAAGTGAAGGCGAGAGGCGCCGTCGTTTTAGGCATCATGATGGAGGATCGGGAAAACGCGATCCGCTCCTGTGACGAAGCCTTTACGATCCCCGTCGTAGACCCGCTCCTGGCGCCTATGCTCGCCGTGACGCCCTGTCAGCTTTTTGCCTATTACATGGCTGTCAACAAGGGCTGTGACGTCGACAAACCCAGAAACCTCGCTAAAAGCGTCACGGTCGAGTAAGGATCGGATCCATCATGACCGATACAGATTCGCCCTTATGAAGCGTCGCATGATTATGCGACGCTTTTGCCCCCTCGGGGTCGACCGCAAGCATTATTCCGATTCCAGAATATTGCGGTAATGGGAGAGCAACTTCTGCTGATCTTCGGGAAGACCGGGGTATTGAGGATCGATTTTTTCGAGCGTTTTCAAAAGGATCTCACTTACGACCGTCCGCGCAAACCATTTTCTGTCGGCGGGTACAACATACCAAGGCGCGTAATCGGTGGCGGTATTGCGGATCATATCCTCGAAGGCTTTCCGGTAATCGTCCCAACGCTTGCGTTCATCCAGGTCTCCGGAGCAGAATTTCCAGTTCTTTGCCGGATCGTCGATCCTCTTTAATATTCGCTTTTTCTGCTCATCTTTGGACAGGTTCAGAAAGATCTTAATAATCACGATACCGTTCTCGGACAGGTATTTCTCGTAGTCGACGATTTGACGGTACCGCTTATCCCAGATGTTATCCTTCAGCGATTCTTCCGGCAGTTGTTGCTTGGAAGGAAGATTGTGGACCTTTGCGACGATGACTTCCTCATAATGGGAGCGATTGAAGATACCGATCGTCCCGCGTTGGGGAAGCTGCCGATTGATCCGCCAGAGATAGTCATGGTCCAGTTCTTCGGACGACGGCGCCTTGAAACTTCGAACATTGCATCCGCGCGGATTCAGGCCGCTCGTCACATGTTTGATGGTTCCGTCCTTGCCCGCCGCATCGGTCGCCTGAAGGATCATCAAGACGCTGTTCTTATTCTGCGCATATAATTTTTCCTGAAGTTCGGCGGACTTCACGGTGTTTTCCGCAAGCATCGCTTCAACCTTCGGACGATCCTCTTTGGAATAATCGAGAGAATCGTCGCAAGCATACGCGTCCAATTTGAAGTTCTTACCGTTTCTGACACAGAATTTCGAAATATCCATGAGGCCTCCTATATATTGCGTACTTCCCGGGTTCAATATCAATATACACATTTCGTTCAGACGGGACAATAAAATCTATGAGTACAACGCGAAAAGATGATAAAATACGGTATATCTATAAAAACGGAGGAATGCTTATGGTTACCGGCATACAAATATCTGATCTTCTGGATCTTGAAAAGACAATTGCTTCCGACATTTTTAAGGACCGACAAAACGTCTGGGAAGTCCTTCCGGAAATCACGGAGTTTATTCGTCAACTGGGTAAAACCCTGAGTGCGGACGAATATGATCAGCGCGGAGACGACATATGGATATCCAAGAGCGCGAAAATCTTCAGCAGCGCATATATTGCCGGCCCGTGTATCATCGATCACGGCGCGGAGGTCCGACATTGCGCATTTATACGGGGAAGCGCGATTGTCGGAAAGAATGCGGTGGTCGGCAACTCGACCGAACTGAAGAACGTCATTCTTTTCGATGGCGTTCAGGTTCCTCACTATAATTATGTGGGAGACTCTGTACTTGGGTATAAGGCACACATGGGTGCGGGCGCCATTACCTCGAATGTCAAGTCGGATCACACCCTTACGATTTTTCGTTTCGGAGATGAGACGGTACCGACCGGAATGAAAAAATTCGGCGCCATCCTGGGCGATTATGTCGAGGTCGGCTGCAACAGTGTTCTTAATCCCGCAACGATCGTCGGGAGACATTCGAATGTCTATCCGCTGTCGATGGTTCGCGGATTCGTGCCCGCAAACAGCATCTATAAGAAACAGGGAGAAGTCGTTTTAAAGAAAGACTGACCGGGGGAATACGGACAAATAAAAAAGCCGGCTCGAATTTTACTTCGAGCCGGCCGCTTTTTCTTGAAAAACAGTTAAATTACGCGGGTGCGAATTTTATCTAACGCTTCTCTGGCGGTCTGGCGCACTAACGGATCCGAGTCTGCATAAGCAAGCTTCTTAACGTACTCTTCGCAATGCTTCGCATTGATTTCTCCAACCGATTCCGCGGCTGCAGCTCTCACTGACGACGCGCTGTCCCTCAGAAGAGGAATCAACTGCATCCCTGAATCATACGTCTTGATCTGACCGAGAGCTTGAGCAACAGCGGCTCTTACCTCATCGTCCGAATCATCCTTCATCTTGACCAGAGCGCCAAGATTCTGTTTTTTTCCAAGTTTTTCAATTTTTTCCACGACCCTTTCGATTCTTGCCATCTTGATCGCCCCTTTCATGAGTCTTAACCCTAAGTAGATTATGCTCGTTTTAAATATTAAATACCATAGAAGTATCAGGTTGTTTTTGTAAAATTAATGTGTCAAAAATGTTAAGGGCGGTTATGCGCCTGAAAAATCTCAAAAGGCCTTCAGAATATGGTGTATCCCGAAACGTTTAATATCAGGTGTTCTTGAATGCAATCGATGCAAAATACCCGGAATTTCGGTTTGGTGCTTGACAATATCATTTTGAACGGAGACGGACAAAGTTGTGAAGAGCTTATTCAACGGGGTCGGAAGAAAATTTTGCGGGAATCTTTACTTTTCTCTTACAGTACGCAAGGAGTGGTTTGTTTTCGATTTATTAAGGTTATAATATAAAGGTGTTTAACCGGTTATTTAGGTCTGCAAATATAAAGGATCCGTGCCGAATGCTGAAGCGAGTCATGCCCCTAGTGATGGTCACTTTACTCCTGTGTCTTATTTCCGCATGCTCGGAAAACCAACTGTCTACCTCAACATCGGTCGTTCGTAATCCGAACGAGTTTTTAAACCCGCCGCCGGAACAGACAACGACGACCGCTTTGTTGTCGCCGACACCTACCCCGACTCCGAGCCCGACTCCGAGCCCGAGCCCGACTCCGACGGCAAAAGAGATCACGGTAAGTTTTTTGGGCGATTGCACATTGGGTCAGAATAAGGACCACGGGGGAACGGAGTACAGTTTCGATTCCGTCGTCGGAGAGGACTATGCGTATCCCTTTTTGAATGCGGCGGAGCTTTTAAGTCAGGACGATCTGACGCTTGCAAACCTGGAAGGCCCATTAACAAGCTCCAATGCTTTTCGGGAAAAGGAAATCGTCTTCCGGGGATCTCCCGAATATGTCGAAATATTAAGGTTGGGCAGTATTGAGGCCGTCAATCTTGCCAACAATCACTCGTATGATTATTGGGACAGCGGGCTCAACGATACCCGCGAAACATTGGAAGGCGCAGGTATACTTTGGAGCGATAACGTCAACTATGCTTATTTCGAGGTTGACGGCGTCAAGATCGGAATGGCGGGGTTCAATTTTCCCTACCAGATGCAACCGATCTATGACGCGATCGATGCGCTTCGGGAAGCGGGATCGGACATCGTGATCATCACCGTTCACTCCGGTACGGAGCGTATGTATGAGCCGGATTCGGTAGGCGTCAGGATGGCGCACGATATCATTGATTACGGAGCGGATATCTATGTCGGACATCACCCGCACCGCCTGCAGCCGATTGAGTACTACAACGGAAAGTATATTCTCTACAGCTTATCCAACTTTGTTTTCGGCGGTCAGCCGTGGCTCACGGACCCGGATACCGCGATCGTTCAGTGTATTTTTACCGTTGATATGGGGCAACTGACCGGTGTTCGTCTGAATGTCGTCCCTTACACGATGACCACTACTTTTCCGGGAAACGACTACTGTCCCAAGCCATATGAGCCCGGGTCGGAGGAATACGATCGCGTGATGAAGAAACTTCGATGGTCCGATCGACCGGAATGAATGTTTTCAATTGACGGGACGGGTTTAGATTGATATATTTTTTTCGTGACACGACGCATCCCGGGAGGTGAAATGCCAATGAACCATGTGCTTGTCGTATTGGGCAGTGATTCGGATTTTCCGATGATGGAGCCATGTTTTAAACTGTTGAAGAAATTTTCGATCCCATTCGAAGCCCATGTTTGTTCTGCGCACAGATCTCCGCGAAAAGCAGCAGAATTGGCCGGCAGTGCCAAAGACAAAGGGATTGGCGTGATTATCGCCGCGGCGGGCCTGGCGGCCCATTTGCCCGGCGTGATGGCATCCTTCACAACGATCCCCGTCATCGGGGTTCCCTGTAAGACCGGCGCGTTATCCGGTGCGGATGCGCTTTACTCCATTGTTCAGATGCCCTCGGGTGTCCCTGTCGCAACGGTTGCAATCGACGGATCGGCGAATGCGGCCATCCTGGCCGCGCAAATCCTGTCGATCCATGACCGGGAATTGTCCGAACTTTTAGTCCTGTATAAAAAAGAACTCGAGATGTCGGTCGATCTTCGGAACGAGCGCCTTACCGAGAAACTTTCAACGATCGGAGAATAAAATGACAAACGACAAATGGGTCGAAGAGTGCGGCGTTTTCGGAATCTATGATACGCAAAAGGTCCTCCACGAAGCCGCCCGCCTGACGTACTACGGTATTTTTTCCCTCCAGCACAGAGGCCAGGAGTCCGCTGGGATTGTAGTGAATCATGGCGGGCAATTTCTCGGACATAAAGGCGCAGGCCTGGTCGTGGATGTTTTCGATGATTTGCATCTCGGTCTGATGACCGGACACGCGGCAATCGGACACGTCCGTTTTCCGGATTCCGGCGAATCGGGCTCCGATGTGATCCAGCCGATGCAGATCAAATCGAAGGCCGGACAACTGGCGATATCGACAAACGGCGCGATTATCAACGCGAACGAAATTCGAAATCAACTGAAGGAGCTCGGCGCGATTTTTCAAACGACCGCCGACTTTGAGGTTCTTCTGTCTCTATTGGCGCGAAACCGTATTTCTTCCGACTGTATCGAGGACGCAATCCTTCAGATGATGGGCGAGATCAAGGGTGCGTATTCGACGGTGATCATGACCGACGATCGAATCATCGGCTTTCGGGATCCCCTGGGCATTCGCCCGCTGATCATCGGCAAGAAGGACAGCGCGTATATCTTTGCCTCTGAAAGTTGCGCATTGGATGCCATCGGTGCCGAGGTTGTCCGCGACGTTCTTCCCGGCGAGGTCGTCACCGTTTCGGAAGACGGAATGTCCTCCCGCTATTTTGTTCCGAAGGTGACGGCGCACGCCAACGGAAAATTATGCATTTTTGAATTCGTATATTTCGCGCGTCCGGACAGCGTCCTGGACGGAGCCAGTATTCATCAGTCACGCGTCAACACCGGCCGTGCTTTGGCCCGTGAGGCGCCGTGTGAATGCGATGTTGTCGTCGCTGCCCCGGATTCGGGGGTTGCGGCGGCCATGGGGTATGCTCTGGAGAGCGGTATTCCGTATGGTTCCGCGCTTTTAAAGAACCGTTATATCGGACGTACGTTCATTCAGGCAACGCAAGTTCAGCGTGAGATGTCCGTAAAATTGAAGTTTGCGGTATTGAAGTCCGAAGTGAAAGGAAAGCGTATCGTAATCGTCGACGATTCGATCGTCCGCGGGACAACGACGCGAAATAATATCGCGATTCTCAGGGAGGCGGGCGCCAAAGAAATTCATCTGCGCGTTGCTTCTCCACCGGTCCGGTTTCCTTGTTACTACGGGGTCAGTGCCTCGAATCAGGACGAGCTGACGGCCAGCCGGAGTTCCGTTGAGGAGATCCGAAGGGAGATCGGCGCGGACTCCCTGGCATATGTAAGCCTTGATGGGTTGAAGGCATCTACGGAAGGCATCCTGTGCGGTCACTGCGCATCCTGCTTTGACGGAGCGTTTCCGGCCGGGGTGCCGGACTGCTTTTCGGAAAACGGCCGCTCGAAGGAAAGGGAGGACGACGAGGCGAAATGAACATATCGGTCCTGGTATCCGGAGGCGGAACAAACCTTCAGGCAATCATAGACAGAATTCGAAGCGGATACCTCGCGGGCGTTCATATCTCTCTTGTCATCGCTTCAAATGAAAAGGCATACGCGATTGCGCGCGCCGAATCGGAAGGCATTCCGGTTCGCGTGATTTCGCTCAAAGATTTCCCGACCCGTAACGAATACGACAGGCAAATGTTATCCGCGCTTGTCGGCGCGAATACCGATTTGGTGGTGCTGGCGGGGTTTCTTTCATTGCTCGGTTCATCGGTAATCCAAACATTTTCAAATCGGATTATCAACATCCATCCGGCGTTGATTCCGTCTTTCTGCGGGCCGGGGATGTATGGCATCCGGCCGCATCAGGCGGCTTTGGAGCGCGGCGTTAAAGTTTCCGGGGCTACGGTCCATTTTGTAAACGAACACTATGACGAAGGCCCCATTATGCTTCAGAAAGCGATCGGCGTATTGCCCGACGACACCCCGGATACCCTTCAAAAGAGGATCATGGTCGAGTGCGAGCAGGAGTTGCTTCCGCACGCGATTCGTTTGATCGCTGACAATCGCGTTCAGATCAACGGAAATATAGTTACGCTGTTGGCGGACTCCATAACCGCCGGAAAGGAAACAATATGATCAGGAGAGCCATTATCAGTGTCTCGGACAAGACGGGGATTGCGGACTTCGCGCGGAAACTGGTTGCCCTTAACGTCGAAATCCTTTCGACGGGCGGAACGGCCAAGCTTCTTGAAAAAGAAGGCGTTCCGTGTAAGGAGGTCTCCGAGATCACCGGTTTCCCGGAATGTCTGGACGGTCGGGTGAAGACACTTCATCCGCTTTTACATGGCGGTATTCTGGCGATCCGCGAAAACGAGGCGCACATGAAGCGCGTCGAGGAGCTCGGAATCGGTCTGATCGATATGATTGTTGTCAATCTGTATCCCTTTAAGGCGACCGTGATGAAGCCCGGCGTATCGTTCGAGGAATGCGTCGAAAATATCGACATCGGCGGACCGTCAATGCTTCGCGCCGCGGCCAAGAATCACCATGACGTTACGGTCATCACCGATCCGTCCGATTACGAGATCGTCCTTTCGGAGATGGAGGCCACGGGAGACACGACCTATGAGACGCGTTTCCGCCTCGCCAAGAGGGTTTTCGAGCACACGGCGGCCTATGACGCCCTGATCGCGGACTATTTTTTAAAAAAGTCCGGGGATACTTCGCTTCCTTCGCCGTACACGATCACATTTGATCGGGTAAGCGAGATGCGTTACGGCGAAAATCCGCACCAGAAGGCCACTTTTTTCAAAAATGCCCTTCAGGTCAAGGGTTCCCTTTCAGAGGCGGAACAGATCAACGGAAAGGAATTATCCTATAACAACATCGCCGATACGGATGCGACAATCGGTTGTCTTAAGGAATTCTCAGAGCCGACCGTGGTCGCCGTGAAGCACGCCAATCCGTGCGGAGTCGGTTCCGGAAAAACCATTTTGGAGGCCTGGAGAAAGGCGTACGAGGCAGATACGGTCTCGATTTTCGGAGGAATCGTCGCGGCGAATCGTGAGATCGACGCGCAGACGGCCGAGGAAATGAGCAAGATTTTCCTTGAGGTTATCGTCGCTCCGTCCTATACTCCGGAAGCCCGGGAGATCCTTTGCGCTAAACCGAACCTGCGCGTTTTAGTTCTGCCGGACGTATCGGCACCGATTCCTGACGGGGAACTCAATTACAAGAGGGTGATCGGAGGGCTATTGGTCCAGGATCACGATCGAACCGTAATTTCCGCGGAAGGCTCGAAGGTCGTCACGCAAGCGCAGCCGGATGACTCGCTTTTGGCTGATATGGAATTCGCGATGAAGGTCGTCAAGCACACCAAGTCCAACGGAATTGTCGTTGTGAAGAATCTGCAGACACTGGGCGTCGGCCCGGGCCAGACCAACCGGGTCGGAGCGGCAAAGATCGCCCTTGATTTCGCCGGGGAAAAGGCGAAAGGTGCCGTGATGGGATCCGACGCGTTCTTTCCTTTTCGCGACGTCGTAGACGCCGCGCATGATGCCGGAATTACCACCATTGTTCAGCCCGGCGGCTCCAAGAATGATCAGAAATCGATCGACGCGTGCGATGAGTTCGGGATCGCGATGGTATTTACAGGAGATCGGCACTTCAAACATTAATTTGAAACGGAGAAGAGAATGAAGGTATTGGTGATCGGTTCCGGCGGACGGGAACACGTAATTTGCTGGAAGCTTAAACAGAGCCCCCGGGTTACGGAATTGTTTTGCGCTCCGGGAAACGGAGGGATCGCGACGATCGCGAATTGTGTGCCGATCCGGGCAGACGACATTGACGGCATCGTCGCTTTCGCGCTGTCCGAAAAGATCGATTTTGTTATGGTCGCGCCGGAAAACCCTCTCGCTTTGGGTCTTGTGGACCGCTTGCAGATAGAGGGCATCCGGGCGTTCGGTCCGAGCGCCGCCGCGGCACGGATCGAATCCTCAAAGGCTTTTTCAAAGGACCTGATGGTGCGCTATAACATCCCGACGGCCGCGTTCCGGCTTTTCGACAACGAAAAGGACGCGATGGAATACATAGAGACGATCACTCCGCCCGCCGTCGTCAAGGCGGACGGCCTCGCGCTCGGAAAGGGCGTCATCATCGCGCGCGACCACCATGAACTCAGCAGCGCGATTCGCGCGATGTTCTCCGAAAAGCAGTTCGGAGATGCGGGCAATCAGGTTCTGATCGAGGAGTGTCTCGAAGGCCCGGAGCTTACCGTTCTGGCGTTCACGGACGGGGATACCGTATTACCGATGGTTTCTTCAAGGGACCACAAGCGGGCGCTGGATCATGATCTCGGGAAGAACACGGGCGGAATGGGCGCGATTACGCCCGGTGCGGACCTTTCCGAAGAACAGCAGCGGGAGATCTTCGATTCGATCATTGCGCCGACCATCGCGGCGCTCCGAACCGAGGGGACCCCTTTCGTCGGCGTGATTTACTTCGGATTGATGCTGACAAAAAGCGGTCCGAAGGTTATTGAATATAACGCGCGCTTCGGGGACCCCGAGGCCCAGGCCATCCTCCCGAGACTCGAAAACGACCTTCTCGAGGTGTTCGAAGCCTGTGTGGACCATACTCTCGAGCGGGTGACGCTGAAATTCAAGCGCGGCGGCTCCTGCTGTGTGGTGCTCGCTTCCGGCGGATACCCGGATCATTACGACAAAGGCTTTGAGATCCAAGGGATCGAGACGTGCGGGCAATTGGTATTTCATGCCGGAACGCGCTTGTCGGAAGGTAAATTCTACACGAACGGAGGGCGTGTCCTCTGTGTGTATGCGGATGCCGACACGACGGACGAGGCGATCGATATGGCGTACGAGGGCGTTCAGAAGATTCATTTCCGGGACATGCATTATCGAACCGATATCGGACGAACGGGGAGCGCGACTTGAACTACGGAATTTACGGCGGAGCATTTGATCCTTTACATAACGGACACATCGAAGTCATCCGGGGCGCACTGGCGAGCGGATATATACATAGATTGACGGTTATTCCAACCGGCCTTCCGGTCCTTAAGAACAGAAGAAACCTGACCTTGGCTCCGTATCGTTTTTTCATGACCCGAAGAGCGCTCAAGGGCTTTCCAGAGTGTTCTGTGTCTCCGGTGGAATTGCTGAGCCGGGAAACATCCTATACCATCGACACATTGCGCTCAATCATCGAATCGGAGAAGATCGGACCGGAAGACAAGATGTATTTGATTTGCGGAGCGGATGTTCTTTTCGAGTTCGAAAAGTGGTATAAACCGGGGGAGATACTCGAAACAGCGACCCTCATGGTCGCCGAACGCCCGGGATTCCGTAATGAGAAGATGCGTCAAAAGGCTTCGGAGATCACGGATCGATTCGGCGGTCAGGTCGTCTTTTTTCAGATCAACCCGGTGGATGTCTCGTCGGGCGACATCCGAAGATCCCGCGATTATTCGCAGGTCCCGGAAGTCGTTGAGGAATTTATCCGCACCCATGACCTGTACCCGACCGACCGGCCGCTCGATCGAATCGGCGATGAAACGTATACGTTGCTCTGCGACTACAGTAGAATCCTTTTTGCCGAAATCTCCGAAAAGCGCCTCCTGCACAGCCTGAACACTGCGATCCTGGCCGTCCGTTACGCGATCCGATTCGGCGAGGACCCCGATAAAGCGGCGATTGCGGGGCTTCTTCACGATTGCGCCAAGGAACTTCCGGAAAACGAGATGCTGGAAATGGCCGGAGAGGAAGGGCGAGAGTATCCGATTATCGAGATGCTTCACGCACCGGCTGGTGCCCAATACGTTCAGACACGGTATAATATCCGTGAAGACGACATCATTAAGGCCATCGGATATCATACGACCGGAAGAGAGCACATGACCGGGATTGACAAGATCGTGTATCTCGCGGATAAACTGGAACCGGCTCGAAAGTTCGACGATTTACTGGAGATCCGAAGGCTCGTCGAAACGGATCTGGATGCCGCGATGATTGAATGTTTGAAAGCGGTAAGCGACTCTCTTTCACGAAAAGGATTACCTTTTCACAGAAATTCCGCCATGGCGCTGACTGAATTGTTGCATCAGAAGAAATCCGCGAATACTAAGGAGGAAAGAATGAATTCAAAAACAACAAGCGAAAAAATTGCCGAGGTCCTGTCCGGAAAAAAAGCCGTTGACGTCGAAATTATCCCGGTCGCTCAGAAGACGATCATCGCCGACTACTTTGTGATCGCAAGCGGTTCCTCGACGACACACGTCAAGGCTCTTGCCGACGAGGTTGCGTTTGTTTTAAAAGATGAACTTCAGATCAATCCGGATCGCATCGAAGGGATGTCCACAGCCCGGTGGGTTTTGCTTGACTATAAGGATGTTGTCGTTCATCTGTTTCATCCCGAAGAACGCGCGAATTACAGCCTCGAAAAGCTTTGGGAAACGCGTCCGGCGGACCCCACGCTCGCAGAAGAACCATCCGAAGCCCCGGATCAGTCCTGATTTACGGTTCAGTCCGTCGGCTCTGTAATGAGTCCCCATCGACGTCATTGTGTCTTGAAGGATTAGTGATTGATTGTCGATTCTTCGACAATTTTTACCGCGTTGCTTCTGCTACATTAACGGCAGGAGTAGTAAGCGGATATGGATTCATCGAAGAAGAGAAAATTCGGAATTCTGATCACCGCCGCCGTCGGATTATTGGCGTGCGGCGCACGTATGTATTATGAGTATCGGGCGCCTCCCGCAGTCGTTTACCACAATGACGATTCGTCATCACCGGCTTCTCTTATCGGGGAAAGCACGTATGTAAAAGAGACGACGGTCCCGTTATCAACCGCGGAAACGCCCGATTCGGGTGCAACCGCGATCCCTGAAGAGACCCGACCGGAACCGATACCGATCTACCTGTGCGGCTCAGTAGAGACTCCGGGTGTGTATTATGTTGAGGTCAATACATTTCTCTTCGAATTGATCGATCGTGCGGGGGGTCTTCAACAGGATGCCGCTGCCGATCATATCAATTTGGTGATGAAGTTGACCGCGCCCGTCTCGATTTTTATTCCTTCCACAGAGGATATGAAGGACGGGAAGCAGACCGCTTCTCCCGGTCAGATCCCCGGATTCGTTCGTGCCGGAGAGAATGATTATGTTTGGGGCGAGACTGAAGCCGAAGAGAGATCTTCTTCGCCGGAGGGGACAGAATCGCTCAAGATTAATATAAATACGGCGGATGAGACCGAGTTGATGAAGCTTTCCGGAATCGGCGAAGTGACGGCTTCCGCGATCATTCGATACAGGACAGACAACGGGGCATTCGTGAAAATCGAGGATATCATGAAGGTTCCGGGCATCAAACAGGGCCGATTTGACGCCATTAAGGACATGATTGAAGTGTGATTATCCTGTGTTTGCCCAACGGGTTCATTTAAGTCTGGATGCAACTTGCATTTGCTGTTTTTATGGAGTAAACTGACCTCCATAGATAAAGACCGTGAAAGGGACACGCACCGATCGTGCGGATTACCAGAGAAGGAAGACCCCGGGCTGTAAGTCTTCCGTAATCCAATTTTCGAGTGTACCCCCCTTGAGTCTCCGGGAGAACGCGCCATCACCGCCAATATCCCAGGACGCCGACTGCGTTACCGTCACGATGAAGAGGCGCTCCGAGGAGCGCAATTTGGGTGGAACCGTGCGACCAGCACCCCGAAGAGGGATTGGATCGTGTGGTTTTTTTATTTGTTTACGGGAGGTTATTATGTTTGATTTTGAGACGGAACAAGGCAGGGCACAGTATCGACACTCCAGTTCGCATATTATGGCACACGCGGTCAAGAGGCTGTGGCCGGAGACCAAACTTGCCATCGGGCCGGCCATCGAGGACGGCTTTTACTATGACTTCGATCGTGAAGGAACCTTCAACAAGGAAGATTTGGATAAAATCGAGGACATGATGAAGACAATCATTCGCGAGAATCTGCCGATCGAGCGATTTGAACTGCCGCGCGCCGAAGCGAGAAAATTAATGGCGGATCAAGGCGAGATATATAAGGTTGAACTGATTGACGATCTTCCCGAGGACGCGACGATTTCATTTTATCGTCAGGGCGATTTTACCGATCTGTGCGCAGGTCCGCACCTTGAAAGTACGGGGGAAGTGAAGGCTTATAAATTGACGATGGTCGCCGGCGCGTATTGGCGCGGGAGCGAGAAGAACAAGATGCTCCAGCGAATCTACGGCACCAGTTTTCCGGATAAAGGAATGCTTAAGGAGCACCTCGACCGTATCGAGGAAGCCAAGAAAAGAGACCATAATAAAATCGGTCGGGAACTCAAGTATTTCACGACAGCAGAATGTGTCGGACAGGGGCTTCCGATCATTCTTCCGAAGGGGACCCGGGTTCTTCAGACACTCATCCGCTTCGTGGAGGATGAAGAGACAAAGAGGGGTTATCAATATACCCGCACACCGTTCATGGCCAAGTCGGATTTGTATAAGATCTCCGGCCACTGGTACCATTATCGCGACGGGATGTTCCTTATGGGCGATACATCCGCATTGGAGAGCGGAAGTCCGGATGCGGATGACTCCGAAATTTACGCGCTGCGGCCGATGACCTGTCCGTTTCAATACCATGCGTATTTGAATGAATCCAGAAGCTATCGGGATCTGCCGATTCGATATGCCGAGACTTCGACACTGTTCAGAAACGAGACCTCGGGAGAAATGCACGGCTTGATTCGTTTGCGTCAGTTCACGATTTCCGAGGGGCACCTCATGTGTACACCGGAGCAACTTGAACCCGAGTTCAAGGGTGCACTCGACCTTGCAAACTACATGCTTGAATCCGTCGGTCTCGCGGAGGATGTCAGCTACCGGTTTTCAAAATGGGACATCAACAACAAGGAGAAATATGTCGGAACCGCCGAGGAGTGGGAGGCGGTGCAGGACACCATGCGCGGGATATTGAATGACCTCGGGTTGAAGTATCGGGAAGCCGACGGCGAAGCGGCGTTCTACGGACCGAAACTCGATGTTCAAATCAAAAACGTCTGGGGCAAGGAAGATACCCTCATCACGATTCAGATCGATTTTCAGCAGGGCAAACTTTTCGGCATGGAATACACGGATAACGACGGGCTGAAGAAGAACCCGTACATCATCCACCGGACATCGATCGGGTGCTACGAACGGACGCTCGCCCTTCTGCTCGAAAAGTACGCCGGTGCTCTTCCGTTATGGATCGCGCCCGAACAGGCCCGCGTTCTGCCGATTTCCGATAAGCATCTGGACGCCGCGAAGCAAGTGGCGGAAGACTTAAGAAAACTCGGGATCAGAGTCGAGGTGGACGGTCACGACGAGAAGATCGGGAAGAAGATCCGTCAGGCTCAGCTCGAAAAGACTCCGTACATGCTGATTATCGGCGACAAAGAGGTCGAAGAGGGCACTCTATCGGTTCGTTCGCGCTTTGAGGGCGACCTCGGAAGCATGCGGATCGAAGCGCTCAGCGAGAAACTTCTGGATGAGATCCGCAACAAAAAAATTGATCGTCAACCGTAACAAAACGCGCGTTGACAGTTCGCCCGTTAACGAGTAAAATCCTATTGGTCAACGATTGGAAACATCGTTCCGGGGTGTGGCTCAGGTGGTAGAGCGCTTGGTTCGGGACCAAGAGGCCGGAAGTTCAAGTCTTCTCACTCCGACCAGGAGCCCCATGACTGTGATACCGTTATCATAGCCATGGGGTTTTCGTTTTCCATCGGGAAAGGGCGTTATGGGCGAACTGAAGAAACGCTACTATCGATTCGTTTATAAGAATGCCAACAAAGGCATTCCCAACCTGATGCAGAGCATCGTTCTGGCCATGGGAACGCTCTTTGTTCTGGATTTTGTCTTTGCGATGGCAAATCGTCCGGGGCTGATCGAGCTCTTCATTTTCGATCGGGACAAGATATTCGCCGGTGAAGTTTGGCGGATTGTGTCTTTTATTATTTTGCCTCCGAATTATGATCCGATATTTATTATTTTCGCGTTATACCTTTATTGGATAATGGGGAAATTTCTGGAGTCCTTTTGGGGAATACTCAAATTCAATCTATTCTACTTCAGCGGAGTACTCTTTACGATCGCCGGCGGGTTCATACTCGGAGCGACGACGAATATTTATTTGAACATGTCGATTTTCTTCGCCTTTGCGCTCATCAACCCGAATTTTGAGCTGCGGCTGTTCTTTTTAATTCCGGTCAAGATTAAATATCTGGCGATGATCAATGCAGGATTTTATGTTTTGATGATTATTCTCTCGAATTGGCCGGTGAAGGTGGCAATTTTTGTTTCCCTCCTCAATGTTCTTCTGTTTTTCGGTGGATCGATGTACAAAGGGATCAAGGCTTGTATTCAGAGAAAAGTCAATCGCGCGAAGTGGAAGAATAAAATCCGGTACCTTGACCGATACCGTAAGTAGCCTGAAATACCCCGCCGTCATGTGTTAAAATTGTGAGTAGTATCGTTAACACGATTTGGAGGCCCATATGAGCAAGGCGGACGAGTTATTTATATCCAACTGTAAACAGATCCTCACCCAAGGCATTTCGACCGAGAACGAGCGTGTGCGGCCGCGTTGGCCGGACGGAACGTATGCGTACACGATGAAAAGTTTTTGCATTGTTAACCGCTATGATCTGTCCGACGAGTTTCCGATCCTCACCCAGCGCTTCATCAATTTTCCGGCGGCTCTCGACGAACTCCTTTGGATATGGCAGAAGAAGTCCAATAACGTCCGCGATTTGAAAAGTCATATCTGGGATGCGTGGGCGGATGAGAGCGGCTCGATCGGCAAAGCCTACGGGTACCAGCTCGGAGTACCGCATCGGTATAAGGAAGGAATGTTCGATCAGGTCGACCGGGTGATTTTCGATCTCAAGAATAACCCGTTAAGCAGAAGGATGATAACAAATATATTCGTGCATGCGGATCTCATTGATATGAATCTTTATCCGTGCGCGTATTCGATGACCTTCAACGTGACCGGTAACCGACTCAATGCCATACTGAATCAACGTTCTCAGGATATGCTCGTCGCGAACGGATGGAATGTGTGTCAGTATGCGACGCTGGTCCATCTGATGGCATCTTGTACCGGCTATGAACCGGGTGAGTTCGTTCATGTGATCGCGGATGCCCATATCTATGACCGGCATATACCGATCGTTGAGGAACTTATTGAGCGCCCTCATTTCGCTGCTCCGAAATTGATCATCGATCCAACGGTCACGGACTTCTATTCTTTTTCGACGGAAAATGTCCGATTAATTGACTATCAGCACGGGCCCAAGATTACGGGCATCCCCGTCGCTGTTTGACGTTCGAAGGAGGCTTCTATGATTGCGATTGCGGCTGTGGATAAAAACTGGGGCATCGGGAACAAGGGGCAACTTCTGGTTTCACTTCCCGAGGACCAGAAGGATGTTTTTAAAAGATACACCTACGGCAACACGGTTATTTTCGGAAGAAAGACTTTGGATACGTTTCCCGGTCGCCGGCCGCTTCCGGGCAGAAGAAATATTGTGTTGAGCAGAAATCAGGAACTGGAGATTGAGGGCGTTTTGGTTTTACATTCTCTTTCGGAAGTGAAAGAGTATTTACACCGACATATGGAGGAGGTGATCTATGTCATCGGCGGAGCGGAAGTGTATAGACTCCTTTTACCTTATTGTGATGAAGCGATAGTGACTCGTATCGAAGCCGAATTTGAAGCGGATTCTTTTTTTGAGAATCTGGAAATGTCGCAGAACTGGGTTTCCGTCGACCGGACCGACCCGGTCCGATCCGTAAAGGGGTATACTTTTCGCGTCATGCGTTACCGAAATACTAACTCCCTCAAAAATCGTGCATATTGCACAAGAACATAGGCGCACATATGTGTAATATGTACAAACGTATATGCACATCTAAACGTTTCGCATGCTATAATCATCTTGTCTGATCAATCGGTCAGCTGTTGAATATACACCGTTACAGGCCCTTGGGGCCGAACAAAAAAAGGAGGTATGAAGCATGAAAGCATTTAATCTGAACAACGTAGACATTCACGCATTTATGAAGGCTCTTGACACATGCAAGGGTGACGTGATGTTGATCACGGATGAGAATGACCGCTTCAATCTTAGAAGCAAGCTGAGTCAGATTGCCGGCCTGGTTAATCTGATCGAGGGCGGTAAATTGGTAAGCGCCAAGATCTACTGCACCAATCCGGAGGATGAGTCGCTGTTATTCAGACTGAACCTGTTCGGATCAGCCGAGGATGTTGCGGAGGTTTGATTTCCGCAACTTCTTTCCGAAGACGTAAATGAAGACCGCTTCGAGCTTTCGGGGCGGTTTTCTTTATGCGTTTCAGAGCGGCACTTCCTTCGCGTCATATTGCGCACGGACGGATTATGTTATAATCATAATCTGTATCGAAAAGATCATAAAGGTGGTTCATGGCACAGTATTTGTTCAATGCCCGGGATATTGCCGCATATTTCAAATGGGCCGGTGTACCGTCTCATCTTGAGAGGGATTATCTCAGTTTTCTCTTCGATAAGCGCAGTGTTCTTCTGGCTCAACCGCTCTCCGCGGATTATGCAAATTTTGAGCGCGAAGTATTTCGCGAGATGTACTACCTATGGTCGGTCGGATTCGTCAGCGAGTATTCGGATGTCGCGTTGATCGCGCCTGACGGAGCGATAGCGATATTTTGCGGACAGGAGTTTATCGCACTCGAATCGTACATGAAACTGATTGCATTGCACTTGGTATTAACGGGTAATTTACCTTATGTACGAATCAATTTCGTCGGATTACCTTTGCTTTTGGGCATCAGCGGAGATTATGAAGCGTTCGAGCAGAATCTGAATCTGGCATTCAAAGCGCTTCGTCTTCAAGCGACCGACATTTTCGGGAAAGCATTTGACTTGGCGCAGGGTATTCCGAATGAGCTTCTCTGCATATCTCTTTGTCATGAGCTGAAAGCGCGGCTTTTCGGTGAAGATGGTACCGGAAGGCGCGAACGCCCGGATGACAGAGCCCGGATGATTGCTTTGGTCGAGAAGTCGCTTAAGGACAAGGAGATCCGGGAGAAGGAAATTTCTTCCGTCGGGCGGCGAAAAGCACCCGAAATCGTTCCTCAGGGTTCGGTCCTTCCGGACAAGAATGCCGGACGGGATTCGAAGAACCCGAAGACCGTTATTTAGTGCGGCTTTTGGGTCGCGAATATTATTAAGGCGGACTATCATGCATAATCAACTTCGAATGGGCCTGGATATCGGCTCAACAACCGTAAAGATCGTACTGCTTCGCGACGAGGAAATCATATATAAGCAGTACAGAAGACATCATTCCGACATTCAGGGTGAACTTCTGAAGGCATTTGAAGACTTCGACGCGGAGTATCCGGACGCGAAGGTCGCCCTGTCGATCACCGGTTCCGGGGGTCTTTCGGTCGCGCGCTGGCTCGACTTGGATTTCGTACAGGAGGTGATTGCCGAAACGACGGCGATCAGCAGGTATCATCCGGAGACCGACGTCATTATCGAGCTGGGCGGTGAGGACGCGAAAATCACGTATCTTCACCCGGTCCCCGAACAGCGCATGAACGGAACATGCGCGGGCGGAACGGGCGCCTTCATCGATCAGATGGCAACGCTGCTCCAGACGGATGCGGACGGTCTGAATGACATGGCGAAGGAATACAAGTCCCTCTATACCATAGCGTCGCGCTGCGGCGTTTTCGCGAAAAGTGATCTTCAGCCGCTGATTAACGAAGGAGCCGCCAAGTCCGATCTGGCCGCGTCGATATTTCAGGCGGTGGTCAATCAGACCATTGCCGGTCTGGCCTGCGGCCGGCCGATCCGCGGTCACATCGTATTTCTGGGCGGTCCTTTGTATTTTTGCTCCGAGCTTAAAAAAGCCTTTGAACGAACGCTTTCCGGGCAGGCCCTGTCTTTTTGGATGCCCGAAAACGCTCAACTTTACGTTGCGCTCGGCGCGGCGTTGTCCGCGTCCGGCGCTGAAGTGCCGGTTCGCGAACTGATGGAGTCGTTCAAGAACAAGAGCGGATTCACCCCTGATATCACGCGCATCGCACCGCTTTTTTCGAGCCCGGAAGAAAAAAGGGCGTTTGACGAGCGCCACGAGAAGGCGACCGTCGAGCTTTTCGACCTGTCGAAGCAATCCGGTCCGTGCTATCTCGGAATCGACGCGGGAAGCACGACGACCAAGGCGGTTCTGATCAATCGCGACGGGCAAATGGTCTATACCTACTATGGCGGCAACAAGGGCAACCCGGTAAAAAGCGCCGTCAAGATCATGAAAGAACTCTACCGTCAGATGCCTCCGGATGCCTATATCGCGTATTCCTGCGTGACCGGATACGGTGAGAATATCATTCGCGCAGCTTTGCGCGTGGATATCGGCGAGATCGAAACGATGGCGCATTTCCAGTCCGCCAAGTATTTCTGCCCCGAAGTGGACTTTATCATCGACATCGGCGGACAGGACATGAAATGCATGCGAATCAGAAACGGCGTTATTGATTCGATTATGCTGAACGAAGCCTGTTCCTCGGGATGCGGCTCGTTTATCCAGACTTTTGCCGAAAACCTGAAGATGGACGCGCACACCTTTTCGATCGAGGCTCTTTCTGCGGAAAACCCGGTCGACCTGGGCACGCGTTGCACGGTTTTCATGAATTCAAAGGTCAAGCAGGCGCAAAAGGAAGGCGCTTCGGTCGGTGATATTTCCGCAGGACTGTCCTACTCGGTCGTTCGTAACGCGCTCTATAAGGTCATCAAGATACGTGACACCTCGCAATTGGGTGAACGGATCGTCGTCCAGGGTGGAACCTTTCTCAACGATGCGATTTTGCGTTGTTTCGAGCTTATCTCCAAACGCGACGTCATCCGTCCCAACGTCGCCGGATTGATGGGTGCGTTCGGCGCGGCAATCGTCGCGAAAAAGCGTTGTGCGGATCATAAGAAGCGATCATCCCTGATGACGGAGGAAGAACTCGAGTCATTCAGAATGGAAACCAGGATGTCGGTTTGCCAATTGTGCACAAACCATTGCAAACTCACGATATCGACGTTTTCCAATAATGAGCGTTTTGTATCCGGAAACCGGTGCGAACGGGGAGAGGGAAAAGACAAGGACGAGAATAAACTTCCCAATATGTTCAAGTATAAGTACGACCGTACATTCCGGTATAAGCCTTTGGCGCCCGACAAGGCACCGCGCGGAACAATCGGGATCCCGCGTGTCCTCAATATGTATGAGAACTATCCGTTCTGGTTCACGGTTCTTACAAAGCTCGGATTCCGGGTCCGGATATCATCCCGATCCGATCATCTGCTTTTCGAAAAGGGCATGGATTCGATCCCGTCCGAAAGCGTTTGCTATCCGGCAAAGCTCGTTCACGGTCATATTGAAGATCTGATCGCTCAGGGTGTCGATACGATCTTTTATCCGGCGGTTCCCTACGAGCGCGAGGAGAACAAAGGCTCGAACAATCACTTCAACTGCCCGATTGTCGCATCCTACCCCGAAGTCATCAAGAATAATGTCGAAAACATCTCTTCCAACAATATTCGGTTTCTCAACCCCTTCGTCCAGTTCGACAACCCGAAGAAACTTGCCGCGAAGCTTGCCGAGGTATTTGCGTACCAGGGCATAACGCAGGCGGAGGCGCTGAGCGCCGTTGAGGCGGGAAGCGCAGAGTATCGTGAATATAAGGACGATATCTACAGAAGAGGGCAGGAGATTGTCGAGGATCTGAACCGCTCGGGGCAACGGGGCGTGGTCCTTGCCGGGCGCCCGTATCACTGCGATCCCGAGGTTCATCACGGAATCCCGGAAATGATCAACGGGTTGGGGCTGGCCGTGCTGACCGAGGACAGTGTCGCAAAGCCCGGAAGACTCGAGCGCCCGATCCGGGTGGTCGACCAGTGGATGTATCATACGCGCCTTTATGAATCGGCTGCTTTTGTCATTGAGCAGGACAATCTGGAACTGATTCAATTGAATTCTTTCGGGTGCGGACTGGACGCGGTGACTTCGGATCAGGTTCAGGAGATATTGGAGGCCAGGGGTAAACTGTATACGCTCCTCAAGATCGACGAGGTCAGCAACCTCGGCGCCGCGCGCATCCGCATTCGATCGCTGAAAGTCGCGATGGACGAGCGCGCCCAGAGTTTATCCGACGGACAACCGCTCGCGGAAAAGAAGCCCTACACGATCGAGCGGGTCCCTTTCACCAAGGAACACAAGAAATTGCATACACTTCTTTCACCGCAAATGGCTCCGATTCAATTCGAGTTTATCGAGGCGATTTTCAGAAATGCCGGATATCGGGTGAAGGTCTTAAAAGAGGCTTCCGCCGAGGACATCGAGTGTGGATTACGCTTCGTGAATAATGATGCCTGTTTTCCGAGCATCATGGTCGTCGGTCAGCTGATCAACGCGTTTATTTCCGGCCGTGAGGACCCGGATAACACGACGGTGATGATCACCCAGACCGGCGGCGGATGCCGCGCGACCAATTATGTCGCGTTTCTTCGAAAAGCCCTGCGCGAGGCAGGACTTGAGCACGTTCCCGTCATCGCCCTTTCCGCGCAAAGCTTTGAAAAGAACCCCGGGATGAAGTTTACCCTGCCGATTCTCCACCACGCGCTTCAGGCGCTGTGTTACGGAGATCTTTTGTCGACTCTGCTCTTGCGCGTTCGTCCGTACGAGCAGGTCAAGGGGTCGGCCAACGAACTGTATCGGATCTGGAGCCGGAAAGGCGTAGCCTTTTTCAATCGCGAATCGAAATTCGATGGTCTTACCGAGGAGTATAATGTCGACGGAAACAGGAAAGAATCCGACCCCGCTGTCGTCGCCGAAGTCGCGCGCGTGATCGGGGACCTTTCCGGAAGACTCTTGTTCGAAAAGGATGCCCTCTCGTTTCGCAGTCTGGTTGACCGGGTGATCGAAGCCTTTGAGGCGTTTCCTCTACTGGATATTTCGAGAAAACCGCGCGTCGGAATCGTCGGAGAGATCCTTGTCAAATTTCATCCGGACGCCAATAACCACGCAATCGACGTGATCGAGCAGGAGGGCTGTGAGGCCGTCATGCCCGGACTTTTGGACTTCTTCTTCTATTGTTCGTATAATCCGGCATGGAGAGTCAAAAACCTTGACGGGAACGCCGCAGTCGGATTTATATCCGATCGTCTGATCGATATTATGGACCTTTACAGAAAGCATATAATCGACCGCCTTGCCCTTTCCGGCAAATTTCAGGTCCCCGTTTCGATCCGGCATCTGGCGGAAAAAGCGCAATCGGTCCTGTCCTGCGGCAACGCGTGCGGAGAAGGCTGGTTTTTGACCGCGGAAATGATCGAACTCATCGAGAGCGGTGTACCGAATATCGTTTGCGCGCAACCCTTTGCCTGCCTGCCGAACCACGTTACCGGTAAAGGTATGATCAAGGAATTGAGAAGGCAGTACCCTCAGTCCAATATCGTCCCCATCGACTACGATCCCGGGGCCAGCGAAGCGAACCAACTCAATCGTATCAAGTTAATGATCAGCACGGCGCACATGCTTTTCGAGAAAAAAGAGGATTCCGAACGCGTTGAAGAGTCGGTGCACCCGGCGGAAACGGACCGGTAAACGGAGGAGAATTATGTCGGAAGAGGGAGAGAAGCGGATCCTTTTAATTGACGGGAACAGCATCATCAACCGTGCATTTTTTGCCCTTTCCGGGCGCAGTAATCTGACCGCACCCGACGGAACGCCGACCGGAGCGATCAATACTTTTCTGAATACCGTCTATAAGCACATCGAGGATATTCGCCCGACGCATATCGCCGCGCTTTTCGATCGACGCGAAAAGACCTTCCGCCACGAAATGTTCGACGGTTACAAAGCGAAGCGAAAGGGAATGCCCGACGAACTGGCCGTTCAGGTCCCGATCCTCAAGGATATCCTGGACGCGATGCGCATTTCGCGGTATGAACTTCCCGGTTACGAGGCGGACGACCTGATCGGGACATATACCCGGGAGGCCGAAAAAAGGGGAATGAAGGTCTTCATCCTTAGCGGGGATAAAGACGATTTCCAACTCATCAGTATGAATACCGTCGTCGTAATGCCGGTATCCAAAGCCGGGAAGACTTCCTCCGACATTTATGACACGAGTCTGTTTTTTGAGCGGTACGGCCTGCTGCCGGGTGAGTTTGTCACCGTGAAAGCGCTGATGGGCGACCCGAGCGACAATATCCCCGGCGTTCGCGGTGTCGGCGAAAAAACGGCACTGGAGCTGGTTCGTAAGTTTAAGACGCTGGACGATATCTACGGGCACCTGGCCGAATTTCCCGAGGGATTGCGCAAGAAACTCGAAGAGGACCAAAAGACGGCCTATCTTTCATATGAGTTGTCCCGGATTAAGGCAGATGTTCCGACAGAGCAGTCTATTGAAAAATTCGTTATGGCGGAGCCCGAAAAAGATAAGTTGGCGGATCTTTTATATCGCTACGGATTGCGGAGCCAGTTGAAGAAGGCGGGGCTTGAACATTATGTCCCGTACGAATCGGGTGCGGATATAAAATCGGGCGGGAAGGACGATGTTTCCGCGATCCGTTTGATCCCAACGACTTTACCGGAAACTGCCGAATTACCGGATCACAGGAGTTTTTCGAAAAAACTGGAAGACTTCATGAATGCCGGACACACGCCCAAAATCGTCGCGATGGATGTTTTCACCGACGTGCGGGGATCCGGCGGGACCCCGGAAAGGCGACTGATCGTTTCATTTTCACCCGAAGAGATCGTCTCGGTCGGAGCGGATAACATCGCTTCCGCATTGGAGTCTCTGGCACAGAACGGATTCGGCGTCAATAAAGATCGGATCATCGCCGGATTTTCGATTAAGGATACCTTCAAATTCCTTTCCGACCCGTTACCTGTTAAACGGTGTTTTGATACCGCAATCGCGGGCTATCTGCTGAATCAGATCGAAGGCATATCCCCTTCGTTCGAGACGCTTTTCGAGCATGCGCTCGGGATTCCTTATCCGAGACTTCCGGACGATGATCCGGCCGTTACGGATCGACCGGACAAGTCGCAAGCGACGCTGTTGGAGGCCATGCTCTTGAACGAAACAGCGGAGCCTGTCGACATGAAGACGGATCGATTATTCCGGCTTTTTACGTGGCGCGTTCTCCTGATGCATTGCCTGATCACGCAGCAAACGGAGCAAATCCGATCTTCCGGCATCGAAAAACTTGCGTTTGATATCGAAATGCCGCTGGTGCTTCAACTGGACCGGATGGAGCGTGCCGGTTTTCTGGTGGACCGGGACGTTTTAACGTCCATGCACGAGGATTTTGAACATAAGCTCGAAGCACTGTCGATGAAGATCTACGACGCCGCCGGAATGACATTTAATATCCTTTCACCCAAACAGTTGGGTCAGGTGATTTTTGAACATCTCGGCTTACCTTCCGGACGCAAGAACGCGGGCGGGACCTATTCAACGGATTCTGACGAACTGATGCGTCTTTCGGACCGGCATCCGGTCGTTTCGAGCATTCTTGAGTACCGACAGATCTCAAAGTTGGATTCCACTTTTATTGTCGGCCTTCTTCGTGAAATCAATCCGACGGACGGCAGGATCCATTCGAGTTTTTCTCAGGCGATGACTTCGACCGGTCGACTGTCTTCCGCCGAACCGAATCTTCAAAACATACCGATCCGCACGGAGCTGGGCCGATTGATCCGAAAGGCTTTCATCGCGCCGGAAGGGTATATGCTTCTGGACGCCGACTACTCTCAAATCGAACTTCGACTGCTCGCGCATTTGTCACGGGACGAAAATATGATGAATGCCTTTCTGAATAACGAGGACATTCACACGAACACGGCGGCGAGTATTTTCAAAGTGCCCAAAGAGATGGTCCTGCCGCATATGCGGTCGGCGGCCAAAACGGTCAATTTCAGTATTGTATACGGAATCAGTGATTTCGGGCTTTCACAGGATCTTGGCGTGTCATTTCAGGAGGCGCACACGTACATCGAGAAGTACTACGCGCGTTACCCTCAAATCCGCGCCTACCTCGACTCCCTCAAGGCGATCGGGTACGAAAAAGGCTATGTCGAGACTTTATTCGGGAGAAAACGAATCCTTCGCGAATTGACATCGCCGAACCGAAACGTTCGTATGTTCGGCGAGCGGGCGGCGATGAACACTCCGATTCAGGGCACCGCAGCCGACATCATCAAAATCGCGATGAACAAGGTCAGTGATGACCTTCGCGAGGCCGAATTGGACGCGCGCCTGATCCTCCAGGTTCACGACGAACTGATTATCGAGTGTTCGGAAAATGATGTCTCCGCGGCCTCGGTGATATTGAAAAACGCTATGGAAAACGCCGCATCATTAACCGTACCGCTTGTTTCCGAAGTCAGAGTCGGGAAGAGCTGGTATCAGTGCAAGGAGTAAATGCCTATGTTTGTGATCGGGATTACGGGGGGGATCGGTTCGGGTAAAAGCATGATCGCGGGGATTTTTCGATCCCGCGGAGTCAAAGTCCTGGACGCTGACGAGATTTCCCGGGAGGTAACCGGGGTCGGCGGGTGCGCCTTGCCCGAAATTCGCAGCCTCCTTGGAAATAAAGCAGTCGACACCGATTCTTCGATGAATCGAAAATACGTTGCTTCGCTGGTTTTTTCGAACCGTACGAAGCTGGATAAACTTTCCGGAATCATCCACAGGCACGTCCTGGAACAGATCGCTGCGGAACTGGAGGCGGAGAAAGAAAAGGGCACCAAACTGGTCATACTCGACGTGCCGATACCGGTTCGCAAGGGATTTCTGGATATATGTAACCAGGTCTGGGTCGTCAGCGCAGATGAGAATATCCGTTTGGAGCGACTGATCGCGCGTGGCATGGACCCGGAAGACGCAAAACGAAGGATGAGCATGCAAATGACCCGGGAGGAATATGAGGATCTTGCGGATATTGTCATTCATAACGAGGGCTCAAAGGAAGATCTTCTTTCGGAGATCGAAAAGCACATTGCCGAGCAACTGCACGAACGGGGAATCCGCATATGAATATCAGTCAGGGGATCGCTCTTTTCGGTATCCTGCTTGCGGTTCTGTTTCTTGCCGGTCTTCGCTTTCTTCGAAAAAAGGCCGGACCGACGCTTTATAAATTTCTTCGTATATCCGGCCTGTTATATCTGTCTTCCGTCGTTGTGATGTATCTGATCATCAGATACCGGCCGGTGTTGTCGCCTCCCTATGTCATCCTCGCTGAGGCGCTGGCTCTCGGTATGCATCTCCTATCTTCGGCGATGATGTTCTTCTTTTCGAAAAAACTGAACGGGATGGTTTCACCGTCCCCAAAGGATACGTCCGAAGATGAATCCGATCGATCAGACGTTGAATCGGAATAGAACGACATCTCCGTCCTTCATCACGTATTCCTTACCCTCGGAGCGTACGAGACCTCTTTCTTTCGCCGCGGCGTAGGTCTTTGATTCAAAAAGATCTTTAAACGAGACAATCTCGGCCCGAATGAAGCCCCGTTCGAAATCGGAGTGAATTTTTCCGGCGGCCTGCGGCGCCTTTGTGCCTTCTTTGATCGTCCAGGCGCGGACCTCCTGCGGTCCCGCGGTCAGAAAGGAAATCAGCCCGAGAAGTTTATAACTTTCCCGGATCATCCGGTCCAGTCCGGAATCGGTCAGCCCGAGTTCTTCCAAAAACATTGCGCGCTCCGCCGCGTCGAGCATCGCGATCTCCTCTTCGATCTTCGCGGATATCGCGATGGCGCGACTGTTCTGATTGTCCGCAATTTCCTTTACCACCAGAAAATATGGAGCATCGGGCTTAGCAATATCCGTTTCCGCGATGTTCGCAGCATAGATCACAGGCTTCAGCGAAAGAAGCGGCAAGTCCCGAAGGAGATCGTTTTCCTCGTCGGAGAATTCAAGAAGCCGCGCGGAAGTCCCCGCGCTCAACGCTTCGTATATTCTCTCGTAAATCTGCAAAACTGCTGTGGCACCGGGATTCTGTGCTTTAACCAACTTGCGCTGTTTATCCAGTCGACGCTCCATATATTCGATATCGGAAAGAATCAATTCCAACTCGATCGTTTCAATGTCGCGCTTCGGATCGGCCGTACCGTCAACGTGTACGACATTCGGGTCGTCAAAACAGCGGACGACATGAACAATGGCGTCGACCTCGCGGATATTTGCCAGGAATTTATTTCCGAGGCCTTCACCTTTGCTCGCCCCCTTGACCAAACCCGCGATATCGACGAACTCGACGACTGCGGGCGTATATTTCTCCGGAGCGTAAAGCGACGCAAGAAAATCCAGGCGCTCATCAGGGACCATCACCACGCCGACATTCGGCTCGATGGTACAAAACGGGTAGTTCGCGCACTCCGCTCCTGCTCTCGTGATCGCGTTAAACAAAGTGCTTTTGCCGACGTTGGGCAAACCGACGATTCCCAGTCTCATTTTGTTTCTCCGTAGTCTTGAAAATTACCGGATCACCTGATCCGAATTGCTTCGGACATTATACCACTAATCTGCGTTTCTTTGCGATCCGACAGTGTTCCTTTTATTGTCGGGAAAACGGGACGCATCGTCTGTCGCCTTTCGATCGTAATGTCGAAAACAGACCGTTAATATCAACGAAAATGACCGTACTATAGTCCGGAAAGGATGGGACCAGATGGCATCAAGAAAGAATCGGTACGCGCAAATATCGACATGTTTTATAAACGGCACCACGGGTGTTCCGGCCATTATGGAGATCTCGATCCTTCCGGGTCTCCCGACCGTCGAGATCGTCGGGCTTTGCGACTCCTCCATCCGGGAATCCAGAGAACGGGTTCGTGCGGCGATTCGACAGATCGGATATGACTTTCCGTCTGCGCGGATTACTGTGGGCATCTATCCGGCGTACATTCATAAATCCGGCTCTTCATTCGATCTGCCGCTCGCGCTCGGAATCCTGATCGCTTCCGGTCAGATCCGTGTGTCGGACGCAAGGCCGATCGTCGCTTTCGGCGAATTGACCCTGACGGGCAAGGTTAGAGAGACGCCCGGAACGATTGCCAAGTTAGCCGTGATTGATCGCGAATCCGATCTTCGGATTCTTATCCCGGCCGCAGACAAAAGAGAAGCTTCTCTTCTCGGGTTGAAGGCATCCTTTGTTTGCTGCCTCGGTCAGGCAGTCCGAATTCTTACCGGATCGGATGATATCCCATGCGCTTGTAATGCGTCGGGCGATCTGCCGGGGCGGTCGGCAAAGGTCCCGGAATACGATCGAATCCGTCAAGATGTCGACGCGACCGAAGCGGTTTCATGCCTTCCGATTACAGGTGCAGAACGTATAGCGGAGATCTTACCGGACTTTTCATGCCTGAAAGGCCAGGAGAAGGCAAGTAAAGCAATTCTTCTTTCCGCAGGAGGAATGCATAACATTTTACTTTCAGGAAGTCCCGGAAGCGGTAAGACAACCGCGGCAAGAGTGCTTCGCAGCATCCTTCCGCCATTAAGCCCCGATGAGAAGATCGAATACTTAAGAACGGTCGGATCGTTCAAAGTATTGGATGAAGACGAGATCCTTTGCGACCTTAGACCGTTTCGATATGTTCATCACTCGTGCACTGCCGGAAGATTAATCGGAAATCCGTCGAAGAACATACCCGGAGAATTGTCGCTTTCTGTGAACGGCGTCTTGTTTATGGATGAAATGGCAGAGTTTTCTCCGCGTGTTCTGGACATGCTCCGACAACCTCTTGAGAATAAGTGTGAATTCCGGTCTTCCAAATCCGCTTCCGGGGTGTTTTCTTCGCGCTTTCTATTGATCGGTGCCATGAATCCGTGCCGATGCGGTAAGCTTCTGGACAGTCCATCATCCTGCTCATGTACGATCGCCCAAAGAAGGCAATATAACAAGAGAATCAGCGGACCGATACTGGATCGTATCGATATCTTCTGCGAACTGTATCGTCTTCGCCGTCAAGGCCTGATGGATTCTGTTTCGCAGGGATCCGCACCGGAAAGTCCGGGAATCCGGGAGAGAATCGGTGCATGCTGGGAAATTCAGTTTGCGCGGTGTAAGGAACACGGGATTGACCCGGTTCTCAACGGCGAAGCGGATGGTTTTCAGATCTATGAACTGTTCCGTATCGGTAAAGACGTATTGGAACAAGCCGTGCTATCCGCGGAACGGCTGAATATTTCGGCCAGAGGTCTCAGCAAGATTCTGAGAGTAGCCAGAACATCCGCGGATCTCGAAGGTGAGCGGGACATGCAAATCCGTCATGTCTCCGAAGCGCTTCAATTTCGTAATCGAAGAGATGTTTCGGCGCCTTCTTCATCGGCAATTCGGATTATGAGTAATAATAAAGGCGGGTACGGCTAAGATGAACGATCAGAACGAATGTGAAAAACTTGCCGCAGATCTGATGGTATCGAATTTGATGATTCACAAATCAATCGGATCTCGATTGATCAGAAGACTCAGCGCAAAAGGTGTGATCCGAAGCCACAGGGACCTGTTTCAACCCGATCTCGATTTATCTTCATGCGCGTGCGATGAGACTTTGTCGGAAAACGACAGACAAAGAATTTCGGCGCTTCCTCGTCCGGATAAGGACCGCGAACTCTTTTTCAAAAAGGCGGAGCATTGTATGCAATCGGGCATACGATCCGTATCGTGGGACGATGCCCGTTATCCGAAAATGATGAAAAACCTGGACGGAATGCCGATCATCCTCTATCTTAAAGGCAATTCGGACTGTTTGGACGAATCGGGCAATTCGGTTGCCGTGGTCGGGAGCAGGAAGCCCAGCAATTACGGGTTGCGCGCAACCGCCGATATTGTCCGGGACTTGGCGCTCCAAGGTACGGTCATTATCAGCGGTCTTGCGCGAGGAATCGATACCGCGGCTCACCGCGCGGCCCTAAATGCGGGCGGAAAGACCATCGCGGTGACCGCTTGCGGTTTGGACCTGGTTTATCCCCCGGAGAATCGGGACTTGTTCGATGAGATTGCGGACAAAGGACTTCTCCTGTCCGAGATGCCGCCCGGCCAGGAAGCGGTTCGAAGATACTTTCCGGCCAGAAACAGGATCATGTCCGCGCTCAGTGATGTCGTTGCCATCATGGAAGCCGGAGAATTCAGCGGGACCTTACATACTGCAAGTTTTGCGGCCGCACAGGGTAGAGACGTGTTCGTACTGCCGGGCAGTATCTATTCTACATATTGCCTCGGGAACCTGATGCTTCTGCGCGACGGGGCGGAAATTCTTCTGAGCGCGGATGATATACTTTCCCGCCTGGCCGGATCGGCATTTACGCGCGAGATGGACGAGATTCGTTATCGATTGCGCCAAAGCGAGATCGTCCATTTGCTGCCGAAAAACCCGGAACAATTGAAACGCGAGGAGTTGTACGCGCTGATTTCCGGCGAGTTGAGTAACGGAGATTTGACCTTGGATGAATTGGTCACATCGACGGGCGTATCCTTTTCGACTCTGGCACCGCTTCTGTCGGAAATGCTGTTAAGCGGTGCGGTGACAGAAAATTGCGAGCGATTTGCTTTGACTTTTCCGTATACATGAAGTATATAATGGTAAATGATTTTCTATACTAAAGAGCATTTCGCGGAAAGAGCAATAATGGGAAAGAATTTATTGATTGTTGAGTCTCCGGCCAAAGCAAAGACAATCGGAAGATATCTGGGGAAGGATTTCCGTATTGCCGCTTCGGTCGGTCATATCCGCGATTTGCCTTCATCTTCGATTGGCGTTGATGTCCGGCGCGGATTCAAGCCGATGTATATCAACATGCGCGGAAAAGAGAAAGTGATCCGGGAGTTGAAAGAACTATCATCGGAATCCGATACTGTTTATATCGCTACCGACCCGGATCGCGAAGGAGAAGCTATTGCATGGCATATCGCAACAATACTCAAGATTGATCCGTCGTCGATGTGCCGTGTTTCTTTTAATGAGATCACGCAGAAGGCCGTCATTGAGGCGATCCGTCAACCTCGAGCCATCGATATCGACCTTGTCAACGCGCAGCAAACCCGAAGGATATTGGATCGCCTCGTCGGGTACGAATTGAGTCCGTTACTATGGAATAAAATTCGAAAAGGTCTTTCGGCCGGTCGCGTGCAATCGGTAGCGACCCGGATGGTCGTAGACCGCGAATCTGAAATTAATGCTTTTCACCCTGAAGAGTATTGGGTGTTGACCGCTGAATTGACACCGGAGCACAAGCACTTTCCCTTTAAATCAAGATACTACGGCAGAGTAAAGGGCGATAAGACCGAGAAGATCAAACTCTCGGATAAAGAAGCAACAGATAAGGTCATCGCTCAAGTAAGCGGCGGTTCGTATTCTGTTCGAAGTGTTAAAAAGGGTAGAAGAAAGACACAGCCCTACGCCCCCCTTACCACAAGCACCCTTCAACAGGAGGCTTCGAGAAGGCTCGGGTTTCCTTCCCGCAAAACCATGAGCGTTGCGCAACAACTATATGAGGGTATCGAGGTGGAAGGGTACGGTCAGGTCGCGCTTGTGTCCTATATCCGAACCGACTCCGTCCGCGTGTCCGAAGACGCGGCAAATGAGGCGCGCGCGATCATAACCCGAAAGTTCGGCCCGGAATACCTGCCGAAAAGCATCCGAAAGTTCGCCAATAAGAACGCCGCGCAGGATGCGCACGAGGCCATACGTCCGACTCATTTCGATTTGACTCCGGATGTTTTACAGGACGTCCTTTCGGCAGATCAGTACCGTCTGTATAAACTAATATGGGATCGTTTTATCGCCTCACAGATGGCATCGGCGGAAATCGACACAGTCACGCTGGACATAGTGTGTAACCAACAGGTTTTTCGATCGACCGGAGAGACGGTTGTATTTCCGGGGTATTTGGCACAGTATATTGAAACCTCGGACGACAAACCGGACGATGACAGCCCGGAAAGTAAAGCCAAGCTCCCTTTGGTCGGTGAGGGAGATCTTCTTAAGCTTATTTCCTTGTCTCCCGAGCAAAAATTTACGCAACCTCCCGTACGGTATACGGAAGCAACGCTGATTAAGGCTATGGAAGAGAAGGGAATCGGCCGGCCGTCCACTTACGCGCCGACGATATCCACGATACTTGAGCGAAACTACGTTGAGAAACTGAATAAATACCTGCTTCCGACGGAGCTGGGAACCATCGTGACCAGGCTGCTTTCCGATCATTTTGAGAGCGTTGTGGACACGGCCTTCACCGCAAGGATGGAGGGACTTCTGGATGGCATCGAGCTCGGAAAAGACGACTGGGTAACGGTGCTTTCGGATTTTTACGGTCCGTTTCATCAGTTGATTGAGAAGGCTTCGAGTGAAGTTGCCCGCGTCGAAGTATCCGCGCAGTCTACCGGGGAGAAATGCCCGGAGTGCCAAAAGGGAGACTTGATGATCAAGGAAGGTCGTTTCGGCAAATTCATCGCTTGCTCCGAATTCCCGGAGTGCAAATATACGGCTGCTGTGCAGACCTCAGTAAATGCCAAATGCCCCAAGTGCGGGTCCGGGCTTGTTTCCAGAGAATCCAGAAAATTTAAAGGGAGAATTTTTTATACCTGCGATAAGAAGGGAAGCAATCCGGAGTGCGATTTCATCAGTTGGGACTTGCCGCTTGACGGTCAGTTTTGTGAGGTTTGCGGACAATATAAGGTGATGAAGAAATTCCGTGGAAAATCGTATACCAAATGTTCAAACAAGGAATGCCCCGGCAATCGAAGCCGCAAAAAGTCATCGGCGGAGACATCCGGGGATTCAGAGATTGAGGCACAAGAGTGAGTTCGGGAGGTCTTGTTGTTATCGGAGCCGGTCTCGCCGGTTGTGAAGCGGCGTGGCAGGCCTCTCGACTGGGGGTCCGTGTTGATCTTTTCGAGATGAAACCGCATCGCAAATCACCTGCGCACCATCGCGACGATTTTGCGGAATTGGTGTGCAGTAATTCTTTTCGTGCGGATCGCCCGGAAAACGCCGTCGGGCTTCTGAAAGAAGAAATGCGGCGTTTAGGATCAATTATTATCGATTCCGCCGATAAGTCCCGCGTGCCTGCAGGCGGAGCGCTTGCCGTAGATCGTGACGAGTTTTCCGGACTCGTCACCTCGATCATCGGAAATCACCCGTTGATTACCGTACATAACCGTGAAATGACCGAGATCCCGCACGGTGAGACGGTGATTCTTGCCACAGGTCCGCTCACAGACAACGGGATGTTTGATTCACTGATGAAAACAGTCGGAAATCACTCGCTCCACTTCTTTGATGCGGCCGCTCCGATCATCAGCGAAGACGGGATCGACAGGCAAATCGTTTTCGCGGCTTCGCGTTACGGGAAGGGCGGAGATGATTATTTAAACTGCCCGATGAATGAAGAGGAGTACAAACTTTTCTATGATGCATTGGTTCATGCGGAACTTGCGGACGTTAAAGATTTCGATAAAGAAACGGTTTTTGAAGGATGTATGCCGATCGAGACAATGGCGAAACGCGGGTTGGATACTATCCGGTACGGACCGCTGAAGCCGGTCGGGCTCATTGATCCGAGAACAGGGAAAATGCCTTACGCATGTGTACAACTTCGACAAGACGATCGAAACGCGAGCATGTTCAATCTGGTCGGATTCCAGACGCGGCTGAAGTTCCATGAGCAGGAGCGGGTTTTCAGAATGATCCCGGGGCTTCAGAACGCAGAATTCATCCGCTTCGGGGTCATGCACCGAAATACGTTCATCGATTCCCCCAGAGTGCTCTCCGCGCATTATTCTTTACGAGACAAGCCGAATATTTTCGTCGCGGGACAGATCACCGGGGTGGAGGGGTATGTCGAATCCGCCGGCTCCGGGCTTCTTGCCGGCTTGTATGCCGCGCATATCATGATGGGCAAGCCGCTTCCGAAGCCGATTTCCGAAAAGTCGATGCTGGGCGCGATGGCCGCATATGTCTCGGATGAGCGTGTCGTGAATTTCCAACCGATGAATGCCAATTTCGGACTTATGCCGCTACCGGATACCAAGATCCGCGGAAAGAAGAACAGAAATCTTGCCTATACACAGCGGGCGTTGGATGAAGTCGAGTGTTTTCGCGCTTCACTTTTCGAAAAGGCGGAATAAGGCTATAATCATTTCATAATCATCACTTAAGGATGAAACGGAGAATTCTTTTATGAGTATAATGGGCGGTTATGATCAGCCGGGGCCGGGTGTTTACGCAAACGAACAGAGAGAAGGACCGGTCATTCGGTTTTTTCGCGTATTGGGCGCAAAGTTTTTTGCCCTTTGTCTTTGTAATTTATTGTTCGTCCTTATTAATCTGCCTTCGCTTGCGATAACTTATTTTGTTTTCGCTTTCGCTATGCCTTTCATCAGCCCGAGTTTGTCTCCTGTTGCGATCTCGGCGTCCATGGCGGATCTCGGAGTCGAGCAGACTGCCGAATTGTTTACCGTTGAGGCTGCGGCGGGTAATTTATACTGGGTACTGGTGTTGATCGGAGCGTTTCTGATCGTCGGAATGACGTTGATTGTTATGGGACCGTTCCAGACCGCATTCTCGTATATATACAGGAATTATGCGCGTGAAACGCCGACTTTTTTCTGGCAGGATTTCGGTAAAGCTTTGAAGATCAACTGGAAACAATCGCTCATCGTCTCCGTGATTTCTTTTTTTGTTACCGCGGTACTTCTTTTTAACATCGGCTTCTACGCGACGCACTTGGACGGTGTCCTGACCCAGGTCCTCCTCGGGGTTTTCTGCGTGTTGTTTCTTGTGTATACATGCATGCATTTTTACCTTTATCCGCTGATTGCATCGCTTGAACTTCCTCTGAAACAGATATATCGTAATGCGATGATTTTTGCCGGAATCCGGCTCTTCCCGACGATCGGCATACTCCTTGTGCAGACACTTTTGATGCTCGTGATCCCCGGGGCGATGATCTTTTTCGGGTCGCAAATCGGTTCTACCATCGCGGTTTTCTTATATTTAGTGATTGTATTTGCGTTATCTCATTTCATCGGCAATTTTTTCGTATGGCATCAAATCGAAAAGCATATGCTGCCCGACGACGACGTGCCTTCCGGGGAAACCGATCAAAATATTACCGAACCCGATCAAAAACAAAAGAATCACGAAGACACGAAAGAGACCGCTCCGGTCTTAACCGAGGCGGTCTCCGGAGAATCCGGTTCGGAGATGATCGACTGATTTGGATCCGGACCATCGGGACTGATTTGTGTGTCTGCGCTCCGGCCTCAGACCGTTACGTATTTATGTTTGTTCACGCCTGAGACCGGTAATTCTATCCTTCTTTTTCGGCATCAGGCCAGCAAGTCTTTCATCGTATAAAGTCCGGGACCTTTTCCCGCAATAAACAAGGCCGCCTTGACTGCGCCGCGCGCGAAAACATCGCGTGTGTTTGCGCTGTGTGAGACGGTAATATTTTCTTCGGGACCGGCAAACAGTACCGAGTGGTCCCCGACAATGTTTCCGCCGCGGATCGAATGTATCCCGATCGATCGGTTGTCTCTGGGCTTTTTATCGCAGTGACGGTCGTATTCATAAGCGAAAATGTCACCTTGAGAGCGGTTAATTTCATCTGCAATCATTAGAGCTGTGCCGGAAGGGGCGTCGACCTTCCTCCGATGATGTTGTTCGATGATTTCAATATCAAAATCGGGATACAGAACCTGCGCGGCCCGTTTCACCAAATCGATCAGGACATTTATACCCAGGGACATGTTGCCCGATTTGAACACCGCGCTCGTCCCGGATAATGTACGGATTTCTTCCTGCTCTTCTTCCGAAAAGCCGGTCGTACACATAACCAGGGGCTTTCCGGTGGATCGGGTCAGGCGCAGGACGGACGGAAGGGCGGAGGGATGAGAGAAGTCAATCATAACATCGTAATCCACATGACAAGCATCGGCGGAGGTGTAAACCGGAAACCCCATATCCTGAGGATTCGGGTCGGCGCCGCCGGTAATCAGCACACCTTCCATCGAAGAGCAGATGTCGACAATAACGCGCCCCATATGTCCGCAGCAGCCGTTGAGGAAGATGCGGACCGACGGATCATCCTTCTGAACAGTCATACCGGACCTCCGGCTGTAAAGCCGCTATGGAAAGAAAAGTCATAGAGGTTCATTACGGACTTGAGCTTTGCTTTACATTCTGCGGACATTTCGCAGAGCGGCAGTCGACATGACCCGACGTTCCAGCCGAGAATGTTCAGGGCTTCTTTGACCGGGATCGGATTTACGTCCGAAAACAGCGCCTGTACGAGAGGGACGATTTGTGCCTGCATTTGAGCGGCCTTGTTGATATCCCCATTCAGATAGGTATGTACCATTTGACTCATCAGCGCGGGCATAACATTGGCTACGACCGAAATGACGCCCTTGGCGCCCATGGAGAGCATCGGGACGACAACTCCGTCTTCTCCGGAGTAGAGAACCGCGTTATCGCCGCAAAGATATACGACCTCGGGGACTTGAAGGAGATTACACTCCTTAACGCCGACGATATTCGAAATATTCATCAGGCGTGCGATCGTGGAAGGCGCGATGTTCAGATTGGTTCTCGAAGGAACGTTATATAAGATGATCGGTTTGTCGGTCACCTTGGAGAGGGCATCGTAATGGCGGAACAGACCTTCCTGGGAAGCCTTGTTGTAATACGGTGTGACAATAAGAAGCGCATCGGCGCCGATGGCCGCCGCTTCCGCGGTCAATTTGGCTCCGTGTGCGGTATCATTGCTTCCGGTACCCGCGATAACGGGCAGACGGCCGTTTACCTGTTCGACGACGATCCGAATAGTTCGGAGATGTTCGGCGTCCGGCATTGTGGATGCTTCTCCCGTTGTGCCGCAAACAACGATGGCGTCCGTTTGATTCTGAAGATGGAAGTCGACAAGCTGCCGAAGCTTCTTCTCGTCGACACCTCCCTGAGCAAACGGTGTGACAATGGCGACGGCAGAACCGGTGAAAATCGGTGTTTTCATGTGCTTGACCTCCTAGTATTATGATGTTGCGCTGTCAAGCGCAAGTTTTCTTGTTGCTTGA
>CAZCLK010000006.1:0-83932 GCA_964499575.1 uncultured Oscillospiraceae bacterium | reverse complement strand
AAGACGCCGCCCTCTCAAGGCGGAATCAGGAGTTCGATTCTCCTTAGGGTCACCACAAGGCACTTGCTTCGGCGGGTGCCTTTTTTTCGCGCAAAACGCCGCGAAGCAAATCCTCGCGGCGTCTGTATGCCTTAAGCAAAACCGGCTTACTCGATTCCTCTTTGATCAGCGGGAGTATATTTCCTTCTCTTTTGAACGCACTTATATGCCGGACGCATGATCCTTCCGCCGGATACCAGTTCCTCAATCCGGTGCGCGCTCCAACCCGCGATCCTCGCGCACGCGAATATCGGCGTAAAGAGTTCCGGCGGGATCTGCAGCATCGAATAAATAAACCCTGCATAGAAGTCGACGTTTGCGCAAACGATCTTATCACTCTTCTTTACCCGCGCGAAAACCTCCGGCGCCAGACGTTCCGTCATCGTATACAACTCATACTCATCCTCGCGTCCGGCCTCAAAGGCAAGCATTCTCGCGTAATCGCGCAGAAGCTTGGTTCTCGGGTCGGATACGGTATAAACCGCATGTCCGATACCGTAAATCAATCCCGACCGATCGTACGCGTCCTTGTTGAGGATTCGGGTCAGGTAATCGCAGATTTCCATCTCGTTGCGCCAATGTTTTACTTCGCTCATGAGCTCCTGCATCATCGCGTAGGCTTTATTGCTGGCTCCGCCGTGTTGAGGCCCCTTGAGTGAACCGATCGCCGCGGCGATGACCGAGTACGTATCCGAACCGGATGAAGATACACAATGCGTCACAAAGGACGAGTTGTTACCGCCGCCGTGCTCCGCGTGTAAGACAAGCGCCAGATCAAGGATCCGTGCTTCCAATTCCGAGAATTGCCCGTCGGGCCGGATCATATGCAAAATATTCTGTGCCGTATTGTACTCCGGCAAAGGAGCATGCAGGAAAAGGCTTTCCTTTTCGACATAATGGCGACGTGCCATATACGCGTAAGCGGTAAGCACCGGGAAACGCGCAATCAGCTCGATGCACTGACGCAGGACATTGGGCACATCAATCGCTTCCGCGTTATCATCGTACGAATAGAGCGCAAGAACGGAGCGCGCGAGCTTGTTCATGATGTCCGGGCTGGGCGCCTTGAGAATCATATCTTCGGTGAAATTCTGAGGAAGAGGGCGCAATTCCGAGAGCATTTGCTCAAATTTCTTCAACTGATCGATATCGGGCAATTCTCCGAAAAGCAGCAAATACGCCGTTTCTTCAAAACCGAATCGTTTTTGCTCGAAAAACCCATTAACCAAGTCATTGATCTCAATGCCCTGATAAAAAAGTCTGCCCTCGATCGGAACGCGCTCAACGTCGTCCACGATATACGACATGACTTCACCCACCTCGGTCAGGCCGACCAAAACGCCTGTTCCGTCGGCATTTCGGAGACCGCGCTTCACGTTATAGCGCTCGTACAAAGCGGGATCAATCCGGGCCTTTTCTTTTGCCTGATCGGCCAGTTTATCGATCATACCTAATGTATCATTTGATATCTTGCTCATTGATTCTCCTCCTGTCGATCGGTGTTGGAGATTACTGTTCGGTTTGGGCGTGCTTACGGGTATAGTTCAGAAGTCCGCCGGCCAATAGTATATCTGCTTGTCTTCGGGATATCCGGCACGCAACGATGACATCGATCCCCTGTGTCCGGTCGGTAAGCACAATGGGTTTTCCTTCCGCGGCTTGTGCAACCTGACGACGCGCATCTTGCATAATCAAGTCGTCAAGTACTGATATTCTATCATAATCGGAAGGATTTTCAAAAGTCAGCGGCAAAATACCGTTGTTAATCAAGTTTGCCATATGGATCCTCGCAAAGGATATCGCCAGTACAGCCTTGACACCGAGAAAAAGCGGCACCAAAGCTGCGTGCTCCCTGCTCGACCCCTGACCGTAATTGGCTCCGCCGACAATGAATCCGCCGCCGTACTTCTTCGCTTTTTCGGGGAATTGCGGGTCGGAAGGTGTTAAACAATAATCCGCCAGATACGGGATATTGGAACGGTACGGCAGGAGTTTCGAATTCGACGGCATAATGTGATCCGTCGTGATGTTATCCTCCAGCTTCACCAGTGTTTTGCCCATAACGACATCCGAAAGTTCCGTATTCGTCGGAAACGGCTTGATATTCGGTCCGCGGACGACCTCCAAAGCCGATGCATCTTCGGGCGGGATGACCACCAGATTATCGTTGATCTGAAAATGATCGGGCATCGTTACGGTCGGCGGCGCTCCGAAATTCTCCGGATCTGTCACTTCGCCCCGTATCGCCGCGATCGCCGCGACCTCGGGACTGACCAGATAAACCTGAGCGGATGCCGTCCCGGAACGGGCATAGAAATTGCGATTATTCGTCCGTAAAGACACCGCATCCGTCTTGGGCGACTGTCCCATACCGATACAGGGCCCGCAAGAACATTCCAGAATACGCGCGCCGGCGGCGATCATATCCGCTAACGCCCCTGCTTCGGCCAACATATTCAGGACTTGCTTGGAGCCGGGTGAGATCACCAACGAAACATCCGGGTGAACGGTATGTCCCTTCAGAATCGCGGCGACTTTCAACATGTCGTGCAGAGACGAGTTGGTACAGGATCCGATACATACCTGATCGACCTTGAGTCCGGAAACCTCAGAAACGGGGACAACATTATCGGGCATATGCGGTTTGGCCAGCATCGGCCGAAGCTTAGAAAGATCAACAGAAATAACCTCGTCATACACGGCATCGGGATCCGCCGAAAGCGGCACGAACGCGTCCGCCCTTCCCTGTGCTTCCAGAAAGCGTCCGGTTACCCCGTCCGAAGGGAATATCGACGTCGTCGCGCCGAGTTCTGCACCCATGTTGGTGATGGTCGCGCGCTCCGGGACCGAAAGATAAGCCAAGGCATCGCCCGAGTATTCAATGATTTTGCCGACACCGCCCTTAACGGTCATGATACGCAAGACCTCGAGGATAATGTCCTTTGCCGTTGTCCAACGCGCCAGGCGCCCGGTCAACTCAACTTTACACATCCGCGGCATGCTTATGTAATAAGGGCCGCCGCCCATCGCGACAGCGACATCCAGGCCGCCCGCTCCGATCGCGAGCATTCCGATTCCTCCGCACGTCGGAGTGTGGCTGTCCGACCCGAGCAACGTCTGTCCGGGAACGCCGAAACGCTCGATATGGACCTGGTGGCAAACGCCGTTTCCGGGTCTCGAAAAACGGATCCCGTACTTGGCGGCAACCGTCTGGATATATTTGTGGTCGTCGGCGTTTTCGAAACCGGACTGAAGCATATTGTGATCGATGTACGCCACTGAAAGCTTCGTCTGTACGCGCGGTACTCCGATTGCCTCAAATTGCAAATATGCCATGGTACCGGTCGAATCCTGCGTGAGCGTCTGATCGATTCGGAAGGATATTTCATTTCCCGGGATCATCTCCCCGGAAAGCAAGTGCTCCTTGAGTATTTTTTGTGAAAGCGTGAAGCCCATAAAAATCATCCTCCGATTCGCTTATTAACTGTTAATTATCGTTTACGAACCGCGGTGTTGTCAATAAATGATCCTTTATGCGAAACGACGAATTCATAGCTTCATAAGGGTGCTTCAATCATGACCGTCATTCAAGCCCGCTATATTCCGAAACTTCGAGGATGATCCGATGAGTCCGCAATAATCCGCACATTTGAGGATTATCCCATGAGTCCGCACTATTGGGCATCGCTGAAGATTATCCGATTTGAATCTTCCCTTCGGGGAATACGCTTGAGTATTCCTTCGGCTCGCGGAGCGCAAGACTTACCGCGACGGTAATCGGACCGACTCTTCCGATAAACATGACCGGTACGAGACACATCTGTCCGAGCGTCGTAAGTTGCGGCGTAGAAGCGGATGAAACCCCGACCGTTCCGAATGCCGAAGCGGCTTCAAACAGGAGATCCAGGTATTCGAACCGCCCGGATTCCAACGAAGCGGATTCCGTGAACGTCAGCACGACCGACAAAAGAACAAGCAGTCCCAAAGCGAGAATAAATATGGACAGGGCGCGTTGCACCGCGACCCGCGCGATTTGATGTTTGCGGATGATGATATCCGTGCGACCCCTTATTTCGGAATATACGGAGAAAAGAAGAAGCGAAATAGTGGACACCTTGATACCGCCGCCTGTGGACGCTGAGCCGGCTCCGATAAACATCAACACGACGCAAAGAAGTTTCGTTCCGTCCAACATCGTCGTCATGTTGATTGAATTAAATCCGGCGGTTCGCATGGTGATCGATTGAAACATCGCCGCCATCGGTCGTTGCCAGGCCGGCAGAAGGCCCATCGCTCCCTCGCCTTTATTCGTCCATTCCGCGATAAGAATAAAAACCGTTCCCAAAACAATCAACGTCGCCGTCGCAATCAAAGTGATACGCGTATGAACCGTTATTTTTCGCGTCTTAATACAGGTGATCAGATCCCTCCAGACAATAAAGCCCAAACCGCCGGATACGATCAGAAACATCGTAGTAAAAAGGACGACCGGATTGCCCGAAAACGCCGTCAGGCTCGAGTACGGACCATAGTCCTTTCCCATCAAATCAAATCCGGCATTGCAAAAAGCGGATACGGATTGAAACCCGGCTTTCGCCATACCGTCGGCCCAACCGAAAAGCGGCACGTATTGTGTCGAAAAAATGATGAACCCCAAAAATTCAAAAATAAACGTCAATAACACGATCGAACGCAGTAAGGCGGGCAACTCCGTAAAAGAAAAACTTCCGGAGCTTTCCTGCGCAAGAACGCGCGTTCGAAGTCCCACTTTTCGACGAACCAAACTGATGAAAAAAGTCGAAATGGTAACCAGACCCAGACCGCCGATCTGAATCAGAGCGATGATCACGCCCCGCCCGAACGTCGTGAACGTCAAAGCAGTGTCAAATACCACCAGGCCGGTCACGCATGTGGCGGAAACGGTCGTGAAGAGCGCATCGGCAAACCCGATACTGTGCCCGTCTGAAGACGCGATCGGAAGCATTAACAGAATACATCCGATGATATCGACAAAAAGAAAACTCGTAATAATCATCCTCGCGGGCTTCGCAAGGAGCCATTTGAAAAGTTCCTGCGTTCTGCGTTTACGAATGAGCATGTTACTGGTGTACCATCTCTTTCCAGATCTGCTCGATGTTCTTTCTGTGGCAGACCAACACCATGAGCTGTCCGGCATGCATCACCGTATCGCCGCGGGGTGCGAGCATTTCACCCGAACTTGTATTCATAACAACGACTTTGGCGCCGGACGGAAAAGTATAGTCCGCAAGGGTCTGTTCGCATGCTTTCGATTTTGCGGACAGATTGAATTCAACGAGAATGTGATCCGACTCCTGAATCCGGTGCACAATCCGTAGGCCTTCGTAATCGATTTCCTGCTCGATCATCTCCGCCAGGATCTTGGTGCCGGAATACGACTTATCCACTCCGAAGCGCTTCATCACATCGAGGTTTCTCGGATTGTTAACGCGCGCGATCGCGATCGGGACGCCGCAATGACGTTTGGCGATCTGACACGCGATCAGGTTCGTCTCGTCCTTTCCGGTCAGCGCAACGATCATTTTGGCTCCGACACATGCCGGCGCGAGTACAGAATAAACCGATCCGTCCCCGTAGACGACTTCCGCGGACAGTTGGTTCGCAATCCGGCTCGCCGCCTTTTCGTTCTGCTCGATGATAACGACATCATGTTCCTGGACGAATTCTTTTATCAAATAGAAGGCGACCTTGCCGCCGCCGACGATCACAATCTTCATCGTTCGTGCCTCATTTCAGTTTCTCCGTCGCCAAAATGAGTTTATCCCCCTTTTCGATACGCATCCCGGGAACGGCCAACAGCAGATGTTCGTGACGAATGACCCCGAACACATGCCTTCCGTCCGTATCCTCCAATTCACGGATCTTTCCTCCGATCAGGTCCTCGGAGGGCTCGATCAGGCTGAAGCTGATCATATGCCCCAGGACGTTCTGCTCACAAAAACCGACCTTTTTTTCGACGGTTTGCTCGCCGAGTTCTCGAATGAACGCCTCAACGGTAAGTTCCGGCGAAGAGATCGTAACAAATCCGCCTCCGTCGAAGAGTTTATAGTCATCCGTATCAAAAACGCGTGTGATGACATGCTTAACATTAAACATTTCGCGGGCGATCTGAGACGCCATAAGGTTCTGGTTCTCATTCTCGCTGACCGCGCACACCGCGTCCGCCATCTCGATGCCGGCTTCCCGCAGAACGTCCAGATCGATGATTACTCCGTCGATGTATACGATATTGAGATTAATTTTCTCCACGACCGAAGAAGCCTCCGGATCCACAAGAACGACATCGTGCTCCTTTTCGATCAAACGTCGCACCAGAGCCAATCCTGCTCTGGATGCACCGAGAACTATGATTTGCACATTACCCTCCAGTAGCGCTGTTCGCTTCAGACCTGCCCTGATCAAGTATATACGAAAGAATCGCACATGCTGATGCGGCATTCAACGACTCCGCCGCACCGGGCATCGGTATTTTGATCATCATATCACATTCCCGAATACATTCCTCACCGATCCCTCTGGCTTCATTTCCGACTACGATCGCCGCAGGATAACGGAAACGGGACGAGTCCGGCGGGTCACCCGACAAATGTGATGCTACCAATTGTACACCCATTTTCTTAATAAGCAAGCATAGGTCTCCGATTGATCCCGCGCGTATGATCGGCACATGAAAGCACGAGCCCATGGAGGCGCGGATCGCCTTTTCATTGTATGGATCAACGCAATCCGCGGATAGGATAACGGCTGTAAAAGCGAACGCATCCGCGGTTCGAATCATCGTTCCGAGATTTCCCGGATCTGAAACACCGTCGGCTACAAGATAGAGCGCGCGGGAATCAGCCGGTATCGGGCCGTTCAAATCCGGGGCTTCCACGACCGCCGAGATGCCCTGCGGGTTTACCGTGGAGGAGATTTTTTCCATCAGATCTTCGGAAACCAATATCCGCTCCGTGCTTTCGGGCAACGCAAAGCGCTCGCTCCACTCCGGAACAAGCGCTTGACAATTCGGGGTATAAATGAGCATCCGAGGCAACAAGCCGGATCGAAGAGCTTCCTCGCAAAGCCGTACGCCCTCAATCCGTACAACGCCTTCCTTCTGCGCCGTTTTCCGGTCGCGAAGGGAACAGAAATACTTAATTCTCGGATTCTGCCGGCTCGTTATGACAGTTTCTTCATCCACGGAATTATTTTACGGCCTTTGCCTGCTCACACAAGGCGGAAAAGCCCTTGGGATCGGTAATCGCGATATCGGACAAAACCTTACGATCCAAAGCGATCTGCGCCTTCTTCAAACCGTTCATGAACCGGCTGTATGAAAGCCCGTTCAGATGTGCCGCCGCATTAATGCGCTGGATCCAAAGTCTCCTGAAATCGCGCTTCTTGTTTCTGCGGTCGCGGTATGCGTAATTACCGGACTTCAGGACTTGCTGATTGGCTACCTTGAATAGTTTGCTCTTGTGACCGAAATAGCCCTTGGCCTGCTTCAGTATTTTGGCATGACGCGCACGCGTCCGAATCCCTCTTTTAATCCTTGTCATGAGAATAACCTCCTAATGTCTGTTTGTATGTCCGTCTTTATTGCGGACGAAACGATTGCGACGAAATGATTTATTTGTAAGGGATCATGCCGCGGATAACCTGGGCATTTGCCGGAGAAGCGACGAGACTGCCGCGTAGGTGGCGCATTCTCTTCGTCGGTCTCTTGCTGAGAATATGGCGACGGAAGGCCTGCGAGCGGAGAATTTTCCCCGTTCCGGTGACCTTAAAACGTTTTTTGGATGAACTGTGTGTCTTCTGCTTAGGCATTTGTTGCTTCCTCCTTGATATCATTCCTTCTTGGGGGCGAGAAACATGACCATGTTTCTTCCCTCAACCTTAGGCGGTTTATCGATCTGGCCCAGCTCCTCGCAGGCCTTGGCGAATTTATCCATTACGGCATACCCCTGTGACTGGTACGCCATTTCGCGTCCGCGATACTTAATCAGAACCTTTACGCGATCCCCGTCCTCCAGGAATCGACAGGCGTTCTTCACTTTGACACTCAGGTCATGATCCTCGGTAGTCAGCTTCATTCCGATTTCCTTGATCTCGGTCACCTTCTGGTTTTTCCGGGCTTCCTTCTCCTTCTTGGACTTCTCGAAAAGGAATTTACCGTAATCCATAATCTTACAAACCGGGTTATCCGGGTTATTGGCAATCAATACGAGATCTAAATCCTGATCTGCTGCTCTCTTTCTGGCCTCATCAATCGGTACGACACCGACCATGTCCCCATCCGACTCGATCAATCTGACTTCTCTGAATCGAATGGCATCGTTGGTTAATTGTCCGCCTGATTGTCTTGCTATATGAACGCACCTCCTCCGAAAAAATAAAAATGGAGCGAATCATCCGCTCCACGCCGATCGGAAAACACCGATCCCCAACCCGTGAACCTCTTCGCAGTGCTTGAGGTGAGAAGCGGACGCTTCTTCTTGCTGTAACGGTGACATATTACACGTTTACTTTTCGCTTGTCAATCACGGGATGCGAATCCGCTGGAATTTTCGTGATATAATGTGCTTCATGATCGAAAAACACGGAGGATCCATATGATATCACAAAAAATGACTGCCAGCATCCGGTCCGGTTCGATGATCCGTAAAATGTTCGAGGAAGGCAACCGCCTCAAGGGAATTTACGGAGCGGATCATGTTTATGATTTTTCGATCGGCAATCCGGATCTGGAGCCGCCGGAGGAAGTCGTTCGCTCACTGTGCGATTTGACGGCCTCACCGGCGCCGGGCATGCACGGCTACATGTCGAACAGCGGGTATCTTTCGACCCGTACCGCCGTCGCGCGGTCTGTTTCCACCGAATCCGTCACGGTGCCTCCGGAGGCAATCTGCATGACCGTCGGCGCGGCGGGAGCGATGAACGCCGTCCTGAAGTCGATCCTCGATCCGGGGGACGAAGTCATACTGCTTGCTCCTTTTTTCATGGAATATGTCAACTATATCGAGAACCACTGCGGTGTCGCGGTCATTGTTCCGACCGACGCGGATACGTTTATGCCAAACCCGGACCGGATCGACGCGGCCATCGGTCCCAAAACCAAAGCGATCATTATCAATTCTCCGAACAACCCAAGCGGAGCTCTCTATCCCAAGGAGATTCTTTCCGCACTCAATGACCGTCTGCTTGCCCGCGATCATGTGATCCATATCATATCGGATGAGCCCTACCGCGAACTTGTATATGACGGGTGTTCGGCTCCGTCGACGATGAGCGTCATCAAGAACCTGATCATCTGCTATTCATGGAGCAAATCCCTTTCCCTGCCGGGCGAGCGGATCGGCTACTCTGCGGTCAGCCCCGAACACGAAGATTTCGAATTGTTGACCCAGGCGATCGTTCTTGCCAACAGGATCCTCGGAAGCGTCAACGCACCGGCCCTTTTCCAGAAAGTGATTGAATGCTCCATTCATGCGAAAGTAGATATCGCGAATTATGAAAAACGCAGGAACTTGCTCTATGACATATTGATCGGAGCCGGCTTTACCGTAAACAAACCGTCCGGCGCTTTCTATCTGTTTGCCCGGTCTCCCGAAAACGATTTGGACTTCTGCACGCGATGCGCCGAAGAGCGAATCCTGGTGGTTCCGGGATCGGCATTCGCGTGCCCCGGATTCTTTCGGCTGGCATTCTGTGCATCCGAAAAAACGATACTCGGGTCGAAGGAAGCTTTTCACGTTATCGGAAAAAGTTACGGACTGTGTGACTAGACGTTTTTCGAATTATATCATTCACCGTTTCATGACATGCAACACTGTAGATCGGTCGTTTCGCCCTCCGGCGAAATAACGACCAGAAGTACGCCTTTGTCTAGTGATATCTCCGCCTTTTCGGCGCCTTGAGCGGGACGGTTGCTGACACCCAAAGATCGACCGGGAAATATCGTGAGGCCGTCTAAAGGATAATACATCCCGGTCAACCGAACCTGCTCCGCAGGTCCGAAGACCGGGATCAGGGATATAATCAGGTTTTCTGCGCCGAGGATTCTCTTGTGATCCGAAAAATTGACCGTCAGGAAGGCGGGCCCGGCGAGCGGAAAGATCGTTGTGAACCCGTCCGTAACAACAATACTACGCCCTTCCCGGGCATATGCGGCGGCGATCATGATATTGGACAGCACATGGTCAAAACGGCCGGACAGCGGCATCACGAAAAGGATCGGCTCGTTTTCGGGAACCCGTGAAAGACACAATTCCGAGTCAGTCATATCTTTTTCAACGGGAAACACTTCTGTCGGAATCCCCTTGAATTCCGCCCAATCCAGCGTTTCCTGATCGATTGAATCCATATCCCCAAGGATCCGATGCGGCAGAATACCCATTTTACGGGCATGAACCGCTCCTTCGTCCGCGCACAGAATATAATCCGACGGGGATATTTGCGAGGCAATTTTCTCGCGATCGATCCTTGTTCCCCCGCAGAGGATTACGTAACGCATTTCTTCAGTTCCGCGACGGATTTTCGCGGGTCATCCGTGCCGAAGATTGAACTTCCGACGACGAGAACGCTTGCACCCGCCTCGACGATTGACCCGGCGTTTCCAGCCGTTATTCCCCCGTCTACGGATATTAAAGCGCGTCCGTCGATTCTCAGGAGTTCCCGGTGAATCCTGCTAACCCGTTCCAGCGCTTCCGGCATGAATTTTTGGCCCCCGAATCCGGGACGGACCGACATGACCAGTACGGTATCGAGCTTGCTCAAATAGGGGAACAGCGCTTCGACCGGCGTATCCGGGTGAACGGACAATCCGGCCCGCTTACCTAAAGAGTGAATGAGATCGATACCGGCATCCGGATCTTCGAGCGTTTCGACATGAAGAGTAATAATATCCGATCCGGCCTCGGAAAACGGGATGACAAAGGGTACGGGATCCACCACCATGAGGTGGACGTCGAACACCAGCGGCGTGATTTTTCGAATCGATTGAATGACCGGGACACCGATCGTGATATTGGGCACATAATGGCCGTCCATCACGTCAATGTGGAGTATTTTAACCTCCGGTTCGACATTTTTGATTTCCTCGCCGAGCCGCGAAAAATCCGCCGCCAAAATGGACGGCGCAATTTCAACACGCCTATAATCCGCCATGTTTCTTCTCCCCGTAATTTATTCCGGACGCACTTATCGACAAAGTCTCCCGGATCATCGACCGGTAACGCAGGAGGCGCCCCGGATCCATTCGGGCGTCGTCGATCGCGCAACCCTTTTCACCGGTATGCATACAATCTTCAAACCGGCATTTCCCGATAATTCTGTTGAGTTCATTATACCCGAGACGTATGTCTTTCGTCTCCAATTGCATCCGAAGCACGTCCAAATTCGAAAAGCCCGGAGAGTCGGCGAGATAACCACCCATAAAAGGAGACAGTTCGACGTGGCGTGTCGTATGTTTTCCCGTGTTGAGCCGATCGCTGATGACTCCGACCTCCCGTTCGGGGATTCCGGTCAACATGTTGCACAAGGTCGACTTTCCGACACCGGATTGCCCGGCAAAGCCAACGGTATTTCCTTCAAAATACTTCGGCAGAATATCCGGCGGAATCGGCTCGGTGTTCGTCGAGCAAAGCACATCGTACCCCGCATCCGAGTAGACGGCTCGTAAACGCTCCCCGAATTCGGGGTCGAGGTCCATCTTAGTGATCCAGATCGCCGGTCGTATCCCCTCCTTGGCGCACAGGATCAGGAGTTTATCCAGCATCTCCAGATAAGGGACCGGTTGTTTCGTCGAAAAAGTCAGAATCAAAACGTCCAGATTGGATATCGGCGGACGGAGCATGAGGTTTTTTCTTTTCGAAATTGAAGTAATTACATAAGGAATATCAGGATCTCCGGACCGTTCGTACTCCACGCGGTCTCCGACAGTCGGCACCAGACGTTTCCTTCTGAAAACTCCGCGCGGTTTAGCCTGAAGCATCCTGCCGTCCTCTGTGTGAACCGTATACAGTCCCCCGACTCCCTTGACGATAATCCCCGGTGGGGCAACGGACGCATCCTCAGAGAATCCGTACTGCGGTCGTCCGGCTTTACTGTCCGGACTCATTAGGGGTCATCCTCCGGAGTAGTAGTCGGCGGAGTCGTCGGTGTCGTCGCTGTCGTCGGTGTCGTCGTCGGTGTCACCGTCGGAGTCGGCGTCACCGTCGGCTGAGGGACAAAAACCGCGGTCAGGGTATAATCCGCTGCCGGCATGGTAAATACATACTGCGGTAAAGTACTGACCGAAGCTCCGTTCGCGTCCGCCCAATGAGAAAAGTTATACCCGCCGGCGGGAGTGGCGATAATCGTAACCTCCGTCGCCTCGAGGATCGTCCCCGCACCCTGAACCGTTCCGCCGCTTGCAGGTTCGACCTGAAGCGTCAGGATGTACGGAGCCGGAGTCGGTGTCGGTGTCGGCGTTCCGCCCCTCTGGGCATCTTCAACCGTTCCGACAAAGAGTTTGATCGACGATTTGCGGTTGACCGTCGTTCCCTCTACAGGGTCCGTCAGAAGAACGTACTGCTCCCGCTTGGAAAGACCTTCCGCCGCCGGGTTGACCTCGATCGGCCCGAGAACCAGTCCATTCTCCTCGATCACCTTTTCAGCCGCCTCAAGCGTTAGGTTAAACAGTTTGGGGACCGTGATGGTCTCGGTTTGCGTGCTGTATATGATGGTGATCGAGGCATTTTGCTTGATGGGTGTCCCGAAGGAAGGCTCCGTTCGGATCACCGTTCCGGGTTCCAAGGAGTCATTAATCTCCGAAATAACAAAGACCGTGAAACCCATGGCGTCGAGAACGGTTTCCGCGGTTTTGTAATCCATTCCCCGATAGTCCTCAAGGATGATCGAGTCTTCCAGTTTGCTGACCTTGAGAATCAATTTATTGCTCGATGCCTTGATTGAGGTCCCGGCCGGGATGTTCTGCTCGAAAACGATATTCTCGCCGAAATCGGATCTTTGCTCATAGATGTAATCATAATTGTTGAAGCCCTGGGCTTTGAATTCTTCAATCACTTCGTTGATGGATTTTCCGACATAATTATCGACCTCAAAGGCCTGCGGAACCTTTCTGTTGATACTGTCGGCAAGCGTGTCAAGAATTAAAGCACCCACCCCGATTAAAACGCCGACGATAACCATCACCAGAAGAATGACCAGAATATTATCCTTGAGGCGGGAGCGCCGCCGCTTCTCGATGGATCTCTCGATATCCCGAAGCTTCGAGTAACTCGGCTCCTGACGCATGGACGGCATATGATTGGTGGTCGTGTCGTATGTCTCCGGTTGGGAGACGACACCGTACGTGCCGTTCGGGTCCACCATGAGGGCGTCAAGCTCGGATACCATATCGCGTATGGTTGAGTAGCGGGCCTCAATGCCCTTCTGCATGCTTTTCTGAATAATCGCGTCCAAACCGCGGGGCACTCCGGGAATAAAACCGGAGGCCAGCGGGACCGGTTCCTGAAGATGTTTCACCGCCACAGCCACGGGGGTGTCTCCGTCGAACGGCAAGCGCCCCGTGATCATCTCGAAAAGCATGACGCCCGTCGAGTAAATATCCGATGCCGGGCCGACCATTGCGCCGCGTGCCTGCTCCGGAGAAAAATAATGCACGGAACCGAGCGCCCCTCCCGAGGTCAGTGTGATTGTATTACTGGTCGCGGCACGGGCAATACCGAAATCCGTCACCTTCGCGATTCGATCCTTGGTAATCATGATGTTATGCGGCTTGATGTCGCGGTGAACGATCCCGTTCTGATGGGCATGCTCGAGGGCAAGTCCAACCTGGATGGCGATCGGGACAGCAATCCGCCAATCGATGTGATGGTTTTGGCGGATTAACTCCTTGAGCGAAATGCCCTCCACATACTCCTGGACCATGTATCGAAATGTGCCTTCCTGGCCGATACCGAGAACGCGTACGATGTTTGCGTGAGAAAGCGCCGCGGCCGCCTTGGCTTCGGTATCAAACCGCTTAATAAATTCGCTGTCCGCCGAAAATTCGGGCTTAAGGATCTTGATTGCGACCATAGCTCCGGATGTCATATCCGCGGCAAGATATACATTGGCCATTCCGCCGGTGCCGATTAATTTGGCGATTCGATAACGCCCGCCGAGAATTTTTCCTTCGGGGCCGTTGGATGCTGTACTCATAGCGACTCCTTATTCTTTTCCATTGCGCAATGTATCAGGATCGCGGTGATATTATCGGGGCCGCCTGCATCGTTGGCCGTATCAATCAACTGACGGACACAGGCATCCAGATTTTTGTGACGCTTCAGGATCTTTCGGATCGTTTCCTCATCGACATATCCGTACAGGCCGTCCGTACACATCAGGATCAAATCCCCCTCGGAGATATCGAAGGAATATGTATCCGGCTTCATGTATTCGTTGACACCGAGTGACCGGACAAGCACATGCCGTTTGGGGTGGGTCTCGGCTTCTTTCGGCGAAATCGATCCCATGTCGACCAATTCCTGAACAAGCGTGTGATCGACGGTCAGGCGCTCCAGAGATCCGCCGTGAAGCAAATATACCCGACAATCGCCGATATGTGAGATATACAGCCGCCAATGTCTGAAAACCGCGAGGGTAAGGGTCGTCCCCATTCCCCGGTACTCCTTGTTGTCCAGAGACTGAAGATAGACCCGCACATTGGCCTGTTCTATCGTTTCATGAAGAATTTTCTCGATGTCTTCGACGCAACGGGCTTTCTCCAATTGCTGAGGCAACGCGGATAACGCAAATTCGACAGCGGTTCTGCTCGCGATCTCGCCGACCGCATGACCGCCCATTCCGTCCGCGACGACAAAGACGCCGCTGTCTCCCACGCTCAGAATCGCGTGAAAGTCCTCGTTCTTCTCGCGAACCATACCCTTATCGGTTGCGCTTGCATATCTCATAATTCACCTAATCTCCGGCATCGACAGTCGATTGTTCCCCTTGATCGCTTCCGACAAGACCTCTTCTTAATTGTCCGCAGGCCGCCATGATATCCGAACCCATCTCCCGCCGAAGCGTCGCATTCATGCCCAAACGTTCAAGGTTTTCCCGAAAAGCCTGAACGACTCCAGGCCGGCTTCTCCGGAAAGGGCTTCCCGGGAACTCATTGGCCGCGATCAAATTGATGTGCGCGTTCATGCCGCGAAGCAGAGACGCCAATTGGCGCGCATCCTCCGGGGAATCATTGACCCCGTCCAACAATGCGTACTCAAACGTGATGCGCCTTCCCGTCTTGCGCGTATATTCCCTGCACGCGCGCATCAAGGGGTCCAGTTGAAACGACCGGTTCACGGGCATCAGCCGGCTTCTTAGCGCGTCATTTGCCGCATGCAGTGAAACGGAGAGATTGACCTGCTTATCGACACACATGAATTCTATCATTTGAGGAACCAGTCCGCAAGTTGAAACGGTAATGTGACGAGCGCCTAAATTCAAGCCTTTCGGACTGTTTATGCGGTCAAGGAAGGAGATGAGATTCTCATAATTATCAAACGGCTCACCGATCCCCATCACGACGACGCGGGAAACGCGTTCCCCCGTAAATTTGCCGGGCAGGATCACTTGAGCGAGCATCTCGCCGGCCGTCAGATTCCGTCCGAACCCGGCATGCGCGGATGCGCAGAAACTGCAGCCCATTTTACAACCCGCCTGCGACGAAATGCAAACCGAGTTTCCGAAACGGTATTTCATTAAAACGGTCTCGATGCGATTCTTGTCTCCGAGACGAAAAACGTACTTGCTCGTGCCGTCGATTCGGGAGACCGATTCCTTTTCGAGAACAAACGATTCGGGATCGAAGCTGTTTTGAAGCTCAGAAACGATCGTTTGAGGCAGGTTTTTCATTTCTTTGGGATCGAAAACGCCCTTAATAAGCCACCCGATAATCTGATCCGCGCGGAAACGCGGAAAACTGCGCGCACGCATCCACTCTGCCCATTGGTCATCGGTCAAATCCATAATAAACGGCTTATTACTCATGCGATCCGCCTCATTCTCGCGATAAAAAATCCGTCGCACCCGTCCGTGTCGGGCAGGAGCAGTATCCTGCCCTTCCGGGCATCCTCCGCATGTCCTTTGTCGGCCATCAAAATCCGCGGCAACAATCCATCCAGCGGATCCGGCTCAAAGCCGGGGCATGCCCGCAAAAAATCATCCGCGCGATTGCCGTTCTCGGCCGGATTGATTGTACAGGTGCTGTACAACAATACACCGCCGGGCTTCACATAGCGGGCCGATTTCATGAGAATATCCTTCTGAATCTCCAAAAGCGCCTGAATCCGCTCGTAATTGATCGTCAGACGAATATCCGGTTTTCTTTTCAGAAGACCCAAGCCGCTGCACGGCACATCGCAAAGAACGATATCATAGGATTCCTCGGGTCCGGTTACCGACGGGTCGGGGTTCTGCGCATCCGATATTCCGGTCCGGATCGAACGGATTCCCAACCGATTCCGGTTCCCGTCAATCAGTTTCAGTCTGTTTTCGTGAATATCGAGTGCCAGGATATCCGCCCGATCCGAGGAAATTTCCGCCATATGGCAACTCTTTCCGCCCGGGGCGGCGCATACGTCCATCACACGGTCTCCGGGTCGGGGACAGGCAATAATGCCTGTGAGTGTCGCCGCCTCGTCCTGAATCATAAACAGACCGTCACGGTATGCCTGAAGCGAGTCAACGGAGACACCCTGAAGATCGAGCGTCAGCGATTGATCCGTCAGCCGGCCGGGCTTACATTTCACGCCCTCTTGCTCCAATGCTTCCGCGAGCTCACGTCGCGTACACTTGAGCGTGTTGACGCGCGCCGTCACAGTTGCTTCGCCGAAAAAAGCGTCGGCAATAGACTGCGCTTTCTGCTCTCCGTACCACTTGATCAGCAGTCCAGTGATCTCACGACTCAGTGAAAAACGAACATAGGGCTTCGCTTTCAGCAGGAGTTCACGGATACGATCCGATTCGGATGCCACGGCACGAAGCACTGCGTTGACGAGCGACTTACCTCCCGGATTCCCTATTTTGGCGGCAGTCGCGACCGAAGTGTTGACTGCGGCATAATCCGGGATGGAGTCGGAAAAAAGAATCTGCCATACACCCATCCGGAGAATGGTCCGAATCGCGGGATCGAGTTCGGAGACGGCGTTTACGCTATACTTTTCGATTACATAATCCAACGTTACGGTTCGGGTGATCACTCCGTAGAAAAGCGCGGTGACGAAACTTTTGTCCCGCGCTTCCAGTTCCGGGTATCCTTTCAGGATTTGCTTGAGGACCAACTGGGCATATCCTTCTTTCTCGTACACCTCGAAAAGCATCATAAAACAGATCATCCTCGGATCGGCGGCGCCTCGGCTCATCCTTCACCGCCGAATTGATCCGCTACGGAAAAATTGTGCGCACACTCGGCCGCGTCGAGTTTCTTACAGGACTCGGGCTGAACGCAACGAAGAAGCAAAGGAATATCTCCGCACATGACGGCCAGTATCCCCTTGCGGGCGCATATCAACCGGCCCGGATCCGGCTCCCCGTAGGTCGCGCGATAAGAAAGAATCAGTTCATCAATGTTTTCGGGAAGATCGGAACAGTATATCTTCATTCTTTTGCCTTTGTAACCGGTGTATGCACCCGGCCATTCGACAAGAGCGCGAATCCTGTTGTGGATGGATTCTGCGGAGTCTGTCCAATCGATCCGCCCCTGTTCACGGGTGATCGGAGGCGCATATGTGGCTCTTTCGTGATCCTGCGGGATCAGAAGAATCGTGCCGTCCAAATATCCGGGGATGGTATTTACCAACAGTTCGGCCCCTAATTCGGCCAAACGCTTCGTCAGTTCCGGCGCATTCTCATCGTGTCCGATCGGACATACGGCACCGGACAACACCGGTCCGGTATCCATCCCCTCGTCCATCCGCATAATGGTGACGCCGGTCTCGCGCTCACCTTTGAGGATCGCCCATTGTATGGGGGCGGCCCCACGGTATCCGGGTAAAACTGACCCGTGCACATTGAGGCACCCGTATTCGGGGATCTCCAATACACTTGCAGGCAGAATCTTTCCGTACGCGGCGGTAATGATCAAATCCGGCTGAAGCGACTTGATTTGGCGCACGACTTCTTCGTCCCGCAGCCGGTTCGGTTGAAAAACCGGAATACCGTACTTAGCGGCCGTTACCTTAACCGGAGTCGGCGTGAGTTTCATCTTCCTGCCGACCGGTTTGTCCGGCTGAGTAAAGCACGCAATCACAGGATAGCCGGAAAGCAGAAGGCGTTCCAGTACGACGGACGCAAATGGGGGGGTCCCCATAAAAATGATTCTCTCGTTCAATCCGGTTCTTCTTCCTGTTCCACAATCTTATCGATGAACAAAACCCCGTCGAGGTGATCGTTCTCATGACATATGCATACGGCAAGAAGTCCTTCGGCTTTGATTTCGAAAGGCTCGCCATGCCGGTCCTGAGCTCTTACGGTGATCCGCTCCGGACGGACAACACATCCGGATTGTCCGGGAACGGACAAGCACCCTTCCTCTCCGATTACCTCGCCTTCGGTCTCAATGATTTCCGGATTAATAAATTCGATCAGTCCGTGTTCGTCGCCGACATCCACAACGAAAACGCGTTTGAGCACACCGACCTGAGGGGCGGCTAAGCCAATTCCGCGTCCCTCGTATTTCATGGTTTCCGCCATGTCATCCAGAAGCACGAGGAGCTTATCATTGATGTTCTCGACCATACGCGCCTTCTTGCGAAGGACATCGTCCCCGACCGTGACAATATCTCTTAATGCCATATCTATTAACCTCTTTCTGCCCTTGTATTGTATCATAAACGCGCAAAATTCTGTGAAGATGGCGCATCGTATCGGGGTAATTTACGGATATCCGGCGCCCGCGCAATATCGACCCCGTCAGTACGGGTCGATGTCCGTATGCAACGTGAAGCCCGAATCGGAGAAACGCTCATGGACCTTAGAGAAAATATCCGCAAGCGCGCTTTTATTTTTAGCCTTGATATTGATCTGGAACCGGTACCGGTCGCGAAGTTTATACACTAAGGCCGGCCCGGGCCCAAAAACGCGAACGGATCCGTCCGGCACCCCGGAAACGATCGCAGTAAGAAAATCTTTTACTTCCCGGACTTGATCCTGACCCGTCGTTTCATCCGGATTCGATAACACCAGGTTGCCGAACGCCAGAAACGGAGGATATCCGAGCCGCCTTCTGTATTCAAGCTCCTTTTCGAAAAAACCCGCGTAATCGGAGGCTGCGGAGTACTTGATGATCTCGTCGTCCGGCTGATAGGTCTGGATGTAAACACTTCCGGGTCTGTCTCCCCTGCCCGCGCGTCCGGAGGTTTGTGTAATCAACTGAAAGGCGCGCTCGCCCGCCCGAAAATCGGACGCACGGATGAGCATATCCGCACTGATGATGCCGACGACCGTTACCAGCGGGAAATCATGGCCTTTGGCAATCATTTGCGTGCCGACCATAATATCCGCCTCCCGGTTGCGAAAAATGTTCAGGAGTCTTTCGTGGGCTCCTCTGCCGGCCGTCGTGTCCTGATCCATACGCAGGATCCGCCTGTCGGGAAACAACTTCTTAACCGTTTCCTCCAATTGTTGGGTACCGGTGCCCATTTTCCCCTGAAGCGTGCTTCCGCACTCGGGGCAGGCTTCGGGCACCTTGCTGACATTCATGCAATAATGGCAGACGAGGACAGGCTTTCTTCCCGAACCGGGCGCATGAAGCGTCATCGCGACCGAACAGTGAGGGCACAAGATCGTATTTCCGCACGCCCTGCACAAGAGAAAACTGGAATACCCTCTTTTGTTTAAGAACAGCATAACCTGTTCGCCGCGCTCAAGCGCACGGCTGATCCCAAAGCGAAGCGCGTGGCTCAGGATCGACCGGTTACCGCGAATCAATTCCTCGCGCATATCCACGATATGGACATTCGGCATTTTTGCATCCTTTACGCGCTCCGGCAGAGTCAGAAACCGGGTATATCCCGACATCGCCGAAAAATAGGTCTCAACGGCCGGGGTTGCCGATCCGAACACGAGTTTCGCTCCGGTCAGCCTCGATCGCATCCTCGCGATGTCCCGCGCATGGTATCTCGGATGTGTCTCGGATTTATACGATGTATCCTGCTCCTCGTCGACGATAATCAGCCGAAGATCAACCGCCGGTGCGAAAATCGCAGAACGTGCGCCGACGATGACGCGAGCTTGCCCTTTACGGATCCTGTCCCACTGTTCGTAACGCTCGCGCGGTGTCAACCGGCTGTGCAGAACGGCCAGGCTGTCCGGAAAGCGTTCCCTTACCCAGCGGATCATCTGGGGCGTCAAAGATATTTCCGGTACCAGAAAGATTACGCTGCCGCCACCGGAAACGATCCGTTCGGCGCATCGGAGATAGACCTCGGTCTTGCCGCTGCCGGTCACACCGAAAAGAAGAAACTCGTTCGGTGTCTCGTCGTTAAGAATGGAGTGGATTGCATCTTTCTGACTTTCGGTCAGCGCCGGAAGTACGACCTGACCGACCGCATCCGATTCTTCATCGACCGAAGGCTCTGTTTCGACGGATTTCCGGCTATATATCCCGATCAGACCCTTTTCGCGAAGAGAATCGATCGGCGAACGCGATACCGATAGAGCGTTCATGATCTCCGGGACCGGCACCTCTTTACTCTCCAAAAGGAGTTCCAATACCCGAATCTGTGCAAGACTTGTAAGTTCGTTCTCGATAAGAACGGACAGCGCGCGCTCCTCATCGGTCAAACAGGCGACCCGACGCGTCTTTTCCTTGTGCTCGGTCACGGCAGTCGAGACCATAAGCCGTATCGCGTCTCCGTAGGTACATGAGTAGCGGGCGCGGACCGAGTGGATCAAACCGATCTGATCCTCAAAAAGCACCGGGTGCTCGTCAATGAGCTCCGTTATGGTTTTAAGCGCCGAAGCGTATTCGCTCTTATCCGACAGGGATAGGACCAGCGCCGTTTCCGTCCTGTTTCCGCCGCCGAACGGCACGCGAACGTACTGTCCGGGCCGGATCTTGTTTTCGCAGTGCTCCGGGACGAGATAGTCATATTCGCGGTCTGTTCGACGTACACAGTCACGTAAAACGACAGTTGCAATCATATCGGCCTCCTCGTTTCATTCTCTCACAGCAATGAAAAAAGGTCTATCTGGACCGAGTCGGGCAGATGGTCGAGAATGCCGGACGAAACGAGCTTTTCGAGCGCCGACGGCCCGATGCCGCTTCGTTTCATCACGTCCTCACGGGTCGAAAACGGTCGTTCTTCCCGTGCCGCACATATCGCTCCGGCCATTGCGGTACTGACGGAAGTAATCGCGTTGATCGGCGGAAGAATCTTTCCTTTCTCCGCTTTGACAAATCGATCCGCTTGCGATTTTTCCAGGTCGACGGGCAGAAACTCAATTCCTCTGGCATACATCTCTTCAATCAATTCGCAGATGAAATACTGGGACTTTTCTGTTTGTTTACGTGACGAAAAGCCGACGCGCAGCTCCTTGATGCGATTTTTCACGGTTTCGATGCCGCGGCACATGGTGTCGCCGTCGAACTCGTCCGCACGAATCGAAAAGAACGCGCAATAGTATTCCTCCGGATAATAGGTCTTGAACCAGGCGATGCGCAGGGAAGATATCGCGTACGCTACGGCGTGGGACTTGGGAAACATATACTTGATCGTCTTACAGGATTCGATATACCATTTCGGCACCTTGTGCCGCCGCATCGACTCCTCCTGTTCCGGCAAAAGTCCCCCTCCCTTTCGGACGCGTTCCATAATGTCGAACGCTTCTTTGTTTTCCAGCCCGCGGTGAATCAACTCGAGCATGATGCTGTCACGACAGCCGATGACGTTTTCGAGCGTACATGTTTTGTTGCGGATCAGCTCCTGTGCATTACCGGTCCACACGTCGGTACCGTGCGAGAGACCCATCAATTGAACCAGATCAAAAAACTTCGACGGTCGGGTTTCCGCAATCATTTCGCGCGCCATGAACGTACCCATTTCAGAAAGTCCGAGGGTTGCGGAATCCGTCCTATAGTTCGGATCTTGAATGCCCAGCGCTTCCGTCGAAACAAAAAGCGACAGGACTTTCGGGTCCGTAATCTCGATCGTACGGACATCGACACCGGTCAGGTCACCGAGCATGCGAAGCACCGTCGGGTCATCATGACCGAGTATATCGAGTTTCAAAATGGTATCGTGCATCGATTTGAAATCGAAGTGTGTCGTGACGACACCGGCATCCGTTTTATTCGCAGGGTACTGAATCGGAGAGAACTCATAAATATCCATCTCTCTCGGCACGACAACGATACCGCCCGGATGTTGTCCGGTCGTTCTTTTTACGCCGATCAGCCCCGTCGCTCTTCTTCGAAGTTCAGCCCGACTGATGCCCGTACCGGTCTGTTCGCTGATTTTCAGGATGACCGCTTCGGCATTTCGTTCGGCGTAGCAGGAAATCGTACCCGCCCGAAACGTGTGACTGGAGCCGAAGAGCTCCTCGACATAGTGATGCGCCCTCGTCTGATACTCACCCGAGAAATTTAAATCAATGTCCGGTTGCTTGTCCCCGTAAAAACCGAGAAAAGTTTCAAACGGGATCTCCTGTCCGTCGCGAATCATCGCTGTCCCGCAATTCGGACAGTCCTTCGGCGGTAGGTCATATCCGGATCCGTATCTTCCGGAGGTATCGAAATCCGAAAATGCGCAGTCGGGGCAACGATAATGCGGCGGCAACGGATTTACTTCCGTAAGCCCGCAAAGTGTGGCCACCAGAGAGGACCCGACGGAGCCTCTGGAGCCGACGATATACCCATCCTCGTTCGACTTTTTGACGAGCATATAGGCGATGTAATACATGATCGCGAAGCCGTGTCCGATAATCGAATCCAGCTCCTTTCTGACCCGTTCATCAACAATTCGGGCCATCTGGCCGCCATAAGCATACATCCGCGTAGCCGCTTCCATTGTGACACGTGTGATTTCATCCGCGGCGGACTCCATCACCGGAGGAAAGGTACCTTTCGGAAAAGGCTTGATATCCGGCGAAATCCGGTCGGCGATCGCGTTCGTATTGGTAACGACTGTTTCCAGCGCTCGATCCTCACCCAAATATGAAAACTCCTCAAGCATCTCCTGCGTCGTCCGAAAAAACAAATCGCAACCAGACTCTGCGTCCTTATACCCCATGTCCATCATGAGATATTTGCGGAACTCGCCGTCCTTTTTTTCGATAAAGTGAGCGTCTGTCGTTGCGCATACCGGGATGCCGAGCATATCTCCGGAAAAAAGCACGAGACGGTTCAGGTTTTTCAGGTCCTCCTCATTATGCAGACCGGTGGCGGGGTCTCTCAGAAAAAACGCATTGTTTGTGATCGGTTGAATCTCCAGATAATCGTATTGTTTACAAACGCGAGCGAATGACGGGTCTTCCGAAAGCGATTTGCACGTCGCGTCATAATCCATATTGCTCATCGAATAATGGGTACGGATCCGGCTGAAAACTTCACCGCGCTCGCATGCGCTTCCGATGATTAAACCGTCCCTGAAATACCGAAGGAGTGATTTAGGGATCTTGGGGCGTTGGGAAAAATACCGGAGATGCGATTCGGATATCAACCGGTATAAATGATAGAGCCCCAAATGATCCTTGGAAAGAAAAACGATATGGTAAACGGTCTGCTTTCGGGACAGGAGCTGATTGCCGGGCGTTTTTCCGGCATACGTGTTCAATTCGGAAAAATCCGAGATTTTCAGGATTTCGACGGCGTCCGCCAAGACCGCGGCGTCCCGAAGAATATTCTCATCGCAGGCTATGGAGCCCGGGATGAGACCGGCGCGCGGGAAGCCGGATCCGTTTTTGCTTTCGAGGTTTTGAACCATCGCCGATAATTCCGCGATATCGACCGCGACCGGGTTAAACTTGATCCGATACCGAACGTGATTTTCGATATCCGCATCAAATCCGGCATACCGAAGAAAGGACAGCCCGGTCAATATATTCGAACCGCAGACGGTGTCCTGTCCGATGAAACCGGAGACCCTCGCGAGCATCGGAAACATATCCACGCTCGTCCCGTCTTCCACCGATTCGCCGCCGATTGAAGGTGCCTGCTCGAAAAGCGTCTCGGTGCATTCAAACCGGTCGTTTTCTTTACGGGAAAATCGTGCGGCCTTAACGGATTTCATCCGGTCCCGTGCCGGATCCGTACCGTCGGTTTCAACATGCAGGACGACAAACGAATGAGCGGGAGCTGCCCGGTCATCCGGGGAAAAAACCGGACAGGGGCCGTCGTCGACAAGGTATCCCTCCATCCCGTAGATCACCTTAAACGTGCTGTCCGGATTCGCTTTTTTATATTTTGCCGCCGCCTCGGCTGCCTCCGGAAAGCCTTGCGCCACCCCGTGGTCGGTCAGAGCACAGGCAGGGTGGCCCATTCGGGCCGCCTCCTCAATCAGATCCGCGACATTTGCGACCGCGTCCTTCTCGCTCATCTTGGAATGGCAGTGCAATTCGACTCTTCTGACCGGCGCTGTGTCCTCGCGCTTTTGCGGAGCTTGAGCGATCCGTACACCCTCGACGGAGGCGCAGAGATCCTTGGTGTACCGCGCATCGAAGCATACATTCGCCTGAATCCGGGCGTAGCCGCCGGAAACAAAAGTCTCCTGAAAACGGTCCGCATCCCTGGGATTAAGAAAACTGACGCACGATATGCTCCCGGTATCGTCCGTCACAAAGAACTTCACGCAGACTTTGCTTCCGGACTTCGTTAATATCATATTGTCGATTTCGACATTCCCCTCGAAAAGCACCGTGCCGGTCGACTCGTTGAAGTCGCCGATATGAATCAAAGGCAACGCGTCGTTCATCCTCCCCCAATCCGGTCCGTCGATTGAAGCGTCCTTGGTTTTCTTGCGCTTGAATTCACCGGCATTTTGAGCGACCCGCTTGGCCTTGTGTTCCCACGAATTCTCGGATGCCGTCTTTATGCCGCTTGCCGAATCTTTCCGGACTTCCTCTTTTACATCTCCGCTGTGTCCGGATAAATCATCGGCTGTCTTTTGTCTTTGCAGCGTCTCTTGGACTTCGCGCATTATCTTTTTTTCGTAATGAATGATTCGTTTCCTTCGCAACTCCTCTGTTTCTTCGGCGCCGCCGAGCATTTCGAATGCGCATGCAGACGGAAGGCATTCCTTTGTAAAGTTTTCTGCAATCTCGGAAAAATCGCGCATCAGATGAGGATCGGCCGGATTTCGAACGTGTACGACGACCCGCCCGCCATCCGCCCGAAAATCGGCCTCTTTTTTAAATTGGCGCAATAGAGGATTTTGTTGAATAACGGACGATATCACCCAATATCCCAACGGACCGGCAACGGCTTCGGCAACATGATTCAGGGCATCGCCCTTCAAACGAACGCGGACATGATGAATACCGAGTTCATTTCGGATCTCACGTTCAAACCGGACCAGATCCCGGCCGTCGGGGATCTCGTTTTCGAGCGTCAGTTCAATGTTCATGCCATTGGATCCGGAGTCCATATCAATTCTTGAAATACGGCCGGGTATGCATTCGGCCGCAAGAATCAAACGGTCATTGTCCGAAAACGACCGGACGAATTGAATAAGTTCCCTCATGAAAAGCTGCTTTCTCCTTGATTAATTCGTGGTGCGCATTTCCGTGCCGAGTTCGTGGACGGCCTTCAACAGGACATCGTAAACCTCCGCAGGAGAAACCTTCCCGATGATGACGCCCTTTTTGAAAAGGAGGAATTCGCCGTTTCCCCCCGCGATCCCGATGTCGGCCTCGCGAGCCTCTCCGGGACCGTTCACCGCGCAGCCCATGACCGCGACCTTCAGGTGATACGGCAGATCCCGGATCAGTTCCTCGATTCGCTCCGCCACCTCAATCAGCGGGACGGCGGTACGTCCGCATGTCGGACAGGAAACGAGTGTCATCCCGTGCTGTCTCAACGAAAGGGCTTTCAATATCGAGTAGGCCGCCTCCACCTCTTTGACCGGATCTCCGGTTAAAGAGACGCGTATCGTGTCGCCGATACCCTCCGAAAGAAGTGTACCGATCGCGACCGCGGACCGGATGGATCCTTCACGAACCGTTCCGGCTTCGGTAAGCCCGACATGAAGCGGGTAAGAAATTTCGCGCGACAGTTGACGGTAACATTCAATGGTAAGAAGCGGATCGGACGATTTGATGCTGACAACCAGATCGCTAAAATCCGCCTGTTCCATCAATCTTACGGCCGCCAGCGTACTGAAAACCATGGAATCTTTGTTGACGCCGCCAAAACGATCCGTAACCGAACGGCTCAAAGACCCTGAATTTACCCCCACGCGAATGGGAATACCCGCCGCCTTGGCTTCAGAGGCGATTTTTTTAAGCGCCTCCTCATCCCTGATATTTCCGGGATTGATACGAATTTTGGCCGCCCCGTTTGCTATGGACATCAGTGCGAGGCGCGGATCATAATGGATATCCGCAACCACCGGGATCGGTGACCCTTTGACGATATGCGACAGCGCTTCCGCAGCCTCGGCATCGGGCACGGTTACACGGGTCATCTCACAACCCGCCTCATGTAATTGTCCGATTTGCCGGAGCGTCGAAACAACGTCGCGTGTATCGGTATTATTCATCGATTGGACCGCGATCGGGTGATCGGCGCCGATAGTGATATTTCCGATCCGGATCGCATGAGTCACCGATCTGTCCATAGAGCACCTCAAACCAACAGGCGGATTATATCCGAAGTCAACGCGAAGGATACCAGAAGTATGATAATCACAAAACCGATAATATTGATGACCTTCTCGGTTTTTTTGGTAACTTTCTTGCCTCGGATCGTTTCGATGATGAGCATGACCATATCACTGCCGTCCAAACCGGGAAGCGGCAAAAGATTCGTGAAGGCTAGCCCGATTGAGATCACGGCTGCGATCATGACGAGCGACTCGGTCTTGACCGACGGCTCCACATCCGGCTCGTTCACTACATCGGATACGATCGTAACCATTCCAACCGGACCGGAAACGACATTATAGGGTTCAATATCCCCCGATATCGCACTTCGAATACTGAATACCGTTAAGCGGAACATCGAGAGCGGAAAAACAATCGCCTCGCGTGCGGCCTCAAGAAAACCTTCCCCGGGCTTGAGGTCGAAGCCGCGCGGTGAATAAAGGGTTTCTGTAAAGGGTTTAATGTTCAAAAGCATCTCGGTTCCGTTCCGGTCGATGCGTACGGACAGAGACTCGCCTTGGGATTCTTCGATGACTTGTTGGACGGCCGGGTCGGACACCGGTATCTCGTTTATGGAGAGCACCGAGTCGCCGGTCTGGATCAGCGGAACACCGTCATTTTGCCTCGGATCGACCGCTACGATGCTCCATCCCCGGGCATCAGCGATTGAAGGATCATAAGAGATACCGATCCGATAAGCGGTTTGCTGATCCGGAACCAGAAGAACATTGAACTTCTTTCCGGTTTTCCCGGAACGGAGACCGACGTTCAAGGTATCCGCGGGATCGGTCATCGTCATTTCCGCATAAAGATCGTATTCTGTATAAACATTTCTGCCGTTCAGGGATATGATGCGATCGCCCGCCTGAGCCGCCGTACCCTCAAATTGTGTGTTCGGGTAAACATCGGTCTGAATGGTCGTATAAAAATCCGTGAACGAGAAAAGTACCGTCAGAATCATGACACCGAGGATTATATTCATGAACGGGCCCGCCAGTGATACCAAAAGTCTTTTCCACCTCGGCTGGTTCAAAATCGACCTCGGATCCTCATCCTCTTCCTGCTGTTCCTGCTCTTCGTAATCCGAAAAACGGACATAGGCGCCGAACGGAATTAAGCGGATGTTATACTCAACGCCTTTTCTCTCCCAATGAAACAACTTCGGTCCGACAAAGATTGACAACTCGTAAACCTTGATTCCCAAGGCCTTCGCAACCAGAAAATGTGCGATCTCATGCGCCGCCGCCAAGATCCCGATACCGATGAGCGTGATGATGATTGTGAGAGGCAACATGAGGTTCTCCTTACCGAATGATCACCTAATCCGAATGCGCGCGAACATATTCGCGTGCCCAGCGATCCGTCTCGAAAATATCCGACAGAGTCAGGGATTTCATTATACCCGACCGCTCGTGTGTTTTCATGCATTTTCGAACGATAGGTTCAATATTGGAATAATTTATCTTTCCCGCGAGAAATGCCCGGACGGCCTCCTCGTTTGCCGAATTCATGACCGTCGGAAGGGATCCGCCGGTTTCTCCCGCATGATAGGCGAGCTCAAGCGCGGGGAAAACGGAGCGATCACAAGGTTCGAAGGTAAGATGGTTCAGCCCCTCGGCGAACGGATCGAAAGCCGGACATATCCGCGGCCCTCTTTCCGGATAAAAGAGCGCTACCTGGATCGGGAGCATCATGTCCGGCCGGCCCATCTGCGCCAGTACCGACCCGTCGGACATGGACACCATCGAGTGAACGACGCTCTGGGGATGAACGACAACATCGATCCGATCGGCCGGCAACCCGAAAAGCCACGAGGCCTCGATGATTTCGAGTCCCTTATTCATCATCGTCGCCGAATCCACGGTAATCTTCCCGCCCATATTCCAGGTCGGATGTTTCATCACCTGATCCGAAGTAACCGTCAACAGCCGTTCCGGGGTGTATCCGCGAAAAGGTCCTCCGGACGCCGTTAACAGGATGCGGTCAATCCGCCCGGGGTCTTCTCCGCGAAGGCACTGCCAAATCGCCGAATGCTCGCTGTCCACGGGAAGAATACGAACCCCCTTTTCGAGCGCCAGCGGCATCACAACAGATCCGCCGGCGACCAGCGTTTCTTTATTGGCGAGCGCAATATCCTTGCCCGCCCGGATCGCCTCAACGACGGGCATCAAGCCGCACATGCCGACCATTGCCGCGACGACGATATCCGCTTCCGCTACCGTCGCGCAATCAACGTTCCCCGCATCGCCCCAACAAACCTCGATCTTGAGTCCCTTCGAACGGACAAACTCCTGCATTAAAGACGCATCTTCGGGCGAGTCCACACGAACGATCCGCGGAGAAAACTCCGTGATCTGGTCTTTCAAAAGAGCGGTGTTGGTCCGGCAGGAAAGCGCGACCACCTCGAAGCGATCCGGAAATCGCCGGATGACCTCAAGCGTTTGCCGGCCGATTGAGCCGGTCGAACCTAATATCGAAACATTCTTCATAATGATTCTCCGGTTACATCAACAACAAGCCGAACGCAAACGCGACCGGAAGAGTGAAAAAAGCGCTGTCAAAGCGATCCAGTATTCCGCCGTGCCCCGGCAAAAGCGAGCCGAAGTCCTTAATCCCCGCCCACCGTTTGATCGCGGAGGCGGTCCAGTCACCGAATTGCGAAACAACAGACAGGATCAGCCCCACCGCTGCGGAGGCGATCAGAAAGACCGGAAACGATAACCGGGTAATGATCTTCGGATCAATCACCAGTGAAAAAACAGCCGCAATCACGGTTGCGCAGCCGACCGCCCCGCCGATACAGCCCTCCCACGTTTTCTTCGGGCTGATGTGCGGAACAATCTTGTGCCGGCCGATTAAAACTCCGGTGAAATACGCAAAAACGTCCGAAATCCAAGGCGCAAAAAGCCCCAGCACAAAGAACAGCCATCCGTTCCGAAGAAAGAGCACAGATGTATTCGCACATGCCAACGGGAATGAGATATAAAGCGACGCACCGGCGATCGCGACTCCGTCCGTAAATTTGCCGTCCGACTTATGAAGAAGAAGAGGAAAGATTACCGCGATCATCGAAAACATAACGGCCGCAACGGCATACACCGTAAACACAAGATACGGAGAGGACGTAAGGAAATAAAGGCAGACAGGAATCAGCGAGAGCGCCGCCCCGATATTCAAAGGAGCGCTGACACGCATTTCCTGTCTGTTCCGGAGCGCTTCCGACATCTCATGCGCGGAAATTAAAGCGACGATCGCCGTCAATAAAACAGCAAAGCCGCTGTAAAAATAGGCCGGTATAACAAATGCCAGAATCGAAAGAGTAAAAATAATCCCGGTAATGACGCGTTGTTTCATCTTCCTTCACCATCCGAAGACCGGATCAATCCTTTCATCCCAATCGACGTTATCATACCATTTACAAGAGCATTGCCCGTGATCTTTATCTTATTTTTTTTCTGCGGACAAGCCGCCGTAACGCCGATCTCTGTTCGCGTATGCCATAAAGGCCGTCTCGAGTTCGGAAAGCCCGAAATCCGGCCACAAGGTATCCGAAAACCAGAGTTCGGCATAGGCGCCCTCCCAAAGGAGAAAATTGGATAAGCGCTGTTCGCCGCTCGGACGGATGATGAGATCGGGATCCGGAACATCGGGAAGATAGAGGTGCTCGCGCAATGTATCCTCGGAGATTTCCTCCGGACGCATCCGTTGATCCGAGACTTTTTCCGCGATTTTACGGCACGCCTGAACGATCTCATGCCTTCCGCCGTAGTTCATCGCAATAATCAAATCCATCCGGTCTCTTCGAATCGAATTCTCTTCGGCGATGCGGCACACCGCGCGGATCCGCTCCGGCAGAGCTGCGATATCGCCCGAAAAGCGAACGCGAATGCCCTCTTTTTCGAGCTCAGGATCGTATCTTTCGAAAAATTCGACGAAGAGCTCCATCAGAGCTCGGACCTCGCTTTCGGGGCGCGACCAGTTTTCGGTCGAAAACGCATATACGGTCAGGTAACGGACACCGTATCGTCCGCAATTACGGCATAGTGCTTTCAGATTCTCGGCGCCGGCGCGGTGGCCCGCCGATCTCGGAAGTCCCCGCTTCTTGGCCCATCTTCCGTTCCCGTCCATAATAACGGCCAAATGGCGCGGAATGCTGTCCGGCCGAAGTACCGGCACATTCGGCGCAACGGATTTTTCAAAACGAAAGAGCTGTTTCATTTTTGTTATAAAACTCGAAACGGCAGATGCTTTTTCAGGGGACTTTCCCATAGCGCAACACTCCACGATCCCGACAAAACGGCGGGCTGATCCGCCCGCCGTACAGGTCGGTTTATTACCAACCGGGATCAGATCTCCATGAGATCGCTTTCCTTGTCCGTGCAGAGACCATCGATCTCTTTGACATATTTGTCGGTCAGTTTTTGCATTTTGTCCTCAAACTCCTTCAAATCGTCTTCGGTCAATTCCTTCTTTTTATTCAGCGCGCGATATTTCTCGATCCCGTCTCTGCGAATATTTCTGAGCGCAACCTTTGCTTCCTCGCCGTATACGTGGACACTTTTGACCAGATCCTTTCTTCTTTCTTCCGAGAGGATCGGGAACAGGAGGCGAATCATTTTGCCGTCATTTGAAGGATTAATCCCCAGTTCCGAAGCTTGGATCGCGCGTTCGATATCGCGAAGCAAAGACGGATCCCAGGGCGTCAGAGTGATCATCCTCGGCTCCGGCACCTGAATATTGGCAACCGCATTGAGTGGCGAAGGCGCACCGTAATACTCGACCGTGATCCGGTCCAGGACATGCGGATTTGCGCGCCCCGCACGTAAGGCGTTAAAATTCTCGTGAAGACTTCGGATTGTCTTCTTCATCCGGTCTTCGTACTGATCGTAGTCTTCTTTGCTGATTATTTGCATTTCTGCACCTCCGTTTCTGATTGTATGTTGGCTTTTATTTTACCAATGTGCCGATATTTTCACCGAAAACGATCCGATAAATGTTTTCGGGATCTTCCATCGAAAAAACAATGATCGCGGTCCGGTTGTCCCGGCACAGCGCCGCGGCGGTCGCATCCATAATCTTCAGGTCAAACTTCAATATATCGTCATGTGTGACGCGTTCATAGCGCTTGGCATCCGGGTACTTATTGGGATCCTTGTCATAGACGCCGTCGACCATAGTGGCCTTGCAGAAAATATCCGCCTCGATCTCGGCCGCACGCAATGCCGCGCCCGTATCAGTCGAAAAAAACGGATTTCCGGTTCCGCACGCGAAAATGACAACGCGTTTCTTCTCCAAGTGACGAATCGCGCGTTTGCGGATGTACGGTTCAGCCATCTGACGGATCTCGACGGCGGACAGCACGCGTGTAATCACGCCTGCCTGTTCCAAAGCGTCGGACAGAGCGAGGGAATTCATCATGGTGGCCAACATTCCGATATGATCGGCGGTTACGCGATCCATATTTCCGCTGGTTCTGCCCCTCCAGAAGTTCCCGCCGCCGACGACCACGGCAACCTCGACTCCGGTATCCGCGACTTTCTTGATCATTTGGCTCATCGATTTGAGAACGGTATCGTCGATGCCGAACTTCCTCTGTCCGGCCAGCGCCTCACCGCTGACTTTTAGAAGAATCCTGTTATACACCGGGTTATCCATGGGTCCACCTCCGATATCATATTCAAACCTCTTATATTCTATACGTTAATGCCGATAAATAAAAGTCGCCGCGATCAAATCGTGGCGACTTCCGTGATTTTACATAAATTACCGACAATACGCCCGCCTCCTCCGCTCTGATCGGCAGAGAGTAACCGGGCCATATTTCGTTCTATCCCTTGATCTGGCTCATGACTTCTTCGGCGAAATTATCTTCCTTTTTGGCCAACCCCTCACCCATCTCATAACGGGTGAAGCGGCGGATTGAGACATTCTCACCGATCGCGGCGATCATTTCCTTCAAAAGGATCTCGATGGTCTTGGAATCATCCTTGACATACTCCTGCTCCAGAAGGCAATTGTCCTTAAAGAATTTCGCAAGCGATCCCTCAACGATTTTATCGAGAATCTTTTCCGGCTTTCCGTCATTCAGTGCTTTGTTGCGAATGATTTCTTTTTCCTTGGCGATTTCCGATTCCGGAACATCCTCACGGGAAACCCACTTCGGATTCGCCGCCGCGATCTGCATTCCGATATCGTGCACAAAAGACCGGAACATCTCATTTTTGGCCGCAAAATCCGTCTCAATATTCACTTCAACCAAAACGCCGATGCGTCCGCCAGCATGAATATATGAATCCACGATGCCCTCGGCGGCAATTCTTCCCGCCTTCTTTGCCGCAGATGCAATGCCCTTCTCACGAAGCCATGCTACTGCTTTCTCTACATTGCCCTCGCTATCGATAAGAGCTCTCTTACAATCCATGATCCCCGAGCCTGTCATCTCGCGGAGTTCTTTGACCTGTGATGCTGATATTTCAACCATGCTGATACCTCCATATTACTGCTCGATCCCGAAGGATCCCGCTTATTTCTGATAATTATGCTTCCTCGGCAGTCTCAAAAACGACCGCTGCGGTCTCGGGGACTTCTGCCTCTTCACCCGTTATCTCAGGCGCAGAAGCAACTTCTTCCTTATCGTCTTTGCCCGAGTCAAACGACTCGCCTTGTTTGGCTTCGATCACTGCGTCCGCCATACGTCCGGCAATCAACTTCACAGCACGGATCGCGTCGTCATTTCCGGGAATTACATAGTCCACTTCTTCCGGGTCGCAGTTCGTATCTACGATGGCAACGATCGGGATACCCAGTCTTCTTGCCTCCGACACTGCCAGATGCTCTTTCTTGATGTCTACCACAAAAAGAACTGCCGGCAGTCTGTTCATGGCCTGGATCCCGCCGAGGTTCTTCTCGAGTTTTTCGGTTTCCAACCGCAGTTTCGCAACTTCTTTCTTGGTCCGCAAATCAAACGATCCGTCCTCGGCCATTCTGCGAAGTTCGTTCAAACGTCCGATTCTTCTTCGGATCGTAGTGAAATTCGTCAGCGTTCCGCCGAGCCAGCGATTATTCATAAAGAACATACCGCAACGGTTTGCTTCTTCCGCGATGGAATCCTGCGCCTGTTTCTTGGTTCCGACGAATAAAACGTATCCGCCGTCCATAGCGACCTGACGCATGAACATATAGGCCTCATCAGCCTTGCGAACTGTTTTCTGAAGATCGATGATGTGGATCCCGTTGCGCTCCGTGTAAATGAATTCCGCCATCTTAGGGTTCCAACGGCGCGTCTGATGTCCGAAATGGACACCCGCTTCAAGGAGCTGTTTCATAGAAATGACCGGCATGATATAATCCTCCTGTTTCTCATCCACGAGTGCGAAACCGAGCCTTACGGCACAAAAGGACTGCCTCGTGTGTTTTTTTTAGCCTTTCGATACTATCATGAGATGTATGATTAATCAAGTACCGTGATCAATAAAAAACCGCATCCCCTTCACCCGGACAAAAACCTTCATGATGAACAGGCGAAGTGATAGAATATATGAAACGAAATACACCGGAGGAAAAATGGACAGATATATAATCGACCCCGATTGTCAGGCAGATTTTCGAAAAGTATTATCCGATATTCTATCCATCCCGAGCGTCAAATCGGAGCCTTCCGCAGAAGCCCCGTACGGCACAGAAACGGCACGGGCGCTCGATTGTATGCTGCGTTATGCAAAGGCAAACGGTCTTGACGTCGTCAACCTGGATAATCGAGTGGGCTACGCGCAGTGGGGCACCGGAGAAAAAATGGTCGCCATTTTGTGTCACCTGGACGTTGTTCCGCCCGGAGAGGGTTGGGACAGTGATCCGTTTTCACTGGAGATCCGGGAAGGGCAGCTCATCGGCCGCGGAATTACGGACAATAAAGGTCCGGCGGTTTGTGCCCTGTTCGCCCTGCTCCGACTGAAGGCGAGCGGATATCGCCCCTCCGGAAGGATCCGGCTGATCTTTGGTTTGGATGAGGAGCATGGATGCACCTGTATGAAGCATTATGTAGGTGTTTCAGAACTTCCGGACGTCGGCTTCACGCCGGATGCTTCTTTTCCCGCGATCTATGCCGAAAAGGGAATCCTCCAGATCCGTCTGAGCGGACCCGGCTCGTCAATCATGGAGTCCGTCGGCGGAGACGCGTATAACATGGTCCCATCGTCCTGTTCGGTGACCGACCTTCAGACCCGAAAACGCTTCACGGCAACGGGAATACAGGCTCACGCCTCAACACCCGAGAAGGGCGAAAACGCAATCATTGAGGCTGTCTTCGCCTATTCGGATTCTTTTTCGGGGACGAATGCGGTGTTTGATTTTATAAAAAAGTACGCGGTCCGCAACGAGGATCTGATAAAGCTGATAACCGTCGCGCAACCCGATATTTCCGGAAGTCTGACCGTTAACACCGGCATGATCCGCATCAATTCCGATGAATCCTCGATCGGTATCGATATTCGTTATCCGGTGAAAAGCGATGGAGATGCGGTTTTCCGCGAAGTATCCGGGAAGGCTTCCGAATTCGGTCTTCATGCGACAGTCGTCGACCATCTTCCCCCGCTTTTCGCAAATCCCGGATCTGCATCCATGACCGCACTCAAGTCCGCTTACGAGCGGCATATCCCGGATGCCTATCGGGCTTCGTTTCCGGGCCAAACCGATATCCCGGATGAATTTTGCTCCTCGGATCCGATCGCGATCGGCGGGGGAACGTATGCCCGTTCCGTACCGGGGATCATTGCATTCGGTCCCCGTTTTCCTTGGGAAGAGGAGCGAATGCACCAGAAAAACGAGTCCTGCTCGGAAAAAACGATGCTTGTATCGATCGATTTATATCGGGACGCTCTGATCTCCCTTTGCGAAACATTGTAATCGCGGTAAAAATATAACCAAAAAGAACCGGCACCGATCTTAAATGGATCAGTGCCGGTTTTTTGATTGAAAAACACTCTGCCGATTCACGCGGCGTCGGCATCCTCCGTATCAGAGCAATCGACGAATGGACGTGACGCTGCCCATCGAAAAATACGCAAGTACGACTTTACCGTTCCGGCTGGAGGCGTGAACGATCATTCCTCCGCCGATATAAAGCGCGACGTGGTCACACACTTTACCGCCATAACTATAACAAACGACATCACCGGGCTGTATCTCCGATTCCGATACCGGTGTGCCCAGGGCTTCGATTTTAGCGGATTGGTGCGGAAGATACATGTTGTAATAGTTTGCATAGACATAGGATACGAATCCGGAACAGTCCATTCCGCTCGTCGAGCTTCCCGCCCAAACATACGGGACACCGAGAAAAGATTGCGCATAGGTTGCAATGTCGCTGGAAGAGGGATCAGCGGGCGTAACCGCGGGCGCGCTTGTGACGGTACCCGAAGACGCTCCGGAGCCGGGTTTGGAAGAGGATACCAAACTGGCCAAGACATATGAACCTACGACCGTCTTGAACCATCCGTTGCTCGTTCTTGCAACGACCTCAACCGGATCTCCCGCCGAAAGCGTCTTAAGGAGCGTGTAACCGGTCCCGGGGCCGGAACGAACATTCAGTTGACCCTTGGCATAATACGTACCCGAAGCGGTCGATTCGGTGATTTTAGGCTTCGGCGTAGGTGTCGGTGTCGGACTCGGTGTCGGTGTCGGAGTGGCAATAAAGGATGTCGTGATCAGTGAAGACAGAATATAACCCTCGCTGACATCGTCGATCTGAACCCGACTCCACGCTGATCCGATACCCACTCTCTTCAGTCGATTTGAATAAAACACCTTGCAAATGACCTCGTCGGACCCGGACGGGCCCGTGCGAATATTCGCATCCCCGACACTAACGTAGACCGTTGTGCTGTCCAACTCAAATTCGGACAACGCGAGAAGTTCTTCCGGTATCCCTTGATCATCGAACTGTTCGATAATCTCGAAGGTATTTTTCTCCAAAAGAGCATTGTCATCTACGATCTCTTCCTGCGGAATAAACGACTGATTTGTCATCTCCGCAAGAACGTCTTCGGGAACCAATTCAGGCTCATAATTTCTGGCGCTCAGGTAATCTTCTCCGGCGACAGACAAATAATCGGTGGCAAAAGGCTCCTGCCCGGCAGGGACTTGTAAAGACACATCGCCGGACTTTCCGGCACTCAGAACCGGAATAAGCGATGTTATCAACAGCGCGCCAATAAGCAACGACCCGAATCGCAAGACAACACGTCCGATGTTGAAGCGTTTTCGAACCCTTCGATATGTCGTATTTCCGTTCGACTTCACAAAACCTCCGGCGCCGTATGAAGCGCAAAAAAACATCATTCAGATAGCATGAAAACCTACAATCATTCGTATTATAACCTTTTTCCTGCATTTGATAAAGTCATGCCACGAAAAAGTAACATTTCGGACATCTGCGACATGTCATCAAACCCTTGTGAAACGCATAACAGAAGCGGGGTTCATCGGTTGCATGACCGCAAAAAAGAGTGTTTCAAGTCCGTTAATCTGTTGCTTTCTTCGACTTTTTTTCATTCGTGAAGCGGCTGTATCGTCGAATCAGAAGAAAAGCGACCGTCGAAATAAAAACGGCCGCGCTAATGATCAGCCCCGTTTGAAGTCCTCTCGGGAAATAAGAAAAATCAACATCCTGTTCCCCCGCAGGAACACGAACGCCCATAAATCCCCCCGCGAGATTCAGTATCTCCTGTGGCTGTCCGTTTCGGCTCGCGCTCCACCCACGATCATAAGGAATCGATATGAAAACGATCTCTTCGGTCTCACTATGCGTCGATATCCCGAATGATGAGGAACTTGTCCAACGAAAATCGACCGGCTTTTCCTGAAGCGGAGCAATCACTCGCTCGACGGTCGATTCATTCTGCGCAAAGACGGTCAATGAGGAATAAGCGGGCATACAGCCCTTAAACACAACGCTGATCCGAACCGTTGATCCTTCCTCATAGGCGCCGATCGGAAGCAAAAACTTCGTATCTGTCGGATCATACTCTTTGAGGGAATGGGAATAACCTTTATTCTCCAGTGTGTAATAGACATTCGTTTCGGTATCCTCAAACGAGTCATCAATCCAAATCAGGTCACTGTAAAGATACAAAGGAACCTGTTCGCCCTGACCCGCAACATCGACCGTTATCAAGGATTGCTCATTCGGATTTTCCGGGATATAAATCATCCACTCGCCGTTCGGATATGGCGTTGCGTTGATTATGCCGAAACTCGGGGAAATCTCGTATGACGTCTCTACTTCATGGCCGAGCATGTGGGATACGAGCGCATCAGTATATTTGATCGGTCCGTTTCCGGAAGCGGTTTCGACATCGAAATCCAACATCATCGGATCCACCGTATAGGCGATCGGCAATACGACCTTGTGCCGAATATAAACCGGAGCGTATTGACGTTCACGCATCGGCAAGTGTCTCGCCGGAAATACGGAAGGACGATACAACGCTGACCCCAATGGAGAATCTGCGATTATTTCTCCGGATATCGATAATAGAGCGTCGGAAAGAATCGTACCTCCGTTGTCAGATATTTCGAATGCGATGCCGAGATTCTGTACATAGCCCATATCATGTAGTCGATTCGTAAGATTTCGATTTGCCGCGGAGGAATAGAATTCAATACCGGGAATCCCAAACAGGGTTGTGTCATTTATAGTCAGTGTGTCGATTTTTAAAGCGATCCGATCCCCATTTTCACGCACCGACTGTTCTGTTAGTATCGCTTCGATCTCTGTGGTGCGAAGTTGCCTGTCCTTATAATTAGCGTATTCGGCGAATTGATCCACGTTATGCTGGATATATGCAGTATTCAAGAGCAACTCTACAAATAAAACCGCACACAATCCAATGAGCTTTTGCTTTTTTGAGTCAAGAATTGCCGTATATGCGATGAATAACACAAGATTGATGAAAAATATCACAATAACGATGGGTTTACTGTCGCTAAATCCGAAAAGAACAATGGGGCCGAGATACGCGATAACCAGAGAAGTGATAAACGCTATAAAGAATTTCGTATGCTCGGAAAATCGAAAACTCCTCTCTCGATAACCTTCGGCCGCAAGCGCGATTACAAAGAAAGAAAAAACGTATGTGTAACGAAAATGAAACCATCCGACTTCATCCAGCCCGTGGAAAATGAAGTTCAACGAGGAAATGTGAGGGACAAAAAACAGAAAAATCAATACGGAAGCTGCCGCAATCTTTTTTTTGAGCGCGATGCCCTTGGCAAAGAAAAAAAACGGAAGAAGAACTAAAACCAGGACACTGCTGTATAATGTCGGCACTCCTTCGTTGCTGATGTAGTTCTTGCGCGCAAAAAACATCTCCCCGATGCTCAATAGAGGATTTACGATCATTCGGAACGATGGAAAGCCTTGCCCCAGCAATCCCATATCATTGAGGAGCGTATAAAAAATCGGGATGATCAGAAAAGATGCCATTCCAAGACCGATCAACGAAGCAAACAAGACCTTTAGGAAGAAGTAAAGCCTTTTCTCTGCAAATTCCTCCCGTTTGGATCTGAGAAGAACATAAAAAACATAGAGGACACAGAAAGGCGCGCAGAGTACGGCCGCATAGAAATTGGAAATGACGAGAAGCGCAATTACAAACGGCAAATAAGCACATCGGCCCTTTTCCCTCATTCGCTCGATGCCCAGTATAAGAATCGGCAGCCAGATCATGCCGTCCAACCACTGTAAGTTATCCAAATTGTAAACAATTGTCCCGCAAAGCGCGTATGCAGTAGAGAATAATAGCGACGGGACAGATCGTATATTCAATGCCTTCTGAGTGAATACATTAAAGCTTAATCCGCATAAACCGACTTTAATGAGCGTTACGACGTAGATAGCGTTTAAAAGTTGACTTTTTTCGAAAAGTACCATCAGAAGATTGACCGGACTGGCCAAATAGTAAGCCCATGTGCTGAAAAAACCCATCCCGGGACCAAAGTATCGCGAAAAGAGAGGCAATTCCAACGCCTTCAATTGCCGGATGTATTCCGAGAAGAAGGCGACATACTGAAGCTTCCCGTCAACCAACAAGGTGCTTTTCGGACCGCCCCAGAAAACCCCGACGGTTAGAAACGCCAAAAGCATGATCAATGCGGGTAGCAAAAAGGAACTGACGTATGTCAGTACCGTTTTCTTCCTGTCGCTGATCCGATTTTTTTCGCTCAATGTCTTCTCCCGAATGCAAAGTGCGGGGCATAATCTAAATAAGAGTACGAGCCCTGCCGCGCGGATCGCAGCAAGGCTCGTAGACGAAGTCTAATGCTGCGGCATATTTATTCCGCTTTGTCATCTCCGGTCGTTTCTGAGTCTGCAGATACGGGTTCCTCGCCGACCTGTCCGGTGACGGGTTCCGCCGGGCTCCCGGAGGCCGGTTCGGCTTCGGAGAGAGCGACCGGTACTGTGTCCGTGTATGCCGATTCGTCTTTTTCGACTTCAGTAGTGACATCGGATTCCGGTGTTGACACTTCTTCCTCCAAAGGCTCTGCGTCCGCGTAATCCGGATCGATCGGTTCGACTTCCTTGATGCTGACGCTGATCCTTCTGGTGTCGTTGTTAACATCCAAAACGCGCGCGACGACTTCCATACCTTCGGAAAGAACATCTTCCGGCTTCGTGAGGCGAACGTTCGAGATTTGCGAAACATGGCACAAGGCATCCAATCCCGACTCCAACTCGATAAATGCGCCGAACTGGAACATACGGACGACCTTGCCGTGAACGATGGTTCCGACCGGGAAGCGCTCTTCAACATTGTGATACGGATCGTCTTCAACCTTCTTGTAACCGAGAGAGATCCGTTTCTTCTCCGGATCAAAGTCCTTGACATAAACGCTGATCTTATCCCCGACCGATACGACTTCGGACGGATGGCGGATACGATTCCAGGATAATTCCGAAACATGGACCAGTCCGTCCACGCCCCCGATGTCCACAAAAGCGCCGAAATCCGTCAGACTTCTGACGATGCCGTCATACCTTGCACCGACCTCGATCGCATCCCAAACCTCTGATGCCTTTTCCTTGCGCATCATATTGAGAAGTGCTCTTCTGGAACCGGAAACGCGCAAGCGGCGCTTATCCGGATCATACTGGGTCACGAGAATTTCGACCGACCTGCCGCGATACGAATCCAAGTCCTCGACCGTAAGCAAATCCAACTGAGTCCGGTGGATATAGATATCCACTCCGCCGTAATTGGCGATGACTCCGTCCTTGACCACACCGGTGATTTTCACGGTGACCGGGATCTTATTCTCGTACGCCTCTTCTACTTGTGCCTTGTACTTGCCAAAATCCACATGCGCTTTGGAAAGAAGAATTTCTTTGCCCATATCGGAGTTTCGGACACTCCGGACATACACTTCGATTGCTTCGTGCGCTTCAATGGCCGCGTCCAGATCGAAATCGGGATCGCTCAAAAACTCGTGACGAGGTATCCTTCCTTCGGATTTGTCGTGAACGTCAACATACACGAACTCATTATCTGCGGAAGTAATTGCCCCCCTTACCGTCGCATTCTTTCTGAGTTGCGGAATGTTGTCGACATAATCTCCGAAATTAAACTCGGAATGTTCCTGATTGGCCGAAGCCTGGTTCTCACTCATCGTTCGGATAACCTCCCTGATAATACAATCTGGTGTTGACGCTCCCGCAGTGACACCCACCCGGCAATCGTCCGATCTGAATACCGGATCGGGAAGGATGGTTTCGAGATCCTTGATGTCACGGATAAGAAACGTCTTGGCACAACTGCCTTTGCAAACATCAAAAAGCTTCAGGGTGTTCGAGCTTGCCGCCGAACCGATCACGATCATGCAATCGGAAACGGCTGCGAGAGCCGAAGCTTCGCGCTGCCTGTTCTCAGTCGTATTACATATTGTATCAAAAATCTGTTCGTTTGCAATTTTTTCCTTGACAATATCGCGAATTTTCGCAAATTCGGCAGCCGAAAAGGTTGTTTGAGCAATCAATACGGTATCCGACTCGATTTGAGTGTCTTTTAATTCTTCGGCGGACTCGATGACCGTCACCGGATTGACGGCCTCTCCACGGATTCCGAGGACCTCCGGATGATCCGGCGCCCCGGCGATCAGGATCCGCTTGCCTTCCGCTGACTTTTCGCGTACAATTTCGTGAATTTTCGTGACAAACGGACACGTACAGTCAATGATCTCGCAACTCTTGGCCTCAAGAGAACGCCGTATTTCGGGCGATATGCCGTGGGCGCGGATCAGGACCGTACTTTCGGGTTTGACTTCCCCGACATCGTGTACAAGAATCATACCCTTGGCGCAGAGCTCGGAAACGACCTTTTCGTTGTGCGTAATTTCTCCGAACATGTAAATCGGCATGTGAGGACGATAAGCCTTCAGGCTTTCATGTGCGGTCCGTACGGCCATGTCCACACCAAAACAGAAACCGGAGGATCGGGCAGACGTGATTTTCATGATCGATTACATGGTCCGGTTCGGGATCTTACTTCCTCCGGAAGATACGAGAGCAACTTCTGAAGTGTCTCCTCCGCCGTATTATAAGTCGTATCGATGACAACAGCGTCCGGCGTCTTGACGAGCGGAGCGAAGGAACGTGTGGAATCCTGATGATCGCGATATTTGATATCGGCGAGGACCTCCTCGTAGGTCAGACCGGTCACACCGCGGACTGCCATTTCCTCGAGTCTTCGCCTCGCACGTTCTTCAGAGTCGGCCGTCAGAAAAAACTTGAAGGGCGCTTCCGGCAAAACATAACTTCCGATATCCCGACCGTCCAGGACTACGTTCCTTTTCCCGGCGATTTCTCTTTGCATGCGCACCATACGCTCACGGACCGGCCTCAGGCTCGAAATATCGGACGCGGCTACGGATACCCCCGGCAAACGGATCCTGTCCGTAACATCCTCCCCGTCCAGAATGACGCGCTGGCTTTTATTTTCGAAAAGAATGTCGAGACGCAAGTCCTCGAGCATCAGGCAGATACGCGGCTCGTCCTTCGGATCGATTCCGAGGTCCAGAGCCTTTAGCCCGCACGCACGGTACATCGCTCCCGTGTCGAGATACAGGATGCCCAGAGCGGAAGCGACGGAACGCGCCAATGTGCTCTTCCCGGATCCGGACGGTCCGTCAATCGCTATCTGAAAATGCTCCATTGCCCCTTCCTTTCGCTGCTTACTGCATTCATAATCGATTTAAATCGCCCGATGCCCGAGCCCGACGGCAATTTCGTTTAAATGCAAAAGACCGATGCCGAAAAACATGCAGACACTGATATGGTCGTTAAATCGGGCAATGCCGATCTTTCCCCCGACATTCAGGCCGATGGCCTTCGACGTAATCTGGGAGATCGCTTCTCTCGCGGCACCGGCTAAAGCCCCCTCTTCGAGATGCGTGCTCGTAATGATCCCTTCGCGCTGTGCGGCGACGATGCAACGCTCGATGATTTTGGATACCGAAGAGATGAATTCACCTCCGAAATCAGCGGCCGCGGATCGAATGTTTTGCTCGAGCAGTTTGGTTTTGAGCTCGGCTTCCTCTTCCCGCGTCATGGTCAAGGCGATCCGGATCGCGGATGAAGCAGTGATTTTACTGTCGGCAGTGCCCTCTTTCATAGTGTTTATCGTCCTTTATTGTTGAGTGTCGGAATTGGGTTCCGGCAGAACCGCCACCCGGTCCTTGCCCTTGTCGTAAACTTTGTACTCGTCCCAGAGATTTTCAAGCGCTTCAAAGGTCTGCTCGATATGCTCGCGGCGATGGATGCCTACCGCAACGATTATCGCGTTGATCAACGAAAGCGGCGATGTGAGGGAATCGACGAACGAGGCCATATCCGAACGGGCGTAAAGCGCCACGTCCGCATTGTCCGCCAGAGGAGATCCGGGTTTATCCGTGATCGCCAGGACCGACGCTCCGCGCTGTCGCGCATATTTGATGGACTGGATGGTCCGTGACGAATACCTCGGGAAACTGATTCCGACAATCAGATCCCCCGGTCCGATCGGCAGGACCTGCTCAAACACTTCGTTCGCGCTGTTCGTATGAATATGACGCACGTCATCAAAAAGAAGCGTGAAATAGAAATGCATGAACGAAGAAAGCGGAGATGCGCTCCGGAGACCGATCAGGTAGATCTTTCTCGCCGAAAGGATCATTTGCACAGCCCGGCTGAAATCCTCCGTGCTCACCGTATCCATCGTGTATTTGAGATTTTCGATGTCGGTCTGCATGATCGACCGGAGCACCTGTGCGTCTCCCTCGAAGCGTTTGGAAGCATTGAGACGCTGCAGGTATGTGAGTTTTTCTTTAAGCTCCTCCTGGAGCATTTTCTGAAAATGCGGATATCCGTCATACCCGAGCTCCATCGTGAAACGAACGACGGTTGATTCCGAAACGCCGGTCTGCTCGCCGATTTTGGCGGCCGTCATATAGGCCGCCCGCTCGTATTCCGATAAAATGAACCGGGCGATCGCCTTCTGCCCCTTACTCATCCGGGGCATCTCGGCCTCGATCCGCTCGACCAGACCCGAATACTTCTTGTTTTCCTCCCCGGCATCGAACTGTTGCATGGATAGAAGTCCTCCGTACGATTATTCAAACAATTCAATTATACACGGAATAACAATAATAAAAGCAGAAATGAAAGCCTTCCTGGGAAAACTTTCATTTCATAGCTTTTGCATGAACCGGAACTCTTTCGATCCGCGTTCATTTCCTGTCGGATTTGCGGATCAGACCGGCTGATATGCCCCATCAAAACTTCCGATCTTGTCGTCGATCCCGTGGAGACGAGCCCGTCTCTCCTTGAAAAACTTTTCGGCGACCTGCGGGAACATCGCCCAAGTGAGGACATCCTCCTCCTGTTCGATGTATTCGGACATCTGCGACCGGACGTTTTCCAGTTCCGGCGCGATATTATCCGCGGGCCTGCACGTGATCATCGGCTCGTCGCCCAGGATTTTCCGGGCGATTTCATTCGCGATCGGAGCCGGGGTCTTTCCGTACTCTCCGCGGACGAGCGCCTTCGATTCTTTGGGAACCATCTTGTAGCGCTCTCCGGTGATGACATTCATGACGGCCTGCGTTCCGACAATTTGAGACGAAGGGGTCACGAGCGGCGGGAAACCAAAATCCTCACGGACACGCGGGACCTCGTTGAGCACGGCATTGAGTTGGTCCTCTTTTCCCGCCTGCTTGAGTTGAGATACCAGATTGCTCAGCATTCCGCCGGGGACCTGGTACTTCAGCGCATTCACATCCACGCCCAGTACTTTCGGGTTGAGAAGTCCGGAAGCGAGGTATTTTTCGCGTAAAGTAACGGCATATTCCGAAATCTTCGAAAGAAGATCCAAGTCATAGCCGGTGTCGTACGGTGTTCCGATCAGCGCTGCGACCAACGGCTCCGTCGGCGGTTGGGAAGTGCCCATCGCGAGCGGAGACAAGGCACAGTTCACAATGTCCGCTCCGGCTTCGATGGCCTTGAGGTAGGTCATGGACCCGGAACCGGACGTGTAGTGGGTATGCATCTCGATCGGGATCTTGACCGCCTTCTTGATGGCGGTGACCAGCTCGAACGCCTCATAGGGCAAAAGGAGACCGGACATGTCTTTGATGCAGATCGAGTCTGCGCCCATATCCTCGAGCCGCTTGGCATCTGTGGCAAAAACCTCATTCGAGTGGAAGGGGCTGGTGGTATAGGCAACAGCGGCCTGAACCTTTCCGCCCTCCTTCTTGGTGGCCTTTACCGCGCGTTCGATATTCCGGTAATCATTGAGCGCGTCGAAAATGCGGACGATATCGATCCCGTTCGCGATCGATTTTTGAACGAAATAATCGACGACATCATCGGCGTAATGCTTGTACCCCAAAAGGTTCTGTCCGCGCAACAGCATCTGAAGGCTTGTGTTGGGACAAGCCTTACGGATATTTCTCAGCCGGTCCCAAGGATCTTCATTCAGGAAGCGGACACAAGAATCAAAGGTTGCGCCGCCCCAACACTCCAAAGCGTTGTAGCCGACCTTGTCCAGATCCGCAAGCATCGGTTCCATGTCCGCAAAGGTCATTCTCGTCGCGATCAGGGATTGATGTGCGTCGCGAAGAATTGTCTCAGTTATCTTAACCATTATTTCTTCCTCTCCCCGGCGTTTATGCGAATGCAACCAAAGGTTCGCCCGCGTTGACGGTCGAGCCCTTCTGAACAAATACACCGCTGATCACGCCGTCCTTATGCGCTACAATTTCGTTTTCCATTTTCATTGCTTCCAGGACCAGGAGAACCTCTCCCTTTTTAACGGCCTGTCCGGCGGAAACCGATACCGACAAGATCGTTCCGGGCATCGGAGCCGGGAGTTTTTCGCCCTGGACGGAAGCGGCCGAAGCAACGACGGCCTTCGGCGGCTCTGCGGCCGGTGCGGCCGGCGCGACCGGTGCCGTGGGTGCTGCGGGTGCGGGAGCGGTTGCCGGTTGTGCCGTTACTGAACTCAAAGGCACAGCGATCCCATGACCCATCTCCTCAACATCGACTTCGTACGACTTTCCGTCTACCGTGATTCTGTACTTCTTCATTGTGTTATCCTCCGTAATTTCTCATTATGCTTCTGTGAGCGGGTAGGCGCAAAGCAATATGTCCAATGCGCTGATCACACGCGGCCTTGTTGCCGACGGAGCAATCAGTTCATCGACCTGACCTGCGGACGCTGCGACCTTCGCATCCGCAATTTGGTTCTTATATTCTTCAACAAGCTGTGCTCTGGCTTGGATCGGATCCTCACTGCCGGCAATCTTATCGCGGTACAGAATGTGTGCTGCCGTATCGGCGGAAAGGATGGAGACCTCCGATGTCGGCCAGGCGAAAACGCTGTCGGCGCCGATCATTTTACTGTTCATGCAAAGATACGCGGTGCCGATCGCTTTACCGGCAAGGATGGCTACCCGAGGCACGTCGGAAGACGCAAAAGCGTCGATCAGATCCGAAGCTTCTTCAAGGATCCCCGATATTTCCGTGTTATAACCAAGCTCAAATCCTTCGGAATTGGTAAGCGTAACGATCGGGATCATGAAGTTGTCGCAGAAGCGGGCGAATTTTGATGCTTTTCGAATGCCGTGAGGCGACATTCTCTGCGCTTCATTACCGATGAACCCGACGGTCAATCCGTCCATGCGCCCCAGCGCGACGGTCATATCCGGAGCATAATCTTTCCCGATGATCAAAATTTTGTTATTGTCCGCAATCTCCGTAAACACCTTCACCGCAGAAACCGGGCGTATATCCGATTCCGTCGCCATGGTATCCAGAATGTCCGAGGTACGGTTCGGATCGTCTTTCGGTACTTCCGCACGGTAAGCGCACGCGCCGGTATCCGAAACCAGCGGAATATACGTCAGAAGCTCCCGGATCTTCACGAAGCATTCCGCTTCCGAGTCGACGATAAAATTCGCCAAGCCGGTCTTCTTATGCATGTCCGCGGTCCCGATATCCTCCGGGGAAACAGACTGGGCATCGGATATAACCGAAAGAGAGGGACTGTTGACAAAAAGCCCCGACATTTTGTTGACCATGAATATAAAATCCGACTTGGCCGCCGCGATTGCGAGCCCTCCCGGACAAGGACCCATGACAGCAGTCAACAAAGGGATCGCACCTTTGGCATCCGACAGGGCGGCCAAGACCGCGCCGAGGCCTTCGAGAGCGATTATGCCCTCTTCCACTCTTGCGCCGCCGGAACTGAACAGCGCGATAAACGGAGCATTCGAATCGACGGCCATTTGGATCGCTTTGACGATTTTCATCGAGTGTGCCCGACCCATGGAACCGCCGTACACTTCCGGATCCTGTGATGCCGCAAAGATCAATCTTCCGTCAATCGTGCCGTAACCGACCGTTACACCGTCGCCCTCGACCGGAGGACGGTCAAAAGCATCCGAAAAAGGTCTGGAAACAACCTTGCTGTCCAAACATACGAAACTGTCCGGATCGAAAAGCTCCGCCAATCTTCGGTCGCCGATCCGTTCGCGCCGCAGTCCCGCCGCATTCTTGGCGTACTCTTCCTTAAAAGCAGCCATTTTTTCCAAAGAACCCATTTAAACACCTCTTTCTTGTATATGTCACCGGCTGTAAAAGCCGCATATATCCCAAATCACAACTGCCCCATATCGGGGAAATCCGGATCCGCCGGTAAATGATCGATGGATACCTGACGGTTGTCCCGTGCGCCCGCCGCTTCTTCCAGAGACTTTTCCAAATCCCGGATCGTACTGTACATCATCAAATCCATCGCGGGCATTTCCGCGACGGACTCGATCCCGAACTCCATCAGGAATTGCTGGGTAGTCTCGAACAACACCGGCCGACCCGGTGCGTCGAGTGTCCCGCATTCCTGAATCCATCCGCGTTCCAACAGCCTTGCGATGATACTGTCACTGCTTACACCGCGGACCGATTCGACCTGGGCCCGTGTCACCGGCTGATTATAAGCGATGACCGCAAGCGTTTCATAGGTAGCCTGAGACATCGGAGGGCGGCTCCTCGGTTTGAAAAAGCGCTCGAGTATCGGTTTCATCTCCGGCTTTGTGCAAAGGACATAGTCATTTTCGAGTCGACGAACCGAAAGTCCCGAACGCGGATCCTCATGGTAGCGATCCGTAAGTTTTTGCAGTGCTTTTACCGCTGTTTCTTTCTCCGCCCCCGTAATTTCGCAGATCCGTTCCAGCGAAACGGGATCACCCGACGCAAACAGCACCGCCTCCAAAGCGGCCGGCAGTTCGTCCCGGGGAAGTACGAAAACATCGGTCGGAGTTTCTGTCATGCCTGATTCTCCTTGCGGACATGATGCGGTTCTTTCATATACATGCGGCTTTCCTTACGGGTACGCTCCTCTTTTCTGGACAGAAGAATCACGTCAAAAGGCTTCTCCTGATCCGCGGAAATCCGATTGCTCCGTAGCAGTTCCAAAACCGCCATGAATCCGGCGACCTGCTCATCCTTCCCGGTCTCGGAGGCAGGAAAAATCTCATGAAAAAAGATTCTTCCCCTCTGCGTAAGTTTTTGCCATACGGCTATCATTTTATCACGTATTGAGACTTTTTCACGTTTTAGAAGATGAGTGATTTTTGAGGATAAATCCGCGAACCGCATCTCGTTTCTTGCACACACCCCTGTGATCGCGCGGTTGAAGCAATCCGGCTCGAATTCCTGAGGGACGCTTTGAACGGTGATGCCGAACGTCTTGGGCAAAGTCGGCAAGCGTGTTGAACTGCCGGAATAAAAGGCGTACCGTCCGCGCAAGTCTTGCGCGAGAATTTTACATCTTCTGTATTGAAGAAGGCGGATAACCAGTTCTTCCCGGGGATCCTCGCCGTCTTCGGCGGAGAGCCCCGAACGTATGCCGGGCAACATCATTTTGGATTTGATTTGAATAAGGGTTGCCGCCATGACCAAAAACTCGGAGGCAACCTCCATGTCGGGAGCGCTCATGCCTTGAAAGAAGGACATATACTGATCGGTGATCTCCGCGATCGGAATATCATAGATGTCGATATCGTTCTTTTCGATCAGATGGAAAAGGAGATCCAACGGACCTTCGAACCGGTCGATCTTCAAATCGGGGACCCGATGGGAGGGCATGGCCATAACTCCTTTCGAAAAGCGCTGTTACGTGCTCAAATGCCGATGCGAACGGCTCTGCGCACCTCTTCCATGGTTTGATCGGCCTTCGCCTTCGCGCGCCGCGAACCATCCCGGATGATATCCAGAAGCACCGGCTCATTTTCGAGAAGTTCCTGTCTTTTCTCAAAAATCGGCGTATGGAAACGCTCCATTTTCTCCTGCAGTTTCCTTTTACATGCGACACATCCGATTTGGCCTTTTCTGCATTGCTCTTCAATATCGCCGACCTCGTCCTCGCTGAAGACCTTGTGGAAGGCGCACACGGTACAGACCTCCGGATGCCCGGGGTCGTCCTTACGTATGCGCGCGGGATCCGTGATCATGTTCATGACCTTTTTTCGAACCTCTTCCGGAGTGTCGGCAAGTGCAATGGTATTCCCGTAACTCTTGCTCATTTTACGGCCGTCGATTCCGGGCAGAACCTTGGACTTTGTCAGCAACGGCTGGGGTTCGGGGAAAACGTCCTTTTCGTAGAGAAAATTGAACCTCCGAGCGATCTCGCGGGACATCTCAAGATGCGGAATCTGATCCTCCCCGACCGGCACCAAATCTGCCTTGTACATCAGAATGTCGGCGGCCTGAAGCACCGGATACCCTAAAAACCCATGCGTCGCGATGTCCTTTTCGCTCATATTTGCCATCATATCCTTATACGTCGGGCAGCGTTCGAGCCAGGACAGCGGCGTGTTCATGCCCAAAAGCAGGTACAGTTCCGCATGTGTCGTAATGAGAGACTGAAGGAAAAGCGTCGATTTATCGGGGTCCAGACCGCTTGCAAGAAAGTCCGCCATCAGGCTCACCGTGTTCTTATAAAGGGACTTCGTATCATCGTATCCGGTCGTCAACGCATGCCAGTCCGCGATAAAGAAATGGCAATCGTAATCATCCTGCAGACGCACCCAATTCTCCAACGCTCCGAAATAATTTCCGAGATGGATATTTCCGGTAGGCCGGGAACCGGACAGAACGACTTTTTTCTTCATAAATACCTCCGAGCCCCGGCGTGCGCCGGAGAAGCGATGCGTAATCAGTTCATTTGATAAATCTTATTCAGCGGAGCCAATATGTCCAACGGAGTTTGAATGATGAAGCGAAACGGCAGTTGAATCTTTTCCACAAGCCAAAAAAGCGGACTGACACCGGAAAACATCCCGAACATGACCAATGCCATCAGTCCGAAACGGAAATAGGGTTCATATTTGTAAAATCCGGCTCTGAATCTGGACGGAATGAGTGTTTCCAGTATGTGATATCCGTCGAGCGGCGGGAACGGCAGGAGATTGAAGGCCATCAGCAGAAGATTGAAACGGACAAAGAGCTGGAGGAACTGAACGATGAGCGCATAGACGAAAATAGCGCCCTCCGATCCGCCCCGGATCCACGAGGTGTTCTCGGCAATCAGATTCACCATCGAAAAAAGAAAATAGGCGACCCACGCCGATACGAAGTTTGCCGTTACGCCGGCTACACTGACGATCCGCACCATGGTACCGCGACTTTTTAACCGGGTCAATTTATGGTAATCAACCGGGATCGGCTTCGCCCAACCGAATCCGATCAGCAGAAACATCAGCGCGCCGAACGGATCCAGATGTGCCATGGGATTCATCGTCAGACGTCCCTTAAGCTTTGCGGTGTCGTCTCCGAGAAGGAACGCCGAATAACCGTGCATGAACTCGTGAATCGACAACGAATAAATCAGGACAATGAGAATCATCCCGCCAAAAATAAGCTTTTCTTTAAAGGACATGTTGCTATCCAGAAGCATACTGATCATAAGTTGTTTCCTTCCAGTCGAATGGTGGATAGCGTACACATAAGTCCGTTGATATCCCATTCCTTACTGTCGCCCTCTGTTCCTTCCGAAACCTCCGTCGCGAGCACTTCGGAAGCGATAAAATCCTTGTTTTTCTCGATGATACAGGCGATCTCCCGATCCCCGCCGTAGTGCAGGATGATCCGGTCGGTCACATCATAGCCGGATTCCTTCCGGTGTGTCTGCACCTTGGAAACGATCTCCCGGACAAATCCCTCCTCGATCAGTTCTCCGGTCAGGGTCGTATCCAGAGAAACCGTATAATCCCGCTCCGACTGGGTCGACAAGCCTTCCGGCTGAACCGTCTCAATTAAAAGATCGTCTTTCCCCAGTTCGAAAGCCTCTCCGTCCACAGTAACACGTACACAACCGTTGCATTCCAGTTCAGCCACCGTTGCCTTCCCGGGCAACGCGCAGATGACTTCCCTCGCCGCATTCATTTTGGCGCCCATCCGCTTCCCGAGGGTGCGCAACTGAGGCTTGATCGAGTAATCCAGAAGTTCCGCCGCGTCCTTTAGGAAAATGACGGTCCGAACGTTCAGTTCGTCGCGGATGATGTCCAGATACTCGTCCGGCAGTTCGGCGGGCGAGACCGCGAACAGGCGGGAAAGAGGCTGTCGGTTCTTGATCGCCGCCTGATTCCGGCATGCCCTCCCCATAAATACGATTTGCTGGGCAGTTTCCATCATTTTTTCGAGCTCGGTATCGACGTATGATCCGTCCGGGACCGGATAATCGCACATATGAACCGATATCGGCGCGTCCGCATTCACCCCTCTGACCAGATTCTGGTAGATCGACTCGGTGATATACGGAACAAACGGAGCGGCCAGGCGGACAAACTGCTCCAGGACCGTATAAAGGGTCATGTACGCGCTTAGTTTGTCATCGGTCATCACACTGCCCCAATAGCGGTCGCGCCCTCTCCGGACGTACCAGTTGGACAATTCGTCAACAAAATCTTCCATCAACCGGCTGGATCCCGTGATATCGTATGCGGTCATCTTCTCATCGACCTGCGCGATCAGGGTATTGAGCCGGGACAGGATCCAACGATCCATGACCGACAAGGCGCAATCGGCGATCGATTTACCGGTCGGGTCGAACCCGTCGATGTTGGCGTACATCACATAAAACGCGTAGGTATTCCAAAGCGTTCCCATAAATTTTCTCTGGATCTCGGATACGGCCGCATCCGAGAAACGGCTCGGAAGCCACGGCGCGCTGGAACTGCAAAAATACCAGCGCGCTGCGTCCGCGCCCTGCTTATTCAGAATATCCCACGGGTCGACGACATTTCCCTTGTGTTTGCTCATCTTGATGCCGTCTTTGTCCTGTACGAGGCCCATGACGATACAGTTTTCAAACGGCGAACGTCCGAACAACTGCGTGCCGATCGCCAGAAGCGAATAAAACCATCCGCGCGTCTGGTCGAGCGCCTCCGATATGAATTCCGAAGGAAAATGCTTTTCGAAAAATTCCTTGTTCTCAAAGGGGTAGTGATACTGGGCAAAAGGCATCGCCCCGGAATCAAACCAACAGTCGATCACCTCGGAGACGCGCGTCATCAGGGCGCCGCACTTCTCGCATGTGACGTGGACGCGATCGACATAGGGTTTATGCAGCTCGATGTCGTCCGGGCAATCCGGCGACACGGACTTGAGCTCTTCGATCGAACCGACGCAGTGCTTATGACCGCACTCGCATTCCCAGACCGGCAGAGGAGTTCCCCAGTAACGCTCCCGGGAGATACCCCAGTCTACGACGTTTTCGAGAAAATTCCCCATTCTTCCGTCCCGGATGCTCTCGGGATACCAGGAAACCGACCGGTTCGACTCGATCAGGGCATCCTTCACCTTCGTCATCGCGATGAACCAGGAGGTCCTTGCGTAATAGATCAAAGGAGTTTCACAGCGCCAGCAGAACGGATAATCATGCTCGTACGGCATCTTTCGAAGCATCTTGCCCTCGGCGTTCAGCTTCTTTATGAGAAGCGGGTCCGCGTCTTTTACAAACATACCTGCGAATTCCGCGGTATCCTCCGGGAGCGTGCCGTCCTCCAGAACGAGCTGAACGAAAGGGAGATCATACGTTTGTCCGACGCGCGCGTCATCCTCGCCGAATGCCGGCGCGATATGGACAATACCGGTACCGTCGTTCATCGTGACATAGTTGTCCGAAGTCACCCGAAACGCATCCTTTCCGGATGCCGCGACCGTCTTATTTGCGTACGGGAAAAGCGGCTCGTAGTGCATGCCGACCAATTCCGAGCCGGTCATCTTCTCTTCGACCGTATACTCCTCGAAAAGCGTCGGGACAAGAACGCCGGCCATATAATAGCGCACCGTCCTTTCCGATCCGTCCGTGTCCGTCGGCACCGCGATCCGGACGTATTCCTCATCCGGATTCACGCAAAGTCCGACATTGGAAGGAAGCGTCCAGGGCGTCGTCGTCCAGGAGGCGAAATAGGTGTCCGGTTGATCTTTGACCGCGAAACGGACAAATACGGAGTTCTCCTTGACCAACCGATAACCCTGCGCGACCTCGTGGCTCGACAGAGCCGTTCCGCAGCGCGGGCAATACGGGACAATCTTATGCCCTTTGTAGAGCATCCCCTTGTCCCACATGGTCTTTAACGCCCACCACTCGGACTCGATATAATTATTCTCGTACGTAACGTACGGATGCTCCATATCCGCCCAAAAGCCGACGCGATCCGACATTTGCTCCCACTCATCCAGATATTTCCAGACCGATTCCTTGCACTTTTTGATGAACGGCTCCACTCCGTACTTCTCGATTTCCGGCTTTCCGTTAATGCCGAGCATCTTCTCGACTTCCAGTTCCACCGGAAGACCGTGGGTATCCCATCCGGCCTTAAATTCGACGCGCGCGCCCTTCATCCCGTGAAAGCGCGGAATAACGTCCTTGATGACGCGCGTCTTGATGTGGCCGAAATGCGGCTTCCCGTTGGCGGTCGGCGGTCCGTCGTACAATGTGAATGTGCGCGTCGCGTCCTTCTCCCCGCGGATGGAACGGTTGCGGACATTATTGGTCTTCCAGAACTCGAGAATTTCCATCTCGCGCGCCGTGAAATTCATGTCTGTCGAAACCTTTTTATACATAGTTACTCCTTGAGTCGGCATTCAGCCGGGTCTTAGGGGGATCGGGTTGAATTAACATTGATTCGGCTATTTATTATAGTGATTCGGAAGGAGTGCTGTCTACCCCCTGATCTCGACAATATACGCGGATTCCAAATCTGAAGTGTGAATCGCGACGACCCCGGGGAAAATCGCGGCGGATTCCGAAAACGGATCGGGGTATCCGCTGCGGTCCGAACCCATGTGAAGCCGGATCATCGCGTATTCCTCGTCGGTCAGGCGGATGTGACTCTGGATATAATAACAGGATTTTTCTCCGTGACCGACGGGAAAGGCGTCCTTCACCGACCAGACTTCCTTCTCGATCCAATTCGCGACTTCTTTGCCGTACGGGTTGATCTTGGTGCCGTCTTTGACGTTCTTCGTTTCCCGCACATAAAAATTAACTTTACACAAATCATGGAGCAGTGCGGTGATGATGATCGTATCTTCCTTCATCGGGAGCAGGCCGGACTTGACTTTGCCGCTGAGCAATTCGTAAACATTGAGGCTGTGTTTGGCCAATCCGCCCGCGCAGGCGAGGTGGTACTTGGTTGAAGCGGGTGCCGTGTAAAAATCCGTCTTGTTCTCGATCCAATCCAAAAGGCGCTCCATTCCGGGCCTGCCGGAGGACATGAGCAATGCCTTGATCTTGTCCTTATTCTCCTGAATCTCATTTTCGGATATCGTTTGGTTCTCGTCCATCTTCAACGCCTTTCTCGAAAAGCAACCACGGGCCGCAGCCGCGCATCGGGATATTGAATTCCATTCTCTCATTTCTGACCGGATGCCGCAACGCTATATGATAGGATTCCAGACAAATATCGCCGTCGTAGCCGCTTGTATCCCCGTACTTCCTGTCCCCGAGGATCGGATGACCGGCGTCCGCCAGTTGCGCCCGGATCTGATGGGACCGTCCGGTGATCAGGGTGATATCCATAAGCGTAAGCGGGATCTCTTTTCCGCCCGAAAAATACTGTGCGCGCGCCGTCGCCATATACATGAGCACCGACTCCTTCGCCTCCCTGGGTGCGCTTTCCGGCTCGTAAACCGTCACGCGGTTGTTTTCCGGATCTTTGAGGATCGAGCCGCGCATCGTGCCGCTCGAAGGAACGACAGGGCCGCAGACAATCGCGCGATATTTCTTTTCGACCGAACGCTCACGAATCTGAGCGCTGATTCTGGATGCGCATTTGCCGGTCTTGGCAAAAACCATCACACCGCGCACCGGTCGGTCCAAGCGGTGCAAGAGTCCGAGAAAAACGTCGCCGGGTTTACCGTATCGGCGTTTCAGGTCCGCCTTGAGGATCGTAAGCATATCCGCGTCACCGGTCGCGTCGGCCTGTGCGAGAATACCCGCGGGTTTTACGGCGACAAGAAGATGGTTATCCTCAAAAAGAATCTCCGGGCAAAGGACCTCTTCCTTCAATATGTCTCACCTCATCTGTTCACATTCGGGACCCGTATCCGAGCGCAGAGGAACGGTCAAGGCACCCATCGGGCTGTCGAACCGCACGGAAGAATTATATTCATATGAGAAGCCGGTAAACCGAGTTCACCGGAAGTAACCGCGCCGCCGAAACGCCTCTGTGCCGTGATTTTCAGGATGTTTTCCATCACCAGTGCCGTCAAAGAGGATGCGTACGAATTCAAAACAAAGAACAACGGGGTATCCGAGATCAAATCAAGACACTTTTCGACCAATGGGAAAAGAGCCTCCTCAAGCTTCCACAGTTCTCCGGACGGACCGCGCCCGTAGGCCGGCGGATCCATGATAATGCCGTCATATTTTCGTCTTCTGCGGATCTCGCGTTCGACAAATCGATTACAGTCTTCTGCGATAAAACGAACGAATGAATCCTCCAATCCGGATGCGGCCATATTCTCCTTCGCGCGGGCGATCATCCCCTTGGAAGCGTCAACGTGGACGATTTCCCGGGCACCGGCGACCGCCGCGGCGAGCGTCGCTCCTCCCGTATACGCGAACAGATTCAATATTCGGGGCTCCCGGCCTTCTGCCGCCGCCTTTTGGATGATATCCCCGAAAAAATCCCAGTTTGCCGCCTGTTCGGGAAACAGCCCGGTGTGTTTGAATCCCGTCGGTTCAATGATAAACACAAGTGTCCCGCCGATTGCGGGATAAGAGATCCTCCATTTATGCGGATATGGTTTAAGGGTCGACCAATAACCGCCGCCGGTCTCGGAACGGTGATAGAGGGCATTGGGCTTCGGCCATGAAGTTTCCAATCCTTCGAACGACTTCGGCCAAACCGCCTGCGGATCCGGACGTTGCAAAAACACATCGCCCCAGCGCTCCGATTTCTCGCCGCCACCGGCGTACATCAATTCATAATCGACAAAACGGTCCGAAATGAACATATGCTCTCCCATCTGCAATTTACGACTTATTATAACAAAAAACCGCCCCCGATTGCGGGGGCGGTGTATCGTATTCGACATAGATTTATATGTTAACTGACTGTCATATATTCATCAATGACAATTGATCCGTCAGGCATGTAAACCACGAAACGATAAGTGTCCGCAGGTATCGAAGTACCGAAGTTATGATAAAAGTAGTATGAAGTGTCTTCAGCTGCAAAATCATAATAATTAGCTCCTAACGACGTCGTACCGTTATTATTGAAATACTCGAAATTCAATCTCAACCCGGGCATCGGTGTCGTGAAAAAGAACACAAAGGTAATCTGAGTATCCGCGGTCGTATAGCCCGATACATAATTCGCGACTGCCGAATCTGTCCATCCCAGTTCTGATATGTTCGCTATGACCGAATCCGCAGTATATGTTTGTCCGGAGGAAGTTTCAACAGTCGTGACTACAGGGGTCGTTTCAGGCGGTTCGGTTTCTGTTTCCGAAGGCTCGGTCTCAGTAGGCGCGGGTCCGTCAAATGTCAATTCCGTGAACGGTTCTCCGATAGCGTCGACCAGATCCGACATATCGGTTATCTTCCATTCATCTCCGTCAAACGAAAGTTCAAAAGTAATGTCACTCTCGGCGGTAGGAGCCTTCTTGGCGGATATTTCATCCTCAAGGTCTTCCGGTTCAAATCCCTCGTCCAAATCTTCCAGAATCGCATCCAAATCGATGGCCGTCAGTGTAACTTTACAGGTTCCTTCCTCTTCATCTTCGTCGCCCTTGATCTTGCCGATCTCATATTCGATCTTTTCAAATGCGAGTTTCATCAGGTCTTCCGCTTCGTCACTCTCGAACTTAAGTTTTGCGAAGCTCTTGTCGCTTGTAAAAGAGGATTTGTAATCATCATCCGCAAAATCGCCTTCTGCGATGGAGTCCAGAAAGTCAGATACAACGGACTCGATATCCTTGCTTGCATCCTTACCGCCGGAATTCAGTAATCCGCAGGAAGACACCAGCAACGATGCAATCAGAGCAAAAACCAAAATAACCTTACGTATATTATTCATAATCGCCCCTCATTTTTTCATGTTAAATAATACTATGTGCTTATTATTTTACACAATCCGGAGAAAAAAATCACTAATTAATTGAATCGATCGAGATGAGCGGACTATTCTGTGACCTCGACAGTCTGATCCACCAGGACGGACCCGTCCGGCAATGTGAGCACAACACGGTAGGTACCCGCAGGGAAAACCGAATCCGAGGTAAGACCAAAGTCATATATGTCGTTATCGGCTTCCAGTACATATTGCGAGGAAAAGAAACTCGTCGTTTCGCCGTCTATGAAGTATTCGCAGTTCACCGTCAATCCCGGCATGTACTGGTTGAAAAAGAGCACATATCCGAGAACGCCCGTATTGGGTCCATACGCCGTGACAAACACGTAGTTGGTGTAATCGTACCAGCCTTGTTGCGCGATGGCCGCGTCGACGGTCTCCTTGGTGTAGACGCCGGAAGCCACGGTTTCATCGGGCGCGGTTACATTGCCCATATAGAGATCATACTGTTCCTGTGTGATCGATCCTTCCGCCAGAAGAGCGGCCGCGGCTGTGTCGAGAATTGATTCCGAGCGAACATCGTCTTCATTGTAGGTATAGTTGTAAATCGGATCGAAGTTACCGTCGAAATCCGCGCAGGACATAAAGACCGAAGGAACATAATTGATGATCCACTCCTTGGTTATCTCGTCATAGGCCATATCGATTCCGACCGTTTCGGTGGTCGGAATCGCGGTGGCATTATACTCGACCACCGAGTTCGCGATGCCATCCATGTAGACCTCGAAGCGCGCACTGTCGTCGGGAGCGACGATCAGGCCGAGAAGCGCAGGCTTTGAGATCTCGACCATCTTGTCGGTATCACTGTACACCGCCGCCACAGCCTCGTTAAAAAGCTTATACGTCAGGTCGATGTCCGCATAGTACTCCGTCTGGGAATAAGCCGTCACGGAAGTGATTTCCCAGCTCATATCTCCGAACAGGGAGGTATACACATCGCGTGCCTTCGTCCATCCGTCCTGGATAAAGTCCACTTCTCTATAGTACCCCTCGGTGCTTTGTTCGATCGTCGAAAAGTCTCCGGCTTTGAGTGCGTTCATCAGCTGATCGGCTGTCTCGCGCACCATTTCCTCATACTCCTCCGGATCCGGTTCCGGTTCTTCGAAAGAGATTTCACCGAACGGTTTGCCGAGAATGTCCGACAGGTCCGAAAGATCCGTAATCAGCCAATCTTCCCCGTCATATTCCAGATCAAAAACGATCTCATGTTCATCCGTCGGTGCCTTTTTGGCTTTGATCGCATCCTCGAGTGTTTCGTAATCATAGCCGTCTTCCATATCTTCGAGAATTTTTTCGAGGTCAATGGCGGTGAGCGTGATGTCACAGGTCCCCTCTTCATCCTTCTCGTCTCCCTCGGCGTCCGTAATCTCATAGGACACCTTTTCGAAGGCGAGCGCCATCAGTTTCTCGGCGTCATCCTCCTCGAATTTCAATTTCGCAAACGATTTATCCTTGGTCAAAGAGGACTTGTAGTCATCCTCCGCGTACGAACCGTCCGCAATCGAATCCAGAAATTCGGATACTGCTTTTTCAATTGCCTTGCCGTCGTCCCTCCCTCCTCCGGTCAGGTCGCACGAAGATGTCAACAACAAAGCGGACATCGTAAGGACCATCAAAACTGCCGTTCCTTTTTTCAAAAAAGTATTCATCACCGTCTCCTTTATCCGAACGAGCGCAAACATAACGTTTTTCGCAACTAAATTCTACATCAGGCGGAGTACAATTTCATAGATTGCGAGAATTATTAGAATTAATTTACTTTTCGGGCGATAACGGTTCTCTGTTTTTGTAAACGAAATACCGGACCAGCGCCGCGGAAGTCGCAATGATTCGAATCGCGGTCACGATGCCGATCGTGATCACCATCGCCTGTTTGCTCTCGCCCAGCAAATTATAAATATGAACGCCCAAAAAGGGCATAGCGGCGTTTGATATCAGTATAATCGTGCTGTATATCGCGATACTGAATGTCTTGTTGACATTCGGAATCACTTCCAGAAGGCACAAAAGCAGTGATAATTGAAAAGCGCTATAGGCGGATGAGCCGATGCAGTGGAAAAAATAGTAGAACCAAATACCGGCCGACTGAGGCATCAACATTGCCAACAGGATGGTCAGGGAGCAAAACGCGAACCCGCCGGCACCGATCACAAATACAAAACGAACGCCTCGAGTCGCCGAAATGCGCGACCATGTTCCGAGCATCAGAAATTGGGTCAGCGCGGAAAGGGCCGCGACCAGACTCAATTGAGTCTCATTCAGTTCAAGATATCGAAATTGCGCGATAAAATAGATCGACCAGTCCATCTGCCAACCGATATATACTAGAAGCGCGACCGCCATGAATCCAAGAAAAGCCTTGGACCGAAAGGTGGTACGCGTGGTCTTTAGAAGTTCGGAAAAACGAAAACGGTCGGTGTTGATCCGGGGTTCAAAGGGGATCTTCCGAAGCAGGAGGACCTGCCCGAGTGCCAACGGCAGCGCGAGAAAATAATAGATCTGATGGACCGTAATCTTGAACGGCCCTTTTGCCGCGGTGAGCAGCAATCCGATCAGCAGGGGGAAAATAATCCCGACGGCGGTATTCATTTTAGTCCGATGGGCATAAACCTCGTTGCGGTCCGACGCCGAAGCGACATCCGAAAAAAAAGACTGCCAGGACGAATTGTACAGTGACATCGGGAAATTAATCATGACCAAAAGAAGGATGAGCGCCGCGACGGGATTCTCGGGTACGAAGGGCGACAATCCGACGAGGAAATACAATAAACCGAGGAGTATCGCGGCGGCGATCACCATGCTCCGTTTATTCCTCATCCGGTCCGTGATGATCGCAAAAGGAATCAGACACACCATACCGACGATCGGCGGCAGAGACGATATGAGCCCCAGTTCATAGGATGAAGCGCCCAAACGGGAGGCGAACAGATGGTTATTGTTGTTGCACAGGGTGATAATCAGCGTGAATAAAACGCCCTCGCCGGCTAAAACGGCGGCCAGTTTGTGATTCGTTGAAAAAATCTTCCTCCCTGCGATCAGGGTCGCACGAAGCGCTTTACCGACGGGCTTTCCGATGGAATTCAACGGTCTGTCTCCTTTCGCCTGCTCTACGGATGCATTATCTCCCGACCGCGAAAAAGAAACAATAGACCGGAGCGATCCGGGCATAAAATCATGATTGAACGAAACTTTGCTGATATTTTACACCCCCGTCCGGACATGTAAGACGGTCGTCGGATCGGGTTTATCCGATTCTCACCATTTTATCGACGGGTATGATTTTTTGCATACAATCGTATATAATGAATTGTGAAGTTTTAGGGAGTTCAAACCGAGGTGACGAATCATGTCAACCAATCCGCACATCCTCATTTGCGATGACGACCCGGTCGTCCATGAGTCGCTGGGACTGTATCTGGAAAACGAGCATTTTTCATACTCGAGCGCCTTCGACGGGAAGGAAGCACTGGCCCATGTCGCTTCAGACAAGCCGGATTTGATCATTTTGGACCTCATGATGCCCGAGAAGCCCGGAATCGAGGTATGCCGTGAGATTCGCAAGACGCTGTCCACACCGATCATCATCCTCACCGCAAAAGGCGAAGAGATCGACCGTGTCCTCGGGCTGGAGCTCGGCGCCGACGATTATATCGTGAAGCCTTTCTCGCCCCGCGAGGTTCTGGCGCGGATCAAGGCGGTCCTGCGCAGAATCAATGAGCCGCAAGAGAATGTTCCGGTCCTTCGTTTTGAAGGGCTTGAGATCAACATCGATAACTATCAGGTCAGAGTCAAGGGAGAACTGGTTCCCTGTACACCGAAGGAAGTGGAGATTCTTCATCTGCTCGCCGCGCACGCAGGACAGGTCATGGATCGCGAACAGATCCTTTCCCTGGTCTGGGGTTATGATTATTTCGGGGATACCCGAACCGTAGACACCCACATCAAAAGAATCCGCCAGAAGGTCACCTATGATGGCGCCCCATGGGCTCTGGTCACCGTGTACGGAGTGGGTTATAAATTCGAGGTCGCCTCGTAATGTTTCGAAGCGTCTTTCTTCGACGAATCCTTCTTATGGTCCTGCTTTCACTGGTCATCGCCGGGGCCCTGTCCGCGGTACTGTTTTTTGTAGCGTCCATTAATTCCGTTAAGTACCGGGCGGTCGAGGATTCCAGGGACCGCGCGTATATCCTGTCCGATTTTTTTTCGAGGCATCCCGAAGAAATGAGCGGAGGCGTTGGATATTCGAAGGAACTTTTCGAAAATGACCGGCTGATGGGGTCCTATATTCTGGTCTTTAATGCGGACGGCTATTTACTTCAGCAGACTCAGGAACTCGGAGCGGAAGACACCGAGATTTTGATTCCGCTTAAGAATTATTCGACAAGTCAGATGATGGCGAACCGGTCAGAAATCCGTTATTATGTCGTTATTCCGCACCGCGGAATGTTTGATCAGATCATTATCGCTCAGGAACCGGTCTATGTTGACGGTCAGTTGGGCGGATATGTTATTGTCGGTACTCCGACACGCGATTCCGCCGGAATGTTGATTGATTTTCTGGAGATACTGGTTCTGTCAACATTTGTTGTTTCACTCGGAATGCTGATGCCGGTCTATTTCGGGATCATGCGCCTGGTCCGGCCGCTTCGGAAGGTCAACGAGGTTGCCCGCGCGATGGGTCAGGGTGACTTTTCCGTTCGGGCGGATTCCAGTGTTCGCGGCGAAGTCGGCGAGTTGGCACAATCTTTCAATGATTTGGCCGAAAGACTCTCGCAATCGATCACGGATCTTACGATGGAGCGCAACCGCCTCAAGGAGATATTCGACGTGATCTCGGAGGGCATCGTATCCGTCGATACGGAGCTTCGGCCGGTCTATTCGAACTCGTCCATCGCGACGCTTTTCGAAAATGCGAGTGCGAGGAACCTTTTCACCGAGCGGCTTCGGATCATCCCGTTCGAAGAAGTTTGGGATGACTATGCGAAATGTATTGCTGAGGGGGTCACCGTCGAGCGTACAATCGAAGACAAGGACAACGCCTACCTCTCCACGATCGTCCCCACCTTTGACAATGACCGGCGTATCGCCGGCGCGACAGGATTTTTCCGCGATATCACGGAATCGGAACGATTGGAACAGACGCGCCGCGATTATGTCGCCAATGTATCCCACGAGTTGCGGACTCCGCTCACCGCCCTTCGCGGACTGGTCGAGCCGCTCGCCGACGGAATGGTCAAGAACGAGAACGACCGGAAACGCTATTACGGCATCATACTTCATGAGACGATGCGACTTTCCCGCCTGATCGATGATATGCTCGAGCTTTCAAGGCTCCAAGCGAGAACGCTTGCCTTCAAGACCTTCCCGTTCGATCTGAACGCGCTTTTATCGGAGATCGAGACAAAGTTCAAACCGGTTATGACGGATGCCAATCTGGCATTCCGGGTTGTGTACAAGACAGGGCCGCTTCCGACGGTCATGGGCAATCCCGACCGCGTTGAACAGATCCTTGTCATTTTAATGGACAATGCCAAGAAGTATACGCCGTCCGGCGGCTCAATCACGATCTCGGCTGAATTCAACGAAGAGTCCAATAAGGTTCTGGTCTCCGTCATCGATACCGGACAGGGCATTCATGAGTACGATATCGATCATATATTCGATCGTTTCTATAAAGCGGACCGCGCGCGCGGAAAAAAGGGTACGGGCCTCGGCTTATCGATTGCCAGAGAACTCCTGAGCTATATGGGCGAGACGATTTCGGTCAACAGCGTCTACGGCGAAGGCACAACGTTTACCTTCACGTTGACGCGCGTTCAGGGGACGATGTGGTACTAATACATAAGGCAGTGACCAATGACTGAGAACACAAATGAGCTTCAGGGAATCCGAATCAATCGATACTTGGCATCCGCGGGCATCTGTTCCAGAAGGAAAGCGGACGATCTGATCGCGTCCGGCCGGGTCACGATCGACGGACAAATCGCCGTGACCGGTCAAAAAGTATTCGACGGACAGGATGTGCGTGTTATGGGACAAAGCGTATCTGCGAATACGTCCTTCAAATATATCGCTTTGAATAAGCCGCGCGGGATCATTTGTACGGCCGCTCCCGATGTTCCGGATAATGTGATCGATTTTTTGGGCTTCGAGCAAAGGGTGTTTCCCGTAGGCCGGCTCGATAAGCCGTCGACCGGTCTTCTTCTTCTCACAAACGACGGGGACACCGCGCATTTGATCACACGGACCGACGGTTTTCACGAAAAGGAATACGACGTAACGGTCGATCATCCGATCCGCGGGGATTTCTTGAAGTCAATGCAATCCGGCGTTCCGGTTCTCGACGTCGTGACCCTTCCGTGCGTTGTCCGGCAGACCGGCGACAGATCCTTTACGATCATCCTGACACAGGGCCTCAACCGTCAAATCCGCCGGATGTGCGAGTATCACGGGTATAAAGTAACCGGTCTTCACCGGACACGCATCATGAATATCCGGCTCGGAGATTTGGGGTCCGGGCAATGGCGTTATTTGGACGACGCGGAGGTGCGCGAGCTCAAATCTCTTCTGTCCGGCCCGAAGAAGTCTCGAAAATAAACGTCCCCCCGTAGCGGCGAAGACCCGACAATTGTCTTCTTTGTTTTCGAACATCCTTCGCAAAATCGTACTCAAAATCCAGAAACAATTCCGCCCCTTCCGGCCTCGGAAGCCGTTCGTCGTGACGCGAATCGTCGATATGCTCCGGCATATACGGCGTTGCCGTGAACGTAAACCGAAGATTGTCCGACCTTAAAATTCTCAGTCCGCGGTTTTCCGGGGCAACGACCATCAGCACACGGGTATCCGGGTGCGCTCCGTTTTCCGACGGTCTCGCGTAGTGGTGGAAAAGATCGGCGCTGTGCGCCTCGTAGACACCCAGGAACGGTGACCAGCTTTCCTCCTCGAAAAGCCCTCCGGGTCCGAATCCGTACCATAGGAAATGGTCCGCTTCGGACGGCACACCGATATGAAGACCGTAACGCAAAGGCTTATTACGCGACTGAAAAGAAAGGCTGATCTTGAAGCGACCGTCGGGATCGAAACGGTACTCGACAAAGACCGGACCTTTTAAAGCGTGGCATCGGTACTCCGAGCAAAGGATCAGACTCCCGTCTTCCGTTCGGCTCTGCAGCTTGTTGAAGTGCAATTTTTTCTGGATGGCGCGCCATGTCGTTTTGCGGGCGAATAAGCGCGGACGCACCTTAAGCGGCACATAATAGCGCTCCGCATTGGTTGAAGCGCGATACAAAAAAGGCTCCATTCGCCCCCGGAGTACCGGCTGTCCGCCGATCGCCAATTGCGTCATTCCGCCGTGCTCCTTTGAGATCACCGCCCGCGCCCCGCCAAAATCGATGATCTGATCATTGCCTTCTTCCGTACAGGTGACGTTCGAAGATTCCGATACAAGAACAATTTCCTGATCGATCCCGACATCCGTCGTTTCTTCGCTCGCCGTTTCCGCCGCGTTATCACTCTTTGGTATTTCGCGCACTGTCGTTTCGGGCGTGTCGCGCAAGTCTTTTGCGATAACTGTCTGACACACGGCCTCCTCATAACCGATCGGATACCAAAGGCCCGGATCGACATGACAGATTCGAATATTCAGTAACCATTCCGTCGGAAGACCGTGCGTAAGATCCGTGTCGTCGGGATTGACCTCCTCCGCGGAATTGAGGTCATCCGGTCGAAATCCCAAAGAAAGCGCGGCTTCTCCGCCCGGAGGCAGGGAACGAAGTACGCCTCCGCCGGACCGGATCGACCGCCCGTTTTTCAGCAGGCTCCACTCAAGATCCAGTTCACCCGCAGCGCCGTGCAGATCGGTATTCACGATGACGGGGCGCGATGGGTCCTCATCCGAAATGATAAAATCGATGGACTGACAACGGCGTCGCACTTCATCATATTCCGGATGCTTTTCGCGAAAAGCGTCGACGATGCCTTGCGCGATCGCGACCTCGGCGCCCCGGTAACCTTTACAAAGGTCCGCCTGATGCAGGTACTTCAAATCCGGTTCGGGCTGCCGAAATAGCCCGGCAGTTTCGCTTTCGGGAATTTCGTCCCCGTTATGCCCTTCATCGGTCTGTCCGGACGACTCTTCTTCCGGAATCATGACGTCGAAGCCGCCTTGCTCCGGGGATTGCTCCGTACTCGATGCCGTCGCCGCTTTGGATCGGAATCCCCGGTCCACACAAATATCCTGCCACTCCCCGAAAAGCGCTCCGGTATCGGGATGAAACGGGTCAAACTCCGAAACGGTCCCGGTATCCCGGAACAGCCAGTACAAAAACGGCACGGGCGACTCCTCATTAAGCATTCTCTCCACGTCGTCAAGCATGGATTCATCCTTCGAATCCAGTTTCAGAGACCACGCAAGCATGCAGGGATGCGTTCCGAAGCTTTCCACGGAGGCCCCCGGGTCCTTTTTGTCAAGCGGACAGATCACATAAAGCCCGTAACGGTCACACAAGTCGAAAAACTGCGGGTCGGCCGGAAAATGCGGCATCAGGACTGTGTTCAGGTGGGCTTGCTTCATTAAAAGGACATCCTCCTTCAGGCGTTCGGGCGGGACCGACAGCCCGAACTGAGGATCAAAGGAGAAATACCGGATCGCCTTGACCGACACCGGATAATCGTTGACGATCATTCTGTGGTCGGATTCCCGAAGCGTTCGAAATCCGATCCTGCGCTTTTGAATTGCGATGATCCGCCCCGCGGCATCCTTAAGAATTATGATCAGATCGTAAAGATTCGGGGTCGCGTGCGACCACGGGAAAATGCCGCGTACCAAAAGCCGGTTGCCGACGGTTAATGTCCGGAGCGATTCTATCGTCGCTTCACCGGAATGCTCCGCACGCAGGCGAATCTCGGGCAGATTATAGATGTCATACTCATCGAAAACAGCGATCAGCTTGTATTCAAGTTGGACCGGAACGGGAAGATCCGTATGATTGAACAACTTAATCGAAACATCCATAAACGCGCTCGCTCCGGGTTCGGCGCCGAACACCGGCCCGGTCCAATCGGTTTTCACGAATACGGATCTTATCTCGACCAGCGAGTCCGCGACGATTGAGGCTGTTCGAAAAATACCGCTGAACCCGAAGGTCCCGTCTTTGAAGTTCCCCAGCCCTGCGGTGACGGAGTCGAAACGATGGACCAAAAGGGTCAGTATGTTATGCCCGGCTTTGATACTTCCCGCCAGGGGAAACTTACACGGCGAAAAAACCGAATCCGCGGACGCGATCTGTTTTTCGTTGAGATAGACCTCGAAGCGTCCGCATACGCCTCCGAGCACCAGATACAAAGATCGATCGGAATAGTGAGCCGGGATATCGATATGAGCCCGATAGACCCCGATATCGTCGTTTTTATAGTCCGATGACAAAGAAGCCAGCCTTCTTTCGAAAAAACTCTTTTCACCCTGTGCCCGCGCGATTTCAACGTCATACTGAAGACTCAACGGTTCGCCGTACCCGAACCGTTGCCAGACCGAAGGGACGCGAACGGCCTTGAACGCAAGATCGTCCGCGGTATTGTCGAAAAATCCGACCGGAAGCAGATCGCGATTTTCAGCGTGAAGGAAGAGCCAATCGGTGATATCCAATCGCCACGGGGATGCCGCGACGCCAAACTCCGGTTGCCTTCTTTGCGCGAACATTTCGTCCGGAAAAGAATAAGGTGTAAATTGATCCGAACAGTTTATCGGCTTCATCGGGGCCTCCGCAATCCAAGTGTCCATCTAAAACTAAGGACATTTTAACACCGCTTCTTTCCTTCTATGTGTCATTCCGATTTCAGTTCTTTTCCAACTGTAAAGTAAGAATCGCTCTTATAGCGAAAAAGGACAAAAAAAAACGGGGCGCCCTGTAAAAGCGCCCCGTCAAGGTCAATAAACGAAGTCGATATTTAGAAAATGCTGTACGTGAGGAACAGGGTCGCCATAATGGAAGCGACCAGCGAAACAACAGTGACCTGCGTGTTGATCGAAGGTCCGGCGGTATCCTTATAGGGATCACCGACGGTGTCTCCGACGACAGCCGCCTTGTGAGCATCCGAGCCCTTGCCGCCGTTATTGCCGGATTCGATGTACTTCTTGGCATTATCCCAGAGGCCTCCGGCATTGGACATAAAGAGAGCCAAAACAAGCCCGCTGACGATGTTGCCCGCGAGGAATCCGCCGACCGCCTGAACGCCGCCGACAAATCCGACCAGTAACGTCGCGAAGATCGCGACCAAACCGGCGGGGATCAATTCCTTCAGCGCACCGGTCGTAGCGATATCGATGCACTTCTCATATTCGGGAACAACGCCCTTCTTGCCTTCTTTGAGGCCGGCGATCGTCTTAAATTGTCTGTGGATCTCGGCGACCATTCTCTGGGCGTTTCTGTCTACGCCGAGCATCAGCATCGCGGAGAACACGGCGGGAACAGCGGCTCCGACCAGAAGGCCGAAGAAGACGACGGGATTCAGGACATCAAACCCGGTTATCAATTCGATGCCTTTTTTACCCGCGTCGATCGCGGCTTGCGCCGCGTCGTTTACTTCAGACATGAACGCGCCCAATAAAGCGATGATCGTGAGTCCGGCGGCACCGATGGCAAAGCCCTTGGTAACAGCCTTCACGGTGTTTCCGGCGCTGTCCAGTGAATCGGTGATCTCCAGAGCTTTTTCTCCGAGCCCGCCCATTTCAACAAGTCCGCGCGCGTTGTCGACAATCGGACCGTACGCGTCATTGGAGATGACCATTCCGACGATCGAAAGCATTCCGACCGCGGCCATCGCGATACCGAACATTCCGGAAACCGCGCTGTTCATGATGGGTTCGCAGATCTTATACGCGGCAAGAGCCGAGATCGCGATTCCGATCATCGGAGGAAAGATACTTAAAAAGCCGTACGATGTTCCGGAAAGGATCGTAAAGGCCGGTCCGCTCTTGCTGGCGTCGGCGACATACTTGACCGGCGGCTTGGTGTCGTTGGTGAAATAGTCGCTGACGATACCGATGATGGTTCCGACGAAAAGACCGACCATCATCGCGCCCCAGATTCTCCATCCCGTCTCATCATTAAAGAACAGGAAGGAAGCCAATGCGGTGAAGCCGGCAAAAAGTGCCGTCGTAACATAGGTGCTCAAGTTGAGCGCCTGAGTCGGTCCGCCCTTCTTGCCCATGCGGGCGAGAAGCACGCCGATCGCGGAACACAGAAGGCCGAGCGCGGCATAAATAAATACCATGACGGCGAACTTGTGCTCCGCCTTGTCCAATGCAAAAGCCATAACCAACGCCGCACTGATCGAAGCGACGTGTGAATCGAAAAGGTCCGCGCCCATGCCGGCGACGTCGCCTACGTTATCGCCGACGTTATCCGCGATAACAGCGGGGTTACGCGGGTCGTCCTCGGGGATCCCGAGCTCAACCTTACCGACCAGGTCCGCGCTGATATCGGCGGTCTTGGTGAAGATACCGCCGCCCGCCTTCGCGAAAAGCGCCAGGCTCGACGCACCGAAGGAGAATCCGAGAACGGAACTGGCGTCTCCGGTCAAGAGATAGACGAGCGAAACACCCATCAGGCTGGTGCCGACGACGGCCATACCCATGACCGCGCCGCCTCTGAAGCCCGCGAGGAATGAAGGACGAATACCCTTCGTCGCAGCTTCGGCAGCCTTCATGTTCGCGATGGTCGCGACCGTGATACCGACCTTACCGGCAAGAGCCGATAAAACCGTTCCGCAAATATACGAGATCATCATGAATACATTGCTTTTCCAAGACCAGTCGGCTGTCTCTTCCCCCCAGATCGGATGCGGGAGAAACAGAAGGATCAGAATGGCGGCGACTCCGGCAAAAATAGCCAGAAGCTTATACTCCTTTTTCAGGAAAGTATTCGCGCCCTTATTGATAAAACCTCCGACCCGCGCGATCTCAGCGTTCGAGGAAGGCTGCTTCTTCACCCAGAAGAAGAAATACAGCGCTACCAGGAAAGCGAGCACCGCCACGGAAACACATAAAATGACTGCAACTTCAATCGGGATGTTCATCTTTCACACTCCTTATTCATTATCTAAAAATGACGTGAATTCAGGCAAAAGCGCTTGGAAATGCACAAATCCACCCATTTTCGAATGTCCATATAATAAGATACCACAAGAATGTTCGAATTCAACGGTTAATATTGTCCGAATCAGCGAAATATTCCGCTGATTTTTGTGCATCTGGCACAAATGCTTTGATTGTCAAATAATAATGACTCATCTTCTTTTCCCGCGCAAAAAAAATGAACGGACGCGTGGGGCACGTCCGTTCAATGAGGGGGCACGCTTGTGACTTATTTTACGCCGTTCTCCGTGAGCGGTATTTTCGGTCACAAGGCCATCCGTGGATGGTGAATGAAGTGTTACGGAACGACGTAGGTCACTACGTTCCCGTGGGAGATCTGTCCGTCATAGACGGTCGAGATCCTGATGTAGAGAGTATCTCTGGGTAGGGCATCTTTTGCAGCCAGATTGAAGGAAGCGGCTGTAGTATTTGAATCGTCAATAGCTGCCCAATAACCATCATCGGGGTACACCGGATTCGTGTTACTTTCGGAAACCACGACTTTATAGTAGCAAAAACCAGTCGGGTCTGTTGTTTTAGCCCAGGAGATATTTATGTTTGTCCCGTCGGATGTCGGTGTATATACTGTCGATGTGGGATAAGTACCCACCGGGATCGGGGTCGGCGTCGCTGCCGGATCACCGGGCATTCTCACCAACAGAGAATTTCCTGCGATCTTCTCCCATTCATCTCCGTACACAGCCGTGACGCTGATGTAGTAGTACTGTCCGCCGCTGAATGTACTGATGTCTCCGTTGTTGTAACCGTCGCCGTTATAGATCGTACAGGACGTGGAATCCGGATTGGTAATCCATGCATAGTATCCGTCCTCGCTGTACTTCGGCTGCGAGTTGGACATGGAAGCGACCACCTTATAACCTACAAGATCGGGATTGGCGATCTTCGCCCAGGACACGATTATGGAGTTCGTCCCTTGAGTTGCGGATACTGAAGGCGCTACCCGGGTTGCGTCCGGTGTCGGTGCCACATACGCAGGCATCGTTGCCTTTACCGCATTTCCGGCAACCTTAGCGCCGTTGTACAGGGCCGTTACGCTGAAATAGTAATCACCGGCGGCTACTTTGGAACTTTTTACCAGACAACTGGTTGTATTGCGATCGGTGATATATGTGTAGTATCCGTCATCCGGATATTTGGGGTTCGGATTTGACGCGGAGTAAACGACCTTATATCCTTCGAAATCCGATGCGGTGATCTTATTCCATGCCACCAGAACTCCGTCTGCTTGAGCAACAGCCGTTACCGAGGGGGCGACATGTCCGGTCGGATCCGCTGTCGGTTTCGGGGTCGCGGTCGGCTTGGCGGTCGGCTTCGGGGTGGCCGTAGGTTCGGTCGGCGCAGGTTCGGCCTCCGTTACTTTTGTCTCTTCGACCGTAGTCTCTGCCGGCTCCGTCTCCTCGGGTTCGGTCTCCGTAGGTTCGGTCTCCGTCGGCTTCGTTTCCTCTGTCATCCCGACATCGTCGATGATCTCATCCATATCCGATGCGTTGCATTGGAGTTGAAGAAGTCCTTCCTCATCGCGCGAGTATTTTTTCTGACACGCGGGAAGCACCAAAGAGACGAGAACCAGAGAAATCAAGACCAGTAGAAGGGTTCGTTTCGTTTTCATCTGACTACCTCACTTTCCTCGGGGCATTGTACGGGGGTACGTATAAGGTCCCGGATGGTAAACTGCACCGGTCGTTTCCGATGGCTTACCTGGTTTCTTATCTGCATTATAGCACCCTGTTTATAGTTTGGCAACTGTTTAGTTACATTTTGTTCATAAATTGTACACTATTCGTCACATATTCGTTCTGTTCACTCAAAAGCGCCGTCTATGACGGCGCTTTTCGGGATCCTTCGGCTTTAAACTCATACTGTTTGAGTATTCAGGTGTTCTTGGATTCTTTCCGCGCGAGGATCATCTTTTTGATCCCCTTGAAGGGATGCCCGTTCATGACATCAACCGCTCCGTCGAAAAACGCCAACGTCACGGAACCGCTTCCGAGATTGACGACACCGCGCAGGGGCATATCGTCCGTCATTGCTTCCATCATGCGGATCTGATCCTCACGCGGATCTTTCCGGTACTGCTTCATGATGGACCTCCGGAGAAACCACGCAAGCCCCGCGCCGAAACGCGTATCGCATATTTCCGAAATGGTGGAGTTGAGGGTGTGCTTTCCTCTTTTGGGATTCTCGGGCGTTGTGATCGGTTTCCCATAAATTTTTTCGAACTGAACCCGCGGAATCGGTATCCCGTTGGCGGGTACACTGTAATAAGACGGCGCGACCGCCGTATAGTCCGGGACCGTAGCGCGCTTGCCGACGGACAGCGCCGAAACCTTGCCGGTCAGGCGTATATCCTGCGACGATGCTCCGACCTGAATATCATAAATACCGGTCTCGATCTGCCAGCCGGGCAGGTCCACGTTATAAAAAGAAAAGTCCCTTCCGTGCAGTAAAAACGTAACCGTCTTGGTCTTGCCTTTCGGGATGAATACCTTGTCGAAGGCCCTCAGTTCGCGTACGGGTTTATAGAGTTTGGACTTCGGAGCGGAAACGTAGATCTGAACCACCTCGGAAGCATCGTATTCACCGCAGTTCCTAATGTCGACCGAGACCTTAAGCGTGTCCGTGTCCGTCACCTTCTGACTGCTGATTACCAAATTACCGTATTCAAACGCACTATAGGACAGTCCGTGCCCGAAGGGGAATAAGACCTTCGTTCTGGATGCGTCATAGTACCGATACCCGACGAAAATGCTCTCGCGGTATTCCACATATCTGCGGGTCCCGTAATAGGAGTGGCAGGGCGTATCTTCGATCGAAAGCGGGAAGGTCTCGGCTAATTTTCCGGAAGGAACCGCATCTGCGTACAGTAGCGACGGAATCGCCGAAGCCCCCTCCTGCCCCGGCAAATAAGCCAAAAGGACCGCGCGGACCTTGTTGATCCAGGGCATCGCCACAGCAGACCCGGTATAAAGGACGACCGTGACGTTGGGATTGGCCGCCGCCACTTCTTCGATCAATGCGTTCTGACCCGCGGGCAGGTTCATATGCATCCGGTCGAAGCCCTCCGATTCGTATTCTTCGGGCAGTCCGGCAAATATGACAACCGCGTCCTTCCGTTCCGCCAGGCGGATCGCCGCCGATTTCTTCAGCAGATCGGTGCCGTCCCCTTCGAAGCCGTAGCCGTCCTCGTACTCGAAATTTCCGCCGCTCTCTTCAAAGCCCTCATAAGCATGCCGTACCGCTGTCGGCCGGATTCTTGAACTGCCGCCGCCCTGAAAACGCGTCTCCTTGACAAACGCTCCGATCAAGGCAATGCCCGTACTCTTACGGATGGGAAGCATGCCGTCGTTCTTCAAAAGCACAGCGGACTCCAACGCGGCTCTGCGCGCGAGATTGCGGTTCTCTTCGTACGGAATCTTGGGCGGACGCGGCCGCTTCTGCGCATTTCCGATCAACGTCAGCATCCGCTGGACGCTCTCGTTCAATTTCTCTTCGGAAAGCGCCCCGCTCTTACAGGCCTCGATGATACTCCGGTCATTCTCGGTCGCCGGCCCCGGCATTTCCAGATCCAGACCGGCCTTGAGCGCGTTGACACGATTCGTCATCGCTCCCCAGTCGGTGATCGTGACGCCTTTGAATCCCCATTCATTTCTTAAAATATCATTCAGTATGTGCTTGTTTTCGCATGCGTATTCCCCGTTCACGGGATTATAGGAGCACATGACGGTCCATGGTTTTCCCTGTTTCACCGCCGTCTCAAACCCGGAAAGATAGATCTCGCGAAGCGCACGTTCATCCACCAGGGAATCACAAATAAACCGTGATGTCTCCTGATTGTTTGCGGCAAAATGCTTGATCGAGGTACCGACGCCTTTGCTTTGAACGCCCTTGATAAACGCCGCCGCCATCTCTCCGGCCAAATGCGGATCCTCGGAAATATACTCAAAATTGCGCCCGCATAAAGGAGATCTTTTGATATTCACCGCCGGCCCCAGGACCACGGCGCAATCCTGCTCCCTGGCCTCGTCGCCGATCGCTTCTCCGATCTGGCGCATCAGTTTCACGTCAAACGAACAAGCCGAAGTACACGCGGGCGGAAAACACGTCGCCGGGCGACTGGTTCCCAGACCTTTTCTGCCTTCCTCCGAATCCTGCTTCCGGAGCCCGTGCGGACCGTCGGAAACCATGATGCCCGGAATATCCAAAGAACTGACCGGCTTCGTCCTCCAGAAATCCAGTCCGGAGCATAAAGAAGCCTTCTGTTCGAGCGAAAGGTCGCCGACTTCGGCCATACGCTTGGTTTCCATGCTCAATACACCCACCTTTTTTGTACTACACGTTTATCATTATATAGCAAATATCGCGAAGAAATTAAACGAATTGTCAATTTTTGAAAAACCGTTTCGCGTTGAACGAAATCATCCTGATTTTCGAAAAGCGTCACAGCAGACCCTCTTGAACCAAAAAATAAAATCTGTCATAATACATCTGCCCCTCATCGAGCATGGGGGCGTAATGGTTTCGACGGGGTTGTTGGAACCGAAGAAGCGGGTAGAGGATTCTCGTTGGCCTCTCTAAAAAACGGGAACGCAAGTAATTGCAACACCTAAAACACAACTCGTAGCCGCTTAATCCGGCCACGCATCCCTCCGCCCGATCTGCTGGGCGGGTTCGGGGTGTCAGACAGCAGACCTTACCTGTCGGCAGGTTAAATAGGTAAACGCCGCGCGAAAAGCTTTGACCGCGCGATGTACATATGAAGCTACCGGACGCGTCGGCCTGTCAGCGGGCTTGGCGACGAGGGGAATACTCTGAACACTGACTGCACCCGGAGATGCTTCGGAGGATATGATTTCGGACAGGAGTTCGACTCTCCTCGCCTCCACCAATAAAAAAAGGGCATACGCCCTTTTTTTATTGGTGGAGGCTTGCCCTGATACGAACGCACCGCGTTCGTATCTGCGACGACAGGGCTCGAATGCGTAGCATGAGAGTCCCGAGAGTCGGCCACCAAGAGATAAGCCACGCAACGCGTGGCTTTTGCATTGGTGGAGGTTTACCCAAGGCATGCGCATCGCGCATGCCGAGCGACGACAGGGTGCGTCAGCACCCGAAAGGCCGTAGCATGCTCGGAGAGCATGTCAGTAAATAAAGCGACCAACTCTTTTTCGCAGAGTTGGTCGCTTCATTGATTATTGCATTTAACTCAGTCGAATCACTTATTGGCCGCAGATGTCTTTGCTTCTTTCCTGTCGCCGATGCTGAGGAGAAGGTTAAGAATAATACCGAAAACGGCAGCGCCGGCAATACAAGGGACATCTATTCCGAAGAATGGGATATTGCCACCGAAGGCGTACTGTCCGCCGACACCGATGACCATAATGGAAGCGATGACCGCAATGTTCCTGGAGCTGAACATATCTACCTTCTTTTCGATCATGATCGCGATACCCTGAGCTGCGATCGCGCCGAAAAGGTAGATTTCAAGTCCGCCGATAACAGCCATCGGAATTCCGTAAATGACCCGGATCAGAGGAGTAAAGAAGGAAATAACCATCGCAATAATTGAGGCAACGATCAGAACGGGTACAGAGAAAACTCTCGTGATCGCCATCGTGCTGATGTTCTCACCATAGTTTGTTCCTGCGGGGCCGCCGACGAAGCCGGAGATCATATCGCAGATACCGTCACCGATCAGGTTCTTGTGAAGAAGATCAGCGATGTTATACTTCGATTTGCCTTTTTTCGCGGCCAGATCATTGACATAAATGTCCAGTTGATAAATGTGCGCCGTGGATTCCGGTATAGTCGCAATCGCAATCGGCATGATCGCCGCAACAGCCGCCAGGGAGAATTTGGGAAGCGAAAATGCCGGCATGGCAAAGATGCTTCCGTCGCCGAGCTTCCATGTGGAAGCAGCCAAAACTTCATCGGGAAGGCTGCGGAACAGACTCATGTCCGCACCGCCGATCAAGAATATAGCGGCCGCAGTTAAACAGCCGACAGCTGCTCCCAAGAGCAACGGAAGCTGTCCGAGAAAGCCCTTGAGATACTTGGAGAAAATGACTGTTGCAAGAAGAGTAACAAGAGATACCGCCCATACCCAGCCGGTTCCCGAGATTCCCTCAGCATCCGCTCCGGGTGCCGCGTCTTTAAGAGCGTTTCCCGCCAGCGTAAGCCCGATGATCATTGCAATAGGGCCTGTAATGGTTGCGGGCAGAACTTTTTCGACCGCGTTTCGTCCGGAAAACTTGACGAGAAGTCCTGCGGCAATCGACACAAGACCGGACGCAATGATACCGAACTGAGCGATCTGGATCGCCTCGGTCGGAAGTATGCCGTTGACCTTGGCAAATCCCTCCGCAGCGGCAAGACCCGATATCGCTGACAGATAAGAAAAGCTCGAACCGTAGTACATGGGAATCTTTCTGCCGGTAATGAATACAAAGCAGATCGTTGCCAGGCCGCTGGCGAAAATGGTCGTAGATACCTGAAAACCGGTAATGAGCGCAACCGTAATTGTGGCCGGAAACATAACGATAACCTGCTGCAGAGCGTAAAGCAAAAGCTTACCTACGCTTGGTCTCTCATCCGGTAAATAACCGATGCCTTCTTTTTCTTTAATCATTCTCCTTCTCCTTCGCTAATATTTTGCCAATTCCACTCCAGACTAGTGTAAATATTAAAGCCCGATGTTTCAACATATATCTAACGAAAATGCGGCAATTTCAATGCGTTAATGTAAAAATGCCAACCTCCTGAAAATCTATGTATCCGAATAACATTCTCGCATATGCGTGAAAGAAGAAGCTCCCCGTGAAAAACACGTACGTTATTCTATTTCTTTTCCCTTAAAACAACAGTTATAATATAGTAAGCGAAACCAAATTCCGGAGGCGTTCATATGAGAAAGAGACATGCTTCATTATATATCGGGCTCGCCCTTCTTATCCTTTTTTCGACAAGTTGCGGCAGTTCAACTCAACCATCCGTCACCTCCCCGGCCACTGCTGAAACGACGGCCGGAATCACTTCCTCTTCGGAAACCGAAAGTACCACCGTCACAGAACCGTCCACGCAGGTAACTACCGCTGAAACGACGATTATTGAAACCACTGCTCCGGAAACGACTATTCCGTACAATTACACTTCGATCACTACGAACGGCGGTGCCGTTATCGAATTGTCCTCCCTCTCTCACTGTACTACCGACGCGAATGCTCCTGTCGTGTATTATCTTTCGGATATTTCACCGGAAGCGATGATCGAGATCTACGAGGCGCTGCAATGGTCTCCAACCGGCAACGTCGCGGTCAAGTTGAGCACCGGCGAGCCGCCAAACTCCAATTACTTATCGCCGGATCTGATCAAAGATGTCGTCGCATTGGTGGATGGCACCATCGTTGAGTGTAATACCGCGTACGGCGGGAGTCGTGTAAGTACCGCAATGCATTACCAGGTAGCCGAAGACCACGGATTCACCGCGATTGCGGATTTTCAGATCCTCGACGAAGACGGTTCATTGACCCTTCCGGTTTCCGGCGGAACGATATTGACCGAGAACTACGTCGGCGCTGCCTTTTCCGACTATGATTCCTATCTCGTTCTTTCACACTTCAAAGGCCATCAAATGGCAGGATACGGAGGCGCGATCAAGAACATTTCCATCGGTCTGGCTTCCTCCGAGGGAAAGTGCTGGATCCACACTGCGGGCAAAAATAAAATAACCATGATGGGCGATGACCAGGATGGATTTCTCGAGTCGATGGCGGACGCGGCGAAATCCGTCTCGGATTATCTCGGAAACGGAGAGCGCATTGTCTATATCAGCGTTATGAACCGCCTCTCGATCGACTGCGATTGTAACGGATATCCGAGCGAGCCGGATATCCATGATATCGCGATCCTGGCTTCGACGGATCCGGTCGCGCTGGATCAGGCCTGTATCGATCTCATTTATGTATCCGAAGGTAATGATTCTTTCTTGAAGCGTCTCGAGAATTTGAACGGAATTCATACGCTCGAAAGTGCGGAAGCGATCGGTCTCGGAAGGCGTGAGTACCGACTCATTGATCTGAATCAGGAATGATCCGGATACTTGAGCGAGAATTTATATATCTGATCTATTATATCGAAATTCAGTTGCGATTCATTTTCTGGTACTGGATCATCGGTATCGTTGTCGGTTCGATCATATCCGTTTTTGCCAAAGACAGGATCCATCGTCTTTTTGACTCGATGCGGGGAAAAAAGTGGGGGTTATTGGGAATTCCGATCGCCGCTATTCTGGGCATTGCTTCGCCCTTATGCATGTACGGAACCATTCCGATCGCCGCGTCCTTTTCGAGTAAAGGCATGCGCGAAGACTGGCTCGCCGCCTTCATGATGAGCTCCGTACTCTTAAACCCTCAGCTCATCATGTACAGCATGGCGCTTGGCGTGCCCGCGTTCGTCGTGCGCCTGGTATCCTGTTTTCTGTGCGGATGTGCCGCCGGACTTCTCATCCGGGCCTTCTACCGGAACAGTAAGTTTTTTTGTTTTGATCGATTTGAATCCCGAAAAAGCAGGGATACCGACCCGAATCTTCTGCTGCGTCTTCTGAAGAATATCGGCAGAAATATTAAGGCAACCGGTCTCTATTTCCTGCTCGGTGTCATTCTGTCGGCTGTTTTCCAAAGATATGTTCCTGCGGACGCGTTTGCAGATCTTTTCGGGAAAAATGACGGTTTCGGTGTACTTATGGCGGCAACGATCGGTGTTCCTCTGTACGCTTGCGGCGGCGGAACGATCCCTCTTCTCCGTCAGTGGCTGTGGGACGGCATGAGCCTGGGTTCAGCCGCCGCATTCATGATCACCGGCCCTTCGACAAAGATCACCAACCTCGGAGCTTTAAAGAGTGCTCTAGGTATTAAGCATTTCTTTCTCTATCTGGCCTTTGTAATAACCTTTTCACTGGTAACCGGGCTGATCATTAATCTGATCGTATAGGGTTCGACCTGATTATTTCTAAACGCCGACTATCAAAATCATCATCGGAGGTACTTTAATTGAACGAAGATAAATTCGACGGCAAAGGCAGAATCTATTCTAAATTCCGCCCGGCATACCCGCAAGCATACATCGAATACATTGTCGCGAAAACGCTAATCACCGAACAAAGCGTCATCGCTGATATCGGCTCCGGTACGGGCATACTGACCGGCCAACTTCTCGAAAAAGGGTTCCGCGTCATCGCGGTCGAGCCCAACGCCGACATGCGCCGCGTCGCCGAGGAGAACCTCCGGAAAAATCCGCTTTTTACCTCCGTGGCGGCGACCGCCGAAAGCACCGCCCTCCCCGACGGAAATATAGATCTGATCACAGTCGCTCAGGCCTTTCACTGGTTCAACCGGCAGGCTTTCCGGGAAGAATGCCGCCGCGTCCTGAAGCCGGGCGCGTACGTCGCGCTTGTATGGAACAACCGTGACGAAAACAGCGCCCTGGTCGCGGAAAATGATCGCATCATCCGGAAATATTGCCCGGAGTATAAGGGTTTTTCCGGCGGCACCCGGGGACCTGCGGCCGACGATGATTTTCACGACTTCTTTGCGGACGATTGCGAGAAAAAGACGTTTCCAAACGATCTGGTCTTTGATTTATCGGGCTTTATCGGCCGAAACCTCTCCGCTTCCTACTCCCTCAAAGAAGGGGACGAAGAATATATCGCCTATGTCGCCGAACTCGAGTCGCTTTTCGAAAAGTACGCCGTGAACGGGACCGTTACGATGCCGAACTTCACGCAATCGTTTGTCGGAAAGGTCTAACTTATTCCCGGGGCATGACCGGGTAGATTTTACGGGTAGTGATCAAAATGAAAACGGCGGGTGACCCCGCCTTTTTCGATTATCATCACACACATATTATTTATTTCTGTCCGTAATACGAATCCTTCCCGTGCTTCCGGAGGTAGTGCTTTGAAAGAAGCGCCGGACTGATCATCGCGTCCGGTGTCATCGAAAGGCTAAAATGCGCCATCTCCGCGACGTACTCGAGGACCGCGGCATTCTCGACGGCTTTTTCCGGAGAATCACCCCAGGAAAAAGGTCCGTGATTATTGACGAGCACGGAGGGGACTTCACGGGCATCGATCGCGCGTGTCTTAAAGGTCTCGACGATCACCTCCCCGGTCTGTCTTTCATAATCCCCCATGATCTCCTCGTCGGTCAACGACCGGGTCGCCGGGATCGCTCCGTAAAAATGATCGGCATGCGTGGTCCCCAGAGCCGGGATATCTTTTCCGGCTTGCGCCCAAATCGTCGCCCATTTCGAATGCGTATGCACGATCCCGCGCACCCCGAATGCCTTATACAGCGCCAGATGAGTCGGGGTGTCGGTGGAGTGGGATAGAGACCCCTCCACCACCCGACCTTCAAGGGTCACTACGACCATATCGGAAGGCTTCATCCTGTCGTAGGCTACACCGCTGGGTTTGATGACGACGAGCTCCCCGGAGGCATCAAGGGCGCTCACGTTTCCCCAGGTAAACAAGACGAGGCCGTACTCCACCAGGAGCAAATTCGCCTGATAAACTCTCTCCTTCAGTTCTTCCAACATAAAAGGACCTCTACTTCCACAGAAGATCGGAAAGCATCAGATCGCGCTTCAGATTCTCGATTTGCGTATCCGCTCCGATGTGCACAAATTCGATCCCGGCCATTTCGGCGTAATCCCGCATCATATCCGCGGTGACCGAATAACTCATGACGGCATGGTGCGCGCCGCCGGCATAGATCCATGCCTTCGCTCCGGTCTCAAAGTCCGGAAGCGGCGACCACATAACCCGTGCGACGGGAAGTTTGGGCATGTCTTGGATCGGCTTGACGGCCCTGACATCCGCGACGATCAAACGCATCCTCCCGCCCATATCGATCAGCGACGCGCAGATCGCGTCGCCTTCTTTTCCGTCGAAAATCATCCGGGCCGGGTCGCCCTTCCCGCCGATTCCCAACGGTTGTACGTCGATCTTTACTCTGCCGTCCGCAATACTCGGATCAACCTCCAGCATATGCGCGCCGAGGATCAGTTCGTTTCCCTCCGCCAGATGATACGTATAGTCCTCCATAAAAGACGTGCCGCCGGGAAGGCCGACCTCCATCGACTTCATCACGCGAAGAAGCGCCGCGGTCTTCCAGTCTCCCTCGGCGCCGAAACCGTAGCCGGCTTCCATCAAGCGCTGAATCGCAAGGCCCGGCAGTTGCTCCATGCCGCTGAGATTTTCGAAATTTGTCACGACCGCGCCGAATCCGTTTTTCTCGCAAAGTCTTCTCATCGCGACCTCGATCCTGCTCTGGTATTTGACTGCGTCGACATTGTCGGTCACGATGTCGTATTTTTTCCTGCACTCCTCGAAAACGGCGTCGATTTCCGCCTCGCTGACCCCTTCCATCTCCTGGACCAGGTCGCCCATCGCAAGCGAATTGATCGCCCACCCGAACTTGATCTGCGCTTCGACCTTGTCGCCCTCGGTGACGGCCACTTCGCGCATGTTATCGGCAAAGCGGACCACCTTGAGTGACTGTCCGGCAATGATCCCGACAGCACTTCTCATCCAATCCGAAACTTCGCCCAGAACCTTCGCGTCATCCCAATAACCGACGACGACCTTCCGGGGGATGCGAAGTCTCGCGCCGATAAAGCCGTGCTCGCGGTCCCCGTGCGCTGACTGGTTGAGGTTCATGAAGTCCATATCGATCTGCCCGAACGGGATTTCCCGATTGAACTGTGTGTGCAGGTGGAGCATCGGCTTATTCAGGATCTTCAGTCCGTTGATCCACATTTTCGAGGGCGAAAAGGTGTGCATCCACGTGATGATGCCGGCGCACTCGTCATGGTAATTGGCTTCTTTGATGATCGCGGTGATCTCGTCGGGGGTCTTGACGACGCCCTTATAAACCAAGGTCCCGCTGACGCGTCCGCCCATCGCTTGGACCATCGTCTGAGCATCCTCGGCGACCCTTCTGAGCGTCTCTTCTCCGTACAGATGCTGTGAGCCGGTAATAAACCAGAATTCGTATTGCTTCAAATCTTTCATCTTCGATCTTCCTCCGATTATTTAGATTATTTTCCTTTGAATCCGCGTTTTACCCGTTGTTGACGGTTCTGTTCCGGATCGCCTTGAGCCGCTTCATCACATCGTTTCCGCCCTCTCCGAAGTACTTATGCAAGAGGTCATATTCGGCGTATAGCTCGTCGTAGATCCGGGCGTTTTCTTCAATCGGCAGATAACACTTTTCGTTGAGTTTGCCCATGTGTTCCGCCGCCTCGAAAATCGAATCATATCCGCCGCCGACCACGGCTCCGAAGATCGCGGAGCCCAAGGCCGGCCCCTGAGCACTTCCCGAGATGCGGATCGGTTTTTTGATGATATCGGCGTAGATTTGCATGACGGCAGGGCTTTTTTCGGCGATCCCCCCGGCGGCGTAGAACTCGTCGACCGGCACGCCGTTTTGCTCAAAGGACTCGATAATCTTTCGCGTGCCGTAGGCGGTTGCCTCGACCAGTGCGCGGTACATCTCCTCGGGCTTTGTAAGAAGGGTCATACCCACCATCATACCGGTCAGATCGACATCAACGAGGACGCTCCGGTTTCCGTTCCACCAGTCCAGGGCCAAAAGGCCGCTTTGGCCCGGCTTCTGCTCCATCATCTTCTCCTGGAGGTATACGTGGATGTCTTTTCCTTTTTTTCGGGCCGCTTCGAGATACTCGGAGCTCACACAATTTTCGCAAAACCAGGCAAAGTGATCCCCGACACAGGACTGGCCTGCCTCATAACCGAAATAGCCCGGAAGGATCCCGTCCTCAACACAGCCGCAAATCCCCGGAACGTGGCGCTCTTCGGTGCCCAATAGCATATGACAGGTCGATGTGCCCATGATCGCGAGCATTTTTCCGGGTCCGGTGATCTTGACGGCCGGCACGCATACGTGTGCATCGACGTTCGCGACGGCGACCGCCGTGCCCGCTTTGAGGCCCGTCGTCGCAGCCATTTCCGCCGTGACCCCGCCCGCCTTTTCGCCGAGGGAGGTGATGGGACAATTGAGCTTGGTCGATACGATATTCTTCATCCTCGGATCCAGCGCCTCGAAAAACGCCTCACCGGGGTAACCTTTCTTCTTGTTCCAGATCGCCTTATACCCGGCGGTACAGCTGTTCCGGGTCTGTTCGCCCGTGATCTGCCAGATCACCCAGTCCGTCGCCTCAATAAAATAATCGGCGGCGTCATAGATTTCCGGCGACTCGTCCAAAACCTGCCAAACCTTCGGGAACAGCCACTCGGAGGAGATTTTTCCGCCGTACAGTTTGAGCCATTCCTCCCCCATTTTTGCCGCCGTCTCATTGAGGCGATTGGCCTTGTCCTGCGCCGCGTGATGCTTCCAAAGTTTCACGTACGCGTTCGGCTCGCCCTTGAATTCGGGAAGGAAGCAAAGCGGCGTGCCGTCTTTTTTGACGGGCAGGATCGTACAGGCGGTGAAATCAACGCCCACCCCGATGATGTCCGCGGGATCGACCTCACTTTTCTTTATGACATTACTGATCGTGACCCGAAGAACGTCCAGGTAATCCTGCGGATGCTGGAGCGCCCAGTCCGCTCCGAGCCGGGTTCCGTCCGGCAGGGTCTCGTCCATGACTGCGTGCGGGTAATTATAGACACTGGTCTCGATTTCTTGTCCG
>CAZCLK010000005.1:83416-92299 GCA_964499575.1 uncultured Oscillospiraceae bacterium | reverse complement strand
AGGAGGTCTTTTCAATCGAAAACCGGGCAATTGGTGTACAATCAGTACATATAATCGCAAGGGGTGTTCTCATGGATATAAGAGATATCATTTCGGATAAACGATACGGGAAGCCTTTAAGCGGGGACCAGATCGCCTTTTTCGTCGACGGCGTTTCGCAAAAGTCCATTCCGGACTATCAAATCTCAGCGCTTCTGATGGCGATCGTACTGAACGGAATGAATGCGGCCGAAATGACGGAACTGACGCTCCGGATGGCTCATTCGGGGAAACTTTGCGATCTGTCTTCGATCAGCGACCGTATTATCGATAAACACAGTACCGGCGGAGTCGGCGACAAATGTACCCCGATCATTCTTCCGCTGGTGGCGTCATTCAAAGTCCCGGTTGTCAAGCTTTCCGGCAGAGGACTTGGATTTACCGGCGGTACGATCGACAAACTGGAATCCGTCAAAGGCTTTCAAACCGAAATCCCGATTTCGGATTTCCCGGAATATGTCCGTCGCTGCGGCGCGGTCCTCTCGGCCCAGACGCCGGAATTGGCGCCTGCCGACAAGGAACTCTATTCGCTGAGAGATGTCACCGGTACGGTGGATTCGATCCCTCTGATCGCGTCCAGCATCATGAGCAAGAAGATCGCCGGCGGAGCGGATGCTATCGTCCTGGATGTAACCTGCGGGGACGGAGCCTTTATGAAAGATGTTAAAAGCGCAACGGCACTTTCGAACGCAATGATCGATATCGGAAGAATCGCCGGTCGCCCGGTGACGTGCGTCGTTTCTTCGATGCGGGAGCCGCTCGGACGCGCAGTCGGTAATATTCTGGAAATGCGGGAGGTCGAGGATTTCTTCAGCGGTGAAATGCCGGAAGATTTGCTTACGGTGTGCCTCACTCTGGCCGCATCGATGCTCCGGATGTCCGGGTATGAAGAAGCGCAGGAGTTCTCTGACGCATACGCGCTTTGTGCAGAAAAAATCAAATCCGGGGATGCGCGGGCTGCTTTCCTTTCATTTATCCGGTCGCAGGGCGGGTCGGTCAACACGGACGGATCACTTCAATACCGGGATCAGCCGGTTCTTCGGGAAGAAATCCTTTCCGAAACGGACGGGTATGTTCACGAAGTCTTCGCCTCCGAAATCGGCAAGGCATCGGTTCTTCTCGGAGCGGGCAGAAAGAAAAAGACGGACAGGATCGATTTCGGCGCGGGTCTGATCCTGCACCGGAAAATCGGGGACTATGTGCGTAAAGGAGAACTTCTGTGTTCGCTTTATACCGGAGAAAACAGTATCGCCGATCCATCTTCAATCCGCGACGCTTCAAGTATGGCGAGAAACGCATATCGTATCGCACCGGCCGTTCCGGCCAAGCCGGTTTATATCCTTGATCGATTGAACTGAGGACGACTTGCATCATTTTCGACGGATTGCTATAATAAAAAGAACGAATGTTTGATATCGGAAAGGGCAATAAATGATCATACTCGGCATCGATCCCGGATACGCGATCACCGGATACGGCTTGATCGAATATCTGTCGAACCGCTCCAGAATGCTTGATTTCGGAGTTGTATCGACTCAGGCGAGAGTTCCTTTCGAGATTCGGTTATTGACCATCTATCAGGAACTCGAGGCTTTGATCCGGAGATATTCGCCGGATGTGATGGCGGTCGAAGAACTCTTTTTTTCAAGAAACACAACGACGGCCATCGGTGCCGCTCAAGCCCGGGGCGTCGCGATACTGGCCGCCGCCAAAGCCGGCATTCCGGTCTATGAATACACGCCGATGCAGATCAAACTGGCGGTGACCGGTTACGGTCGCGCGGACAAGAATCAGGTATCGCAGATGGTCAAGACCATCCTTTGCCTCGATCAGATCCCGGCGAAGGACGATGCTTCGGATGCTCTGGCCGTCGCGATTTGTCAGGCGCATACCGGGCTTTTCCGCGGCAGTAAAGCGGTCGGCGGCTATCAACTCGGCCCGACGTCCAAGAAATTGATTCAATAAACAATGTAACCCGGGAGGATCAGGATATGTTTGCGTACATCAAGGGGACTCTGGTTTTGAAAAAGGAGGACTCCATCATCGTCGATAACGCCGGGATCGGTTATCAAATATTCTGCCCGCCGCCGGTACAGGAGCGAATCGGGAAATTGAACGATACGGTTTGCGTTTATACGTATCACTATGTTCGCGAGGACACCAACGCATTGTACGGATTTCCGAGCCCCGTTGAGCACGATTTATTTATCCTGCTTCTGCAGGTGACCGGTATCGGACCGAAGGTCGCCGCGTCCCTTTCGGGAAGCATACCGGCAAGCGAGTTCGCGCTCGCGGTCATCACCGGAGACACGAACCGGCTCATTCAGATCAAGGGCGTCGGGAAGAAGGTCGCCGAAAGGATCATTCTGGAGCTCAAGGATAAGCTTAAAGGCTTCGCGCACGAGATGGAGGGTATGGATGACCGTTTCTCGGGATCGGGCGCTGCGGAGGCCGAAGGAGGCATTACGGTTGTCCGGGAAGCCGTCAGCGCACTGGTTGTCCTCGGCTACTCCGCGCAACAGGCGATGAAGGCGGCCAACGAAGCCTACACCGTCGATATCAGGACCGAGGAACTGATACGCAAGTCGTTGCGTTTATTGTAGAATAGTGATCGCGGATGATCCGCGGATGATCCGGAAGCATCACGATGAGCCGGAGCTCATTATCGAACACAGCCTGACGGGAGAATACGAATGGACTACAGTGAATTTGACCAGGACGATCGGATCATCGGAAGAGAGCGTCTGACCGAAGACCGCGACGAGAACAGTCTTCGACCGATCTGCTGGGAAGATTACGCCGGTCAAACCAAGGTTAAAGAAAATCTTAAGGTATTTATCGAAGCCGCGGCTAGGAGAGAAGAATCTTTAGACCACGTCCTCCTTTACGGACCGCCCGGTTTGGGTAAGACGACCCTGGCCGGTATCATCGCTGCGGAAATGGGCGTCAATCTTCGGATCACGACCGGACCGGCCATCGAAAAGCCCGGAGAACTCGCGGCGATACTGACGAGTCTCAATGCGCGTGAAGTGCTTTTTATCGACGAGATCCACCGCCTCAACCGGAGCGTTGAGGAGATTCTATATCCTGCCATGGAAGACTATTGCCTGGACATCATGATCGGTAAAGGCCCTTCCGCACGATCGATCCGACTTGATTTGCCGCGTTTTACCCTGATCGGAGCGACCACGCGCGCCGGACTTCTATCGGCACCCCTCCGTGACCGGTTCGGTATGATCCACCGGTTGGATCTTTATGACCCCGAAGATTTAATTCGCATTCTCCGGCGCGACGCCGCGATCCTCAAGATCGAGATTGACGAGCAAGGGCTCCGGACGATCGCGACGCGGTCCAGAGGCACACCGCGTATCGCAATCCGGCTTTTAAAGAGAATGCGCGATTTCGCTCAGATCAAAGGGAGCGGCGTGATCGACGCCCGGATTGCCGACTACGGACTGGACGCGTTGGAAATTGACGATATCGGGCTGGACGCTACGGACCGGCGAATACTCAAGAACATGGCGGAGATGTTTTCGGGCGGACCGGTGGGACTGGATACGCTCGCTGCGTGTACCGGCGAGGATCCGGTAACCATCGAAGACGTGTACGAGCCGTTTTTGATGCAGATCGGCTTTATCGCAAAGACACCCAGAGGTCGCGTCCTCACCGTTCCCGCGTGGCAGCATATCGGGCTACCTTGTCCCGATAACTACGAGAAAAGGACTGCCGGATCAAACGGAGAAGTGAATGGCGGAGGCGCGTTCGATGATCCGAAACAGATCGAGATCTCGGAGCAGGGGCAGTAGGGAGACGCCGCATGATGGAAGAAAACAAGCGACTGTTTCTGCATGCGTGTTGCGGCCCGTGCGCCGAATGGCCTCTTTCGGTTCTTCCGGAAGAAGGGTTTGACGTAACGCTGTTTTACTTTAATCCGAATATTCATCCGCGTTTCGAGTGGCATAGGCGCCTTTTGAACCTTCAAAAGCTCGGAGGCCTACGCGGTGTTGAGGTGATCGCTTCGGAAGACTTTGAAGAGCAGAAATGGCGGGATGCCGAATGGGTCGGCCGATACGAATCCCGCTGTCTCATGTGTTACGATGTTCGAATGCAAAAGGTTGCCGAAGAGGCGAAATCTTTGGGATTTACGGCGTTTACAACGACGCTTCTTGTGAGTATCTATCAGGACCACGAGGCGGTTGCGGAAGCTGCCGCCCGTGCCTCGAAACGGGTCGGCATCGATTTTCTTTATCGTGATTTCAGGGATGGCTATCGTAAGGGACAGGAGATGGCCAAAGCGGACGGATTGTACCGCCAAAAGTACTGCGGATGCATCCTTTCGCTCGAAGAATCGAAGTTCCGGGACAAGATTTACGCGGGATTTTCCGGTGAATCCGCCGCTCCCGGCAGTTTCGGATGAACCGACAGCGTCCGGTACTGATCGTACGTCACCATTCCGGGTTTTGCGCCCGGTATTTTTTTGACGCGTTTGACTTCACAGTAATCGACTTCAACAGTAATGGATCCGTCGGACGAATCTTTTGCGTTTATTCCGGAAGAAGCTTTTCGAAGATCCGCGGTCGCTGAAGAATAAAACGCGGCAACGGAGGCCGCCGCCGATACGGATTCGTCGGACGGGGATTTTCCGAAACATCTGAGAATCACATGCGAACCGGGGCGCTTTTTGGCGTGAAACCATAAGTCCTCCGAGGCGGCGGTCCGGAAGGTGAGGGCATCGTTCTGAAGATTGTTCCGTCCGCAAAGAATGATCGTGCCGTCGGCGTTCGGATATTTTCGAAAAGCATCGGCCGAAGAGACGGCTTCCTTCTTTTGACCGTTCATGCGGTCGCGCGTATTCTTGTCGGCGGCACGGGAAGCGGCTGAGCGAAGGGCACGCGAACTCTGTTTGCCGCTTTTGGATCTGCCGGGATGATCGTTCTGTCCTTTTACTGTTTTCGTGTTGTTCGGATCACGGGAATCTGTCGACAGTTCGGAGATTTCGAGGCGCAGAGCCGCAATGTCTTCCGGATCCGATGCGCTCATCACGGCTTGGTTCAGGTTCATCAGATACTCGATCGCAAATTCGTCGTCTTTCAGGAATTTTGTCGCCGTGTCGATCCGGGCCTTTGCTTTTCGGTATTTTTTATAGTACGCCTGAGCGTTTCCGGATGCGTTGAGCGAAGGATTTAAGGGGATGTGATGGAATACTCCGGGCGTCTCGAAATCTTCCGCGATGAACTCCGAAGACTCATAAGGGACGGATGTTTGATTATATAGGATGAGGTCACCGTACTTTTTCCACAATAAATAATCGGCGGATTCCTGTATATCCGATTCGTGAGACTGTTTTTTACGAATCGCGTGCGCAAGAGCATTCTGAACGAAGGCTTGAATCGGCTTACGGAGTTGATCGAAGGATTGGTCGTTAAATGTCTTTTCGTGGAGGCGGTCAATCGCGTCGGAGATCGAATCAACCGCGACGGGACTGCCGGCATCGTGAAGTAAAAGCGCGTGGAAGTCGATCGGGGAGGAGTCGGGTGAAGCCCGATAGAGCGCGGGTGAGGGCACGCCGCTTAAGACTGCGGAAAGAAGTATGCCTGCGGAACGGAGCAGTCGCTGCGTTTCCCGGGCATCCAGTTGACGGCATCCTTTTCGCGGGTCGACGGACGCCCCATGGCATATTTCATGTGCCAACTGCGGGCTGAAGCCCTGAAGGGACTCGAGAAACGCCTTTTCGATGGGACGACCGAGTGATTCTTCAAGGATCGGAAGCGTACCTTTCACGGTCATCTCCAGAGCTTCGGCGGGGAGGAGCTTTCCTTGATTCGGCGGATACTCGTATCTGCGCGCGGGCATGATTTCACGGACGCGGCTGGTTCTTGAGTCAACGTGCAATATACTGTCGATAATCATCGAATCGGCGTTCAGGAGGATAATATTGCTGTAGCGTCCCATCATCTCAATAATAAGTCGATATGCCGTAACATCCTGAAGTTCATTAAGCGAGGTGATATGAAGTTCGATAATCCGCTCAAACGGAGGAGTGTCGATACGGATGATCCGACCGCCGGAGATGTGTTTACGAAGAAGCATACAGAAGGAAGGAGGAGTTTTGGGGTTGTCGCGAAGACTATCCGTCCGATGGATCCGCGGAAAAGAAGGATTACAGGACAGTAGAAGTCGCGCATGCCCCCGCTCCGTTCTGAGATGCAGGCATATCTCATATCGATCGGGCTGGTAGATTTTTTCGATTCGGGAGCCGGATAACCATTGATCGAGTTCTGAGGCTAAAAAGAGAGTCGTTACTCCGTCCAGAGGCATGCTGTCCCTCAGTTCCCGTTCTTAAGCCGGTCGCGGAACACGAAAAGGACCCATCCGACCAGAGTCGCGATAATCCATTCGATTCCGAGGACGATGAAAAAACGTTCAAAATGATTCAGAGTCAGAAGAAAATCGATACCGATAACAATCAGAACCGCAGCGAGTATCAATAGGCCCTTGCCGGCGGGATTCTTGTACATACGAACGAGAAAGTGTTCCGTCGGTTTAGCCTGCGGCTTGGCCGCAGGACGGGCTGAGGTGCGCCGGGATGAAGCGGCGGATCTGCCGGATGCGGTTGTTCTTTGTGTTGATTTCTTTGCCGTCGCCAATGCCTTTTCTCCCCAAACACGTATTTATCTTCTGTATTATACCAAAAGAAAAAGTGTTTGCCGAAAAGCAAACACTTTTTCGATTATGGCAATAAAAAACTCAGTCGTTTACCTGATCCGGTTTTTTAGCGGGCTTTTCAAAAAGGCCGGCGATCTTCTGGATCAGAATAATCGTGGCAAAGAAAAGAAGAAGAATCAGGAAAACGCCCGCCAAGCCGATACCGACAACAATCATTCCCTTTTCATTGAGGGTGTATGACGATTCGACGGCCAGAGAGACTATGGAAAGTAAGGATAACAAATAACCCATTTTTTTCTCCTCCTTAGAGCAAGATGGTAACCAGCGCGATCACCAGACCGCCGGCTACGATTGACCCGAGTTGTCCCGAAACATTGGCGCTGATCGCCTGCATCAGGATAAAGTTTGTCGGATCCTCTTCCTTGGCCATCTTCTGAACGACACGCGCGGACATCGGGAATGCCGAAATGCCCGCCGCGCCGATCATCGGATTGACCTTCTTCTTGAGGAAGAGGTTCAGGAACTTCGCGAAAAGCACACCGCCGGCCGTGTCGAAAACAAAGGCGAAAAGGCCGAGCAGGAGGATTAGTCCGGTTGTAGGATCGATAAATTTGTCGGCGAGCATCGTAGAACCGATCGTGATACCGAGAAGAAGCGTAACCAGATTGGCCAACTCGTTCTGAGCGGACTGGGAAAGACGCTCCAGTACCCCGCACTCGCGGATCAGGTTACCGAACATAAGAGAGCCTACAAGCGGTGCGCTCATCGGAACAAGAACACCGGCGATGATCGTGACGAGGATCGGGAAGATAATTTTTACGATCTTCGGGACAGACTCCTCATGATAATCCATGCGGATCATACGCTCATTTTTGGTTGTCAGTGCACGAATGACGGGCGGCTGAATGATCGGTACCAGAGACATATACGAATATGCGGCGACGGAGATCGGTCCCATGTAGTCGAAAAGTTCGAAATGATTACCGACATAAATCGTTGTCGGTCCGTCTGCGGCCCCGATAATACCGATCGCAGAGGATAACTTGAGGATCAAATCTTCACTCAACCCAAGATCCAGCCATCCTGAAAGGATGGGGAGGAGAAGAAGCGCGACAATAAATGTTATGAAAATACCGAACTGCGCCGCGGCACCGAAGAAGATCATAAACGGATTTTTAAAAAGCGGAGTAAAGTCGATCATGGCACCGATCGCGATGAAAATCAGAATCGGAAATAATTCGGTCGCGATGCCCGCGTTGCGAAGTATTTCGAGAAAACCGTTATCGACGCCTTCGGCCGGAACCATATCAGCGAAGCCGGTTTCGTTTACGCCTAATTTGGTCACGACGCCGACGATATTGAACGGCAAATTTACCAGGATCGCTCCGAAACCGATCGGCAGAAGAAGCGCCGGCTCGTAATTCTTTTTGATCGCAAGATAGATCAGGACGCCGCCGATCACATACATGATCAGAGCTTTCCAGTTGTCCACTAATCCGAAGTAGAGAACACCTTCAAAAACTTCCTTCAGGATATCCATAAAAATCCTCCTAAGTCTTATAATTGGGGATTGTTGCGCTTTTCAAGAAGAGTACGGATCTTGTCGGTCGGGTTGATCAGATTGGACAATGACGCATCGTGATTGATCGCGTCGATGAGAAGAGCGACAAACTTCGTTAAGTTTACATCAACAAACCATGGTGAAGCAAGCAGTTCCGGGCGCCTGTATACTAAATTTGTCGCAAAAACTTTCGAAAAGAGGCCTTCCTCGTACGCTTTCGAAAAATGTTCGATCCCCTCTGTGAAAAGCGCGAAGGTGACGGCGCAATAAATGTTCCTGGCGCCGCGCTCTTTCATCTCTCTCGCGATGTCCAGGATCGAGTCGCCGGAGGATATCATGTCGTCGACGACAAGAATATCCATGCCCTCGACCGAATCGCCGAGAAACTCATGAGCGACGATCGGATTTCTGCCGTTAATGACCTGCGTATAATCGCGTCTCTTATAAAACGTGCCGAGCGGAACACCGAGAACGGACGCCATGTACATCGCACGCATGATGCCGCCCTCGTCCGGGCTGACGATCATAAATTTTCCTTCGGAGAGATCGAGGTCGGGGAGAGTCCGGAACATCGCCTTAATGATCTGGTAAGCGGTCGAAAGACTCTCGAATCCGGA